>CP051187.1:4107000-4751000 GCA_038087035.1 Gloeotrichia echinulata CP02 | reverse complement strand
ATTTAATTGATGATAACTCCGTAGTTATCAGCCGCGAAATTACAGCTACTAGTAGTAATATCCGCAGTCGTTCGCGGGTGAATGGTGTGTTAGTTAATCGCCAGATTATGGGCGGACTGCGCGATCGCCTGGTGGAAATTACCGCCCAAGGTCAAACTGTCCAGGTGGGTCAATCAGCCCAAGTCCGCGAATGGTTGGATTTACACGGTGGTGAATCTCTATTACAGCAACGTCAGTCCATCGTTGCTATTTTTGCAGAGTACCAAAAGGCACGACAAGCCCTAGAAAAACGCCGCACCTCAGAACGGGAACGCCTACAACAATTGGACTTACTCACCTATCAAGTCCAGGAATTAAGCACCGCGAACCTTAATGACCCCAATGAATTAGAACAACTGCTGCAAGAACGGGAACGCCTCAATCATGTCGTGGATTTGCAGCAGATGAGTTATAAGATTTATCAAGCTTTATATCAAAACGATAACGAAGCCCCCGCAGTCGCCGATTTGTTGGGAGACAGTGAAGCGACATTAAACGACATGGTGGAATATGATAACCAACTGCAACCCATGTTGGACTTGGTGCGGGACGCCCAAACGGCGATAATGGAAGTAGGGCGGCAAATAAACGCCTATGGGGAAAGTCTAGAAGCCGATCCCCAACGGTTGGAGGAAGTAGAAGAACGCATTCGTGAATTAAAGCAAATTTGTCGCAAATATGGACCGACATTACTGGAAGCCCTCGCCTATTTTCAACGCATCCAAGGGGAATTAGCCCAACTCAATGACACAGAACAATCTATTGAAAGTTTAGAACAGCAAGAACAGGCATATTTTGCCAAGCTGACCCAAGCCTGTCACCAATTAACACAGTTAAGACGCACAGTAGCGACAGATTTAGAAGCGCGATTAATATCCGAACTCAAGCCCCTAGCAATGGAAAAAGTGCAATTTAAAATAGAAATAGCACCCATTGCACCCACCACCGCCGGTGCAGATAAAATTACCTTTATGTTTAGTCCTAACCCCGGTGAACCCATACAACCCTTAACCGAAATCGCTTCAGGTGGTGAAATGAGTCGCTTTTTACTAGCGCTGAAAGCTTGTTTTTCCCAAGCCGATACAGCCGGAACAATGGTATTTGATGAAATAGATGTGGGTGTTTCTGGGAGAGTAGCCCAGGCGATCGCCGAAAAATTATATCAACTGAGTTACAATCATCAAGTATTATGCGTTACCCATCAACCCTTAGTAGCCGCAATGGCAGATAGGCATTTTCGGGTAGATAAGCAAACTATTAATCAAAATCAAGGTGATAAAACTAACACACAACAGCGCACAGTTGTGCGAGTTACTACATTAGATAACTTGACCACCCGTCGCGAAGAACTCGCACAATTAGCCGGTGGTAAATCAGCAACCGATGCGATCGCTTTTGCAGAATCACTGCTTTTACAAGCTGCTAATCATCGGCGTAATTCCCCGTAATTTTTCTAGCAATGGTAGTCAAAAAGCAACTATTTTTCTGAATATTCCTGAATAATCCTAGGGTGCGGAATGTGAGATATAACACCTAAGTGTAGGAGCGCAAGGCCTTGCGCCCCAGACACGTGGTCTCTAATAAGTTAGAGTGCAGAACATGGGAACGAGAAATTATGCAGCCAAAAATTCAGCTAAAAGAGCCAATTTTGTCCAAGCTTCACCACTTTGCAAAATGTCTTTAGCAAGTATTACAGCTTGCGAAAAAGTATTTACATAATCGCCACTATCTGTTACTCTTTCACCTACATACAATGCTAAAGCAGCATTTAAAGCCACGACATCTTGCTGTGGTGGCGTCCCTTTACCTTGCAAAACTGCTTTGAGAATTTCGGCATTTTCTTCCACATCTCCACCTACTAATGTAGTAATCGGGGCGGGGTTTAAACCTAATTCTTGGGGATCTATTTCTAGTAAGTGTATTTGTTGATTTGAAAGGATAGCCACATCAGTTTTATCACCCAATCCAGCTTCATCTAACCTTTCGCGTCCGTGGAGGGTAATGGCGCGGTGAGTTCCTCGTTCCTTGAGAACTTGGGCGAAAGTCTCTATTAAGGCTGGGTTATTAATCCCAATGACTTGTCCTGTGGGTTTGAGTGGGTTGAGTAACGGACCGAGGAGATTAAAAACTGTGCGGACTTTGAGGGTTTTTCGCAATGGGGCGATCGCCTTGAGTGCGGGGTGCCAATCTGGCGCAAATAAAAAGGTAATCCCCACCGTCTCTAAGGCCGCTTGAGCTTTTTCGGTGCTGGCTTTGAGGTTGACGCCTAAAGCTTCTAACACATCCGCTGAACCAGTTTTACCAGAGGCGGAACGATTACCATGTTTTGCTACTTTTACCCCAGAAGCTGCAGTCACAAAAGCCACCGCCGTGGAAATATTAAAGGTAGATGCACCATCGCCACCTGTTCCGCATGTATCGACTAATGGTAAATTGCCAATCACTGGTGCTGCTAAGGTCGGTTTAACAGACTGGGAGTATAATACCTCGACCATACCCACTAGTTCGGCTGCTGACACTCCCTTGGCTTGAATTGCGGCTAAGATTGCACCTGACAATACATCAGGGATTGCTGTAGCCAGCCAGCCTTGCATTAAATCTGAGGCTTGGGAAACAGAAAGTGATTGACCGTCCAGCAATTGCTGTAGAATTGCAGACCAATAGGAGGACTCCTGAGCTAACGGAGTTTGTGAATTACTAATCTGGACCATAATTGTTCAGCTTCACAAGTAGCACTGTGAAATAGCTTATCAATTTATCAGCGATCAACCGAACATGATATCACGGTCATTTTGCCAAAGCCTTTGGCATAATGCTAAGGGACTTCCATGAATTAAATTATCCACAGTAAGATGCCTCAGTACCAATAATTTCGGGTTATGTCTTGAGTTTCTCGCTACTGACGCACCCTACGATGGTATGTTTTTTTTATTTCTCAGTCCCTAAAGCACCTTGTTTGGGGTCTTGCAGCAATTTCTGTCAATCTCGCTAAATACCTAGTCAAAAAGTAGTAATCTGAAATAAGCGCTTAACTTGATATTGCTAATTATTTAGACATATCAAGACAAGATGACTGACAACGTTTTTTCGGCTGGGCATTGTGCATCAGCAAATAAATATTCATTAAATAGGCTTTTGTGGTATCAGCCAGCCTAGGATTTGGACTCTAATCACATTGAGAAATTATATGCCTAAAAAAACCTCATCTCGCTCCCAAAGTACTACAACAACAGTCCTGGCTCTCTCATCAGGGCATATCCGTCTAGAAGTACTTGACAAAGAACACCAACGACTGCTCAAAAAGATCAATAAAAAAAAGACTGAACTCAATAACTTTGTCGAGCAAATGCGTTCTTTAGGTGCGGACATATTTAATCGCTGTACCCCCAGTTTCCATAAATTGGTAGATATTGACCAAGAAATTCATGCTCTGTTTGCAGAAATTTTTGCCACCAGAAAGTTAGGCAAAAAAAGTAAGAAAGATATTGAAGGTGTTTATAGGAGTATGCAGTTAATGGGAATCATCAGCCCAAAACGCGATCATCAAGATATTGATACAGACTCAGAAGCAGAAGTATTGGAAACAAATGAGGAAGAGAATGATGACTCCTCCTCGCAAAGGCAAAACTACTATCGAGATCAAGAGGCACCACAAGACCTAGAAATTCCCTCAAGGAATAAAACTGATGCATCGAGAAAAATTCGCGAGATATTTTTGAGTTTAGCTGAAGTTTTCCACCCTGATAAAGCTAAAAATGGCGAAACGCAAATGCGCCATACAGAAATTATGAAAGAAATCAATAAGGCTTATCAAGATGGTGATTTGGCTCGACTATTAGAAATTGAACAGCAACATCAATTAGGGGAAATTATTGATAAGAATAACGAAGATGATTTAACTAGGAAATGTACTCGCTTAGAGCAACATAATGAATTACTCAAAAATCAATTTAATCAATTAAAACGGGAACTATCGGAAGTAAAACATACCCCAGAAGGAACAATGGTTTCCGATTGTCGAAAAGCCGTGAAAGTCGGGATAGATCCCGTTGCCCAAATGTTGAATCAACTAGAATCGGAAATTGAAAAAATTGCTGCTATTCGCGATTTTGTCAAGGATTTTCGAGAAGAAAAAACCAGCATCAAGGAATTTCTCGGTGGTCCACAAATTCTGCGACAGATGCAGGAAGACGATATGGAAGACTTACTTGATGAGATGTTTGCCGATTTCGATGAAATTATGGCATTTTAAATAAAAACAATGCATTCGTAAAAATTGAGATTCCTGATTTTTTTACAGCGATTTTCACCCAATAACCACAGATCTTCGTAGGGGCACAAGGCCTTGCGCCCCAAAAGCGTGGTCTATTTACCTGAAAATGGCTGTAATATCATGTCCGGTTATATGACCGTAATAAAATATTCTGTAGAGACGTTACATGTAACGTCTCTACATTGCGGGTATTATGGGTAAGCTCCCGGACATGATATGAAATCTAATTTCTGCACATCAGCCAAAATAAAAAATGGTACAGGGAAAAATTTTACTAAAACCTGGCACGTTATGGAATAGTGTCAAGGAACGCACAGAGTATGCTTTGGGATGCGGTGCGCTCCAGTCAATACCCACAGAGTTTGAGTTTGTTGAGCAAGGTGGGGTTAATTTTTTAGTGCGGATTTTGTCGAACCTAAACCGTAAAAAAGTAGCCAAACAAAAGCAAGAGAAACAAATAGCCACAACTGGTAAAGAGTTTAATCCATTTTTACCTTATGAAGAAGATTTATTTGTGGCAGATATTTCTGATAGCCATGTGTGTATATTAAACAAATTTAACGTTGTTGACCATCACCTGCTGATTATTACCCGTGCTTTTGAGGAACAGGATAGCTTACTCACCTTAGAAGATTTTGCGGCCATGTGGGCGAGTCTTGCTGATTTCGATGGTTTAGCATTCTACAATGGCGGTAAAATTGCAGGTGCAAGTCAACGACACAAACACCTGCAACTTGTACCCTTACCACTTACACCATCAGGCTTACAGATACCTATTGCACCGCTGCTACCAACTGCGACAGTTCCCAATTCAATTGCAACTATACCCCAACTGCCTTTTTTAAACGCTTTCGCCACCCTCGATCCTAGTTGGGCAAATTCCCCATTCACCGCTGCTGCAGCCACTCTGGAGATATATCACAGCTTACTACGAAAGGTGGGTTTAGAGTCTGTTCCTTATAATCTTCTAGCTACGCGACAATGGATGTTAATTGTACCGCGATCGCAGGAAGAATTTGAGTCAATTTCGGTCAACTCATTAGGATTCGCGGGTGCGCTGTTGGTACGAAATCAACAACAAATGCATTTTGTCAAAGACCTCGGACCGATGACCATCCTCAAGAGTGTCGCCATACCAAACCCGTAAAAAAAGTGCTGAATGCTGAGTTATTTTGTAGGGTGCGTTCACCTTTCCGAAATAACCTATTGCGGTTTTCTACTTAAGAATGGTATAATCAACATATAACATAAACAACAAAGGGGGTGATTAAGTTGCTAGTTCTAGAGTACAAAGTTAAAGCTAAAAAACTTCAATATTTAGCCATTGAATCAGCTATTAAAACTACTCAATTCATTAGAAACAAATGTTTGAGATATTGGATTGACGCGCCAAGAGAAGCAAAAATTGATAGATTCGCACTCAACAAGTATTCAACGGAACTACGCAACGAATTTAAGTTTGTAGCTAACCTAAACTCGATGGCGGTACAATCCTCAGCCGAAAGAGCATGGTTAGCAATATCAAGGTTTTACGATAATTGTAAAAAGAAAGTATCAGGTAAAAAGGGATATCCCAGATTCCAGCGTGATAATCGCTCGGTTGAGTACAAGACATCAGGCTGGAAGCTAAATCCAATCAAGCGCCGTATTACCATTACTGATAAAAAAGGTATTGGTGAGTTGAAATTGTTGGGCAAATGGGATATTCAAACCTACCCTGTAAAATCAATTAAACGTGTTAGATTGGTGCGTCGTGCTGATGGCTATTACTGTCAGTTTTGTATTGATGTTGAAGCTTCAGATATTCAACCACTGACAGGTAATGAAATCGGTTTAGATGTTGGGCTAGAGAGTTTTTACACTGATTCTAACGGACATCAAGAATCTAATCCCAAGTTTTTGATCAAGGCTGAAAAGTCAATTAAACATGCTCAAAGACGTATTTACAAAAAGAAAAAAGGTTCTTCAGGACGTAGAAAATCTAGAGCTATATTTGCCTCTAAGCACTTGAGAATAAGTAGGCAACGGAATGAACACGCTAAGAGAATAGCGCGTAACGTGTGCAAGTCTAACGACTTAGTAGCCTATGAAAACCTGCAAGTGCGTAACTTACTCAGAAACCATTGTTTAGCTAAGTCAATTGCTGACGCTAGCTGGTATTTGTTTACGCAGTGGATTGAGTATTTTGCTGGTAAATTTGGTAAGTTAGCGTTCAGCGTGCAACCACATTACACATCACAAAAGTGTTCAAATTGTGGCGTGATTGTGAAAAAATCTCTATCAACTCGCACCCATGTTTGTAGTTGTGGATGCAAGTTGCATAGGGATGAAAATGCAGCGATTAACATTTTAAATCTTGTCTCCGACACGCTCCGCGATGCTACACTTGCTAGGGATGGGCAATCCCGAAGTAACGCTGTAGGAGTCGGAATCACTACGCTAGTTGGCGCAAGCCAGCAAGAGCAAATTCTGACGTAGATTACAGAATCCCCGCTCCTTCAGGACGGGGAGTGTCAATCCTCAAGACCATTTTTTGTGTTAGCTTGTCCAGCATTACTGGAGGAGTTTAATATGCAACCTCTTGACTTAAAATGGATACGTGCCCAGTTTCCGGCACTTACACAACAAATCAATGGACAACCTGCGATTTTCTGTGATGGTCCTGGTGGTACTCAGGTACCCGGAGCAGTGTTAGACGCGATGAGTGATTATCTGGTGAAGTCAAACGCCAATGCCCACGGCACTTTTGCTACTAGTATACGTACAGATGCCCTGATTAATGCTGCTAGGGCTGCTAGTGCTGATTTCCTAGGATGTGCCAATGATGAGGTGGTATTTGGTGCGAATATGACCACCCTCACCTTTAGTTTGAGTCGCGCTATTGGTCGAGAACTGCAACCAGGTGATGAAATCATTGTTACCCGGCTTGATCATTATGCTAATATTTCCCCCTGGTATGCTTTGGAAGAAAGCGGTGTTAAAATCCGGGTGGTTGATATTAATGTGGAAGACTGCACCCTCAACCTGTGCGAACTGGAACAGCACCTCAATTCCCAGACACGCTTGGTAGCAATTGGCTATGCATCCAACGCCGTGGGGACAATTAACGATGTCGCCGAGGTGGTGCGCCTCGCCCATGCTGTTGGTGCTTTGGTGTTTGTTGATGCAGTCCACTACACCCCTCACGGACCGATTGATGTCCAGACCCTAGACTGTGATTTTCTGGCCTGTTCGGTTTACAAGTTTTTTGGTCCCCATATTGGTATTCTCTATGGTAAACGGGAGCATCTAGCCCGGTTTCAACCTTATAAACTACAACCAGCCCCAGAGGAAGGCCCATCGCGCTGGGAAACAGGGACTTTGAATCACGAAGCTTTAGCCGGATTAGTCGCAGCAATTAATTATTTGGCAAAACTAGGTTGCCGTGTTTCACCTACAATTAGTAATGAAGTGCTGGCAGCTTTTTTAGAGACACATACAGAAAAATGGGAAACCTTCCACTGTCCCCGCATTCCGACGACACCGGATGAACCTACACATTTAACATCCAGTTCCTATCCTAATCGGCGTGCTGCTTTGCTTGTAGCGATGTCAGCAATTCAGCAATATGAACAAGAACTCAGCCAACATTTAATTTCTGGACTTTTGGCGATTCCTGGCTTAACCTTATATGGGATCACAGATACTCAACGCTTGGCTTGGCGGACACCAACCTTTGGATTGCGACTCCCAGGACAAACCCCTCAAAGTTTAGCACAAACATTAGGCGATCGCGGTATTTTTTCCTGGCATGGCAATTTCTATGCGAACGGTGTAACTGAGAAATTAGGCTTAGAAGCGAGTGGCGGTTTGCTGCGGATTGGACTAGTACACTACAACACCGTTGAAGAGATTGATCGAGTTTTACATGCTTTGAAGGAAATAACAGCCGCGATCGCCGTCTCATAACCAAAGCACCCTGCCCATAACTCAGTTTGGGTAGGGAATGCACTTATATAGTGTGTATCAATATATCAACCCAGACAATGACAATAAGTCCAGCCTTGAGAAAAAAACTCCACCCATCAAGGGATGGAGTTTTGTCAGTGGCCAGTGGTCAGTGGCAAAGAATTAGACCAGATTTAAAAACAACTGACAACTGACACGGGCAGCGCCATAAATAAACGAGGATTGCTCACATTTTTGTTGACAAATATGAATGATGCTCATCATATTTAACTCACATAAGCAATCAACTTAATGGAGTACCTGAAAATGAGCCAAGATTTACTGACCCTACCCCATCCCAATCCTGTAACTGCCCTAGAAGAATACGGCCGCGATCGCTTGGGATTTATGCAACGCTGTACCCAAGACTATGAGGTTCTTGCGTACTTAGCGTGCTAAATTAATATTATAATGCCAAGAAAGTAAAGCTCTAATTTCAAAATTGCGAAAATTTCTCAAACCAAATCCACTTCTTTTTATCAATTTTAATTTATTATTCATTCCTTCTATTACTCCATTAGTAGTTTTTCTTTCAAAATATCCTATTATCTCTCCAAACCATCGTTTAATTGTCTTAACACTTTTTTGGTAATAAGGTTCAGCTTTCTCTAACCAATCTAGTAGACCTGAAATTCCTTCTCCTAAATCTTCACTGTTATCAAAAATATCATGGAATTCCTCTTTCAATGAATGCATTATTCTTAATAAAGGTGACGCTTACCTGATTTTATCTAATTTATTTTTTTGTTTATCCGTAAGTTTATCTTCAGCTTTTAAGAGCGTAAATTTGTTACCTTTCAAACTATCAAATACTTTTGACAAATGACAAATGACAAATGACAACTGACACAGAATAATTGCAAAATAAATACAGTTCGTCATTGTGAATACTGAGAAATGCCCACTACACTTACTGACGCCCAAAATTTACTGTCTGACCTGATTGTGCGTTACTCATCCCACGTAGATTATCTGATGATTCGCCTCGAAGAGTCTGAAGGGACTGATATAATGTTGCGTGGTGATAAGGTAGAAAGCCTCAGCGAAGGCATCTCGATAGGTGGACATATTCGCGCTTGTTATAAAGGTGGGTGGGGGTTGAGCAGCTTTAACCTAATTGCGTAATTCCCCTTCCTCAGCCGTTCGCGCAGCGTGTCGTAGACAAGGCAGGGAGGGGATGTAAGCAAGTCAAAAACGAAACGTCTTCTTTTTTCACAAACTCTACGGCTCTTCCGTACTTAGCGTGCTAAATTTATTAAATAATCAGCTTGAAACCCTTACTGAGATACGGTAATAGCCATTATTTCCTGTATTTTTGGTCATATTGCTGAAAATTAAATTATGAACGCCTGTAAGTCTTACTTTTAAAGCAAATTTATAGACTTTAACTAATAATTAAGCACGCTAAGTACGCAAGAACCAGTCAGAGGAAACGTCAAAAATCTCAACTTACTGATGGGGATGTAGAAACCCCATCTTCAACGAAGTAAGATGGGGTAGTTCATCCAACTTTTGACAATTAAAGAACGGATTGAAGAAGCGATCGCCGCAGCGCGAATTGTTGGTGATGAAGAAACTGTACTAGCACCTATTGACCCGGTGCAAGCAGTATGCTTTCTACCCCTGACAGGTACCGACCCCCGCAAAATTTCTCGGACGCAGAAAAAAGAATTGTGCGATCGCTATTCTGATTTGCTCAAAAGTTGTGACCCCCGGATTACTACTACTTCGGTTCGCTACGGTGACAGCGCCCAAAGAGTGATTATTGCGACCTCAGAAGGAACTCTGATTGAGCAATCTTGGGTAGATATGGAAATGCGCTTTGCTGCTACAGCCAGAAACGGCGAAACTGTGCAAACCGGAAGGGAAACAACAGGCTCCCGCAAAGCCTATGAAGATTTAACTGATTTGGATCAACAAGTTAAGGGTGCAGCCCAAAGAGCGATCGCTGCTTTAACTCTACCACCAGTCAAAGGTAATACCTACACCGTAGTCATTGACCCGATTCTCTCTGGGTTATTTGTCCATGAAGCTTTTGGACATCTTTCCGAAGCAGATATGGCTTACGAAAATCCCGATTTACTCGAAGCCATGACCATTGGACGCCGATTTGGTCCCAAAGAACTGCAAATTTTTGATGGTGCTGCGCCTACAGGACATCGCGGTAGCTATTTTTACGACGATGAAGGTACACCCGCCACTACTACCCAACTGATTGAAGATGGGGTTTTGGTCGGACGTTTGCACTCCCGTGAAACTGCAGGTAAATTGGATGAAGCACCAACAGGCAACGCCAGATGTCTTAATTATCACTATAGCCCCATTGTCAGGATGACAAATACCTGGATTGAACGGGGTCAAACCCCAGTTGAGGACTTAATTACTGGTATTAAAGAAGGAGTATATGCCCGCAATTGGCTGGGTGGGATGACAAATGGAGAAATGTTCACCTTTAGTGCTGGGGAAGCATGGATGATTAGAAATGGTAAAATTGCTGAACCTGTGCGGGATGTCACACTATCGGGTAATGTTTTCCAAACTCTGGCGGATATTGAAGCAATTGGTAATGATTTTTATTGGGATGAATCCGGCGGTTGTGGTAAAGGTGGACAAAACGGTTTAGCTGTAGGTTGTGGTGGTCCGAGTCTGCGAATTCGAGATGTCGTAGTGGGAGGGGAAATTTGAGCAAGAGGGATTGGGGATTGGGGACACTTCGGCAAGCTCAGTGCATCGCTGGGGACTGGGGATTGGGGATTGGGGATTGGGGATTGGGGATCTTTCAAGGGTAGGTTTTTTAGAATCTCGAAAATAGTTGAGAAAATTCTCAATTGCTTAACGTGGTTTGGTTGTTTCAGAGTTTAAGCAGTTGGCTGAAATGGTCAAAAAATGACCAAATACAAAATACCTACCCTTGTAAGGGATGGGGGATTGGGGATTGGGAGAGGATGAATTTTCAGGTTCTGAGGCTCAACCGTCAGCGTAATATCATGTTCGGATAAATACTTGTCATTTTATAAGCGATCAACCGCACATGATATAAAAGCCTAAAATTTCACCCATCTCTGCTGTACGCGCCAAAAGCTATATCCACCTGTTTCAAGAGAGCTTCTTGAGTGGAAGAGTTATCTAATACAATGTTTGCACCAGCGACTTTTTCTGTAAGTGATAATTGGCTATTAATGCGAGCTAGTGCTTGTTCTCGATTCAAGTAATTTCGCTGCATTAATCTTTCGATTTGCTGTAATTGTGAGCAACTAACTACCCAGATTTCTGTGACTAAATTAGTCATCTGAGCTTCAAATAGCAACGGTATTACCAAGACCAGTGTTTCTGAAGGGGATTCAGCAATGGCGTTGAGAAAGCGATCGCGCACGTAGGGATGAATCAAATCTTCTAGCCATTTGCGTTCAGCTTGATCATTAAAGATAATTTCCCCCAGCTTTTGGCGATGGAGATCACCATCTGGCTGTAAAATTAATTCGCCGTAACGTTGTGCGATCGCCCTAAGAAGGGGTGAACCTACAGATACTGCATCTCTTGCATAAATGTCAGCATCTAAAATCGGTAAATTGTAAGCACTAGCCAAATAATTGCTAACAGTACTTTTACCTGTAGCGATACCCCCAGTTAAGCCGATGATGCGTTTGGTCATTTGTCATTTGTCATTTGTCATTTGTCATTTGTCATTTGTCATTACTCATTACTCATTACTGATTACTCATTACTGATTACTCATTACTGATTACTCATTACTCATTACTCATTACTGATTACTCATTACTCATTACTCATTACTGATTACTCATTACTCATTACTCATTACTCATTACTGATTACTCATTACTCATTACTGATTACTCATTACTCATTACTCATTACTCATTACTCATTACTGATTACTCATTACTCATTACTCATTACTGATTACTCATTACTCATTACTCATTACTGATTACTCATTACTCATTACTCATTACTCATTACTGATTACTCATTACTCATTACTCATTACTCATTACTCATTACTGATTACTGATTACTCATTACTCATTACTCATTACTCATTACTCATTACTCATTACTCATTACTCATTACTGATTACTCATTACTCATTACTGATTACTCATTACTCATTACTCATTACTGATTACTCATTACTCATTACTCATTACTCATTACTCATTACTGATTACTCATTACTGATTACTCATTACTCATTACTCATTACTGATTACTCATTACTCATTACTCATTACTGATTACTCATTACTCATTACTCATTACTGATTACTCATTACTCATTACTCATTACTGATTACTCATTACTCATTACTCATTACTCATTACTCATTACTCATTACTCATTACTCATTACTGATTACTCATTACTGATTACTCATTACTCATTACTCATTACTGATTACTCATTACTGATTACTCATTACTCATTACTCATTACTCATTACTCATTACTCATTACTCATTACTCATTACTCATTACTCATTACTCATTACTCATTACTCATTACTCATTACTCATTACTCATTACTCATTACTCATTACTCATTACTCATTACTGATTACTCATTACTCATTACTCATTACTCTTTGTCATTGGTCATTTGTCCCCTTCCCAATCCCCAATCCCTATTCCCTATTCCCCAATTCCCATTTGATTAGTGCTTGGGTTAAACCATCTAAAGTATATTCTTCAGCCTCTACATCGACGCGACCAAATAAATTCTGACAAGTTTTTGAAGTTTGCGGACCGATAGAAGCAATACAAACTCCGGCGAAGTAATTTTTTACAGCATCTGATTGATTAACACCAGCATTGTCTGAGAAGATATTACTTGTAAGTTGACAGAAAAATTCCACAGTTTTAGAACTGGCAAAAGTAATTATATCTATTTCATGGTTTTTTAGAGCTAATTCTGCCGATGCTGGAATACTACTAGGACAACAAGATTGATATGCAGCAACTTCGATGACTTCTACTCCCTTGGCGGTTAATTCTTTAACTAAAACTTCTCTTCCACCGCTTTCGACTCTGGGAAATAAAACCTTTTTACCTACCAATTCTTCGCTTAAATTTTCTACTAAAGAATCTGCAACAAAATTGGGGGGAATAAAATCTGGTTGGAGATTTCGTTGTTGAAGACTTTGGGCAGTTTTTTCACCGACAACGGCAATTTTAACAGCAGCTAAGGCACGGGAATCTTGACCACGGGCGATTAATCTGGCAAAAAAATAGTCTACGCCATTAGTCGAGGTGAGAATCAACCAATCGAAGTCAGATAAATTAGCGATCGCATCATCCAAAGCTTGCCAACTCGAAGGTGGTCCAATTTCTAGGGTAGGCATTTCAATTACTTTAGCGCCAAATGCAGTCAGGCGATCGCTAAATTGACTCGATTGTCCCACTGAACGTGTGACGAGGATAGTTTTCCCAGCCAAGGGGAGGGGAGAGGGACGGAGATTGGTATTCACGGTTTGCGCGTCAGGAGTTGTGGCTATGAGAGAATCATTAATATATATATTCTCAGGTTGTAAGTACTTGCGTAAGCCGACAACTTCACCAATTACCATGACCACAGGGGAGAGAGATAACCCAGTGGTTTGTTCTTGAATATTGCTCAGTTGCGCTGTCCAAATTTGTTGACGAGGAGTGCCTGCCCAACGGATGATGGCAATGGGTGTGAGGCGCGATCGCCCATGCCGCACCAATTGATGTATAATCTCTGGCAGATGTTGCCCTCCCATCAAAATTACCAGAGTTTCTAAGCGTGACAATGCTTCCCAGTTTAAAGCATCTGGTTCATGAGCCGTAAACACCGCAAAACAGCGACTCAAAACCGGATCTGTCAGGGGAATTCCGGCTAATAAAGGAGCTGCGATCGCCGAAGAAATTCCTGGTACTATCTCAAAATCACAACCAGATGCTTTCAACGCCTCAATTTCGGAAGTACAGCGCCCAAAAATAAACGGATCGCCTGATTTTAGTCTGACAACTTTTTTCCCCTGCAGGCAGTAGTTGACCAATAATTTGTTAATTTCAGCTTGGGGTGTACTGGGTTTACCACCACGTTTACCCACATCCAATTTGACACAATCAGGTGGTACACATTGCAATAATTGGGCATCTACTAGAGCATCATAAACCAACACTTGAGCTTGACCCAACAGATTATACGCTTTTACTGTCAGGTATTCTATATCTCCTAACCCACCACCAACCAGGTAAACCTTACTCATTTGTCATTTGTCATTTGTCATTGGTCATTTGTCATTGGTCATTTGTCATTGGTCATTTGTCATTTGTCATTTGTCATTGGTCATTTGTCATTGGTCATTTGTCATTGGTCATTTGTCATTGGTCATTTGTCATTTGTCATTTGTCATTTGTCATTGGTCATTTGTCATTTGTCATTTGTCATTGGTCATTTGTCATTTGTCATTTGTCATTTGTCATTTGTCATTTGTCATTTGTCATTTGTCATTTGTCATTCCCCCCAATCCCCAATCCCCAATCCCCAGCGATGCACTGAGCTTGCCGAAGTGTCCCCAATCCCCAATCCCCAGTCCCTTTAAGCTAGCTTGACTTAGCGCTCATTTTCTCTAAAAGTTGAGCAATTTTTTTTGCTTGTTGAGGTTGGCGTTGTTTTTGCAATAAAGCTTGAGCTTGTTGCAGATTATTTTTTGCTGCTTCTGTCTGTTCTTGTTGCATTAAAATACTCGCAAGACGCAAATAACCTTGAGGATTTTTCGGACTGCGGCGAATTACTTCTTGAAATAATTCCGTCGCTTCTTCCACCTTTCCTTGCTGATTTAACACATCTCCCAAAAACAAACGCACTACATCATTAGTAGAATTTTGAGCAATTACCTGACGAAAAACTGCTTCTGCGCCTTGATAATCTTTTTGCTCATAAAGATTGACACCCTTTTGGAACAAGTTGGAAGTAATCAAAGTTTTTGCAGCAAAATAAATTAGCAGCACAATACTTGAAATTACTACAGCAAGGGCAAAAATATCAGTAGATTGAAAGGTTTCTAGCATTGTTTTAAGTCAAAAGACAAGCTATAGGAAAAATCAGATATTCGATAAAAAAGAGTTTCCAGATAAATTGGTAAAACCGAGATATCACCGTTTTATCTTGCAAGTCCACCGCCCAACTTTGTAACCACATCCACACCAACAAGGCTAAATGAGTCACTACCAGAAATATTGTGTTAACCGAAGCAATACGTAGCACACCAACTAGAATCATTCCCAGATAGCAGATAGTTAACACCCAAAGGGCGAGATTAAACACTGCTTGGGGTCCAAGTTGAATGGTCAAAGTAGTGATATTGTAGCGGAGATCGCCTTCCATATCTGGGATATCTTTAAAGATGGCGATCGCAAAGGTAAACACCAAAATAAATAACGTCAACACCCACACAGTAGAGGGAATGGCTTGATTTAGTCGCGATAGTGAATTAAAGTGCAAAAATAGCCCTAAATTAACAATCGTCCCCCTCACTGAAAAGATACACAAAGCTGCCCAAAAAGGAAACCGCTTCAAGCGAATTGGTGGTAAAGAATAAGCAGTCCCAATCGACAGACTAATAGCCACCATCCCCAATAAAAATGGTCCATTTAACCACGCCACAACTAGCGCTAAAATTCCAGTAATGACCACAATTAATTGTCCTTGCTTCAGAGAAAATTCCCCTGAAGCCAGAGGTAAACTCGGCTTATTAATCTTGTCAATCTCAATATCTTCGAGTTGATTCAACCCCACAATGTAAACATTACCGCATACACAAGCAAACCAAGCCCCCAACAAAGGTAATAGAGAAAAATTACGATTTCCAACAGCAACAGCAATTAAATACAAAGCCAACACACTCAAACTGGTGCCAATAATCGTGTGGGGGCGAGAAAATCGCCAAAAAGCATTAAGCCAGCCACCCCGAACACTACCAGACCCTGGGCTAGAAAACTGATTCATTTTCTCCTCATTCTGCGCTTGTGCGGTTTATCAAAAATCTGGGTCTAAAACCCCGTCGTTCTACGACGGCTTTTGGTATAATGGGCTTTGTGGAAGGGTAATCAACCACATAAAAAACCCATTTGCTACCTAACAAGTAGACGCTGCACCTTCTCCCAAAGGGAGAGGCTACGCCAAGACAACTAAATCTATGGGGTTCTACTTCGTAGTTCTAGTATCACCTAGAAGTAGGTAAAAGATTTACAGGTACTAGACTAACAGCATTAAACTGCAAACAAATTTTGCACTATGTGCAACTATGGTCGGGCAGACCAAAAGTTAACGCTTCTCTACGTTCGCGTAGCCTTCGGCGCTCGCAGAGAAGCGTGTCGTTCGCGGTAGCGTTGCGTAGCAAAGACAGACGCTCCGCGAAGGGGAGAGAACCACCTCTGGCTTAGATACCGCAAGGGGTCTAGGCTAAGTGGACTCGTTGAACCAAGAATCCTTAGCCTAAAGGCTAAGGAGTGTCAATTCTTTATTTCCGCACAACAACCCAAAGCGAATCAACCCCCGTTCATAACCTCGACGCATCAAACCCAGAGATAACGCGCCTTGAATGGTAGTCCAACCCGCACTCAGTAACCCCCAAATTGCTTGGGGAGTAATCGCCGAATCAATCACCACATTCCAAAAGGGCGCGACAGCGGTTGACCAATCAGCGGTGCGGATATTTTGTAATGGTAATTGATGAGCGATCGCCTCGTACTCTGGTAGCGAAATCACATAAGGTAAACAATACACCCGATAAATGTCCTGCAAGTGCTTTTGCTCATTCGCTGTCAAAGGTGATACATCCGTTGGTCGATGACACCAAGTCACCATAATCAACTTCCCACCCGGTTTGAGAACCCGATAACACTCCTGCAAAAACTTGGTTTTATCTGGCATATGTTCACCACTTTCCAGTGACCACACCAAGTCAAAAGAATCGTCAGCAAAGGGCATTCCTTGAGCGTTAGCCACGATAAACTGACTTCTACCACCCAAATTTGCCTCCTGGGCGCGTTCTTTGGCTCTAGCGACTTGTACAGGACTCAGTGTAATCCCAGTAGCCCTAGCATGAAACTTGGCTGCCAGGTATAGAGAACTACCACCAATGCCACAACCCACATCCAGGATATTCTCAGCTTGTTGTACTCCAGCCCAATTGAGCAATTCCTCGATTAAATCAATTTGCGCCTGACGGCGGTCTTTTTTTTCGGTACCATAGACACCGTAGTAGCCGTGATGCATGTGTTCCCCCCAGATCTGTTCCCACAGACCAGAGGAAGCATCGTAAAATTGCTGAATTTGCTGGTAAAGTGTTGCACTCATAGATCAAGCAATGTAAAGACCAAGCAAAATTTAAGTAAACATATTGGTTAGGCTACCATATGTGCTTTTAATTAAATAAGAATGTTTTTGCTTCGAGGGTAGGTAAACCCTGTTGATCCTGCGTGAGAAAATAATTTTTACCTTGAGCAACTGATAAGCATTTAAGCTGAATACAGTCAATAGCCAAAATCATTGCTACCCTTGAATTTGTTGAATTTAAATTTTAGATTTTGAATTTTGAGTTAATTATGACAGTTTCTCGGACGATTTGCTTAGGATTTATAGCTGTCATTGTGGTAGGAGCAATCCTGCTGATGATGCCATTTTCAACTAGCAATGGTACTTGGAATGATCCAATTGTGGCATTATTTACCTCCACATCTGCAGTTTGTGTAACTGGTTTATCTGTAGTTGATCCAGGGACTTATTTTTCCTTTTGGGGTCAGTTTTTTATTGCACTGTTAGCTCAGATTGGTGGTTTGGGCTACATGACAACCACCACATTTTTAATTTTGCTAATTGGACGCAAGTTTGATCTGCGGCAAAAAATCGCCATTCAACAAGCTTTAGACCGACGGGGAATGAGTGGTAGCGCCCAGGTCATTCGCTCAATTATTGTCACTACTGTGATTTTTGAACTGACTGGAGTATTTTTGTTATTGCCAGCTTTTGTTCCCGATTATGGATGGAATCAAGGACTTTGGTTAGCAGTTTTTCATAGTATTAATGCGTGGAACAATGCTGGGTTTAGCCTGTTCAAAGATAACTTAATTTCCTATCAATCATCTTATTTGGTGGTATTTACCATTACATTCTTGATTATCTTTGGGGGGATTGGTTATCAGGTAATTTTAGAAATGTACCTTTGGTTACGCGATCGCTTTCGCAGGCAACCTAATAAATCTGTACTCTCTCTAGATTTTAAAGTTGCCACCAGTACAACTTTAATCCTATTATTGCTAGGAACAATTGCATTTTTATGTATAGAATTAAGAAATCCACAAACCTTTGGTTCTCTCAATTGGAATGAAAAATTCTTATTAGCATGGTTTCAATCAGTTACTTCCAGAACTGCTGGATTTAACACTATTGATATTGGTAAAATGACAACGGCTGGGTTATTTATTATGATTGCCCTGATGTTTATTGGTGCAAGTCCAGGAGGTACAGGAGGCGGAATTAAAACAACAACCTTAAGAGTTCTCACAAGTTGTACCAAAGCCGTTCTTCAGGGAAAAGAAGAAGTTTTATTATATGAACGAAAGATAGCAATATCGTTAATTGTTAAAGCTGTGGGAGTCTTGATGGGTTCAATCGCCACTGTGATTTTCTCTACAACTTTAATTGCACTTACAGATCCAGAATTAGATTTTATTCAAATTCTGTTTGAAGTAGTATCAGCCTTTGCTACAGTTGGTCTTTCTATGGGTATTACAGGAAGTGTATCCGTAGCAGCAAAACTAATATTAATTATCACAATGTATATTGGGCGAGTTGGTGTTTTACTTCTGATGTCCGCAATCCTCGGCGACCCCAAGCCCACAAGGATTCACCATCCTGAAGAAAATTTACTTGTGGGATAATTAGCGTCATTTGTCATTTGTCATTTGTCATTTGTCATTTGTCATTTGTCATTCGTCATTCGTCATTCGTCATTCGTCATTTCTCATTGGTAATGTTTCGGAATCCTAACCCCACCTCTAACTCCTAACCCCACCTCTAACTCCTAACTCCTAACTTCTAACCCTTAACCAAGGATAACCACCATGAATCTTTCATCATTAGGCTTTTTTCGCAGTTTACGTAAAGAGAACCAACAATACGCCGTAATTGGTTTAGGTCGTTTTGGTCGTTCTGTTTGTTCAACATTAAACAAATTAGGCCATGAAGTGCTAGCAACAGATATTGATGAAAAGCGAGTATCAGAAGCATTGAGTGAGCAAATCGTTGGTCATGCTTTAAAATTAGATTCAACTCAACCTGCTGCACTCAAAGAAGCTGGTATTTTTGAATTTGATACGGTAATTGTAGCGATTGGTAACTACATTCAAGAAAGTATTATTACTACTCTGAATGCAAAAGAGGGCGGTGTACCCCACGTAGTCGCCAAAGCCTCTAGTGAAGTTCACTATAAACTGTTACAGCGAGTGGGCGCTGATCATGTTGTTTTTCCTGAATATGAAGCGGGTTGTGCTTTAGCACGTACACTGACTAAACCATCAATTCTAGAGCGATTAGATCTCGATCCAGATCACAGTATTGTAGAATTAATTGTCCCTGATGAATTTCATGGCAAAACTATCAGCGAACTCCAACTACGTAACCGCTACGGTTTGAATTTGCTTGCGGTGAGTCAAGAGGGTAAATTTCAAATTAATCCAGAACCAAATAAGCGTTTAGAACGAGGTTTAGTGATGGTAGTTATTGGCTGCAATAAAGATATTAATCGCTTACCAATTTGATTTTTTATATTCTCACACCAATTCAAAAAATCTTTGCAACACATCGATAATATGTAGGGGCGCAAGGCCTAGATCCCCTACCCTATCTGTCCCATTCTTTTTTCAAATTGGTATCAATAAAAAAAGAACCCCATCCCGTCTTTGATTTAACTCAAATTCTCCCCTCCTCGCTTGCGCTTAGGGGTTGGGGGTGGGGTTTTAGGGAGTTTGGATTTTTTTCAATTTTGAATTTTGAATTTTGAATTTTGAATTCAGTGAAAGAACAGTCAATTAGCCCTTGACCCTTGACCCTTGACTTTTGACTCTTGACTATTGTTAACTACTGTATTTGCAGGTAATTCCATTTGATTTGACTGCTGTGGCTGAGGTTGTAACACTACGTTGGTTGTAGGTGTTGGAATCTGGGAGGGAGGAGATGTTTTTTGCTGTTGTGCTGCTATTTGCTGGACAACTTGGCTGATTAACTGCTCAGTTTTCTCAGTTTGCCTAACGTTGCCTTGCTCATGATACTCCTGCCGGGCGCGTTTTAATGCTACATTGGCTTTTTTTATCTCACCTTGATTGTATAAAGTAACGCCCAAATTATAATAAGCTAAAGCATTCTTAGGATTTTGGCGAATAGCTTGCTGGTAAACAGAAATAGCTTCATCAGGTTGATATTCAATTACCATTAGGCTGCCCAAGTTGGTATAAGCTATGGCATTATTAGGATCTCGTGTTAATACTTGCCGATAAGTAGCGATCGCTTGTTTGATTTCACCTTGTTCTTGCAGGGCGATCGCTAAGTTAAAGTAGGCATTGGCATTGGTGCTATCAAGCTCAATTGCTTGTCGATATGCGGCGATCGCTTCCTGTGGCTGTCCTTGTTCATACAGCACCAATCCTAGATTATACTGCGCTACAGCCATTTTCGGATCTATCACCAAACTTTGGCGGTAAGCCGTTATCGCTGCTTCTTTTTGTCCTTGTCGATGTAACGCTAATCCTAAATTATAATACGCCACGCTGAAATTAGGATTGAGCCTAATTGCTTCT
This sequence comes from Gloeotrichia echinulata CP02, assembly GCA_038087035.1. Classification (NCBI taxonomy): domain Bacteria; kingdom Bacillati; phylum Cyanobacteriota; class Cyanophyceae; order Nostocales; family Gloeotrichiaceae; genus Gloeotrichia; species Gloeotrichia echinulata. The sequence continues at coordinate 4,729,852 of CP051187.1, read as the reverse complement.
CCATACTCTTGCACGGCTGCATCCAGGCGATTTTGTTGTAGGTAGATATGTCCCAGATAATTCCGTGCCATCCCGATATTGGAGTCTCGCTGTAACGCTTGACGAAAGGCGAATTCTGCACCCTGAAAGTCTTGACGATTATAGCGCGTGACTCCCTGCTGGTACAAGGTAGCTGTTTCTAAATCCTGTGAGACAACGTTCTGTGCTAATAGTTTGCTTCCTGGTAAATCAGTAATTGTGGATGCAGCCAACATCAAAAACATTGAACCCGCCCAGACAAACCTCAACAGCGGTTTTTGCTGCTTTGAACTGCGGCGGAAATCGACCTGATTAACCCAGTAATAACACTGCGATAGCTGATTCTTTTTCGACATAAATGGCAGACCTTTACTTATGGTTTAAGCCCTAAAAGTAAGAGTACCCACCACAGCAAAAAAAATTTAAAATTCAATAAAAAAATTTAAAGATTCTTCACTCAGCACTCACTTTCATAGTCCCCAATCCCCAATCCCCAATCCCCAATCCCCAATCCCCAATCCCCAATCCCCAATCCCCAATCCCCAGCGATGCACTGAGCTTGCCGAAGTGTCCCCAATCCCCAATCCCCAATCCCCAATCCCCAATCCCCAATCCCCAATCCCCAATCCCCAATCCCCAATCCCCAGTCCCTAGGGCGTGTTTTCAAACTATTTGTTTAGCCGGATAAATTTTTAGATACCCCTAAATCCACACGATATGATACCAGCTGTAGGGGCACGGCATTGCCGTGCCCCTACGCGAAATCTACATGTGTCAGCGTTTTAGTGGTATTGTATAAGACTTTGAAATCGCGGGACTAGTCCCCAGTCCCTTCTGGTAAAATGAGCATCGCATCTCCAAAGGAATAAAAGCGATATTGAGAAGCGATCGCCTGTTGGTATATATTCAACAACCTTTGCCTGTCAATTAAAGCACTTACCAGCATGAGCAAACTAGAACGCGGTAGGTGAAAATTAGTAATCAAGCCCTCCACCACCCGCCATTGGTAGCCTGGATAAATAAACAAGTTGGTTTTACCGCAAAATGCTTGCAAATCACCCGATTGAGCCGCCCCTTCTAAAGCACGTACTACCGTTGTACCCACAGCAATAATCCGACCGCCAGCTGCTTTAGCGGCACGGATTTGCTCTACTGTTGAGGGGGGGACTTCCATCCATTCTTCATGCATTTGGTGAGTAGTTACATCTTCCACCTCCACAGGGCGAAAAGTTCCCACACCGACATGGAGGGTAATAAAAGCTTGATTGATTCCGCGATCGCGCAACTTTTGTAGTAATTCTGGAGTAAAATGTAACCCCGCCGTAGGCGCGGCTACCGCACCTGGATGTTTAGCATAAACAGTCTGATACTGTTCGTCACCAGCCGCCGAGGCAGTGATATAAGGTGGTAAAGGTACTTCGCCAAAGACATCTAACAATTGTACCAAAGATGTACCCTCTGGCAGATCAAATTGCAACAGACGCCCCCCAGTCGCCTTATCTGTGCCCAAAACCGTCGCTGTTAGTTGAGTTGTGAGTTTTGCTCCCCCTACCCCCCCATCTCCCCTAGGGTAAAAAATAATCTTCGTTCCCTGCTTGAAGCGTTTTCCAGGCTTGACTAAGGCTAACCAACAGTTATACTGGCGTTCCTCCAACAGTAACACCTCAATTTCCGCACCTGTAGATTTGTGACCATACAACCGCGCCGGCATCACTTTTGTATTGTTCATCACCAGTAAATCTCCTGATTGCAGCAACTCAGCCAAATCACGGAAAATATGGTGTGAAGGTGCTAATTCGTTGCCTGTATTGGGAGATTTCACCACCAATAAGCGAGAGCTATCCCTGGGAACCACTGGGTTTTGGGCAATTAGTTCTGTCGGTAGTTCGTAGTCATAACCAGCTAACGAACAGTCTAATTCAACATTTTTTGCCCCTGGAGGAGAGGATTGATGGGAATTGTCCTGTGTTATTTGTTGCTCCATATTGATTTATACTGCTTTGAACAAGCTGGTTTGGGCTTTCCTTCATCAAGAAACTGTAAAGCATTACCGCTCAATTTCATCCCTAGACTTAAAAATTGATACGATTAGCTAACACTGAAAGAGAAATATGAAAATTGGGTAAACCTCCCCATCAAAAAACGGGGGCTTTTACCCTACCCGGAACAGCCAATTATTGACGAATATAGATATGTAGGATTGGCTTTGATCCCAAGCACCAACATGGAATACTTGTATTACCTGGCAAATGCCAGTCTAACTCTGAGGGTCGTTCAATACCTGCACGGCAGACCCGATATGCCTGTTTCGTTCGTTACCGTCATACATCAAATAGATGGCTGGGTGGTTAGGGTCAAACTCAAAGGTCACGTCTCGTCCCAAGTTGATGGCGACTTTCGAGCTTTTCTAAACGAATTAGGAATTAGCTACGAGCCGCCAATGCGGGTGCAAATGGCACTTTGGAGTTTGGAAGCGGGACAATGCCCTGTGGACGTGATGCGTCGCTACCAGGTAGCTATTGTCTCACATGGAAATCCAGAAAAAGAGGAAATTGAGGCATTCCGCCAACAGTTTGTCAGAGGATTGGGATATTGTCCAGAAACGCTGGCGTAATTCCGTCTACTCTTAACATTCACAAAATAATTCAGTAATTGGTCATTGGTAAGTAAGATATTTTATATTGCCAATGACCAATTGGTCATTGGTCATTTGTCATTGGTCATTGGTCATTGGTCATTACTCATTACTAATTACTCATTACTCATTACTAATTACTCATTACTAATTACTCATTACTAATTACTCATTACTCATTACTCATTACTCATTACTAATTACTCATTACTCATTACTAATTACTCATTACTAATTACTCATTACTCATTACTAATTACTCATTACTCATTACTCATTACTAATTACTCATTACTAATTACTCATTACTCATTACTCATTACTCATTACTAATTACTCATTACTCATTACTCATTACTCATTACTCATTACTAATTACTCATTACTAATTACTCATTACTCATTACTAATTACTCATTACTAATTACTCATTACTAATTACTCATTACTCATTACTAATTACTCATTACTCATTACTCATTACTCATTACTCATTACTAATTACTCATTACTCATTACTCTTTGTCATTGGTCATTGGTCATTGGTCATTGGTTAAGCATTAGGATCAACAAAGTCGAAAGCAGCGGGAATATATTCTTGTAGTTGGAACTCGTAACCAGCTACTAAGGAACTAGCTAGGGCTTCTTGGATAAATTTGACACTCCTGTGGTTTTTTGATAACTTTTGACAGTAGACAATAGCAACGTCAAATCGGCATGGGTAATCTGCCTTGTGAGGGTAGTCAGCTAAAAATATCTGGGCTGTATTACAAATTTTTGCTTGCTTTTGTGGCGTAATTGCGCTTCTTCCCCCAGCATCCCAATTCCCTGAACTACGAGTTTTAACTTCCACAAATGCCAAGGTAGGGTACTGAATACAAGACTGGGAGTTATTTTCAGGTCCTGATACCCCATCATACTGAGCAATAATATCGATTTCACCCCACCGACAAGAAAACCGACGATAGAGAATCACCCAACCTGTAGATTCTAGCCATTTTGCTACGAGGTCTTCACCTAATTCACCAATATCGGGATAATGAGATGCAGGAGGATTCGCCATTAGTCAACAAAAAATAATATGAATTCTAAATTAAGTCTTAGACTTTGGGCAAATATACTTAGTGTATTGCTCCTGGCAGTAGTTTGCATCACAACAACCCTAGGTTTTGCTTCCACAGCTTTTGCTCTGGAATACAATAAAGAAATTTTGATTGGGGCTGATTTCTCAGGACGTGATTTAACAGACTCCAGTTTTACCAAAGCTAATCTTCGCCAGAGTAACTTCAATCATGCTAACTTGAGAGGTGTTAGATTCTTTGCGGCTAATCTGGAGTCAGCCAATTTTGAGGGAGCTAATCTCACAAATGCTACTTTAGACTTAGCTCGCCTGATCAAAACAAATTTGACAAATGCGGTGTTAGAAGGTGCGTTTGTTGCTAACGCCAAATTTGATGGTGCGATAATTGATGGAGCGGATTTTACTGATGTGCTGCTGCGTCGCGATCAACAAAAAAACTTGTGTCAGGTTGCTAAAGGCACAAATCCCACGACAGGACGGGATACCCGTGAAACTTTATATTGTTGGTAAGGGACTACCAATTTGAGTCCGTAGGGTGCGTCAGAAGCCAGAAAATTTCCCAATAGCAAGAGATAACTGGTACTGACGCACCCTACAAGTTAGATATTTTTTTTGCTTGGAAGTCCGTAGGGTGTAGTCAGTTCTATATCTAATGGTTTACGTCGGGCAGAAATTTGCGTAAAATAATCTCATCAAAAGACTCGCAGAAATTTAACATTACGCGGAAGTCCCCACCCTCAACTCTTAGTAGGGTAGGGATAGGGAGCGGGGGATGAGGATTGCGTACCCGACCGATATCAACCGCAAGGTTGATAAGGAAGTGGTACGTATGACGAATACCCACCTATTCTACAGGTACTTCTTGAGATTTTATATATTGCTTTACTCTTTCAATCGGTGCGCCTCCGGTCGAAGCAACATAATAAGAACTAGACCAAAGGACTGGTTTGTTATAGAAAGTGGATAAATGCTCTGCAAATTCTTTCTGTATAACCCTGCTAGAAGCCGATTTTAGGCTACCAACAAGCACAGATAAATTGTTGTCAGGATGGAAGTCTACCAATAAATGAACGTGGTCAGGCTCTCCAGAAAACTCAATCAGTTGGCACTTAGTTTTTATGCAGACGTTAGCAAATATTTCTTGTAACCGTTCCAGTATCGGGGCGGTTATTACTTTGCGCCTATACTTGGTGACGAATACAAGGTGCAGGTGAACCGAAAAAACCGAGTGCGAACCTTTTCTAGAAATCATTTGACAACCGTACAGGTCAATAGTAATATTATAGGGTAAAGAGAAATGAGAGGCAAGAGAAACAAAGTGGCTACGAGGCGAATGACTTTCCGGTTATATCCAAATAAGCAAGTAGAGCAATCTTTGCGATATCACCGAAAGTTGCACAAAGACCTCTACAATGCCGCAGTTAATAACAGGTTTACTCAATATCAAAAATTCAATCATCGGGTTGATTATTTTGAGCAACAGAATTGTTTGCCAGATTTTAAAGAAGTCTGGACTGAGTACAAAACAATTAACTCCCAAGCTTTACAGGCAACCTTGAAGCGTGTTGATTTTGCTTTTGAACGTTGGTTCAAAGGATTAGGAAAACGCCCAAGGTTCAAATCAATTCGCAATTATTCTGGATGGACATATCCGGCTAAAACTGGATATTCTGTTGAGTCTAACGGTGATAATGGGTATCTCAACTTATCTAAAATTGGTCGGATTCAGATGCGTGGACAGGCTAAGTATTGGGGAGTTCCCACTACTTGCACAATCGTTTTTCGTAACGGCAAATGGTACGCATCTATTACCGTCGATGTTTTAGATCAAGCGCTCAAGCCAGAGGTTTTACCAACTGGTGCGATTGGTATTGATTTAGGCTGTAAGTCAGCATTATCAATCACTGATGGGGAAAAACATCAGCAATTTGATGCTCCTAAGTTTTTGAGACAGGCTGAACCCAAAATCAAAAAATCTTCTAAGGAGAAGAGACGCAAACGCGCACCAAATAGGAAGAAAAAGATTAAGGCTTCTAGAAGATGGAAAAAAGCCCAAAACAAAGTTAGTAAACTAACTCGTAAAGTTGCTAACCAGCGTCAAAATTGGGTACATCAAGTTGCAGCAGAAATAGTCAGCGGTAATAGCTTTGTTGCCACGGAAAAACTAGAAGTCAGAAATATGATAAGTATTGCTAAAAAAGGCAAGCGGAAAAAGCAAAAAGCAGGTCTAAACAAATCGATTCTGGATGTGGGTTTTGGGATGCTACGTAGTGCCATCAAATACAAAGTTGAGCAGATTGGTGGATTATTTATAGAGGTTCCAACTAAGAAGGTAAAGCCTTCTCAAACCTGCCCTAAATGTGGACACCAGCACAAGAAAACACTCGATATCAGAGTTCATGAGTGTGGTGTTTGTAGGTACGTTCAAGATCGAGACCTTGCTGCTGCTGAAGTAATGCTTTACTGGGCAAAAGGCACTCTACCGGGGTTAGGAACTAGCCTCGTAGACGCAGAGTCGTCTGGCTCTACTTCATGCACCAAGGCGCGTAAGCAAGCGGGAAGCATGAAGCAACTAGGGGCGAAGAAGCGTCAAAAATCTGTGGAAGTCTCCGCTAATAACGAACTGAGGGATGTAGAAACCCACAGTTCAGGCGGAGCCAACTGTGGGTAGTTCATATGGACTGGATAACGTTACTGCGATCGCTACAGTCTGATTTTATTAAGAGGTTATCAAATAGTTGCCTGCTTCATTGTGAAACAGAAGGTCATTATAGCGAACTGACTATAATCTCTGGAGAAAGATTAAAGGCACTACGGGAATTTTGCTGGGATATGGCCGAAAAGTATAAGCGCACTTCGCCAGTACGTGACGTTTTTATCAACAACCTCAAAGGTAAATTAGGTGAGGAAGTTGTGAAAGAACGGTTAGCTGATTTTATTACCGAAGTCGATTATGAAAAACGATTTGGCGGTGATGGTAAGATTGATTTTACGCTGACCGCTGAACCATCGATTGGCGTTGAAGTCAAATCTCGTCATGGTACTATTGATAAAGTTAGATGGTCACTGAGTAAAGAAGAAGTCGAAAAAAATGCTGTTGTGGTCTGCATTTTGATTCAAGAAGATGTCAGTGAAGCACAACCTGAATATCACCTATTTTTGGCGGGCTTTCTCCCCACCCAAATGATTAAACTCAGAACTGGTAGAATCTCTTTTGGGATAGAACAATTGCTTTATGGTGGGGGATTATGGTGTTATCTAGAACAGTTACAAGCTTCTAAATATAACTCTCATCGTCAACTATCTAGGCTAGACAAATATCAACCTAAGCCAGAAATCACACCTCAGTTAACCAAAAATAACTTAATTAAACCCTTATTCTCTCCTGCAAAAAATCAATCTCTACTCTCCACGGATACCGATATTAATCTATTTTATATTAAATTGGGTGATGAATGTTTTGCTAGAGGTGAATTTGCTGCTGCAATTACCAATTATAACCAAGCATTAAAACTTGAACCTGATGATGCCGAAATTTATTATAAACGTGCTTTAGTGCATTATGAAATAGGCGATTATGAACAAGCAATTGAAGATTATAATCAGGCGATAAAAATTAATTTTAATGATGCTAAAGCTTATAGCAAAAGAGGTTTAGCTCGTTATCAACTAGGAGATTACGAAGCAGCCATTGAGGATTACAATCAAGCAATCAGAATTAATCCCTATGTGGCTATTGTGTATATCAATCGTGCTGATGCTCGTTCTCATATAGGCGATAACCAAGGAGCAATTGAAGATTACACTCAAGCAATCAAAATTAATCCCAATTATGCAATTGGTGACAAACACAGTGGTATGGCGCGTTATTTAATCAAAGAACAGCCGAAAGTTACTCAGATCAAGATTGCTCCTTATGACGCCGTTGCTTATAAAAATCGTGGTAATGCTTGTGCAGAATTCAGCGATTATGACGGTGCAATTGCCGATTACACTCAAGCTATTAAGATAAATCCTAATTATGCCGATGCTTATTACCACCGGGGCAATGCTCATTATGACATAGAGAGATACGCGGATGCAATTGCCGATTACACTCAAGCTATTAAGATAAATTCTCATTATGTTGAAGCTTATTATAACCGTGGTAATGCTCGATTTGCACTAGGAGATAAGCAAGGGACAATTGAGGATTTTCAAAAAGCAGCAGACTTGTATTGGAAAGAAGGCAAAATAGAGGAACATCAAGATACACGCGCCAGAATTTTAGATTTAGAAATTGAAGCATCATTAGATATTTTAAATTTCTAGAACCTCACCTCCCCAATACGGTTCGGTTAAGAGCCGTAGTTGTTTTCTAGCTTAAAGCTTCAACCCATTGAAATGGGTTAAAAGGATTTTGCTGCAATTAATGCCTTGGTGCTGTAAAATAATTTAAAAGCTATACGCTGGGTATTGTCCATCAATATGAAAGTCAAGCGCCTGAAAATGCAAGCGTTCCGAGGAATCGGCGATTTGACCCTGGAATTCGATGAAACGACTCCAACGGTACTTATTGGGATTAATGGCGTCGGAAAATCAAGTATTCTGGATTGTCTCGCTATTCTTTTGTCACAGCTTATCGGTAGGATTGTACCAAATGAGAATATTTCTGCGCCAGCAAACCAGTCCATAAATATTCTGGGAAGTAATATCAATATTCAAGGTGATATCTACGGTCACGTTAATCTATATGGTGATAGAAGCCAATCAAGATTATTTACAGAGCAGGACAGTAAAATACGTGATTTCAACGAACAAGATATTAAAAACTACTGTGACGAAACATCCAACGAAATTACTATTTTACATGAATCTTTATCAGTAACTTGGCTGCTTAAAAATGCGGCTCTTCCGTACTTAGCGTGCTGAATTTATTAAATAATCCGCTTGAAACCCTTGCAGAGCTAAGATAATAGCCATTATTTTCTGTATTTTATATCATATGCTAAAAATTAAATTATGAACGCCTGTAAGCCTTACTTTTAAAGCAAATTTATAGACTTTAATTAATAATTAAGCACGCTAAGTACGCAAGAACCAAATTTTATCATCTTTAGCATCTCGACAAGCAACAATAGTCTTGCTAATTTCAATAAAATTAAGTGATTCAGTCAACCAACCTAGAAATAAATCTCTCTCAATTGCAGTAACATACTTTTCAAACTTTGGTCTTGTTAAAACCTCTATTATTTCTTGCCAAATAGATTGAGACATCAGAATAGTTCCTTGATGTCTAGCTTTATCTAAGGCTTGACGCGGTTGACTATTTTTAAACAACAAAGCACTAACAACAATATTGGTATCTAACACATAGTTAGGGGGATTCTTCATGCAAAATTGTCTCCAAAATTTCTGGTGTCAAGCCTCTGGAAACTGCTCTATCACTAATTTCATCCATCAATTTACCGAGAAAATCAACTTCCTCATTTATATCCTCTCTTAAAAATAAACTAACCAGTGTTACCAAAGATTGCTTTTTACGTTCTGTTGCTTTTTGATAGGCTTGAGCAACGTTAGGACTAACTTTAATTGTGATTTCTTCGCTAAGAAGCATAGTCAAGACTTGTTGATAGTATTTGCTATTATTATATCAAATCAGGGCGATCGCCTGTAGTCACTGTCTTGAATTTCAAGTGATTATCAAGCTTATCAGTTTGGTTGAGTAGGATAGAGTTCAATACTGCTCGGTTAGTATTATATCACTCCACTTTTTGCAACTGCGCTACCCTGGGGTCAACAATTTTTTGTCCCAAACTAGCAAATTTAACAGCCACAGATATCTTATTCCCTTCACCAAAAACGTGTGTAATTTCACCAAGTCCAAAAGTTTTATGTAATACTCTATCCCCAACTTGCCAATTTTCCTTACCACTATTTGCGGATGCAACTTTGGTATAAGTTTGGCGAGTCTTGCGTCCAGTAGTTAATAACTCTTCTGGTAATTCGTCGAGAAATTGCGATCGCATGGCGGGTTCCCGCGAACCATACAAACGGCGCTCTCTGGCGTGTGATATAAATAACCGCTCTTTGGCGCGAGTAATTCCCACGTAACACAGGCGGCGTTCTTCTTCCAAGGATGCGGGGTCATTCAGCGAACGGTAGTTAGGAAATAGTCCCTGTTCTAAACCCACCAAATAAACTACGGGAAATTCCAGACCTTTGGAAGCGTGTAAGGTCATCAAAGATACTGCTGCTTGCCCTTCTTTCAAGTTATCTAAATCAGAACTCAGAGCAGCACTTTGCAGGAACGCTTGCAAGGAGACATCTTCATTCTCTTCTTGGAATTGTAATACAGCGTTGTACAGTTCTTTGACGTTGGCGATGCGGTCTTCAGCTTCATCTGTTCCCTGATTTTGCAAGTCTTGAATATAACCAGACTCTTCTAGCAGTCCATCCAAAACCTCGGAACCTGGAAGCGTTGCCATTTGGTCTTTCCAGTGGCTAATCATCTTAGCAAAGCCATTTACAGCTTTGGTGGCACGTCCAGCCAAGGTATTAACCGATGTCTCATCGCTGAGTATTTCCCACAGGGTGACACCTAATTGCTGGGAGGCGTTCACCAAAGCATCAATGGTGGTTTTCCCGATACCACGGCGGGGAATGTTAATAACTCTTAATAAACTGACTGTATCAGCGGGATTGGCGATCGCTCTTAAATAAGCTATGACATCTTTAATTTCTTTGCGGTCATAAAATCTCATTCCCCCCACAACCGTGTAAGGAATTTGATTTCTTACCAACAATTCTTCAAAGGGGCGTGATTGGGCGTTGGTACGATAAAGAATGGCAAAACTTCCCCAATTTAATTCGGGGTTTTCGTTTTCTAAAGTGCGAATTTGATTAAAGACAAACTCCGCTTCCTCCAGTTCATCATCAGCTTTGTGACAATAAATTTGTTCACCAGGTCCCCTTGTCGGCTTGAGGACTTTATCAATACGTTCTGTGTTATTTTCTATTAACTCATTAGCCGCTTGCAGAATATTTTCACAAGAGCGATAGTTTTCTTCTAATTTTACCATTGTGCGAGTATCGTCATCTGGCAAACCATCGCCAAAATCTTCCTGAAATTCTAACAAAATGGTGAAATCAGCCATTCTAAAGCTGTAAATTGATTGGTCAGCATCACCCACCACAAACACCGACCGATTTCCCCATTCCCACTCACTCTTGTTATCTTCACCATTCGTCACCAACAAACGGATCAAGTCGTACTGGGTGCGGTTGGTGTCCTGATATTCATCAACTAGAATATGGGAAAACTTGCGGTGCCAATAAGCTAATACCTGCTCATTTTGTTGAAATAGTCTCACCGGCACCAAAATTAAGTCATCAAAATCAAGAGCATTATTTTGTGCTAGTCTATCTTGATAAGAATTGTAGACTTCAGAAATTACCCTACCGCGATAATTTGGTTGTTCTCGCTCAAATTCTGACGGGGATAAACCTTGGTTTTTAGCGTTACTGATAGCATAGCGGACAGAACGGGGTTCAAATTTTTTATCGTCCAGGTTTAGCTGTTTTGTAACGATTTCTTTGACCAAGCTTTGAGAATCTGAATCATCAAAAATCGAGAAATTTTTATTCCACCGCCGTCCTTTTTCGTCTTGATATTTCTCAATATCAAAGCGGAGAACGCGAGAAAACAGACTGTGGAAAGTGCCACACCACAAATCTTTGATAGTAGTACGATAGACTTGCGATCGCAGTTGCATTTGTTGGTATTCTGTCAACAAATCAAACCGCTGACCATGTTCATTCATCGCCAACTGTTCTGCAAATATCCTTTGAATCCGTTCCTTCATCTCCTTTGCGGCTTTATTGGTGAAGGTGACAGCCAGAATATTTTCGGGAGCGACACGGTGTTTTAGAATCAGGTTAGCAATCCGATAAGTTAGCGCTCGTGTTTTACCGGAACCAGCACCAGCAACAACTAGCAACGGGCCGCAGTGGTGTTCCACGGCTTGACGTTGGCTGGGGTTAAGGTGGCTGAGGAAGTCAATAGTTGTAGTCATGGATAGCCCAGGCGACTGGAAAAAGAATCGCTTCTTTTGAGAGTATCGCAATTAACGTATATTATTTTATGTTACAGCTATTTTCCGGTAAATAGATCAGCTTCTTTAATCCAATACAGTTCAGTTAGACTCAAATGGTATACAGTGTAGGGGCACGGCATCCAAAATCTTTTTTTCATAATGACAATTTTATTCGTGCCGTGCCCCTACGACAATTTTCCTTAACTGAACTGTATTGTTCTTTAATCTGAATAACGTTAAAGTCGTAGTATGATTAGGAACACTAAAACCCAGATGCAAGCTGATAAATACCCTTTTGCTCAAGAACTAATTACCGATATTGAAGGTAATATTCGTAAAGTAGTCATAGATTTTCATGACTATCTCCGCTTGCTGGAAGCTATTGAGGATGAAGGACTCATCTTAGCGATGAAGGAAGTAGAACATGAAATACCTCTAAATATTGATGAAGCATTAGCACAACTACAACAAGAGTGATTACCCAGTATCTACCCAGCTTTATTAAGGATCTTAAAGCTCTCAAAAGTACACCTTACTATGAGACTGTTAAAACCCTTGTCTTTAAAGAAACGTAGACCCGAAGGGACTTCTCGAAGAGTAACCCAACAAACTCGCGAAAATTTTGGGTTTCACTACCCTTCTGGTGTCTACATTCAACCCAACCTACAAATATTTTAAGAATATTAATTTTGTTGCCTTTCTGATAACCAATTAGTTAAATCACTAACCGAGGTAAAATCAAGCAAATCCTCACCTAATGCTTCCAACTCTTCAATGGTTAAAGAACGCACCTGCTCAAGTAATGTGTCATCAATATTTCCTAGACGACGATTTAGTTGCCGTGTCAGCAATGATAATGCTTCTTGTAGCCTAGCACTCCGCTCGAAAGAAGTTACATATTTCATACGTCGTCTCGCCTCAAGTTGTTGTATTTCTAGTTTAAACTCTGCTTCTAAATTGGGTGGTAAAGTCAACATCCAATCCACGAAAGCGATTAAATTCAAAACATCCTGCTCCGCAAGTCCTTTTTCATACAACGAACGGTAATCTTCTAGCCCAAAGGGAGTAAGACTATGAATTTTGTTGTCTTCCTGATAACCAATTAGTTAAATTACTAACCGAGGTAAAATCAAGCAAAGCCTCACCTAATGCTTCCAACTCTTCAATGCTTAAAGAGCGCACCTGCTCAAGCAATGTGTCATCAATATTTCCTAGACGACGATTTAGTAGCCGTGTTACGAATGACAATGCTTCTTGTTGCTTACCAATTTCAATCCCACTCCGCTCGAAAGAAGTTACATATTTCATACGTCGTCCCGCCTCAAGTTGTTGTATTTCTAGTTTAAACTCTGCTTCTAAATTGGGTGGTAAAGTCAACATCCAATCCACGAAAGCGATTAAATTCAAAACATCCTGCTCCGCAAATCCTTTTTCATACAACCTTTGTACCAAAGCCAATTTTTGCTCTTTACGATTGTTCCGGTCATTACGGGTATTAAGTGCAGCCAAGTGTGCCATCACTATCGTCGCGAATGGGTTACTGTCGTTTTCTAGTTCCGATAACCGTTGCTGATAGTCTACCAATTTAATAATGGGAAATTGGAAATCCAACTTACAGCCAAACAGACTATAACCAAATTGTTGCGGGCGCCAAGTTGCTCTTTCATCTCCCAGAATCGCCAGGGAGACTACGGTTTTTTTATATCTATCGTAGATGCGATAATTATAAGTATACATTCTTGCCGCAAAGTCTGAATCTTCTTGAGACTGCACCTCGACATGGATTAACACCCACTGTTCTTGACCATTTTTGAGATACACTTTTACCAATTTATCGGCGAACCTGCGACCGATTTCGGCATCGGCGACTACTTCTTGTAGTTCTGGTTCTTGCGTACTTAACGTGCTAAATTTTTAATTACAGTCGATAACTTTGTTTTAAAATCAAGGCTTACAGGCGCTTATAGCCAAAATTTTAATCATCAGACCTAAAAGGCAGTAAATAATGGCTGTCATCTTATCCCAGCAAGGAGTTCAAGCTTATTTTTCAACATATTTAGCACGCTAAGTACGCAAGAACCGAAATAATAAAAATTGTCATCATCGTTGATTTTTAGTTTGTAATTTACCTTGGGTTTACTTCTCTTCCATACAATATGTTCAAGATTTGTTTTGGGGAGAAAAGATAATGAGCAAACTAATGAGCAAAGACATAAAAAAAACGTAGTTATTAGAAAACCTATATGTATGGATTTAGGTATATTTGATGCGGCACTTAAGTAAGTTAATGTTGCTGCTATACCTGCTCCAGAAAAACCAAGAAGAATAGCATTTTTTGCTTCTGCAAATTTTAGCAATTCGTTTATTATCTGAAATATTTTCGTTAACTTTTCTGTCAATTCATCCATACCAATTCACTCATACCAATCATTAAATTCACATCATTACCAAATACATAAAACTGTCGAACAGCAAGTGTAAATTCCCCAAATTAAAACTTGGCTTAATGTGGTAAATACTACATTCTTACTCTGTTGACATTTATTACCACCAGAACTCAAACAGGGTCGCAGCCCCGAAAAATTGCTATAAAACGAAAAAAAATACTGTAATTGCCAATTCTTAGATACTGAGTTCATCTAATTCCATCTCATGCTAACTCACTCGTTGCAAGTCCCAATTAAAAATACATTTTAATAATCTTAAACCAAAGAGAACTATTGTAGTATAATATAAAACGGTACTAAATACAGTAGTAATTTTACGGGTTCTCGCCAGGGTGTTAGGGATGCGGCGTTGCTGGCGATATTGCGCGGTGCGGGGTTGCGACGGGCTTGACTAAGTAATATCATGTCCGGGAGCTTACCCATAATACCCGCAATGTAGAGACGTTACATGTAACGTCTCTACAGAATATTTTATTACGCTCATATAAACGGACATGATATAAGTCGGCGCGAAAAAACAAAACTATATTACGAAACATAAATATGCCCCAAATGCTTACCAATGACCAATGACCAATGACAAATGACCAATGACAAATGACCAATGACAAATGACAAAGAAAGCCAGTATTGTTCAATAGACCACCTACTTACCATCAATTTTTAATCTTGCACAGTCAGTGGTAGGCGAACAATAAAAGTAGAACCTACTCCCGGCTGACTTTTAACAATAATTTCCCCACCCATCATCTCGCAAAAATGGCGGCTAATTGCTAAACCCAATCCTGTACCGCCATACTTTTTTGTAGTTGAATTATCCCCTTGAATGAAGGGTTGAAATAACTGCTGTTGTTGACTCTGCGACATCCCAATTCCCGTATCAGTAACGGTGAAAGTAATAATCCCAAAAGGAGCGTCTAATACTAATTCTTGTTTTTCGCTCCGCACTGTTAGCGTTATCTTACCGTTAGTGGTAAACTTGGCAGCATTACTCAACAGATTTAATAAAACTTGCCGCATCCGAGTTTGATCGGCGTACATTGTTCCCAGTTGGTCATCACAATCTATTTCTAAAACATTGCTATTTTTTTCGATAGCAGGCTTGACTGTGAGGACAATATTATTAATCAGCATCCCAATCTCAAATGTCTCTGGGTAGAGATTCATTTTCCCCGCTTCAATTTTTGACAAGTCGAGGATATCGTTAATTAGTTCTAGTAGATGTTTACCGGCTGAGTTGATTGTTTCTAGATCTGTGATAAAATCTAGAGATAAGTCCAAATCTGTAGCATCGTCTTCCAGCAGTTGGCTCAAGCCAATAACAGCATTTAAAGGTGTACGTAATTCGTGACTAACATTGGCCAAGAAAATACTTTTTGCTTGGCTAGCGGCTTCGGCTAATTCTTTAGCTTGTTGTAGTTCTTTAGTCCGCTCAGATACTCGTTCAATTAAACGATTCAAAGATTTAGCTAATAACCCAATTTCATCTTCTGTGGTAATGGGCGCTCGCAAATCGAAATTAGATTTTCTCGCCACCTGTTCAGCTACTTGGGTGACAGTGATCACTGGTTCGGCGATCGCCCGACTCGTCCGCCATGCTACAATAGCTGCGATCGCCACAGATACCAGCATACTCGCGATCACAATTAATCGCTCAACTCCTTTTGCCTGCTCAAATGCTTCTGTCCTTTGCTGCTCTTGTTCTTCAGCATTTTGCAGAATGTTGCTCAATTTTTGCGAAAGTTGATCCAGTTGCATGGCTGTTTCACCACGCATAATTTCCAACAATTTTCCTCTGGCTGTAGCCATCTGCTGCGGCTGCATTTTCTGGTAGTCAATTTCTGCCAATACTGCTTCTATTTGGTTAGTATAGGATTTTAAAGTAGTTCCATAATTCTGCAATAAAGTCTGCAAAGTAGAACTTGTAGCAGCTAATGTCCTTGGTTTACTATCAATAAAATTAGTAATTTTTTGATCCAATTTTTTAGCTTTCTCAAAACTCTTGATAAATTCGGCTTTCTTGATTTCCAGTTGTTGTGAGTTGTCTAATACAGCCACTAAGTTAGAGCTATGCAATTGCGTCCCTACTACCGCATCTTTATAATTTATTAGTAGTTGTCCTTGCTCATGGGCTTGATTTAATTGCCTAATTTCTCTTCCCCGATAGTAGTTGGCCATGACCAACCCAGTCAATGAGCCAAAAAACCCAATCCCAATAGCCACAAAGTATCCATAGCCAATTTTTTGATGGATACGCCAAGAACTAGCTTTGAGTTTCCCGCGTGAAGGAAATTCTATAGTCGGGAGTTCGTCTGTCGATGGCTCTTCTGCTGACACTATTTTGCTTTCTGAACTACTGTCAATAGGGGTTGGCTTTTGAGTTTGCATCTCACAAATGTGCTTACCCTCCCGCCAAAATCACCAAGTTTCACCCGTAGCATCACTCCCATGACTGAATTAATACCTAGATTCTAACTTTTCCTAATCAAACGAAGTACATGATACCCCCTCCTCGCTTACGCTTAGGGGGTTGGGGGTGCGTTTCTCATGAGACTCTATTATATATATTTCTTTCAGTGGTTTAGATATTCATCGTGACACAAAAATTTGATGCCGACAAACAAATCTGTAGGGTGCGTCAGACTTGAGTTTTTCGTGATCAACCACAGATTTTTGGCATTCTACTCTCCATACTAATGTGCCCGGAGAATAGGTCTTAGGCTGCAAATACACCTCAAAATTACGACAGACGCGGTTTAATTTAGGTAAAAATACTATAAGTCCTTACCAATAACAAATGACCACTAATACCGTTTCACTTTAAGTATGATACAAATACGTTGGTAGGGGCACGGCAATGCCGTGCCCCTACTGGCTTCTATATGTATCAGAGTTTTGGTGAAATGCTATAACACCTGTGAACTGTATTTGCAAGTCCCTGAATCCAAACTCAAAGGTGTTGTAAGGGCGCAAGGCCTTGCGCCCCTACTGTTAAATTAGAGTCTAAGCGATCGCTTGCGAAAGTGAATCGTTGACGGCTTGCTTCAACAATTCTGCCTTATCGGTTTGCTCCCAAGGCAAGTCTAAATCACTCCGCCCAAAATGACCGTAAGCCGCGACGTCCTGATAAAAACGTCCGCCTCGTTCACTTGGTAAGTTACGTAAGTTGAAGCTATGGATAATCCCCGCCGGACGAAGCTCAAAGTGCTGATTAATTAAATTCAGCAAGGTGTCTTCATCTACTTTACCAGTTCCAAAGGTATCTACCAGAATACTGGTTGGTCGCGCTACGCCGATAGCATAGGATAGCTGGATTTCCACTTTGTCTGCTAGCCCTGCAGCGACAATATTTTTTGCCACATAGCGAGCCGCATAAGCTGCAGAACGGTCTACCTTTGTGGGGTCTTTACCGGAGAAAGCGCCCCCACCATGTCGTGAGTAGCCACCGTAGGTATCAACAATGATTTTTCTACCAGTTAGACCAGAGTCTCCCTGGGGACCACCAATGACAAATTTGCCAGTGGGGTTGACTAAAAACCTTGTTTGCTCATCCGGCTTCACTTCCAAATCGCCAAACACAGGTTCGACCACTGCTGACCAGAGGTCTTCCTTAATTTTGGCCTGCACCTGCACTTCATCTGTGATTTCTCCAATACTAGCTGTATGCTGGGTGGAAATCAGGATGGTATCAATGCCTACAGGACGGCCATCTTCATAGATGACGGTGACTTGGGTTTTACCATCGGGACGTAGGTAGGGTAAATCACCTGTCTTTCGGACTGCTGCTAGTCGGCGAGCGATGCGGTGCGCTAGACTGATGGGTAAGGGCATCAGTTCTGGTGTTTCGTTGCTGGCAAAGCCAAACATTATACCTTGATCACCTGCACCAATTTTGTCGAATAGTTCTTCACTATCCTGTTCGCGGGTTTCTTGGGCGGTGTTAACACCTTGGGCGATATCAGGTGATTGTTCGTCCAAAGCTACCAAAACGCTGGTGCTGTTAGCAGAAAAGCCGTTATCAGCATTGGTATAGCCAATTTCAGCAATTTTCTTGCGAGCCAGATTGACGAAATTCACATTGGCTTTGGTGGTAATTTCGCCTGTGATTAGCACCAAGCCAGTATTGACTACCACTTCAGCCGCGACACGGCTAGTGGGATCTTGTGTCAGCAAGGCATCCAGAATCGTATCAGAAATCTGATCGCAGATTTTATCTGGATGACCTTCGGTGACTGACTCGGAGGTGAATAGATATCGACGAGACAAAGGAATTTCCTCCTTTTAAAGTATTTTCACTGGCTAAATGTGGTTATTTAGTTCAGTTACTCTAATTTATGAAATCATAACAATAATTACACAAACATTAGTAAGTGTTTTCATATCTTCTCAAAAACTATTAAAATCTCCTCAATTGACTCTTGACCCTTGACTCTTGACGAAAATGTTTTCAACAACACAAAAAAGGGGATACCCTGAAGTACCCCCCAAAGATTTGACACAAAAACTGCTGCTTTAAACTTGAACTGCTAACTTAGCTTCCTGTGTTGTCAACCTCTCATAAGCGGCTCGCATTTTCAAACCTGTAAGCACTTGGAAAAATCCAGTTCCATTGTTGGAACCGGGATATTCACGGTGCTGAAGTAACAAGTGAGTCAACTCACCCTGGTATTTAGTAGATGTTTTGCTGAGATGGGTTTCGATGTAAATCACTTCTTCTAGGTTGTCAAATTGACCATCCACCTCTAATACTGAAACGTAGCGACCATAGTAAACATCTGAACCATAGTACAGCTGCATACCAGGGTAAGAACAAGTCAGCTTACGTCCGCAAGGAGTCCAGGTAATTGTTGACCCTTCATCAAAGAGGTAACTTGGGTCAAAGCCTTCCTTCCCTTCTCTTTGCAGCATACGTACCCGCAGGACTTTGCGCTCTGTATCGTTTTTGATTAAGTTAGTTGGCAATACTTGCAGAACCACATCAGCAAATTCTCTTTGTGGTTCAATATACTTTTCAAAATCAGGCTTACGGGAATTGATTTGCGCTAACACATCTTCATAGCGATGACCGCGTTCAGCCATATCTCGCTGAATTTTCCAGGCAATTTTGACTTCATCGCTGATGTCGAAATAGACACTGAAATCGATTAGCGCTCGCACCCGTTCATCATATAAAGGATGCAGCCCTTCCACAACTACAATATGATTTGGTTCGATCCGCTCTGGTGGATCAATCAAGCCAGTTTCGTGGTTATAAATTGGCTTATCAATCGCTTGACCATTCTTGAGTGCTTGAATTTGCTCATACATCAGGTCAAAATTGTTCGCCCTGGGGTCTAGTGCTGTTATCCCAGTTTCTTTGCGCTGTTTACGATCCAGAGAGTGATAGTCATCTAAACAGATGACCGTCATTAAATCTTCACCAAATAAATCTATCAAACGACGCAAAAACGTAGATTTACCGCACCCGGAGTCTCCGGCTACTCCAATCAGTACCACGCGTTCCGGCTTACTTGTCATAAATCTCCTCTAAATACTAAAGTTGTGTCAATCAATAATTTTTCACACAGCAGATTTTGAAGCCAGGATTTTACCTGATTGGTTCTTCCTGCGTTCTTGCTACCCACAGCTCTAATAAGAAGTCAGTCGTGTATACAACCACGTAATAGTTGTTACTCGTCCGCCCAATCTAAATTCGTTGCTGGTAAGTATTTAATCCTAGTGGTATATTTGATTTTAACAGAAGGGGGTTATTCTATACAAGGTTTACTGTCAGGAATAATCTGGTGCTTCGTCAATCATGCTGATGATTTAATTAGTGATTTTAAAAGGCATCCGCTTACCACCCACAACTAGTGTGGCCGGCAACAGTTACCTGATTGTGTGTCTATTATTCAAGTGTATAATGTATGATTTTCTTTTGCAGATAAATTTTTCCCATTTTTGAATTTTAATTGGCCAGGGAGTAATGCACTAGTACTGTAAGGCATTCGTTAAAAGTTAAAAGTCAAAAGTCAAAAAGCTTATAGGGCAGAGTTTTTGCCGATTTGGAATGGGGGGCTTATTTACGCCTTACTGTACTAGGTATTCAAAGTCAAGATCTATCCCACAAATCAGTCAGCAACTTGGCTTTAAATCCAGCCAGAGCAAATGGTAGCAGTGGTAGTTCTGGAAAAACAACCCTGGGCAAATTAATTTTAGGTTTATACCCTGCGACAGATGGAAAAGTCTTGATAGACCGTCATGATGTCTCTGGTGTTTCTTTGCAACCTCTCCGCTCTCAAATAGGTCTTGTCGATTAAGATACCTTCCTGTTTGGTGGCACTATTCATGAAAACATCTCCATCGCTCACCCAGAAGCTTCTTTAGCAGAAATTATCCAGGCAGCAAGATTTGCAGGAGCAGATGAATTTATTCAGCAACTGCCAATCGGTTACGAATCCCAAATTGGTGAAGCGGGCGGAATGCTCTGGGGCGGACAACGCCAACGCCTAGCCATTGCTCCTGCAATACTTGGAAATCTCCGATTGTTACTTTTTGATGAAGCCACAAGTCACTTAAACTCGGAATCAGAACGTATTATTCAAAACAACCTCAAAACAATTCTCCCAGGGCGCACCAGTGTAATTATTGCCCATCGCCTGTCTACTGTCCGCAATACTGATTTGATTCTAGTTTTAGATCTCGCCATATTGCTGGAAAGTGGTACTCACGACAAAATTAATCCTCAAAAAAGGTCATTGCTACTACCTCAATCAACAACAATTAGCTCAAGCAGTCTAGTAACTAGAGATTGGAAGGGGAGAATGGCACGAAGATAAGAGATATGGTTATACGGTTCGGTTAAGAATATTCGTAGGTTGGGTTGAGGTAATGCGTTACCCAACAAACCGCGTAAAAGATTGGGTTGCGTTTGGTCCCCCTTCCCTATGGGAGGCTCCGCGTAGCTTGCTTCTGGGTTCGCGCAGCGTCCCGTAGGGAAGGAATACGGAATCTTGCTAGGTTCCTCAACCCAACTTACACATTTTTATTTTTTAGTCTTAATCGAACCGTATTGAGAGATATTGGGGAGATAAGGGAGTATTTAAATTAGATGTTTCCATGTTTTTGATAGACCCAAATTTCCAGTAATTTACAAATAAAAAATAATTACGATAGATTTATCTTGGCATTAAACAAATGTTTACTGCCTAGATTTTTTTTGCATTTTTAGGGAAACAAATATTAGCTATAGATAAATATCTTCCCAGGAATAATAATTTTTTTTAATCAATAAAAACCTCAAAAAGTGTTGACTTATTGGAAATAATATTTTAGAGTATAAATGTGGATGGAAAGCAAACCACCCACAAAAAAATTCCCAAAAGAACTAGTTAATTCTCAGGATAGAACCAATGATTATCAACGATCTAGGCTATTTAGAAATCTGCAACGAAGAAGTATTTGGTGGTAGTAAATCTGGTGGTACTAACTATTCCTTCACCAAGAATGTGGCTGCGACATTTAACAATACAGCTAACATTTCTATCAGCAGCACAGTTAAGGATACTCTGACAAAGAAAGCAACCTACGAGGTTAGCTCAACAGTAAAAGGTAATTCCGCTTCTATCGCTTTCGACAACGAAGCAATAGGCAAAGCTAGCAACACTCAATCCGCATTCTCCCAAGTAGTGGTTGGCGGAGAAAGCTCCAGCCAATCTGGTACTATCGTTGCTTCAGCAGCATAGTTAAAGACTAAAAAGTTGCCCTATTTCAGGCAACTTTCAGATAAATAAAAGCTCATGAGCATTTGAAAAGAGTTGCCCACTTAGGGCAACTCTTACTGACGAGATACCAATACTGCGTAGCGTTTGAGCCGTTTTAGCTCAAACTCATTGAAATGGGTTAAAAGATTGCCTAGTGAGCTTTTAGCTTACTTTAGCTATTAGCACAAAATGCAATTTTTGCAAAAATCATATACGTATTATTGGGAGGCATCATACTTTTGTAAAAACACAGATTATTTATATTTGCAAATTCGCTTTTTAATGGCGTCAAGAAAACTACATGGGGTATCGAGAAGCGATGATAATTTCTGATCTGGATTATTTAGATTTCATCCCCGAAACATCTGCTTGCCATTTAAATGGCAGTGGTGCTACAGCAATGTCTGTATTTTCAGCATCTGCTTTTGGTAGTTCGACTTACACAGATACTTTTGTTAACAATCTAGCAACCATTCAACCGAATATTTCCTTTGCTCTCTCTTATATTCGTGTGATTTCCAGAGCTTCTGGTTCTAATCCTGTCTCTAGTGTTTCTGCTTCTTCATTTTCTTCAGCATCAAATTAGGCAAAACCTACCCGTATTGATTGTGTTTGAGGTTTTCTAATAACAATATATATATATGGCTTACATCAACGGAAAAAACGACAATGACACCATTAGAGGTACATCTAGTGGTGATCAGATCTTCGCTCGTAAGGGAGACGACATCTTGGTCGGATTGGCAGGTAATGACTATATCTCAGGAGGTGAGGGTAATGACATTATTTCGGGTGATGGTGCTGTTCTTAATCTGATTGATCCATTCAACCCCATTTTTTCTGCCGCAACCCCAAATGATGGCAAGGATTTACTTTTTGGGGGCGATGGTAATGACTTTATCTGGGGTGGGGGTGGTAACGATATCCTTGACGGCGGTAATGATGATGATACCCTCTATGGTGGGTCGGGTAATGACAGCATCAGAGGTGGCTTTGGGAATGATTTCCTCTTTGAGCGCGATGGTAATAATCGCCTTGATGGCGGTTTTGGGAATGATGTACTCCTTGCCGGCACAGGGAATGATTTATTACAAGGGGGGTTTGGGGATGACTTCCTTGATGGAGCAAGCGGTAATGATACTCTTAGAGGGGGCAATGGGAATGACACCATTTTTGGCGGATCTGGTGATGACCGGATCTCCAATGGACTAAACGCAAACCCAATCAATGATCCTAACCTTCCCCCTGGTCTTGATATTCTCGTAGGGGAGAGCGGGAACGACACCATCAACGGAAGTGTTGGAGACGATCTGATTTTTGGAGACTTTTACGCCAACGTAGACACTGCAGGGGAGTTCATTACAGTTAGTGATGACCCTAACAATCCTGATGGTAATGACGATATCACTGCAGGAACGGGTAATGACACTGTTTTTGGTGGTGGTGGTAATGACACCATCAACGGAGCGGTGGGCAATGATTATCTTGATGGCGGTTATGGTGGCTGGGGCATTAATTTTGACGCAGATTTGAATCTTGCTCTCAATGACCTCGGTAGCAATGACTTGCTTTTGGGAGGTGCTGGTAATGATACCATCGTTGGTGGATTTGGTAATGATACCCTAAATGGTGGCGGTCAACCTGGCGACTACGACGTGTTAATTGGTGGTGTCTACCTGTTGAACAATGGTCAAAGAGTCGCATTGTCTGAGGGAGATTTTGGAATATCCACATCAGATACCTTTGTGCTGGGTTCTACAAGTGGTAACTTTTATGCGGGTGGTACTGGTGGTGTCCTTTCCGGTAAGGTGGTCGGATTTGAAGATCGCGCTGATATTCTCGACTTTGAGAATGGTGTTGATCAAATCCAAGTGAGTAATCCTGGTGGTATAACTACTGCAAATTACAACGGAAATAAACTTATTTTGGTTGAGTCCGGTAGCAACTTTGAAGTTATTGCCCAGGTAGTCGGATTTACTGGTACATTTGCCGCTAACACCTTTATCCCTGCTGTGTAGCAGACTAGGAATGGATACAATACGGTTCGGTTAAGAGAATGTTTGAAAAGTCTGTGAGGGATTTGGTATTGGTTCAAAAACTCAAAAATAATCACTTTAATCTGGATATTTAACTTTGCTAACAAGTATCCAGATTCTTTTCATTTATCAATTTTTTTACTATGTAATACCAATTTTAAAAAAGAATGGGACAGATAGGGTAGGGGCGCAAGGCCTTGCGCCCCTACAGATTATTGATGTGTTGCAAATATTTTTTGAATTGGTATAATTTTTATTGATTAATAGATTATATCAAGTCCCGTTACGGTCACACAAACATGCGGTAACATTGCTGTGCCCCTACAAATACCACGTGCAATCACTCGGATTTTGTATGAGATATTTTTATTAATTAAAGCCTCAAAAAAATTGCTTATTAAACACAAAAAGATTAAAATATAAAGATGGGCAATTAAAAAATAATTGCCCATCATAAAATTCCCAAAATTAGTAATTCCCGGGATAATTTCCCGTTTTCTATCTTAACCATAAGGTAACAGGGAAGAGGGTGTTATATGTCTTATCCCCTTTTTCCCTTGTCCTTACCTTTGCGTTAACTGACATACATCCTCTTCCTAAAGGAGCGAGGATTCCTTGACGCTCCGCGAAGACAGAAACCCGCTACTAGGTAGTCTTACAGTCTCTCCACGTCCGTTTATAGTCTCCCAATGCCCTATGGCGACTTTTTTCTATTGTAGCAAAAATTTTGGTAAAGCTGTCCTAGCAGTATTGGGTATGACCCCTGACGGCAGGGAAAAATCACGGTTTTTGGCGTTGTTCGATGATCTTCCGGGGGACAAAGCCTTGCGCCCCAAACCACAATTGTCCTCACATAGCCGATAAAATGGGTGTTATCCCTATTCGCGACTCAGCATCCTCAAGTCGGGAGCTAGGGGTGGATATGTTGGTAATTTTAATTGCCATGAACATGGTATGATTAAGGTGTCAGTACAACACATGACAACCTACCCGAACACTTCGGGTGGTAGTTCATCGAAAAAAAAGATTAAATTGACTCATTATTAACATTCTCCAAAAGACTTATCCTCTACCGTAGAAGGTGAACAGGTGTGTTTTGGCGCAGCCTGCATGTCTTTGGTGAGTGTACTTAGCAAGGCATTAGCTTGATGATACCCCTTTTCCAGGTAGCCAGTTTTGGGAACCAAAAATCCGGTAAACTAAAGCTTGCTGAAGATGGGAAAGGTTTTTTTCAAAAACGGTTAAGTAAAGATCGGAGTGGTAGAAAGAATGTACAACCAAGGTGCTGTTGAGGGTGCTGCTAACACAGAATCAGGTAGCCGCGTCTTCGTTTACGAAGTAGTGGGTCTGCGTCAGAACGAAGAAACTGATACAACCAACTACCCAATTCGTAAAAGTGGCAGTGTATTCATCAGAGTGCCTTACAACCGCATGAATCAAGAAATGCGACGTATCACTCGCCTAGGCGGCAAAATTGTTAGTATTCAAACCATAAGTGCTTTAGGGCAAGTTAATGGTCAAGCTGCATTTGGATTTGCTAACAGTGAGGGAAATGGTCAAGCCACACCTGTGAATGGAAACAGTGAAGTCGAAGGCTTCGCTCAATCATCAGCTGCAGAACAGCTTAAGAAGAAGGATAAAGAAGGCAACACCATGACTCAAGCGAAAGCCAAAAAAGATGCTCACGCTGATGTTCCTGTTAACATTTACCGACCCAACGCTCCTTTTATTGGTAAGGTAATCTCCAATGAAGCGTTAGTCCAAGAAGGCGGGATTGGTATTGTTCAGCACATCAAATTTGACCTTTCCGGCGGAAATTTGAAATATCTCGAAGGTCAAAGTATCGGCATTATTCCCCCAGGATTGGACAAAAACGGCAAGCCTGAAAAGCTGAGACTTTACTCCATCGCCTCCACTCGTCATGGAGATGATGTAGATGACAAGACAATATCACTGTGCGTCCGTCAGTTGGAGTACAAGCACCCAGAAAGCGGCGAAACAGTCTACGGTGTTTGCTCAACTTATCTAACTCACATCGAAGTAGGAGCAGATGTTAAAATCACAGGGCCAGTGGGTAAAGAAATGCTATTACCCGAAGACCCCGAAGCTAAAGTCATCATGATGGCAACCGGAACAGGTATCGCCCCCATGCGGACTTATCTGTGGCGGATGTTTAATGATGCCGAAAGAGCCGCTAACCCAGAATACCAGTTTAATGGATTCTCTTGGCTGATATTTGGTGTGCCCACCACTCCCAACATTCTGTATAAGCAAGAATTGGAAGAAATTCAGGAAAAATATCCTGATAACTTCCGCCTGACTTACGCCATCAGCCGGGAACAGAAAAATCCCCAAGGTGGTAGAATGTACATCCAAGACCGGGTGGCAGAACATGCAGATGAATTGTGGCAATTAATTAAAGATGAAAAGACCCACACCTACATCTGTGGTTTGCGCGGTATGGAAGATGGTATTGATGCAGCTTTAACAGCAGCAGCTGCTAAGGAAGGCGTGACCTGGAGTGATTACCAGAAAGACCTCAAAAAAGCCGGTCGCTGGCACGTAGAAACCTACTAAGTTAGTTATTAGTCATTTGACAAGTGACAAAAAACAACTGAACAAAGGATAATTAGTAGGGTGGGCTGCTTTGCCCACCCTACAATTGTTATTGCGGAAATAGGGTGTAAGATTTGTGGGCGTGAAACTGGGAATCCTCGGATTAGGCACTGTGGGAACGGGTACAGTCAAATTGTTGCAAGATACAACTGGACGCCACCCATTGTTGCAAGAGATAGAAATATATCGGGTGGGAGTGCGATCGCAGGGTAAACCCCGTGAGGTAGAACTGCCAGAGGGTGTCATGACTACAGATTTAGAGTCAATTGTCAATGACCCAGAAGTGGATATAGTCGTGGAAGTGATGGGCGGACTAGAACCAGCGCGATCGCTGATTCTCCAAGCTCTACGAAATGGTAAGCATGTTGTCACCGCCAATAAAGCGGCGATCGCCCGTTTTGGGGCAGAAATTTTCACAACTGCTAATCAAGCCGGCGTATATGTCTTATTAGAAGCTGCTGTGGGTGGTGGTATCCCCGTCGTTCAACCCCTAAAGCAATTTTTAAGTGTTAACCGTATTTATACTATAACTGGCATTGTCAACGGTACTACTAATTACATTTTGACACGGATGCAAACCGAAGGCAGCAACTTCAGCGATGTGTTAGCTGATGCCCAACGATTGGGTTACGCTGAAGCTGACCCCACCGCTGATGTCGATGGCTTAGACGCAGGGGATAAAATTGCCATCCTCGCATCATTAGGCTTTGGCGGACGGATTAACCTACAAGATGTTTATTGTGAGGGAATTCGGCAAGTTAGTAAAACAGATATCGCCTATGCCGAAAAATTAGGCTTTGTCATCAAACTTTTAGCGATCGCCAAACGAGTTACTCCCTCGTCTCCCCTCTCGGTTCGCGTTCATCCCACCTTAGTACCTAAAGCACACCCCTTAGCTAGTATTAACGGTGTGTATAATGCCATTCTCGTAGAAGGTGAACCCATTGGTCAGGTAATGTTTTTTGGACCTGGTGCAGGTGCTGGAGCAACAGCTAGCGCAGTATCATCGGATATCTTAAATCTAGTAGCTACCCTCAAGACCAGTACAACTAACCCCAATCCCCTATTAACTTGTGGGCATCACGATTACTGCGAAATTGCGCCAATTGCGGAACTTGTGACGCGCTTTTATACCCGATTTTTGACGAGAGACGAACCGGGAGTGATTGGTCAATTGGGTACTTGCTTTGGCAATTATGGCGTAAGCTTAGAATCGATTGTCCAAACCGGTTTTCAGGGAGAACTAGCAGAA
The DNA here is from genome assembly GCA_038087035.1 of Gloeotrichia echinulata CP02. Taxonomy (NCBI): domain Bacteria; kingdom Bacillati; phylum Cyanobacteriota; class Cyanophyceae; order Nostocales; family Gloeotrichiaceae; genus Gloeotrichia; species Gloeotrichia echinulata. The sequence goes on along the minus strand of CP051187.1, from coordinate 4,701,950 downwards.
ATTGTAGTTGTCACCCACGACGTTCGGGAAGGGAACTTCCGCCAAGCTTTAGAACAAATACGTAACCTGGAAGGGATAGATAGTATTCCTAGCTTACTGCGCGTACTGTGAAAGTTAGGAGTTATGAGTTAGGAGTTATACCGCTTTACTTTAAGTATGATACAAATACGTTGGTAGGGGCACGGCATTGCCGTGCCCTTACGGGAAATCTATATGTATCAGAGTTTTGGTGAAATGGTATTAGGAGTTAGGAGTTAGGAGCATTACCAGTAGTTCATGAGCCAATTTCCTCACGACCAATTTGCGAAGAACTTGCTAGAGTCGCTGCTGTCACCCTACGGTCAAGTCAAAACAGCGCTGACGCTCAATAGTGAAGTGCGCGAAATTGATGTCTACTTTACCCCGAATGCCAATTTATCTGCTACTTCAGACCTGGGTTTATTGGCTCAATGTGCTGCAAATTCAGCAGCATTTGAACCATTTCGTAATCCCGTAACGGCGCTAGAGATTCGCAGTTGTATGTCGAAACTCTATGACTTACACTTAGAAATCATCCGCCAAGCTAGACGCGAAAAGCAACAGAAGATAGCTGATGAAGATTTACCTTGGTTATGGATTTTCACACCGACCCTAGCTGCACCAACATTGTTAGGCTTTGGTGCTATAAATGAGGTAGAGAGTTGGGGAAGCGGTGTATATTTGCTACCGCCACTTCAAAAAACCGGAATCATTGTGATTCACCAGTTACCAGCAACGCCACAAACCCTGTGGTTGAGATTGTTGGGAAAAGGAAAAGTCCAGTCCCAGGCGATTACCGAAGTAGGCGCATTACCAGCGGATAGTCCCTATCGTGCAAATGCACTGGAGCTATTTAGCAACCTGCGGGTGATTCTGGAAGCGAAACAAAATATGGAACCAGAAGAACGGGAGTTAATCATGCAGTTATCACCTCTTTATTTAGAAAAAATTAGAGAAGCTGAAGAGCGGGGTATTGAGCAGGGTGAACTACGAGGACAAGTTGAAGGGAAATTAGCTTTAGTTGTGCGTCTGTTAGCTAGACGTTTGAAGGTGGAACAATTACCATCAGATCTGCTGTTGCAAATTCAATCTCTCCCCCTAGTTAAGCTCGAAGAGTTAGGCGAAGCTTTGTTAGATTTTCAGCAAATGGCGAATTTGATGGTTTGGTTAACAAATAATCATCCTCAAATTTAGGTTTTGCTCATTCTGTGTGAGCTTCTTTGAGCTTCAAGAAGGCTCTAGCCTTAGCCATTCTGACTTTCTAGAGGTTCGTTAGCGAGCATCGCACGCGCTCTACCTAAACTTACTTCATCCCAGCAAAATGTTCCAGCAACATCCGATGGACGAAGATGTAACCACCCCCAACTTTTTGCAGAAAAATGCGATCGCTGGCGTAGTTAAGGAAACGGGCATAATTCATCGGGATAAAACCCTCAACCCAGAGGAGCAGTCGTAAGCTGAAGTGTTGGATGCAGGCTATTCCACCCCCAAAAAGCAGCCCTAAAATTAGTCCCCAATTTATGACAGAAGTTATTGATTTTAACTCTTTGGGAAACAAACCAATCGGTGGAGGAAAAAAAATAATCAAGCCCAAAATCAGCCAGCTAAATCCTGCTATTATCGCTGCATTTTTAGCAGAACTCCAAATGCCCTGGTTGGGAATATTTTTTGTTTCTATTTCTGCGCCTTTCAATCCATGAATTAATCCTATAATCAGCCCTAAGATTAATCCTGTAATTAGTCCAAAGATGATTATCTTGTTAAATCGTGAATCTGAATTTTGACTGCCTGGCCAAGCTACATAACACCATAACACACAAAATAGGGACAAAACTAGACTCCATTTAAGTCCATATATTAAGCCATTAAGCAGATGTTTTTGTGTTTTTTTCCAAGGATAAGTCAAAGTTTCAAAAGTTTTTATTTCTGCTTCGCCACGTCCGAAATTCAACCACAAAACTAGCCCCCATATTATTAGAACTAGCCCCCACATTCCTGCATTCATCGATATTATCTTAGGCAGGTTGTTCAGGTTATTTGGCAGCTTCGATATTTCATAAAAAGAATGATCTAACCCATAACCTAGTAATAATATCAATCCGATAGCCAGTATCCCAATCAGAGTCATTTCAAATTTATAAAGTATTCTTTCAAGATCAGACTGCAACCAAGTCGGTTGTATTTGCTCAATTAGAAAAACTGTTTGAGACGATTGAGATATGTGTTGCGCCAGCCAAGTTAGCCAGTGTACTGTCAGATCTTTCGGGTATTGCTGATTAACTCCCTTTCGCTTGAACATCCGCTCAATATAAGAATTAAACAGGTGTTCACGACGTGCTTCCACCGAATCTGTTTGAGGTAGTTCTTTTACTTTTTTGCCTTGATAAGCCAGAGTCATGACACTAAGTGTTAAAGGAGACTTTGCTAGCTCTTGCAGTGCGGTATCTTGCTGAAGCAAAGTTTTGACTGCTCCTAGTTGTTCGCCAACCGCGTCCAAATATTGGTTAACTTGCTCAGGAGTCAGACCCGATGACCCGCATCTATCCTCTGAACAATTTGCTTTCGCACTTCATCAGCCATTAGTATCAATGGTGGACACGCAAGCAAAATCGACCATTGCAACGGAGATAGGGGTGCAGTCGCAAAGATTTTTTGTAAGGGTGGGACATAGATAATAGATAAAATCAGTGTCCACTCAATAGCAATACCTAACCAAATCAAACGGTTGCTAAAGAAGCCCAAGGGAAAAATCGAGATGCGTTCACTGCGGCAGGCAAAAACGTTACCATCCTGACAAGCGACAATCGCCGCCAGTGTCACAGTTGTTGCTTGATGATAAATTGCCATCTGGGTAGCATTCGCCGAGTGTGCTAGAATAGCGGAATTCATAGCCTGCAACTCGGTAATCCCGTAGCCATTTGCCCACCAAACCAGCAGAAAACCTGTCATACCTGCCAATCCTTCCAGCAAGCCGAGAAAGCAATAGGCACGCAACAATAAAGACATATCCAGTAATGGTTTCGACTTCTGGCGTGGTGGTTGAAGTAAGATCCCTGCTTCCGGTTGTTCTGCGCCCAAGGCCAGGGCGGGAATCATATCTGTGCCCAAATCGATAGCCAAAATTTGCAGAATTACCAAAGCTGGGGGAATCTTTAAAAAAACCATCGCCAGGAAAGGGATAAACTCTGCCATGTTGGATGATAGAATATATGTGATAAACTTACGAATATTTTGATATACCGCTCGTCCCTGCTCAATCGCACTGACGATAGTGGCAAAGTTATCATCAATCAGCACAATATCAGCCGCTTCCCGCGCCACATCCGTACCGCTCATACCCATCGCAATACCGATATTTGCAGATCTTAAGGCGGGAGCATCATTCACCCCATCACCCGTCACCGCTACGATATGACCCATTGCAATGTAAGCTTGAACCAGCCTTAACTTCTGTTCAGGCATCACACGGGCAAAGACTAACCCAGATTTTTGCTGCAAGATTTGACGCAGTTGGGCATCTGAGATATGACCCATTTCTTCGCCTGTAACCACCCTAACTTTACCATCAACCAAACCAATTCGCCGGGCGATCGCTTCTGCAGTTAATCCATAATCCCCCGTCACCATCGTCACCTGGATACCCGCTTGATGACATCGAGCGATCGCCTCCGCCACTTCTGGTCTGGGCGGGTCAATCATTGCTACCAACCCCACGAAGATCAGATTTTGCTCTAGTTCCTGGGCTGCTTGCGGTGGGCGCTCCTGTTTTTGTTGGGTAGCAACGCCCAAAACTCGATAACCTCGACTGGCAAATGTATCATTAGCGGCAGTCACCTCTGCCCGTGCTGCGGCTGATAATGGTTCTATATGCCCATCCTTGAGAATCTGTTGACAGTGTTGCAGCACATCCAATGGCGACCCCTTGGTAAAAATTAGATAGGGAGCCGTGAGCGTTTTGACATGGGACGATTGCCCTTCTAACTCCAACCCTAAACCTGAATCATCGGCAGTTTTTTGTAGCAAAACACTCATCATCCGTCGGCGCGAATCAAAGGGAACTTCCTGAATTCTCTTCATCTGACCCTGTAATTGTTCCAGATTCAATCCCTTTTTGAGAGCAGCCACCAGGAGAGCGGCTTCCGTAGGATCACCAATCTCCTGCCACTGACTGGAACCTGCTGGATGGTTCAGGCGGGCGTTTGAGCAGAGCGCCGCCCCTGTCAACAGTAGATTTACCTGTGACTCCTGTCGCTGATTTGTCAGTCGTACCTCTCCGGTTGGCTCGTAGCCCACTCCCGTGACTTCAATCTCAGTTGTCGGAATCCAGAGTTGACGCACCGTCATCTCATTCTTGGTCAGTGTGCCAGTTTTATCCGTACAGATGACCGTTGTCGCACTCAATGTCTCCACTGCCGACAGACGACGCACCAAAGCATTGCGCTTGGCCATGCGCTTGACACCAATTGCTAGAGCCAGAGTCACCGTTGGTAGCAGTCCTTCTGGGACAAACGCTACAATAATGCCGATCGCAAAAATGAAGCTTTCCTTGGCTCCCATACCCACCAGCAGATTAGTCAGCAGAAACACCAAAACACCCATGCCGAGGGCGATGGCTGTGATTACATGCACCACCCGATTAATTTGAACTTCCAGGGTGCTGGGTTCTCGCTTCACCGTTGCGGTTAGGTGGGCAACCTGACCAAACTCAGTCTGAGTTCCTGTAGCATAAACTACAGCTAATCCCCGCCCTGCGGCAACGGTAGAACCGGCAAAAACAAGATTGCTGGCTTCCGACGCACGCATCTTTTCAGTAACGACAGGTTCAGCTAATCTCGCAACCGGCAAGGATTCTCCAGTCAGCACTGAGACATCGACATACAAAGACTGTGCTGAAACCAGTCTGGCATCAGCAGAGATGCGATCGCCCTCTTCCAACTCCATGACATCTCCCGGCACCATCTCCCTCACAGCAATCTCACATAACTTCCCATCTCGATAGACTTTAGCTTGGGCAGGCAACATTTTATTGAGTGCTGCTAACGCTTGTTCAGCCTGGAATTCTTGCCAAAAACTGAAACCGGCATTAATCCAAATCACCGCCCAGATTGACCAGGCGAGTTCTGGTGTACCAGAGATAAAAGCTAGGGTACCTGCGACCCAGAGCAACAGTGCCATGAAATGAGTCAATTGATCAATGAAGCGGAGTAATAGCGATCGCCTCGCAGGTTCGGGTAATTCATTAAACCCGTAATGCTTGATTCTGATTGCTGTTTCTGACTCAGAAAGTCCCTGTGCCGAAGTTGACAGAGTTTTATAGACTTGCTCAGTTGTTAGCGTCCAAACAGGTGAATGAGGTGCCATAGAGGATTGACAATTTGCCTCATAAGGGATTTGTAAAAGGCACTGGGTACTTATGATATTAATAAGATAGTAAGTAACCTTTTAAAGCCTCTTTCTCAAGAGATATTTTATGCAATAAACTGCGTAAAATTTTGGGCATTTCCTATCTTACAGCTTGGCGACATTACAAAGCAGATAAGATACCATACCCAACTTCCCAACTTCCCCACAGGCACGGTAATTGTTGATTACAGGACCTACGCACAAACTACGATTTTAGGTCATTAGGAGCTTGGCGATTACATCGTTAAGGCTGATTTTTCGTCACAAATGCGTAAGTCCTATTTTAATCAAAGCTAATTTTTTTAGATTCATATGCTGGTGGCTCGACGTGTATTAAAATTCTGACTGGACGGAAATTTTCTTCGAGTCGGCTTTCTACCGCTTCGGTGATGCGGTGGGCTGTTTCTACGTCTGGTGCTTCTACTATTAAATGCATTTCAATAAACATTTGACGACCAAGAACACCGCGAGAAGCGATGTCATGACAGTTAATTACTCCAGGAACACCAACGGCGATCGCATGTATGGCTTCCGGTGCGATCGCCATTTCATCTACAAGGGAAGGCAGATTTTCTTTTAAAACTGACCAACCACTCCAAAACACTAACAAAGCGACAGGAAAGGCTAAAAATACATCCAACCATTGAATATTTAACCACCAAATCCCAATCAAACCACCAAGGACAGCGATTGTCACCCAAACATCGCTCATGGTATGAGTAGCATCAGCAATCAGAATTGGGCTACCTACTCGCTTACCTTCACTGCGTTCATAAAAGGTAACAAAAATATTCACCCCCAACACCAGCAGTAATAGCCATAATTCAGGCGCTGATACTTTTACAGGTTCACCACCTTTGAGAATTCTCTCGACTGCTCCCTGGATAATTTCAAAACATGCTATTCCTAAAAAAGCAGAAATACCTAATGCTCCCACAGCTTCAAATTTCTGGTGTCCGTAGGGATGTTCCCGGTCTGGGTGTGGCGAAGAAAACTTACTAGTAATCAATCCTAAAATGTTGTTGGCGCTATCCGTCACACTATGCAAAGCATCTGCTAGCAAGCTGAGAGAACCTGTTGAGTAGCCCACCACTGCTTTTAACGCCATCACAAATAAATTTAGCAGTAGGGTAATAATTAAAACTCTTCTCACCGTCGCGCGATTGTCGTAAGTCATAAAACATTTTTAACATCAACTTCTACCATTACTTATTAAACCTTAAAACACAAAGAAAATGTATCAACCTTTTACACAGTAAGAGTTACAAGTCTCTACAGTCTCAGATTTTTTCGTTATTTATTGAGATTGTTTATAACTTAGAATAGCTACAAGCTTGATATATATTAGTGAATGCTTTGTAAATTACAGAATATTTTTAGCATTACTAGCTGGAATATTTTTATTAACGAGGGTGTGTAAGCTTGGATGAAAGGGATCTTCGCCTAACTGGCGTAATGTTTGTTCAATCAGGGGTCTAAGATTCGGGTTTTTACGGATTAGACGTTTAAAAGCACGAAGGGACTTGGGTGTCCAACCGATTTTCATGGTTGATCTAATTCTGCTAAGAATTGATCTACTGAGCCAAATTTTACGTTTCCTGAGGCAAATTCTTGTTGAATTTCGCGAACTTCTTGGTATAAGTTAGTTCGTCGCCGTTCTTGTAATCGTTTTTGCAGGATATCCAGCAAGATTTCTTGATCTTCTATGGGTAAACTTTCTACTGATTCAATGGCTTGCTGAAGTGCTGATGTTTTCATAGCGCTCAAGGTGATTTGAGTTTGACAACTATTTTACAGCCATTTTCAGGTAAATAGACCACGCTTTTGGGGCGCAAGGCCTTGCGCCCCTACGAAGATCTGTGGTTCAAATGAATGAAAATTGCTGTAAATCTCTTTGATGCGATCGCCCATGCTGGGGAGAACGCGATCGCGTCTCGCGGAAATTGTTCGAGCAAATGATAATGGTGTAGGGGTTTCGCGTTAAGTTGACACGTATGGGCAGTGCCGTGCCCCTAGCCCGTGGTTTATTTACGTGAAAACTGCTGTAAGAGTAGCAATTTCCGTCTTGACGGAAACAACTTCAGCTTTGACGTTTACGTGTTTCGCGCAGCCTGAAGCAACTTCAGCTTTGACGTTTACGTGTTACGCGCAGCCTGAAGCAACTTCAGCTTTGACGTTTACGTATTACGCGCAGCCTGAAGCAACTTCAGCCAAGACGTTATCAGAAACTTGGCGATAGATTATTTAAAGTACCTGATGATTGGTTCGGTGGCTTACCTGTTAACGCACCCTACGCGAACGTTAACGCACCCTACAACATCTACAACATCGCACTAGCACTACGTATCCCAAATGGTATTAGGCATTTCTGTAATTTCATTCATCCCCCAATTTGGCGGATAAATGCCTTGGGTGATAAATCGATGAATGCTGGAAAATTGCCAATCCTGGGGAATCTGACATAATTTATGTCGCACAGGATTGTAATGAATATAATCGCAATGCTTGACAAAATCTCTTTCATCCCGAATTAAATGTTCCCAAAATCGTCTTTGCCATAAATTGCGCTCTTTGCGTTTTTGTCGAGAGTTAGAAATATCAGCATTAATTTCTAATTTCTCCCCATATTGTTTAGTGACAAAGGTTTTAATTAATCGCAATCGAGTTGAGAAATCGCTATCTCCTTCTGGTAATGTCCATAAACAATGAAAATGATCGGGTAGTAAAACAAATGCATCGATAGTGAAGGGGTATTTTTGACGAACATGAGTAATAGCAGCGCGGAGTGCAAGGCGTGCGATGTCGCTGATAAGCCAAGGTTGACGATGATGGGTTACTTGAGTAATGAAATAAGTAGCACCAGCAACTTTAGCTCGGCGGTAATTGGGCATGGGTATTTATCGATGAGTTGATTGTCTTAAAATACCCATTGTTTATCCTAAATCAACATCTCTCGTAGGGTGCGTTAGCGTCAGCGTAACGCACCGGAAATTAGGATGGTGCGTTACATTTCATTAACGCACCCTACAAGATCGCTTAGTTATATTGTATCGCTGAATCAATATGTCTCGTAGGGTGCGTTAGGCGTTCGTGTTTGGATATTTGACAACAGATGTGGTGGTTTACGCCGTAACGCACCTGATGATTGGTTCGGTGCGTTACTTGCCTACGGCACGCTACGCGAACGTTAACGCACCCTATAAGATCAGCGATCGCACTACCGCTAACGCACCCTACAAGATCGGCTCTTCCGTACTTAGCGTGCTAAATTTATTAAATAATCAGCTTGAAACCCTTACTGAGATACGGTAATAGCCATTATTTCCTGTATTTTTGGTCATATTGCTGAAAATTAAATTATGAACGCCTGTAAGTCTTACTTTTAAAGCAAATTTATAGACTTTAACTAATAATTAAGCACGCTAAGTACGCAAGAACCATAACTTGCAAAAGATTATATAAATCTTGAGCTTTCCAAGATGTTCCACAGTCTAAACAAGCATTAACATTTCTATCTTCACCTGTAACAGCCCCAACTGCACCACCGACAATACCAAATAGAGCATACCCAGCAATCGCACGTCCCCAATTTACATCAGTTTCTTGTTTAATTTGGATATGATTAGAACCACAGTTAGGACAGTTAGCCATATTTAGTCATTTATACTGCTAATATACTGACACTATTATACACGGTATTTACGCACTGGAAATGCATAAAAGGAGGCTCCGCCTCCTGTCATCAGTTCAGGAGACGGAGCCTCCTAGATATACGCTCCCACGCATAGCATGGGAGCTAGGTAATCCCCCCATCACCCCATCACCCCATCCCCCCAATCCCCAATCCCTAATCCCTCAAGCTAAGTGCTTGATAGCGACCTAAAGCTATTAAAGGAAAATATTGCTGATAGAGGTGATATTTTAAATAAAAATGGCAGGGGAAGCCGGTTCCTGTAAAATCTGCCTCGTACCAAGTACCATCAGGCTTTTGTGTCGCTAAAAGGTAAGCAATTCCTCGCTCAATGGTGTCACGAGCAAAATTGCTAGTGGCTTCACCGGCGGCGATTAGCCCAATTAACGCCCAAGCAGTTTGAGATGCGGTACTTGTCCCTTGTCCTTTGAGGCTAGGATCATCATAGCTGCGACAAGTCTCGCCCCAACCACCATCTGGATTTTGACATGCGACTAACCAAGCTGCTCCCCGTGCGATACTGTGTTTATGTCTTTGTGGTTCAATTAGGGCAAGGGCAGAGATCACGCCACTGGTACCATATATATAATTGACTCCCCAACGACCAAACCAACAGCCTGCGGTTTCTTGCTCATCCATCAGATAGGCGATCGCTCTTTCTAAATTACGATCATCAATTAACAGGTTACAAGCCCCCAGCATTTCTACCACTCTGGCGGTAACATCTGCGGTGTTTGGGTCAATCATGGCTTTCAAGTCGCCATAGGGTACGGCGTTCAACCAGTCTTGATCATTATCAATATCAAACGCTGCCCAACCGCCTGGTTTACACTGCATAGAAGCAATCCATTTCAGGGTACGGTTAATCGCTGCCTGTTTTAACTTTTCATTGGGGAGTTTCGCCTGATCTAAAGCCATGACCACCACAGCAGAATCATCGACATCGGGATAAAAGCGATTGTCAAACTCAAAAGCCCAAGCCCCTGGTTGACCCTGGTGATTTTTGACAGCCCAATCTCCATAATCGAGAATTTGCTTCGACAATAACCATTCTCCAGCCTGTACCACAGCGGGATGATCTGGTGTCATGCCAGAATCTATCAAAGCCCGGATGACCCAAGCTGTATCCCAGACTGGTGAGACACAGGGTTGCACGCGGTAGCTATCTTCTGTAATAATGGCAAAATTGTCAACTGCTATAAGTCCGCGTTCGATAATCGGGTCAGAGACATCGTAATCCAGACACCGCAAAGCTAGGAGTGAATTTAGCATCGCCGGAATAATTCCCCCCCAATCGCCTGTAGCTTCTTGGCGTTCTAATATCCATTTTTGGGCCGCTTTAATACCTTCTTCCCGGAAGGGTACTAAATTTAGGCTTTCTGCGAACTTAAACCCTTGATCTAGGGTGATAAATAAATCTGTCCAATCGCCATTTCGAGGCAATTCATACTTAACTTGATTAACACCTTCAGTATAAAGTTCATCTAAATTGATGGTTGGGTCAGTGATAAAAACAGGTTTACGGTCAAATACAATCAGTAGAGGTACGGTACTAGAACGTGCCCAACTAGACAACTCATATATATTGACTGGGAAAGCCGAGGGTAGAAGCATGACCCAAGGTGGTAGGGAAGGTAAACCGCGCCAGTCGTAGCAGCCAATCAGGGCTAGGTGTAACTTGGTAAAAATGCGAGTTTTGCTGATACCACCATGTTGGAGAATAAAAGCCCGTGCCTGAATCATCGCCGGATCGCTAGCTGGTACACCCAGCAACTTCAGCGCCATATAAGCTTCCACCGAAGTGCTAATTTCACCGCCATCGCCGTAAAAAAGCTCCCAACCTCCATGCTCGCGTTGTTGAGAACGTAAATAGGCTTCGACTTTGTGCAAAGGTCGAGTTTTATCTGTCCCCCAAATTTTATGTAAGAGGACAGCTTCAGCGGTGATGGTGACATTAGATTCTAACTCTGCCCACCAGTAACCTGCCGGATTTTGAATGGAAAGCAGATATTTTTGGCTAGCGGCGATCGCCCCGGCGACTTGATTGACATTTACTCTATCTTGTGTTTGCATCAAATACTACTCAACGGTTGATGTTGACGGTTGACAATCATCAGTCAACCATCAATAGAACAGCTTAGTATTGTGTCTGAGTCACGTCGAATTTGCAAGAGCTTATGGCTGCAATTGTGTTCGGATTAACGCTTTTATCCTTAGTCATCTGGATAGGACTACTGAGTTTACGAGGGCAATTTTGGCGGACAGACCAGCGATTAGAGGTTGCAGACATTCCGTTGCAATCTTTACCGAGGGTTTGTGCAGTCATTCCTGCGCGTAACGAAGCTGATTTGCTCCCAATTACCCTGCGATCGCTTCTCAATCAAGACTATCCCGGTGAGTTTAACGTATTTTTAGTAGACGATCGCAGCACCGATGGTACAGAAGCTTGTGCCCAAGGGGTTGCCTACGCTGTCAATAAACCCCAACAATTACATATTATCTCTGGAGAACCCCTGCCTCATGGTTGGTCGGGGAAACTCTGGGCTGTGGAACAAGGGATTCAAAATGCAAGTGGATTCACACCAGACTATTATTTACTAACCGATGCAGATATTGAGCATGATATTAGTAATCTGCGGCGAATGGTAGCCAAAGCCGAAAAAGACGATTTAGATATGGTGTCTGTGATGGTGCGGCTGAGATGTCAAAGCTTTTGGGAACATCTGTTAATCCCCGCTTTCGTCTTTTTCTTTCAAAAACTCTACCCTTTTCGTTGGGTGAATAACCCAAAAAATGCAACTGCAGCAGCTGCTGGCGGTTCTATCTTGATTCGCTCACAAGCATTACAGCAAATCGGCGGGATTTCCACTATTCGCCAAGCCTTAATTGACGATTGTAGCCTAGCTGATGCCGTTAAAAAGAGGGGGAGAAATCATCCATCCTCAAAAGGACGCATCTGGTTAGGACTGAGTACGTTAACTTGTAGTTTGCGTCCCTATCCTGATTTAGATACAATTTGGAATATGGTAGCGCGGACTGCTTACACCCAATTAAATTATTCTCCGCTGCTGTTAGCGGGAACAGTCGTCGCCATGACCTTGATTTATTTGGTTCCACCAGCGGCTATAATTCTAGGTGGGTTGCTGGGGAGTCAAGCAATCACACTTACGGGTTTATTAGCTTGGGTATTGATGACCTTGGCTTATCTCCCAACAATTCGGTTTTATAAATGTCCACCTTGGTTAGCTTTGTGCTTACCTGCGATCGCTTTTCTTTACACCCTGATGACTGTCGATTCTGCCATCCGTCATACCCAAGGGCGCGGCGGTTCTTGGAAAGGCCGAGTTTATCCTTGATAATAACCACAGATCTTCCTAGGAGCGCGTAGGGGCGCAAGGCCTTGCGCCCCTACCATATCTGTTCACCCGGCTTTGATCTGACGCTTGCATAGGTCATAATATGGTTTAATTACAGTTGGCGTTGTGTCCTAAATTCCTGATGATTAACCGCCGTAATTTGCTCATTGGTTTAGCTGCTAGTTCCTCAATCTTAGCTTTACCCCTCAAACCGGGGAAAGCATCAGAGCCACCATTATTAAAACCCAAACGGTTGCAAGCTGGCTCTGTAGTAGGAATTGTCAGTCCTGCAAGTGCAACCTTCGTCCGTGAAGAATTAGAGGTGGTGACAGATGCAGTTAAAGCTTTGGGACTTGTCCCCCGCCTTGCGCCTCATCTACTAGAACGTTATGGTTATTTAGCAGGGAAAGATCAACAACGTGCTGCTGACATTAATCAGTTTTTTAGTGATGTTTCTGTAGCCGCTATTTTACCAATCCGTGGTGGTTGGGGATGTAGTCGAATTTTGCCTTATTTAGATTACAAACTCATCCGTCAAAATCCCAAAATTATTATCGGTTTTAGTGATTTAACAGCTTTAATTCTCGGTTTGAATGCTCAGACAAACCTAGTCACATTTCACGGACCAAACGGACTAACTTCATGGAGAACAACCCAGACAGAATATTTTCGCCGTGTGTTATTTAACGGTGAAACTGTGACTTTTCAAAACCTCAAAGATGGAGATGATGAAACCCGTCTGATGCAAGTTAAGAATCGCATACAAACTATTACTTCTGGTCGCGCACGTGGTAAGCTCATCGGTGGGAATCTTTCAGTTTTATCGGGAATTGTCGGTTCTCCCTATGTACCAAATTTACAAGGTGCAATTTTATTTGTAGAAGATATTGGTGAAAATATATATCGTATTGACCGCATGATGACTCACCTAAAAATTGCGGGGCTATTTGACAAACTTGCTGGTTTTATTTTTGGACAATGTAAGGGATGTTCGCCTGACGCTGACTACGGTTCTCTCACCTTAGAAGAAGTAGTCACAGATCATATTAAGCCTTTAGGTATTCCAGCTTGGTCTGGTGCCATGATTGGTCATATCGAACCAATATTGACATTACCTATTGGTTTACAGGTGGAAATAGACGCTGATACTGGAACAATTCGGATGCTAGAACCTGCTGTGGTTTGACAATCCCACAACTTTACAGCGGTTTTCAGGTAAATGAACCACATCTTTATATCTCACGCATTCGCGCAGCGTCCCGTAGGGAAGGCGCAAAGGCGCAAAGGAAGAAAGAAATACAAATATCAGCTTGTGGTCTAAATAGATGAAAACTGCTGTAAGCGGTGGGATGATCAATTAGAGGAATTTCCCCTTAATTTCTCCCATTCGGTCTTTGAATAATCGTTTCCACCACCCGACGCTTCGCCTTTGGATCAATACCTACCAAACGCAGATATTCACCGCTATATTCAACTAGACAAGATTCCAAAGCTGAGATAGCATCAGAATGAGCATCAATGTGGGTATTGACACAACTTTGCCATGAACCCGTGCGGAAGCGGCGTTCATCTACATGTTCAATGCTGATTTTATAACCCTGAGCCAAAATTTGCCGAATCTGTTCTTGTGTTTCTAGGGTTAAATGAGTATTCGATACTTCTTTTTTCTCGAATCCATTGCTTGACGGTTGACTAATTGGCGTCACAATTTGCGGTACAGGTTGATAATTTCTCCCTCGATTCAATCGATTATATTCATCAACCAACTGGGAATTTTCCACCCGTTTTTGTTCACCAACCATCAAGTTACCAGAGTCGATTAAATGAGACAGGGTGAAATCTGGCTTTTTGAATTCTGGTGGACCTTCAACGCTATTTACAACACGCAAAGATATACGTTCAAATCCTATTTGATGGATAAATTTACGGATTTGTTCGTCATAAATTCGAGAACGCAAAGCGCTAAAAAAGTCAATAGATTGATTGGGAAATGTATCAACTAACTGCTCAATTTCTCGCTGCGAAAGACCATCTGGTGCAAAAATCCCGCCGACAATCCCCACCTTATCATCTCTGTCAGGTTCCCAATAAAATTTCTCCATCCGTCCATCCCGAATTAACGGCGCATAGAGAGTGGTAAAATCATTACCTGTAACAATAATTGGCACCCGGCGTAAAGGTGTAGAATCATAACTACCAGGTAACTGCACATCTGTGGGATTATCAGCAATATTCATCAGAGTGGCATTTACCAACTGAGTATTTACAGTGTACTGAGTACCTTCATCAAAGCGTCCCGCACCTGCATCTAAATCGTTAATCATCAGCACACACATTTTACCGCGTACTTTGATTAATTCTGCAGTTTCACGATAGCGCAGGCGAATCAACCGCGCTGGATCTCCAGCATCTGGACTTTCCAATTCTCCACCAGATATCAAAGTCACCTCGATACCCATTTTCTCGAAGACTAACTCACATTGAAAGGACTTACCCTCACCTTTGCGTCCATGAATACCTAAAATCAAGGGTACGCGCACACCAGGAAGATTGAGGAAGTTTTTGGTGATGTGAACAGCAAGTTTATCAAGAAAGCGCGGAGCGATGTAGTAACTCATAAAATTATTTTTACCTAGCACTGCTTAAAATCATGTTAGGATTTTTTGGTGCTTGCTGCTCATTTATCTTTTGGTAGATCAGGAACGCTACTCACCATAAACGTTTAATGGGATAGGCATCAAAAATCTGATCAGCACTCAGTATAGGTATATTTTCCACTATCGCTTGTGCAATCAACATTCTGTCAAACGGGTCACGATGATGAAGGGGTAGTGTAGTGATCACAGCAATATGCTCTAATGTGATTGGCATTAATTCAATCCCATTCGTAATTATTTGCTGTTCTATAAATTCGTTAAAGCTAGGGGCGAGTGTGAGTTTACCGATACTATACTTGATTGCCATTTCCCAAACACTGGCAATACTCAACAGATTATCATTATTTTCAATTTGCGATCGCAAACTAAGGTTGATTCTTGGATCTCCCATAACGAACCAAATCAAAGTATGAGTATCCAGTAGTTGTCTCATTCCATATATTCCTTAAAATCTTCAAGTGGTTCATCAAAATCATCAGCAATTGTCACAAGTCCCTTGGCGCTACCAAATGTGGGACGGCGTTTAACTGGTAATACAGGACTTAATTTTACAGCTTGTTGGTTATCTTTGATGATGATAATTTCCTCACCACCAAGTGCTGCTTCAACCAAGTCAGGTAAATGTAAAACTGCTTCCGCTAAAGTAATTTGCGTCATGATTTTTACCTCTATATTTTCAAATCAGGTATTAACATTATTCCACCCTGGCGATTTAAGCATGGTTTGATAGCTGCTGCACAAATCCTTGATGTTCTTGGGAGTTTAAACCATTTTGTAGCACTGCTAAAACTTGCGTCATTTCTCCGGTGCGTAACGCCTGCACATCTAACCACAAACCGGGAAAGACGCGACTTTTTATTACTCCCTCAGCATCGGGTTCTAATGACACATATTCGCCATTGTGTAAGCTAAACCAATCAAGTTTATTGTCTAAACTTTGCCAGATAATATATTCTTTAACACCATTACGACGGTAGACTTTTTTCTTATCATATAAATCATTTGCGGCGCTGCTGGCTGCAACTTCTGCAATTAATTCTGGTGCGCCTTCAATATAATCATCACTACTGATACGTGCTTGACCACCCAATAGTTCATCAATCAATAACACAACATCAGGCTGGGGTTCGTTATCTAAATCCAGACGGACTGTGGAATTATCGCCTAACTCCACACCTGGAGTAGCAATTTTGTAATTCCACAACCAGCCGATAAGATTCGCATGGGGTTTTCCATGACTGTTGAAACGTAATGGTGAGGCCACGTAGACGACTCCTTCTATTAGTTCTACTTTTTTAGTATCCGGCATAGCGTGATACCGGCGCTCAAATTCGTAGCGGGTGAGTCTGTCCCCGCTTTCTAACGGCGGAATTTTGGCGTCTTTGTTAACGTTTTGTTCTACTGAGGCTGTCATTGGTAGGTTCCTCACAGGAGTGTTACTGCATCTAGTATAGGCAATTCTGATCTCAACCAATTTAACCAAGCTGCAACAGGTATTAAGGTTGAGGATGGAAACGAGAACGTTGCGGTTTCAAACGAGAACGTTGCGGTTTCAAACGAGAACGTTGCGGTTTCAAACGAGAACGTTGCGGTTTCAAACGAGAACGTTGCGGTTTCAAACGAGAACGTTGCGGTTTCAAATGAGAGCGTTGCGGTTTCAAACGAGAGCGTTGCGGTTTCAAACGAGAACGTTGCGGTTTCAAACGAGAGCGTTGCGGTTTTGAGGCTGACGCTTGAGGCTTTGAGGCTGAACGTTCAGGCTTTGAAGCAGAAACTTGTAAGCGATCGCACTATGTTTGACTATATTTTAGATATGCGCGAGCCATCGCACTTGATAATTAACGATTATAGTGTTTCCCGCCCTAGTTAGGTACACTCGTAGGGGCACGGCATTGCCGTGCCCCTACACATCGCGATATCATATTGTACCGAATCTGAATGTGTTGGGATATAAAACCCCTCTTACCTTCCTCTTTGCGCCTCTGCGCCTCTGCGTGAGACAAAAAAATCTATGGAATATCGAACCGCAAAGGACACGTTCGCATTGGCGGAGCCTCTCGTAGAGAAGCGTCTCGAAGAGAAGGACACGAAGGAAGAGAGAATAGAGTGCGATCGCTACACCTATCCCAGGCATCGCGTTAAGATGATAATATGCTGGACTTATAAAACTAACCTATTCACCCAGATGCTTAACTACTTCCAGGGGTAACTTTAACGCCTCTGCAATTTGCTCATCGTTTAAGCCAAATTGTCGTAATTTATCAATTGTTTCAAGAATAGATTGATTCTGACTAGGTTGCTGCAAGTTAGAAGTAACAGGCTGACTTTTATTTGGAGTGGCAATGGATTGTTCATCACCAAGATTTATACACCCAATTATATGACTATTAATGTTTCTATCACCAAAAGAAATATTTAGATTTGCTTGCCGTTCTAGAACTGATTTAAGATTACCTTTATGAACAGATTCACCAAAAACATCAGATAACATTTGCAGAAGTTCGTACCCTATATCTTTGGCATGACCTGGAGTACAATCATATTGTTCAGCAATTTCAGAATACTTTTGGCGCTTCAGTGTTCCCTCGATAATTCCACGCTGCAAGTCATTTAAATGGTTCCCTGTTTTGAAATAAATAGCTTCATCCACCAGTTGCAATATCTCCTGAATGTGCATCATGAGGAATGTGAGAGGACGGTAATTATTTTAGCCGTCTTTTTCCTGCTTTTTCCGTCTTTTGTCGATTTTTTAAATCAATGTTACAAACATCCGCCCTTTTCCGCTTTTTGGTTTTTGAGTACCAAGTTAGTATATATCAAGAACAAGATTTACGCAAATATAACTAGTTACGTCAATAGGTTTATAGTTCGGCTTGAGCGTTGCAAAGGGTGTCTTTACATAGCCTTACTCATCGATTTCATCAACTAGTTGCCTAAATTCTGTTCTGTTGTAGGAAATGACATGTATTCCGGCTGAATAATTTCTTGACTCTAAATAATTTCCCTTGCGAGGACTTGATTATGAAAAAGTTGTCATCTGTTCTTGTTGTGTCTTTAGCTTTACTTAGCCCTTTTGCATATACACCAGCATATCCACAAGCAGCCAGAGTTTTGACTAACTCAATTGATGACTTGATAAGATTTGCTCAAAGGAATGCTGGGAAAATTCGTGTTCAGAGAACTTACAAAATTCTCCAAACAACGCGAGGAGCAGCTGGGGAATTTGTAACTACAGTTTCAACTGTTGGTGGTGTATATAAGATTGCTATTGATTGCCGAAATGGCAGAGCAAGTAATAACTTATATGCTTTACGTCAAGAAGAACAAGTTAATTTTGTAAGAGATGTCTGTCGCAATTTCTTGTAATTTTTGAGCAACTATCGCCCGTTTAACTGATAATCTCTTGGGGGGGGTTGCCAAATCACGAGATAATTTCTGTGGAATTAAAACCAAATTTCTATCGTTTTAATCATCAACTTATCTCGCAAATAAGCAACGCCCTCTTGGGTAAGATTCGATTAATCGATAAGGTTACAAATATTAATGTTTCCATTCTGTCTATATGAATAGGCTAAATAAGATATTTTTTCATCTTTCCAGAACAAGTATCAATTTTGTATTTATTGCTCTGATTTTGGGAATAGTATCTAAATCTAGTTATGCCCAATCAATGAGATTTTTTACAAAAATATGGCTGAGTAATATCCAAGAAATTGAATATATGAAATCTCAAAAAATATGTAACTATCTATCAAATGATAAAGGTTGTCAAAGAATAGCGCTCAATGAGATTTGCAGAAAAAAACATTTATTTAATGCTTTTTGGCAGTCAGATAATCAATCAAAATATGGTAGTTGCTGGAGAATAAATAGATATGAAACTTTCTTTTGAAATAACACCTGAATTATATTCCCTTACTCAAGGTATCCGTTAACCACAGTAACCAGTAGGGTGCGTTAGCCTTCGGCGTAACGCACCTTCAATTGTAGACTTAACTGCAATTTTTATTTCTTTGAACCACAGATACTCGTAGGGGCGCAAGGCCTTGCGCCCCGCCCCTAATACCATTTCACCAAAACTCTGATACATATAGAAGCCAGTAGGGGCACGGTATTGCCCATACGTGTCAACTTAACGCGAAATCCATGTCCCGACTCCGAATGAATTCGGAGTCTAATAGCAAAAGTCATCTAAAGATGACTAAATACCCCCGCGAAATCTTGAGTCTACTTCAGTAGACTTTAGCTATTAGCCTTGGAATTCATTCCAAGGTGGGTAGGTAAGCCTTGCGATCAGCTATCTGTGGCTTAAGTTGACACCAATGGGCATTGCCATGCCCCTACCAACGTATTTGTATCATACTTAAAGTGAAACGGTATAACACGTGAGTTGTGTTATGCCTAATCACTTATTATTAGTTGTCAACCAATTAACTGCAAAATCAACAGCATTTATGATAGAAAATAATTTGATTTTTGCCAAACCAACTGTAGAGAATTTGACATCACCAGTTTTTTCCAAAGCTTCGCCTATTTCCACAAAACAGTCATCCTCAAACTCAATGTCTGTATAAACTTTCCAGACTCGCTGTCCATTTTCTAGAATTGGCGCACCTCTGTTCACTCGCTCTTTTTGACCAATGCGATACTCCGCTAAATGAAAACTGGTACAACTATCGTACCCAACTCCTAATAACAGCACCCAAGCATTCAAATCATAGAGACGAGCTAAGGGTGAATTTTCTCCCAAAGAATTATCTAAAGAATGATGGGAGACGATTTTTTCAGACTGGTTTCCCCAAGCTGCAAAGGAAACCGCTGGATGAGAACTCCGCACTACATTTTGCCAAGTTCGGAAAGCTTCAACAATTTGACCCATACCTCGTGTAGGAGTCACCTTTGGATCAAAAGCCGGCATAGTTTCACGGATAATCGGCCACCACTCACTGGGGACTGGTGGTGCTTCCCATGTAGCAGGGTCAGACAAATCACCTGAATGGGTAGGCATTACTATAGTCCCATCAGGAGTAATCACATCCATCAAAGCCTGAACCACTGCAACTGAACCACCACAAACCCATCCCAGTGAACTCAGAGAAGAATGTACTATTACCGTCATACCTGGAGTTAGTCCTGCATTGAACAAGTCTGTAGCCAGAGTTTGGCGAGTGCGCGGTGATGGTGTGCTAAGTATTATTTTTGATTCTCTATCATCCACTTGACAAATTGGATATTTTTTTTATTGGAAGTTCCTAAGTACAGGATTGCACAAGTTCGTGACGAAATAAAAACTCCAGCCACAAGGGCATAGGTTATGGAGAAAATGACCCATTACCAATCATACACTGCGTGCTGTAAAATTAAAATATCAAACTATTCTAAAACACAACTACTAAAAAAATGGCAACTAAAGAAAGTATCAAACAAGAAATAGACCACTTAAGCGACGAAGAATTTCAACTTGTAGCTGATTTTATTGAATTTATTAAACTCCGCAATCAAAAAGTTGCTCCCACTGCAAAAAAAAGACTGAGCGAATTTTACGG
This sequence comes from Gloeotrichia echinulata CP02, assembly GCA_038087035.1. Taxonomy (NCBI): domain Bacteria; kingdom Bacillati; phylum Cyanobacteriota; class Cyanophyceae; order Nostocales; family Gloeotrichiaceae; genus Gloeotrichia; species Gloeotrichia echinulata. The sequence goes on along the minus strand of CP051187.1, from coordinate 4,681,279 downwards.
TGCATTTAGAGCAAATCAACCTGAAGCAGATAAGGAAGAAATGCGGAAAATTGTTGGGGAATCTTTGGCTAAAAATATAATTAATCAACAATAATGACTGATTTTTGGATAGATGCTAATGTTTTGCTTCGCTTTCTCACAGGAGAACCTCCCCAATTAGCAGAACGTGCTTTGAGACTAATACAAAGGGCTGAACAAGGAGAAATAACCCTCAGACTTTCACCAATTGTAGTTGCAGAAGTCGTTTGGGTATTGAGTTCATTTTATAAATATTCTCGTAGGCAAATAACTGACGTTTTGTTACCCTTAATTGCATCTGATGGTATTGCATTAGATGAAATACAACAAGTAACTGCAGCCTTAAATCTTATGGCTAGTGCAAATGTTGATTTTGTTGATGCGTATCTTGCAGAAATTGCTCGTCAAACAGGTGGAACCGTAGTTTCTTTTGATAAAGATTTTAGGCGTTTAGGAATTTTCTGGATTGAGCCAGATTGACACTCCCCGACCTAAAGGTACGGGGATTCTTGATTCAACGAGTCCACTTAGATTAGACCCCTTGCGGTATCTAACCCAGAGGTGGTTCTCTCCTCTTCGCGCAGCGTCTCGTAGAGAAGCGTTAACTTTTGGTCTGCCCGACCATAGTTGCACATAGTGCAAAATTTGTTTGCAGTTTAATGCTGTTAGTCTAGTACCTGTAAATCTTTTACCTACTTCCAGGCGATACTAGAACTACGAAGTAGAACCCCATAGATTTAGTTGTCTTGGCGTAGCCTCTCCCTTTGGGAGAAGGTGCAGCGTCTACTTGTTAGGTAGCAAATGGGTTTTTTATGTGGTTGATTACCCTCCCACAAAGCCTATTATACCAAAAGCCGTCCTAGAACGACGGGGTTTTAGACCCAGATTTTTGATAAACTAGAGAATTAAATTGCTGACAATTCTTCTGGTAAAGTGTAACGAGAACGCAAATTGGCTCGAATTTGTGCCATTGCAGTCGGACCATCAACAACTTCACCTCGCGAAGACGCCTCCAATCCTATCTGCGCTGCTTCTTGAAGCTCTTTTAATCTTCCTTGGTAAATATCTTCTTGCTGCTCCAAGAGTTTAACCCCAGCGAGGATAACTTCGAGAGCGTTCGCATATTTACCTTGGGCTACTTGGCGTTGTACTATAGCCTCAACTTCAGGAGGTAAAACGATTTGCATAGCGCTTTGTGGCAGAAAGATTAATTATAATCTAGCCGATTATTAGGTCGGAGTGTGTCATCCACGCTAATATTAGGGACTTCCAGAAATTAAATTATCCACACTCAGGTGCGTCAGTACCAATAATTTCGGGCTATGTCTTGAGTTTCTCGCACTGACGCACCCTTTAGTTAGGCTCGAATGATATACACTGTAGGGGCACGGCATCCAAAATCTTTTCTTCTAATGACAATTTTATTCGTGCCGTGCCCCTACGACAATTTTCCTTAACTGAACTGTATTGGGATATAGGTAATCTTAGACCGGGAAGGGAGTAATAAATAGGAGAGGTAGATAATTCCACCTCTCCTATTTGTCATCAACAAATTACTTCCAGCGTGTCAGCTTTAGTATCTGCTGGGTTTGTGAACGATGAAGCTGAGAATTTGACACTGCTTGATGTTGTCAAAACCCACAACACGGATGTAGTTGCTGGAATACTGAGAACGACAAGCTTGAACTTCGTTCAATACTTCTTGAGTGGTTCTAGCATTGAACAAAGGCAGCTTCCACAGTGTCCAGTATAATTCTGTAGGCTCAGAAGTTTCGTTAAACTCAATCGCGGGAATGTAACCTTGGCTCAAAATGTACTGGATCTGCTTCGCAATTTGAGCGTCAGACAGGGGTGGAAGGTAGGACAGGGTTTCGTAACGACGCTCTTTTGGTAAAGTTTGCATAGCTTTTGATAATGGGTTGCGATTTTTTATGACTACGTTGACCGACTAACTGGATAAGTTATCCAAATTCGGGTCTTTTGTTGCTTGCTGTTCTGGTGACAGACTGGGGTTTGATGTATCTATTCTCGTGATGCGTTCTAGATGCTGGCGACGCTGTTCCATATTCGCTTGCTGAATTCCGGTCTGAACCATTTCGGGTAAAAATTCTGTAATTTCTGCCGCAATGTGTTCCCTGACAGTCATGATTCGCAATGCTAACTCTGGCTTCTCCCGCAACAGTTGCTCAATATATGCTTCTCCATCGTGGATTTTGTCGGCGGAAAAGTTATGTAGCCAAAGTTGTAATGGAGGATTTGTTTCACCTAGCTGTGCCAGTACTGTCCTCAGCGCCTGATAAGTCAGGTAGCGTTGGATAGTCTTGGCTGTGTCCTTCGCAATTTGCTTGAGATTCATGCTTGACCCCAGCCCTCAAAAGTTATGAGTTATGAGTTATGAGTTATGAATTAATTTAACTCTTAACTCTTAACTCTTAACGCCTAAGTCGGTGATCAGACGGTATCCATTGCTTCAAACTCGAACTTGATTTCTTTCCAAAGTTCGCAAGCTGCAGCTAGTTCAGGAGACCACTTAGCTGCTTCGCGGATAATGTCGTTACCTTCGCGAGCCAGGTTACGTCCTTCGTTACGAGCTTGAACAACTGCTTCCAAGGCGACGCGGTTAGCGGTAGCGCCAGGAGCGTTACCCCAGGGGTGACCTAAAGTACCACCACCGAATTGTAGTACGGAGTCATCACCGAAGATTTCTACCAATGCGGGCATGTGCCATACGTGGATACCACCGGATGCAACAGCCAATACTCCAGGTAGAGAAGCCCAGTCTTGGGTAAAGTAAATACCGCGTGACTTGTCTTGCTCAACGTAGTTTTCACGCAACAGGTCAACGAAGCCCATTGTGATGCCGCGCTCACCTTCCAATTTACCAACTACGGTACCTGTGTGGATGTGGTCTCCACCAGATAAGCGTAGAGCTTTAGCCAATACACGGAAGTGGATACCGTGATTCTTTTGACGGTCGATTACAGCGTGCATCGCCCGGTGAATGTGTAGCAGGACACCGTTGTCGCGGCACCAACGAGCCAAGGTGGTGTTAGCGGTGAAGCCTGCGGTCAGGTAGTCGTGCATGATGATGGGCTGTTTGAGTTCTTTAGCGTACTCAGCCCGCTTCAGCATTTCTTCGCAGGTGGGAGCGGTAACGTTCAGGTAGTGACCTTTGATTTCACCGGTTTCCGCTTGAGCTTTGGCAATAGCATCTGCAACGAAATAGAAGCGATCGCGCCATCTTTGGAATGGTGCGGAGTTGATGTTTTCGTCGTCTTTGGTGAAGTCCAAACCACCGCGCAAACACTCGTATACTGCGCGTCCGTAGTTCTTAGCAGACAGACCTAATTTGGGTTTGATTGTACAACCCAACAGCGGACGACCGTATTTGTTTAATTTGTCACGCTCAACTTGGATACCGTGGGGAGGTCCTTGGAAAGTCTTGATGTAAGCTACAGGAAAGCGGATGTCTTCTAGACGCAGTGCCCGCAACGCTTTAAAACCAAATACGTTACCAACGATAGAGGTCAATACGTTGGTGATAGAGCCTTCTTCAAACAAGTCCAAAGGATAGGCGATATAGGCAATAAATTGGTTGTCTTCGCCGGGAACTGGTTCGATATCGTAACAACGACCTTTGTAGCGATCTAGGTCGGTGAGCAAGTCTGTCCACACAGTTGTCCAAGTACCAGTGGAAGACTCAGCCGCTACTGCTGCAGCCGCTTCTTCAAAGGGAACACCGGGCTGGGGTGTAACACGAAATGCCGCTAAAATATCTGTATCTTTTGGAGTGTAATCGGGTGTGTAATAAGTTAGTCTGTAATCTTGAACCCCGGCTTTATACCCAGTTTTTGCCTGAGTCTTAGTTTGAGCGTAAGACATAAATTCCCTTCCAAGAAGTCACACTGTATATTTATCAAATCACATTGGGTGCAATTTTCCTCACCCGGTTTTTTCCATGACATCATACCGCTCCAAAGCTACCCTATCCAAAGCTACTCACGCCTTGGTGAGTATGGGTCTTGCACTTTACCCCGTCAGATGATCTAGGGTTAGAACTAACTGGCAAATCTCGTTGATTTCCTGGATTTACAGGGAATACACCAAGCGAAACTTTAACTGAGGCTGGTTGAGAGGAGTCGTGAGGGAAAGACAAAAATTGCACACCAACTAATTTGTAACCTGTTTCACAATATATCAATAAATCGATAAGTTATACTTTGAATCTTTTTAACTTATTGATTTAAATTTGTTATTACATAAAGTTTTAAACATTTTGTTAAGAGTTATTTACAAAGTCCAACACTAGGTTGTATAGGCATGGGGCATAAAATCCCCAATCCCCAGCGATGCACTGAGCTTGCCGAAGTGTCCCCAGCTTGGAGTCGAGAAATATTGGCGGTGACGATGGAAAAATCCCCAGGAGGGGAACACTGAAGTTACTCCAAGCGAATAAAGGAAATGTGAACATGGTATGCTTTGCCAAGCGCAGAAGTTTATTAATGACTTCTATTCTGGTTGGGTTGACGGTTTTACCGAGTGTGGAAACTATCGCCATCGCAAATCCAGCGATCGCCCAAACTAAGAGTAGTCCGGCGCCACCATCAAAAAACCCTGACAAAGACCCATCTGAGTTAACCCCCTCCTATCCAGCCGCCCCACCGCCACCGGGAGCCGCTCCCTTACCCGATCAACGACAATTGCAAGAGGTGACAATACCAACTGATTATCGTGTCAACAACTTGCTGGGAGATTTTACTGGTAATCTTTGGGTCGGTTCTTGGCGGGGACTATCGCACATTGACCCTAACACTGGTAAAATTTTAAATCGCGTCAGTTTACCCAATACCGCCATTGGTGCTTTAGCCCAAGACAAAGTAGGACGCTTGTGGGTGGGAAGTTATGAAGGATTAATGCGAGTAGACCCCAAAACTAGCGAAATCACAGCCCAGAATTTATTTTTACCTTCCAAACGGGTATTGTCACTATTACTTGACAAAAGGGGTTATTTGTGGACGGGAACCGATAATGGTTTAGCCCTAATTAGTCCTGACGAGGGCTTAATTATGACCACATTAAAAAATCTTCCTGGAGTCAGCGCCAACGCCCTCACTTTAGATGCAGAAGGACATCTGTGGGTGGGCACTTTAGATGGTTTAATCAGAATTAATACCGCCAACGCCTTGATTATCAAGCGAATCGCCGAACTACCAGGAACGACAGTCCAAGCCCTAGCTATTAGCCCAGAAGGCTTAATTTGGGCAGGAATGCCGAATAATTTACTCGTCATTAACCCCAAAACCGGTGCAATCCTACGGTCTGTCACCCGTTTACGAGGACGTAATGTTACAGCAGTGCGCTTTGCTAAAGATGGTAGCCTTTGGGTAGGTACTAACAATGGTCTGTTACGATTAAATCCAAACACAGGAGCTGTATTAGACCAAGTTGCTGGACTTCCTTCTAGTCGCGTTCTCACCCTTATCCCGGACATCGGTAATAAATTATGGATTGGTACAAGTGAAGGTCTAGCTTGGTTAATGCCAAAAATGGGTAGCGCCAAACCCCATCTGGCTTTTAGTCGCGCTGTCAAGTAGGGATTGCACTTCTGGTGCGGACGCTACGCGAACGGCTCCGCTCTGTTACCAGGGATTGGGGATTGGGGATTGGGGATTGGGGATTGCACTTCTCTGCGAGACGCTACGCGTAGCTTGCTTCCACGTAGTGGTACGGCTCCGCTCAGTTACCAGGGATTGGGGATTGGGGATTTATCTTACAGCAGTTTTCAGGTAAATAGATCACGGGATAGGGCACGGCAGTGCCGTGCCCCTACAATATATGTTGTTATTGTCTGAAAATTGCTGTAACTTCTAACTGCAAACTTCTCAGTAAATAGATCACGGGATAGGGCACGGCAGTGCCGTGCCCCTACAATATATGTTGTTATTGTCTGAAAATTGCTGTAACTTCTAACTGCAAACTTCTAAGTTCTAACTTCTAACTCACCACTCAGCACTCAGCACTCAGCACTCAAAAAATGGCAGTTACTACCAAGCAATTAATTCAATGGAAACAACAGGGACGGTCAATTGTAGCGTTGACCGCTTGGGATTATGCGATCGCCCAACTCCTCGATGCAGCCGGGGTAGACTTAATCCTGGTCGGGGACTCTATGGCGGTAATGTTGGGGTATAAAACAACGCTGCCAATTTCTCTGGATGAAATGCTGTACCACGCTAAATCAGTGGTTAGGGGTGTGCAACGGTCATTAATTGTCGTAGATTTACCATTTTTAACGTATCAAGAAAGCATTCAACAAGCGATGCATTCCGCTGGGCGAGTGTTGAAGGAAACCGGGGCGCAAGCTGTGAAGTTAGAGGGTGGCTATCCGGCGATGGTGGAAACTATTGCGCGTTTAGTACAAGCCGGGATTCCTGTCATGGGTCATGTGGGGTTGACGCCCCAATCAGTCCATCAAATCGGTTTGCGACAACAAGGAAAGACCCAGGAAGAGGGCGAGAGGATTTTACAAGAAGCGATCGCCCTGGAACAAGCGGGTGTATTCTCTATAGTGTTAGAGCATATCCCCGCCGATTTGGCAAAACAGATTACAGAAACATTGAGTATTCCTACCATTGGTATCGGCGCAGGTTCTCACTGCGATGGTCAGGTATTAGTTACCTCTGATGTGTTGGGGTTGTCAGAGAAGCACCCGCCATTCGCCAAAGTTTATACCAATCTGCGCGAGACAATTACCAAAGCCGTGCAAGATTATGTAGTAGATGTGCGCGAGCGGAAGTTTCCATAATAGTAGAATCTGAGTCCATTGTCAGGCAATACAGGGATGTTAGGCTCGAATGATATACACTGTAGGGGCACGGCATCCAAAATTTTTGCTTCTAATGACAATTTTATTCGTGCCGTGCCCCTACGACAATTTTCTTAACTGAACTGTATTGCATTGTAAGGCCTTGCGCCCCCACCCCGTGATCTATGTAGGGGCGCAAGGCTTTGCGCCCTTACCCCGTGATCTATTTACTCCGTCAACGCAGTTCCGAGGGAGATGAACGCAGCTTTTTACTCCGTCAACGCAGTTCCGAGAGAGATGAACGCAGCTTTTTGCTCCGTCAACGCAGTTCCGAGAGAGATGAACGCAGCTTTTTGCTCCGTCAACGCAGTTCCGAGAGAGATGAACGCAGCTTTTTGCTCCGTCAACGCAGTTCCGAGAGAGATGAACGCAGCTTTTTGCTCCGTCAACGCAGTTCCGAGAGAGATGAACGCAGCTTTTTGCTCCGTCAACGCAGTTCCGAGGGAGATGAACGCAGCTTTTTGCTCCGTCAACGAGTATTAATACTACTTCACCAAAACCCTGATACCTATAAATGTCTTGTAGGGGCACGGCACTGCCGTGCCCTCACCAATGTATTGGTATCATCGTCTTGTAGGGGCACCGCACTGCCCTGCCCTTACCAATGTATTGGTATCATCGTCTTGTAGGGGCATGGCACTGCCATGCCCTCACCAATGTATTGGTATCATCGTCTTGTAGGGGCACCGCACTGCCCTGCCCTTACCAATGTATTGGTATCATGACTAAACTAAAACACTATAAAACCAATTCAAAAAATCTTCGCCACACATCAACAATATAGAGGGGCGCAAAGCCTTGCGCCCCTACCTCATGTATTAGTCCTGTTCGTTGTTGAAACTGGTATAATTTATTGAGGCGTCGCCGTAGATTTGGTAGATTTTGCTCTGATAGCTTTAAAACGTTCCCCTAACTGTTCCGCCACAGTTTTTAAGCCAGGAGTCTTTTTCGCCGCAGTCTTCACATAATCATAAACCGTTAAACTGCTCGTCATCGCTTCACTACCCACAGCCAACAAAGTATCATCTACTTGTTCAGAGACTTGGCGCATCGAGGTTAAGATTTCAGTCAGACTGGTAGCCAATTGATAATCGCGGACAAATTCCTCAACATCAAAACTGGCTGGGAGAATTTCCCGGTTAGACTGAGCCGCAGTCACGCTATTGTTGACAAAAGCCAAACTTTTATCACCCATTTTCACTAGTTTACGCCGTTCCTCGGCGCTGAGGGTGACAAGAAACGGTAGCTTTTTTTGGATGGTTTGTAGCGCCGCTTTGATTTCTTGGATATCTTCTGCGGAGATGCTGGCGTTAATGTTTTGATAGCCCATCGTATAATTACCCTGGATATTTTGAGATTACAGTAGCAAAAAAGCTAAGTATATAATTCCCATTGGTCAGAGAAAATGCACATAATTACAAGATTTCTTGCACAAATCACAAAAAACAACCCCTCATAGACCACGCGGTAAGGGTTTAGCAATGCTAAACCCCTACAAACAATGTGGTTCAAATCGATGAAAATTGCTGTAATTACGAATTACGAATTACGAATTACGAATTACGAATTACTATTTATTCTCCCACTCCCTCAACTGCTTCTCGGCATACCCCCGCACAACCTCATCTGCGTCATTCTCTGCTCTGTCGCGCAACAGTGGTAAAGTATCGGGATGCTGAGGAAATTGCTTGATAATTATCTCCAATGCAACGCGCCGGGGGTTGGGTTTATATCTGTCATGGCTACCCTCAAAGGGGTCATTAACAGCGCAATTGTAGTAAATTGCAAATAACTGAGGGTCATCTGGGAATTTCTCGCCTAATGCTTGGACTGCAGCACCTCGCACACCTGATTTATCATCCTGGGTAGCGCGGTCTTTGAGGAAGGTTTTGGTGTCGGGGTCATCTTTGAAATTCTCGGCTAATGCGGAGACTGCAGCACGTCGCACATAGTAATTATCATCCTGGGTAGCGCGGTCTTTGAGGATGGTTTTGGTGTCGGGGTCATCTTTGAAATTCTCGGCTAATGCGGAGACTGCAGCACTTCGCACATACTCATAATCATCCTGGGTAGCGCGGTCTTTGAGGATGGTTTTGGTGTCGGGGTCATCTTTGAATTTCTCGGCTAATGCGGAAACTGCATTACCTCGCACATACTCATAATCATCCTGGGTAGCGCGGTCTTTGAGGATGGTTTTGGTGTCGGGGTCATCTTTGAATTTCTCGGCTAATGCGGAAACTGCATTACCTCGCACATACTCATAATCATCCTGGGTAGCGCGGTCTTTGAGGATGGTTTTGGTGTCGGGGTCATCGGGGAAATTCTTGGCTAATGCTTGGAGTGCAACGATCTGCACATACTCATGATCATCCTGGGTAGCGCGGTCTTTGAGGAAGGTTTTGGTGTCGGGGTCATCGGGGAAATTCTTGGCTAATGCTTGGACTGCAACGATCTGCACATACTTATCATCATCCTGGGTAGCGCGGTCTTTGAGCCAGGTTTTAGTGTCGGGGTCATCTTTGAAATGCTGGGCTAATGCGGAGACTGCAGCACTTCGCACATCCTCATGATCATCCTGGGTAGCGCGGTCTTTGAGGATGGTTTTGGTGTCGGGGTCATCTTTGAAATTCTCGGCTAATACTTCAACTGCAGCACGTCGCACATACTGATTATCATCCTGGGTAGCGCGGTCTTTGAGCCAGGTTTTGGTGTCGGGGTCATCTTTGAAATTATCGGCTAATGCAAGGACTGCAGCACCTCGCACATACCTTTGATCATCCTGGGTAGCGAGGTCTTTGAGCCAGGTTTTGGCGTCGGGGTCACCTTTGAAATGCTGGGCTAATGCAAGGACTGCAGTACCTCGCACATCCTCATGATCATCCTGGGTAGCGCGGTCTTTGAGCCAGGTTTTGGTGTCGGGAGATTCTATCCAAATCGTTGAAATTGCTGCAACCGCTTGAGTGTGAATTTCCCGAACTAGTTTAGTTTTTTCATATTTTACGATAATTTACGGTATAGCACTTCCTATTCAGATGAGGTACAAAATTGTATCACGCGATGTAGGGGCAAGGCACTGCCGTGCCCTTACCCATGTACCTCACTAGGACGAGAAACGCTATATAACGAAAAACTATTCAGATGAGGTACAAAATTGTATCACGCGATGTAGGGGCAAGGCACTGCCGTGCCCTTACCCATGTACCTCACTAGGACGAGAAACGCTATATAACGAAAAACTATTCAGATGAGGTACAAAATTGTATCACGCGATGTAGGGGCAAGGCACTGCCGTGCCCTTACCCATGTACCTCACTAGGACGAGAAACACTATATAACGAAAAACTATTCAGATGAGGTACAAAATTGTATCACGCGATGTAGGGGCAAGGCACTGCCGTGCCCTTACCCATGTACCTCACTAGGGCGAGAAACACTATATAACGAAAAACTATTCAGATGAGGTACAAAATTGTATCACGCGATGTAGGGGCAAGGCACTGCCGTGCCCTTACCCATGTACCTCACTAGGACGAGAAACGCTATATAACGAAAAACTATTCAGATGAGGTACAAAATTGTATCACGCGATGTAGGGGCAAGGCACTGCCGTGCCCTTACCCATGTACCTCACTAGGACGAGAAACACTATATAACGAAAAACTATTCAGATGAGGTACAAAATTGTATCACGCGATGTAGGGGCAAGGCACTGCCGTGCCCTTACCCATGTACCTCACTAGGACGAGAAACGCTATATAACGAAAAACTATTCAGATGAGGTACAAAATTGTATCACGCGATGTAGGGGCAAGGCACTGCCGTGCCCTTACCCATGTACCTCACTAGGACGAGAAACGCTATATAACGAAAAACTATTCAGATGAGGTACAAAATTGTATCACGCGATGTAGGGGCAAGGCACTGCCGTGCCCTTACCCATGTACCTCACTAGGACGAGAAACACTATATAACGAAAAACTATTCAGATGAGGTACAAAATTGTATCACGCGATGTAGGGGCAAGGCACTGCCGTGCCCTTACCCATGTACCTCACTAGGGCGAGAAACACTATATAACGAAAAACTATTCAGATGAGGTACAAAATTGTATCACGCGATGTAGGGGCAAGGCACTGCCGTGCCCTTACCCATGTACCTCACTAGGGCGAGAAACACTATATAACGAAAAACTTCCTATTCAGATGAGGTACAAAATTGTATCACGCGATGTAGGCAAGGCACTGCCGTGCCCTTACCCATGTACCTCACTAGGACGAGAAACACTATATAACGAAAAACTTCCTATTCAGATGAGGTACAAAATTGTATCACGCGATGTAGGGGCAAGGCACTGCCGTGCCCTTACCCATGTACCTCACTAGGACGAGAAACGCTATATAACGAAAAACTGATAACTTGGAATTGACATGAGGAATAATTTTATGGTTCTACAAATACAACCAATCCGCAAAGAACCAAATATTACTTGGGAACCACTTCCCGCCGACTACATTTTACCAGACGACCCAGCGGAAAATATTCAACAACCAACACTCGCAGCAGCGCTTACCGATGCTTTAGGAACTGCAGGATTTATTCTCCCAGAAATGTTGATTGGCTCTAATTTTGGACTAGTAGCCACAATCAACAAAAAAATTATTGTCAAAGCGCCTGACTGGTTTTATATCCGCCAAGTTCAGCCAGTACCCCCCGAAGTAATTCGCCGTAGTTACACCCCAAATTTAGAAGGTAGTCCCGTTGCTGTGGTGATGGAATTTCTTTCTGACACCGAAGGTGGAGAATTATCAGTGCGGTCAACTCCACCCTATGGTAAACTACATTTCTACGAACAAATTCTGAAAGTTCCCACCTACGTCACCTACGACCCTTACGAACCAATTTTAGAAGTAAGATGCTTGCAAAATGGAAAATATTCATTACAACAAGCAGATATAAATGGGCGTTTTTGGATTCCTGAATTAGAGTTATTTCTGGGAATTTGGCATGGTGAAAGATTATGTCAAACTACAAACTGGCTGCGCTGGTGGGATAGGGAAGGAAATTTGCTGTTGTGGAGTAGCGAACAAGCACAACAAGAACGCCAACGCGCCGAACAAGAACGCCAACGCGCCGAACAAGAACGAGAACGCGCTGATTTATTAGCCGCCAAGTTACGCGAATTAGGTATTGATCCTAACTCGCTCAGTTAACACATGTAGATTTCGCGTAGGGGCACGGCAATGCCGTGCCCCTACAGCTGGTATCATATCGTGTGGATTTAGGGGTATCTAAAAATTTATCCGGCTAAACAAATAGTTTGAAAACACGCCCTAGGGGTGGGGTGTTATTTTCCAATCAACTACGTAATTTCCAGCTTGCAGCAGTAAAGAATATGACTACAATATAATAATTAGCCTATCCAACAGCAAATCAAGGTGTAGCTGAAGACAGGAGAGACATCAACACCGCACCATGAAAAAGCAAAAAAATCAATATAGCCATTTGACAGCAATAGAAAGAACCTACCTGTCATTTCCTGCACAGTATTTATTAAACCAAAATTTGCTGCAAGGTAAAATACTAGATTTTGGTTGTGGCTTTGGTAATGATGTAAAAATATTACGCGAAAAAGGCTTTGATATTACAGGCTATGACTCACATTATTTTCCACAATATCCTCAAGAGAAATTCGATACAATCATTTGCTTTTATGTGTTAAACGTTTTGTTTCCTGAAGAACAGGCTAAAGTCCTCATGGAAATCTCGCATTTATTGAACCCAGGAGGTAAAGCTTATTATGCAGTGAGAAGGGATATCAAAAAAGAAGGTTTTAGAGAACATTATGTGCATAAAAAACCGACATATCAATGTATTGTCAAACTTCCTTTTCATTCACTGCACTTAGATGAACATCGAGAATTTTATGAATATGTTCATTATAATTACCAGCGTAATTGCTCAAATAATTGTATATTTTGCAATCCCCATAGACAGCTAAAATTATTAACAGAATCAGCAACAGCCTATGCTATGTTTGATGGTTATCCTCTAGCTAAAGGACATGTTTTAGTTATTCCTAAACGCCATGTTAGCAGTTATTTCGAGTTACCATTTAAAGAGCAATCTGCTTGTTGGTTCATGGTCAACAAAGTCCAAGAAATCCTCCAAACAGAATTTGCACCTGATGGTTTTAATGTAGGAATGAACATCAATCGCGAAGCTGGACAAAATATGATGCACGCCAGTATTCATATCATCCCGCGTTACAAAGGTGATACTGTCGGCGCTAAAGGTGGAATTAGGAATGTCATTCCTAAAAAGAAATAATTTGCTGGTAAATAGATCCGCACTTTTAGGGTTTAGCAATGCTAAACCCCTACGAAAGATGCGGTTAACCAAGATTATCTGGATCTATCCCTAAAGAGCGCAATTTTTCCGCCAATTTTTGGGCGCGTTGCGCTTCTTGTTGGGCGCGTTGCGTTTCTTGTTGGGCGCGTTGCGTTTCTTGTTGGATTTGCTCTTTTGGTGTAGGATATCGCTTTCCTTGTTCGTCGTACCAATAAAGCCATTCCCGCGTTACACCAGAATAGTTTCCCCGTTCGCAACCAATTCCTAAGCCAATTTCGGGTAGCCAAACCGGGTTTCCAGTTTGCAATTCATATTTACCATTAACTAATTTATGCACTTCTAGATGTTGTTTGCGGCGACGACGGGGAGAATAAATCACGTAATACAATATGCCTAATGCTGCATATTGATCTAATTTGGTGGTGTATTCTTTGCGATAAGTTTGGGAAACTATCTCTAGGGTTAAAGTAGGTACAACGTTTTCCTCCCACAGCACATAACTGGGGCGTAATTCTTCGTCATAAAACCTTTCTACTCCTAAACTCAAAAACCCATCTGGCACAATTGGTGGCTCATCAGGGTTATAATAGAGACCCATATCTATGCCAAATAACCAGTCCATACGTTCTGACCAAAGGATGAGCAGTATGGACTTCAGCAACCCTGGTATTAATTCTTGCAGTTCGTTATCCACTGGCGTATCATCAGAATCTGGTAGTTCTTCGGCTGATGGTAAGTACCTCGGCAGGTTGTAGTTTAACATGGCTACTTTCCCCAAAACTCACAAAAAAAATTATAGCGATTTGTCGGTTATTGCTGTAGTTTAGTTAATTCTGATAATAATCTGGAACAACTTACTATAGAACTCCTATTTGATTTTTAGCTAAATCCAAAATCCAAAATCCAAAATCGTTTGACCCTTGACTCTTATAAGCTATATGTCGCTTTAATAACTCAGCACCCACCACTGTTGAGGTAACTTTTAATTATTAATAAATAAATAGGTGTTTGCCCCTATTTATGGTTTATATTTACCAAAAGGTGGCGGAAAAAGCCACTGATATTAAAATATAGGAGGCAATCTCATATCACGGTGGCAACTGATGTTCTCATACCATCACCAGGAGGAGTCAGTTAAAACTAAGTTGATATTCAAACAAACATTTTTGCTGAATTGCGACCGATAAAGACTAAACTAAAAAGTCTTGTGCAGCAATACCTATAGCTTTAAATGAAGTAATCATGTCTAAGGTTCTCGTCTCCGATCCGATTGACCAAGCTGGGATTGACATTCTATCCCAAGTTGCTACTGTTGATGTGAAAACAGGTTTAAAACCAGCGGAACTGATCGAAATCATTGGTGAGTATGACGCGCTGATGATTCGTTCGGGAACCCGCGTTACCAAAGAAATCATTGAAGCTGGCACCCAACTCAAAATCATCGGTCGTGCTGGCGTAGGTGTGGATAATGTCGATGTACCCACAGCCACGCGCCGAGGAATTGTGGTCGTCAATTCTCCAGAGGGTAACACAATCGCCGCTGCAGAACACGCCCTAGCGATGATGTTATCTTTGTCTCGTCACATCCCCGATGCTAACGCTTCAGTTAAACGGGGTGAGTGGGACCGCAAAACCTTTGTTGGTGCTGAAGTCTACAAAAAAACCCTGGGGATAGTCGGTTTGGGCAAAATCGGCTCCCATGTTGCTGCTGTAGCAAAAGCAATGGGGATGAAACTCCTAGCTTTTGACCCATTCATCTCTACAGAACGTGCAGAACAAATTGGTTGTCAGTTGGTGGAATTGGATTTGTTGATCCAGCAAGCAGATTATATCACATTGCATATCCCCAAAACCCCAGAAACCACCCACATAATCAATGCCACAACCCTGGCAAAAATGAAGCCCACAGCCCGGATTATTAACTGCGCTCGTGGTGGCATCATTGATGAAGCAGCTTTAGCAGTGGCGATTAAAGAAGGTACTATAGGGGGTGCAGCCCTAGATGTGTTCGAGTCAGAACCACTAGGCGAATCAGATTTGCGATCGCTAGGCAAAGAAATTATCCTCACCCCCCATTTAGGCGCTTCCACCACCGAAGCTCAAGTAAATGTCGCCATAGACGTTGCTGAACAAATTCGCGATGTTCTCTTGGGACTACCAGCACGTTCAGCCGTCAATATCCCCGGACTGGGCCCCGACGTGTTGGAAGAACTTAAGCCCTACATGCAACTGGCGGAAACTTTAGGCAACTTAGTTGGACAGTTAGCTGGCGGTCGGGTAGAATTACTTAATGTCCGTCTCCAAGGTGAACTAGCAACCAACAAGAGTCAACCTTTAGTAATAGCAGCCCTCAAAGGTCTACTTTACCAAGCCTTACGGGAACGGGTAAATTACGTCAATGCCACCATTGAAGCCAAAGAACGCGGAATTAGGGTGATTGAAACACGAGATGCATCCGTGCGCGATTATGCCGGTTCCCTCCATCTCGAAGCCACAGGAACTTTAGGGACTCATTCCGTCACCGGCGCGTTGTTAGGTGAAAAAGAAATCCACCTTACAGACGTTGACGGTTTCCCAGTTAACGTCCCTCCCAGTAAATATATGCTATTCACCCTGCACCGCGATATGCCAGGGATCATCGGTAAACTCGGTTCCCTACTCGGCAGTTTTAATGTCAATATTGCCAGTATGCAGGTAGGGCGTAAAATCGTCCGTGGTGATGCCGTAATGGCTCTCAGCATCGATGACCCCTTACCAGAGGGCATTTTAACTGAGATTATCAAAGTCCCAGGGATTCGAGACGCTTATACCGTTACTTTGTAAATAGTTAGGAGTGAGGAGTTATCAGTGATGAGTGAGGAATTTTTAATTTTTAACTCCCAACTCCCAACTCCTAGCTCCTAACTCCCAACTCCCAACTCCTAACTAACTCCTAACTGTGGCAAATACTTGGTGGGAACTACAAATTTTATGTGAACCAGACCAAGAAGATTCTATCTTTTGGCGACTGGAAAATTTTGGCTGTCGTGGCACAGCAAGTGAAAATCAAGGAAATTCTGCTCTGGTCAGGGGTTATGTGCCAAAATTTCAAGCACAGCTACTAGATTTGGCAGCTTTATCACTGTGGCTACGTCAAGATGCTCTTTGTGTAGGACTATCGGCGCCTTCCTTGCATTGGAAATTAATTGACGAAGAAGATTGGGCGACTAGCTGGAAGCAATATTGGAAACCAGAGGAAATCGGCGATCGCTTCCTGATCAATCCCGCATGGCTACCATTACCAGAAACAACCGAAAGATTGGTGATTCTCCTTGACCCAGGAGTAGCATTTGGTACAGGAAACCATGCCACAACCCAGCTATGCTTAGAATCGCTGGAAATGCGCCTGAGTCAAGTACCTCAATCTTTTATCGGTTCAGCTAACAACCAGGAGCATGTGGTAATTGCGGATATTGGCTGTGGTTCTGGTATCCTTTCCATAGGAGCCGTGCTACTGGGAGCAGAGAAAGTCTATGCAGTCGATACTGACCCCTTAGCAGTACAATCAACCTTTAGCAATCGCGCACTCAATAGCATTAGCCCAGAACGCGTAGTACCAGCTGAGGGGAGTGTAGACATTTTGCGGAAACTGGTAGAAAAACCATTAGATGGGATCGTCTGCAATATTTTGGCGGATGTGATTATAGAATTAGTCCCCCAAATGACTGCGATCGTTAAACCCAGTACTTGGGGCATCTTCAGTGGTATTTTACTAGAACAATCCAAAGCTGTAGCTGATGCGTTAGAGCAAAATGGCTGGGTGGTTGCTACCTTATGGAAACGCAAAGAATGGTGTTGTTTAAATGTCCGACGTTCTTAGGGACTGAAAATTCAAAAAATCGCCAATTTGTAGCCATTGCCTGAAACCTTTATATTTATGTTGGTGGGCATTGCCCACCCTACGGTTATTAAGAATGGCGCAAAATATCAGTTACAGCCATTTTCAGGTAAATAGACCACAGGGTAGGGGCGCAAGGCCTTGCGCCCCTACGAAGATCTGTGGTTCAAATGAGTGAAAATTGCTGTAAGCTATTGAATGCCATACAACTGAATTTCTACAGGTGGATTGGGTTGGTCTGGCGGTGAAAAGTTATCAGGCGTTGGTTTAGCACGTTTGCGGGAAATCACAATTTTGTGTTTCAAGCCGCGATCGCGCAGATAGCCAGCTACTTCCTCTCCCCGTTCTTGTCCAAGACTCTGATATGATTCAGAATCACCAAAATTTGAAATCACCCGAATAGCGACAGTTTGCGGATCAAATTCAGCAATTTTTTCAGCCAATTTATTCAGCATTTGTACACCTTCATCAGGGATTTGAGTAGAGTCATTTGGAAATTTTACCAGCCCTTTCACCTGGTATTTACCAATATCATTTGCGGTTTTCAGTTGTTTGGTAATCGGAGTGGGAGGTAATGTATTCTTGTTTGGCAATTTACTCACAGGTTCTGGTGTCGATGTATATACCGTTTCAAATTCCGAATCATTTTCTACACCAGAATTTAATCCCAACCCAAATTGGTGTGCCCACCAAATACCAGCCACACTCACACCAAAAGTCGCTATCAGAGTTAAAACTAATACTGCCGGATTGTCACGCTTACTCATAAAACCCCTGACCGTTCTTTAGGGAACTTACTTCGTTCTTTTACAATATTTCCGGCTGATTTTCTAGGACAAATTGATACTCAATATCGATAAATTTGTTATTTTATTTGCCAATACAGTTCAGTTACAGGTTCAAAATTTAAACCACCAAGACACAAAGAGCAAGATTAAGTAGCCGTCATTCCCAACTTACACCAGGACACATGAAAAACTTCTTATTCCCCTCCATCTCGTGGTGGAAGGACTAGGGCGTGTTTTCAAACTATTTGTTTAGCCGGATAAATTTTTAGATACCCCTAAATCCACACGATATGATACCAGCTTCCGGGGCACGGCATTGCCGTGCCCCCACTCGCTCCTACATGTGTCAGCGTTTTAGTGGTATTGTATAAGACTTTGAAATCGCGGGACTAGGGATGGGGTCTTATTTTCAAGTGAGTGTGAGATTGCACATTTGAAAGAATCCCCAATCCCCAATCCCCAATCCCCAATCCCCAGTCCCCAATCCCCAATCCCCAATCCCCAGTCCCCAGTCCCCAATCCCCAGTCCTTATTGTCAAGCCAACTAAGTAGCAATTTTCCTGACTTTTACTATATGTTTTTTTTACCTTGGATAAGATAAAAATGGTAGAATCCTCAGGTACAAAGTTAGGATACCCCAATGCCAGTTGTAGCTAACTCGATCAAGTTTGGTACAGACGGCTGGCGGGGCGTTATTGGTGATGAGTTCACCTTTGAACGCCTAGCCTTAGTCGCACCAGTTGCCGCAAAAGTATTATACAATACATATTTTTCTACGACGGGTAGCCGGACGATCATAGTAGGTTACGATCGCCGATTTATGGCTGAAGAGTTTGCTCGCGTTGTCGCCGATTCTGTCATAGCTGTCGGCTTTGATGTCATCCTCAGTGAAACCTATGCTCCCACACCAGCTTTTAGCTGGGCTGCAAAACAACTTAATGCTTTAGGAGCATTAGTAATTACAGCTAGTCATAATCCAGGAACATATTTAGGGTTAAAAGTCAAGGGTGCTTTTGGTGGTTCCGTACCGCCAGAAGTTACCCAAGAGATAGAAGGATTGTTGTCTGTTGGCGTGTCACCTGTAACAAACCCCGGCAAGATAGAGCGATTTAATCCCTGGCCGAGTTACAATCAAGCACTCGAAGGGAAAGTAGATATTGCGAAAATTAGAGAAGCAATTGCCTCAGGTAAACTGACAGTATTTGCCGATGTCATGCATGGCGCGGCGGCTGGTGGATTAGCCCAACTATTAGGCGATCGCGTCCAAGAAATCAACAGCAACCGCGACCCCTTATTTGGTGGTGGTGCGCCAGAACCCTTACCTAAATACCTTTCTCAACTATTTGAGGTAATCCGAAACCACCGAGAAAACAATCCCACAGGTTTAGCCGTAGGGTTAGTATTTGACGGAGACTGCGATCGCATCGCCGCCGTGGATGGAGAAGCCAACTTCTTGAGTTCCCAAGTATTGATCCCAATATTAATCGACCACTTAACCAGACGACGCAGCTTTAAAGGTGAAATCGTCAAAACTGTCAGCGGTTCCGACTTAATGCCCCTTGTAGCAGCATTACATAACCTATCAGTATTTGAAACAGCCGTAGGTTACAAATACATAGCAGATAGAATGTTAGCCGCAGAAGTATTACTCGGCGGCGAAGAGTCAGGAGGAATTGGCTATGGCAGTCATATACCCGAACGAGACGCACTGCTATCAGCATTGTACGTCCTAGAGGCGATTGTCGAATCAGAGCAGGATTTAGGTGAATATTATCGCCACCTGCAAACACAAACAGGTTTCACCTCAGCATACGATCGCATAGATTTGCCCCTCGCAAGCATGGAAGTGCGATCGCGGCTTTTACAACAACTGCAAACCCAACCCTTAACCGAAATTGCTGGACTTGCAGTCATCGATTGTCAGACAATAGACGGGTACAAATTCCGTCTAGCCGACAACAGCTGGTTAATGATTCGATTTAGCGGCACAGAACCAGTATTACGCCTCTACTGCGAAGCACCCACACTCGAACAAGTCCATCAAACTCTGGCGTGGGCGAAACACTGGGCAGAGTAGAATTAGTCAAGAGTCAAGAGTCAAGAGTCAAGAGTCAAGAGTCAAGAGTCAAGATTTTAGCTCTTGACAACTGACAAATGACTTTTGACAACTGACAAATGACTTTTGACAAATAACAAATAACAAATAACAAATGACAAATGACTTTTGACAAATAACAAATGACAAATAACAAATGACAAATGACAAATGACAAATGACAAATGACAAATGACAAATGACAAAATTACTTGTAGTAGCCACAGGAAACCCAGGTAAGTTGCGGGAAATGCAAGCTTACCTTGCTGGTTCTGGTTGGGAATTAACCCTCAAACCTGAAGAATTGGAAATTGAAGAGACAGGGGACACCTTTGAGGCCAATGCTTGTCTCAAAGCCTCAGAGGTCGCTAAAGCCACGGGAAACTGGGCAATTGCTGATGATTCCGGCTTGGAAGTAACAGCCTTAAATAACGCACCAGGGGTGTATTCTGCTCGTTATGGCAAAACCGACTCGGAACGCATTGCTAGAGTATTAACAGAATTGGGTAACGAAGTCAATCGCCAAGCCCAATTTATTTGTGTAGTAGCGATCGCTCGTCCTGATGGTGCGATCGCCCTACAATCTCAAGGCGTTTGTCGTGGCGAAATTCTCCATACACCCCGTGGACAATCTGGTTTCGGCTACGATCCAATTTTTTACGTTCCCGATCAACAATTGACCTTTGCTGAGATGACACCAGAATTAAAGAAGTCAATTAGCCATCGCGGAGAGGCTTTTACAGCTTTACTTCCCCAGTTGGACAAAATTCAACGTTAGGAGTCAAGCGCAAGGAGTTTGGAGTAAGAAACTTTCATCCATAACTCCTAACTCCTAACTCCTAACTCCCAACTCCTAACTTTCTCAAACCGCTTCTGTGTTCTTTTCCCCAGTACGAATCCGAATCACTTGTTCAACAGGTGATATGAAAATTTTGCCATCACCGATTTCACCAGTTCGGGCTGCAGAGATAATTTTCTCTACTACCATATCAACCTGGTCGTCCTCAACAACGATTTCTACCTTGAGTTTTTGCAGAAACTCAACGGTATATTCAGAACCACGATAACGTTCAGTTTGACCTTTCTGCCTTCCAAACCCGCGAACTTCAGAAACAGTCATACCAACAATACCAGCATTCACCAAGGCGATTTTTACCTCATCTAGCTTAAACGGGCGGATAATAGCTTCTACTTTTTTCATCTTTCGTTCTCCTTACTTCTACTAGCTTCGATTATCTATCTAACCAGATTCACTGCCTGATGCTGTAACTAGTAGCACTAACTCAAAAACCTATGTAATAAGAACCACTCTTTTAAGTGTAGATACCCTCTCTCTATATTTCTGACAGTAATAGCGGTAAATCTTACTAATCAGAGATTTTTTCAGATTATGACATCATCTATTTACCCTCATCCTAGCATTGATGTTTGTAACTTATGCGACTCAAAAATACATGAATTCCCTTAGTTAGTAGATTCACTACCAATAATCCAGGGCTGAATTGATTTGTTCGTAGTTGCGCTTAAGCGCTGCGACAATTAAGGGCGCTAAAGCGCAACTACAAACCCAAATGACCCCAATTAACGATTCTGATGTTCAAACATGGGACGCACAATCAAATACCCAGCACTAAAAGCGGTAAGCATAATTAACAATGTGGTGATTAATAACCACCAGATACTAATTTCCTTTGTTTTTGGTTCAGTAGAGGGATAAGATCTAACTTGCTGCTCTTCGACGAAGACAGGTTCTGGCATTGGTGAGATTATTTCCTTTACAGAGACAGAAAACTCAGAACGAGGGCTTTTACTGGTCTGCGCTTCTTTTGTCCCTACTGGACGCGGACGTGAAACCTGCTGACGGGGACGTGCTTGAGGGATTGGAGGCTGGGTGGGATGTTTAATATCTGTAGCCGAATGGGGAACTTGGCGATCGCCAGGCGTAGCACTTGTAACTTGGGGATCAACCAACTTTTGCAGGTGTAACAAAGACTGAACGACTTTAGTAATTTCTTGGCGCAGTAATTGATTTTCTTGGGCTAGTTGCTGATTTTTAGCGGTGACTGTATCTAACTTAGCCTGAACTGTCTGTAACTCCGTTGCCAATTCCCGGTATACAGACAATGGTACAGACGGGGGGTAGACTGGAGTCGTTGGTGCTGTTGGCTTGGTGTGAACATAACCTGTGGTTGTTCGCATTGGTTACTTGGTATCAAAAATCTAGGTAATTTATATCAGCCAGAGATAATGTCAGAAATAGTAAATCCTGAAGCTATGCCCAAGAATAATAGAAAAATGCCGCTAGAGCAAAGATTTGTTATTTACATTTTCAATTCAGTATATATGTTGAACAAAAATGTTGAGCGCAGTCCCTACCTATAATGAAGTTTAGGTAGGGTTAGCGAAACCCAGGGTACGTGGTACAATACAGTTGGTACGGTAAAAGGCAAAACCTGGAGACACGACCATTTTTATATTAGTAATTATGAGTTTTGTTCCTAATATTACTAACATTTTTACTAGAGTGTATGCGCGGAGCGCAGGCTTCGCCAACGTAGGCAAAAGTTCCAACGACACACTGAGAACGCCAGTTTTTCTGGTAACGCTATTTTTAGCGCAAAGTTTCCCCAACTATATTGCCTTTATTGTTCGGGTGCGTTCAATCCAAAAACTGCATCATAGGGGATTGGGGATTGGGGATTGCGGATTGGGGATTCATTGGGTTTTTGTAACAATGGGAAAAAGTATCCCACAGGGTTTTGACGCTTGACGCTTGACTTTTGTCCCCCTGTCCCCCTGTCCCTTGATTCTCGTGAAAAATCAATAAGTTTCGCAATCTATCGTTAAAGTATTAACTTTTCTGGGCATTTTAACTACAGAGACGGTTTAAGAAAATCAGATCTGTACGGAAAGTATAAGCACGCTGTAGCTAACTATCTAAAAATATATAAAATAGATCAGAACCCAGTATGTCCACTGAAGCCCTACACGAAGAGTTAACAACCCTACGCCAACGCATTGAGCAACTAGAAAGGGCATTTTTGTTTGCAAGTCGTTCAATCAAACAGCAATATAGACTGTGGATGAATTCCCAGCACACAGGCGAAACTATCAAGGAATTACAGCATAAGTTATCCTTTTTGATGCAGCGTCATCCCCTAGGGGTGATTACCTGGAATCTGTCCTTTGAGGTGACTGAGTGGAATCTGGCTGCTGAAAATATCTTTGGCTACAGTCAGAGTGAAGCACTAGGTCGCCATGCGGTAGGGCTGTTACTACCAGAAAGTGCTAGAACAACACTAAACCAGTCATTCACAGCATTACTCAAGCAAAAAAATGTGATTTTCAGTACCAGTGATAATTTGACAAAAGACGGCAAAATTATTACCTGCAAGTGGTACAACACCCCTGTGACTGATTTAAATGGTACAATCATTGGACTGCTGTCAATAATTGAAGATATAACTTTTGTTCAACAAACAGAACTTACTCAAAGCAACAGTGAAGTCCACCACAAACAGCAGCAAGCACTCGAATTAGAGCAAACCCTCAACCAACTCCAGCAGATTCAATCCCAACTCATCCAAAGTGAAAAAATGTCCTCTCTGGGTGAATTAGTAGCTGGAGTTGCCCACGAAATCAATAACCCAGTTAACTTCATCTATGGCAATCTCGGCCACGCCAACAACTATACCCATGATTTATTAAATATACTTAACCTTTATCGGATACATTACCCAGATCCTGTCCCCGAAATTGAAGATGAAGCCGAAGCTATAGACCTCGAATTTTTGCTCGAAGACTTACCAAGCCTCATTTGTTCCATGAAAGTTGGTGCAGAACGCATCCGCAAAATCGTTGCTTCTCTACGCACTTTTTCCCGCGTCGATGAATCTGAATTAAAAGCAATCGATATCCATGACGCTATCGACAGCACCCTCATTATCTTGGAATACCGCCTCAAAGCAAAAGGCAATCGTGAAAAAATTACATTGATTAAAGAATACGGCGATTTGCCTTTAGTCGAGTGCTACGTCGGACCGCTCAATCAAGTCTTTATGAACATCTTAGCAAATGCCATAGATGCCTTAGAAGAGTCATTATTGAATAACGAAACTAGCAAAAATCCTGAGATTCGCATCTCTACAGAAAGGCCAAATGCCCAACAAATCATTATCCGCATCGCCGATAATGGGCCTGGAATGTCAGCAGCAGTACGAGAACGATTATTTGAACCCTTCTATACAACCAAGCCTATAGGCAAAGGTACTGGTTTAGGTTTATCTATTAGCCACAAAATTATCACGGAGCGACACCGAGGTTCATTAGAGTGTATTTCATCTCCTGGACAGGGAGCAGAATTTGTGATTCAAATTCCATTTGAACAATCCGAAGGGTAAGGAGTTAGGAGTTCATGAAAGCTACTTAACGCTTGAAATTGCTCCTCACTCCTCAGTCATAACTCTCTGCAAATACTTACCCCATTCTGCTGCTAACGGGATTTCTGTAAATGGAATGCGTACCGAATTAGTCGGTTCGGGAAATAAAAATTCTAACTCAATAGTACGACCTTTATTTGGTGGATTTTCTATTTCTATTTGTTTATCATCTATCAAAAGGCGGATTTCTTTGACATTCGCCAGAGAAAAAGTTTCTAATTTAATCGGACCTTTTGGTGTCGGTTTTCCCCAGGTGATATTGTTGTCTTTTTGACCTAAGACAGCATAAATATCGTACTTAGCTCGTTCAAATTGCTCTGCCCAAGTACGATAAGCCTCTACTTTTTGATATTCCTGTGACCCTTGCCAAGCCAACCAGAAAAAAATTGCTAACAGGGGTAACCATAAAAGACCACGTTCCATTGTCTAAAAATGCCTCAGTCCTGAGTAACTACAATGCAAAATACACCAACAGCGACGTAGATAAGTTATCGTAGTGAGCAAACTGGCAAAAAGCGGTGATGACTTGCTATGAAAAAACTTATATTATTTTGCTTGTTTATCATTGGGTTAGGAGCAGCTGCGGTGGCTTACCTGAATTTTCAGGGACTGGCAGCTAAAGGTGATTTTGAGACGATTTTGCTAGATTTCCGCGAAAATATTCCCGCACAGGTCATACAACAGGATTTGCAAGCGATCGCCCAACAATACAAGGTTACACCCGAACTAGATAATAAATTTTCGGCGCTGGATAATGTCTATATTATCAAAGGCGATCGCCAACGACTCAAAGAGCTACAAAAGTCTCCTTTTCAGTCAGCGACGGAATTTATCGAACCAAATTATATCTACAAGACAGTTCCCGTAGGTACACCTTCTTGGTTGGCAGACTTTTTACGCCCCCAAGATGATGACGAGCCAAGTACCTCCTTAATTGGTCCTAATGACGAATATTACAGCAAGCAGTGGAACTTGCACAACATCGGTGTTGAAGGTGCATGGACTCAAACCAAGGGTAGCGGCGTGACAGTTGCGGTAATTGACTCCGGTATTACTCGTGTCCGCGACTTGTATGAGACGAAATTCGTCAAAGGCTACGATTTTGTTAACGACCGCGAAGACGCCAAGGATGATAACGGACACGGTACCCATGTTGCCGGTACTATTGCCCAAGCCACTAATAACAAATATGGCGTGGCTGGAATCGCCTACGAAGCCAATCTGATGCCGTTGAAGGTACTGAATGCCTTTGGCGCTGGTACAGTGGCCGATATTGCCGAAGCGATAAAATTTGCCGCCGATAAAGGCGCAGATGTAATTAACATGAGCTTGGGTGGTGGCGGAGAAAGTCAATTGTTGAAGCAAGCAATTGATTATGCCCACAAAAAAGGTGTAGTCATTATTGCCGCCGCTGGCAATGAAAATGAAAATGGATCTAGCTATCCAGCCCGCTATCCCCATGTGATCGGCGTTTCAGCATTCGGTGCTGATGGAGAAAAAGCCCCATACTCTAACTTTGGTGCTGGGGTGGATATCTCAGCCCCTGGTGGTAGTGATGCTGGTACGATTCTGCAAGAAACGATCAACGAACAGGGCGAAGGCGTCTTTCTTGGCTTACAGGGTACAAGTATGGCTTCGCCCCATGTCGCAGGGGTTGCAGCCTTAATCAAAGCTAAGGGAATTAAAGATCCAGAGGAAGTGTTAAAAGTCCTCAAACAATCAGCACGAGTTATCCAGGATGATGGTTTAAATTATTACGGTGCAGGAAAACTCAACGCCGAAGCCGCAGTCAAACTAGCCACCCAGGGACAAATCAGTTTTACAGATTTCTTCCGCTGGCTACGGGATAACGGCTATCTCAACCCCGGCTTTTGGATTGATGGCGGTGCTATAGCCCTAATACCCAAAATTTTAATGGTAGTTGGTTCCTATCTATTAGCTTGGTTTTTACGGGTTTACTTCCCCTTCACTTGGAGTTGGTCTTTATCCAGTGGCTTAATCGCCGGCAGTTCTGGGTTATTCTTCCTCAAGGGAATTTATATCTTTGACCTTCCCCAGTGGCCTCTCCGGCTTTTAGGCAGTTCAATACCCGAACTTGGCAACAGCCTTCAAGGAACCCATGCTTTAAATCCCCTATTTGCCAGTGTACTGATTCCCATTATTTTAATGGGATTGCTACTAGGACATCCTAACTGGAAATGGTTTGCAATTGGTTCAACCCTAGGCATAGCCGCCAGCTTAACAGTCACTGGGATTTACGACCCAGCCGTTTGGGGATTAGGAAGCGGTAACTTGGCGCGGATCTTCCTCATTGCCAATGCCCTACTCTGTTATGGACTAGTTCGTTTAGCATTGAAAAACGAACAGCAAACAGCATAAATTAGGCATGGGGCATAGGGCACTTGTACTGAGCGAAGCCGAAGTATGGGGCATGGGGCATGGGTAGAATAGACATCTGGGGAAACGAGGTAAGGGCGTAATGCCTTGCGCCCCTACCAAGACTTTCGATCAGAGCATAATTAATTTTCCCATGAGCAAAATATGAGCATCACAGTTACAGGAACTATCCAACGTCGTGAGATTGGTACTGGCGCGTGGGCGCTAGTCACAGACGAGGGCATTACCTACGAAATTTTGAAAAATGTTGACAAAAAGTTACTTACAGCAGGGCAAAAAGCCAAAATCACAGGGCAAGTACGTGAAGACATCTTGACTCTGGCGATGATTGGCCCTGTGCTGGAAGTAGAATCCTTTGAGGTGTTCAGATCTGACTAGGTGTAGAATTGAGAACTTCTTGTAGACGAGTTTTGAAAATACCAGGACATACTGTCTTGGAGGTCAACAGTTAAGGGTCAAGAGTCAAAAGTCAGGGTTTTTGGACTGTTGAGTTTTGACGCCAGAGCGGAGCTATCCAGCGCTCCGCTCTTGTCTGCGACACGTTGCGCGATGACAACCTCAGCGAAAAAAAAATATGACAGTCAGGGACTGGCATATAGAGTTATCAAAAACAATGATAAAATAGAAGGGTGGATAGTTATAGTTGGTGGTTGACACTCCTTACCCTTTAGGCTAAGGATTCTTGGTTCAACGAGTCCACTTAGCCTAGACCCCTTGCGGTATCTAAGCCAGAGGTGGTTCTCTCCCCTAGCGTTAACTTTTGGTCTGCCCGACCATAGTTGCACATAGTGCAAAATTTGTTTGCAGTTTAATGCTGTTAGTCTAGTACCTGTAAATCTTTTACCTACTTCCAGGCGATACTAGAACTACGAAGTAGAACCAGCAAGATAAAGTAGTCAAGGTGCAGCGTCTACTTATTAGGTAGCAAATGGGTTTTTTATGTGGTTGATTACCCTGACACAAAGCCTATTATACCAAAAGCCGTCGTAGAACGACGGGGTTTTAGACCCAGATTTTTGATAAAGTAGCTTCTGTAAAGCAGCTATGCTATACAACCTCAACCAAAGGTCGGATGATGAATTTGTCTGTAGTGTGGATAGCAGTAACAGCACGCTCCTAGTGCTAGGATATTGCCCCAATCAAATAAAAGTTCTCCTCAAAAAATCCCCCAATAGGTCTAAACCTACTAGGGGAGTTAGTTATCAGGGTGCATCTACCAGTTAATTGTTCTTTAGAGCAGCGCTAGCTTCCGGATAAATTTCGACCAAGGTTGGTTGTTGTTTAGCATTAAAAATCAAAAATCCCCCAATAGGTAGCCTAGTAGGGGAGTTAATTATCAGGTTATAGAGATCTGGAAGTTTTTCTACTTAAAAAAATTCCCTAGCAGGTCTAAGCCTACCAGGGAGTTAATTATCAGGGTGCATCTACCAATTAATTGTTCTGGGGTCGATTACCATCCTCCGGATAAATTCGTCACCAAGCAGGTGGCTATTTTCCACTTAAAAAAATTCCCTAGCAGGTCTAAGCCTACCAGGGAGTTAATTATCAGGGTGCATCTACCAATTAATTGTTCTGGGGTTGATTACCATGCTCCGGATAAATTTGTCACCAACCTGGGGGCTATTTTCCACAAAAAAATTCCCTAGCAGGTCTAAGCCTACCAGGGAGTTAATTATCAGGGTGCATCTACCAATTAAAGGTTCTAGGGCTAACCACGATGCTCCGGATAAATTCGTCACAATGAATCTGACGATTTCTTCCATAAAAAAATTCCCTAGCAGGTCTAAGCCTACCAGGGAGTTAATTATCAGGGTGCATCTACCAATTAATTGTTCTGGGGTTGATTACCATGCTCCGGATAAATTTGTCACCAACCTGGGGGCTATTTTCCACAAAAAAAATCCCCCAATAGGTCTAAGCCTACCAGGGGAGTTAATTATCAGGGTGCATCTACCAATTAATTGTTCTAGGGTTGATTACCATGCTCCGGATAAATTTGTCACAATGAATCTGACGATTTCTTCCATAAAAAAATCCCCCAATAGGTCTAAGCCTACCAGGGGAGTTAATTATCAGGGTGCATCTACCAATTAATTGTTCTGGGGTTGATTATCATGCTCCGGATAAATTCGTCACCAAGCAGGTGGCTATTTTCCACAAAAAAAATCCCCCAATAGGTCTAAGCCTACCAGGGGAGTTAATTATCAGGGTGCATCTACCAATTAATTGTTCTGGGGTTGATTATCATGCTCCGGATAAATTTGTCACAATGAATCTGACGATTTCTTCCATAAAAAAATTCCCCAGCAGGTCTAAGCCTACCAGGGGAGTTAGTTATCAGGGTGCATCTACCAATTAATTGTTCTGGGGTTGATTACCATGCTCCGGATAAATTTGTCACCAACCTGGGGGCTATTTTCCACAAAAAAATTCCCTAGCAGGTCTAAGCCTACCAGGGGAGTTAGTTATCAGGGTGCATCTACCAATTAATTCTTCTCAAACACAGTGCCATTATCCGGATAAATTTGTTACAAACTAATTAGCGGTTTTTCCTCCCAAAAAAATCCCCCAATAGGTCTAAGCCTACCAGGGGAGTTAATTATCAGGGTGCATCTACCAATTAAAGGTTCTAGGGTTGATTACCATGCTCCGGATAAATTGAGCAAAAGGTATATTTGTCGTTATGTGCAAAAAAATCTTAGTGGATGGCAGCCTGGGGAGTAGATGATCAAGTTGTATTTAGCCCATTTTGTAGTAAATGACCACAAGAACTTTGTGGGTTTGTAGCTGCGCTTTAGCACTGTTGATTGTCGCAGCGCTAGAGCGTAACTACCAACAAATCAAAAGACAAAAATCCCTGCATGGGGGGTTGTTGTTGTTTGTCTACATAAAAAAATCCCCCAGTAGGTATAAGCCTACCAGGGGAGTCGAAGATCAAGGTGCATCTACCAATAAACTGTTCTAGGCGGATGCGAACCGATCCGGATAAAGTTGTAAAAGCGAAAAAAGCAAAAAAAACTTCAATCAGAAACATTGAGTGACAGGATGCATCTAAGGTATCAGAAGGAGCGAAAAATCGACTTGAAACTTTCGCGTTTCAAACCTGATTTAGGAGGCGAACAGGAAAAGTTGTGACCCAGGAATTTCACATTTCCGTAACCCCAGTAGGGCAAGATGACTACTTGGTACGGACGGAACAAGTCGCGCCTGGGGTGCCATTGGCAGAAGAACTGGTGAGATGGCCTGTAGCTGATTGGTTGACGGCGGCGGGGCATTTGATGAATGACCCTTTAAAATCGGTGTTGCAGGGTGATGTGATTGCTAGAAACTCTGTCAACTTGGTGGCTTTGGGTCAGCAATTTTATAACGCTCTGTTTCAAGGCACTCTCAGAGATAGTTGGATTACCGCGCAAGGTATTGCCCAGAATCACCAGCAGGTGTTGCGCTTACGTTTGGGGCTAAAAGATACAAGGTTAGCTCGTTTGCCTTGGGAAGTAATGCACGCTGGGGATCGTCCCTTAGCGACGGGTCCCTATATTGCTTTTTCTCGCTACCAAAGTGGGGTTTTGGCGGGATCTCGGTTGCTATCGGCAAAAATCCCTAAACCACCAGGTGAAGGTGGTGTAAAAGTATTGATGGTGATTGCGTCCCCTACAGATCAAGTCCGGCTCGAATTGCTCACGCAGGAAGCTGTCAATCTCCAAGCTGAACTGCAACGTCCTATATCACGACCGGGTGAAAATGGCAATTCTCTGCCAGAGATTGAACTAACCCTGCTAGACCAACCAGGGCGGGAAGAATTGACGCAAGCCTTAGAACAAGGAAGATATCATGTTCTGCACTACTCCGGTCATAGTAATTTAGGGATGAACGGTGGTGAAATTTATCTTGTTAGTAGCAGAACTGGCTTAACGGAGACCCTAAGTGGTGACGATTTGGCGGGTTTACTTGTCAATAATAATATTCAAATGGCTGTGTTTAACTCCTGCTTGGGGGCTTACAGGGCTAGCTCCGATGCGGGGGGAGAAACAGGGGAACGTAACCTGACAGAAAGCCTAGTCAAGCGCGGAATCAGGAGTGTGTTAGCAATGTCGGAACGCATTCCCGATGAAGTGGCGCTGACGTTAACACAATTGTTTTACCGCAACTTGAATCAGGGATATCCTGTAGATTTATGCGTGAGTCGGGTACGTCAGGGATTAATTTCTGCTTATGGTTCTCACCATATGTACTGGGCGTTACCGATTTTGTATCTGCAACCGGAATTTGACGGTTTTCTCACCCCGGAAGTTCCTGGGACTGCGGAGCTACTTCAGGGCTATAATTCTCCTGTAAGGGCAACTCCAAGTGTAAGTTACTCTGGTGTCGCTGAGGAGACGGAGATACCTTTAGCTATCGAGGAAATGATTCCCTCTGGTTTGTCACGGGATTCTTCTGGGCTAGACTGGCTAGGTGAAGATACTTGGGGTGATATCTCTGATGAAATTGAGTATGATGACTCAAACTATGCTGAAGATTCGGCTCTTGTTTCGGATCTGTTTCGTCAGCTAGATGCTCAACAGTTAGCATCTGAGCAGGGGCTGTTAACAGCGGAACTTGTGCAACAGGTTACAGAAAATAGTCAAAAGACAAAACAAGTTACTGGCGAGATAGCTGCTTATGATCAGCAAGCAAGCTTGTGGGAAGAAGTCCCAGGGACAACTCAACCTGCTGGTAATTTTCCTGGAAATTGGGAAAATTCCCCCATCAATTCATCACAAGCAGTACTATCGAAACCACTCAATTTACGCCAGCTTTTGCCGATTATCGCCTTTATTGGAGGGAGTGCGATCGCTCTTTTGATTGGTTTTGGTTGGTGGTGGCAAAATCGACCGATTTCAAGTTTACCTGATATCCCGCCCATTCCTTCGTCGTCTCCAATACAGCCCACAACTCCAATTGATTTAAAGACGGCTAACACCGGAATTGTCACCGCTACCGCTACAGAAAAATTAAGCCAAGGTGACATAGAAGGTGGTCTTTTGGCTGTAGAAGAACTACTTAACCGTGGTGTACTTCCATCGGCTCAAGCTGCGCTGAATCTGATTCCCCCAAAACAAGCTGATAGTCCCGCTGTCAACTTTTTTAAGGGGCGATTAGCTTGGCAATCTGTGCAGATTGGTGATAAAAAATATAGCATTGATGATGCTCGTCGCTACTGGGAAAGTGCTGTGAGATCTCAACCGGATTCGTTTGTGTATAACAACGCTTTGGGTTTTGCTTATTACGCAGAAAACAATCTGAACCGAGCTAATGATTCTTGGTTTAATGCGTTGAATTTAGCCCTCAAACAGCAGAATACGGTCGCTGCTACTAAATCACTCCCTACTAAGGGAGGAGTGCCCAAAGATGCTTTAACTTCTTATGCGGGGTTAGCTCTGGGACTGTATAAATCTGCATATAATCAACCGATTGCTAAACAGTCTCAATATATTAACGAAGCGATTAAATTGCGCCAAGTGGTGCTACAACATGATCCGATAAATTTTCAAATCGATAAATTGGGTAATAATTGGCTGTGGACAGAAAACGCAATTACGGATTGGCGATCGCTCCAGCAGGAAAAGGCTAAGGTAAGATAGGGATTGGGGACTGGGGATTAGGGACTGGGGAAAGCTAATGCAGGAAAAATCTGCGAACAAAAGCGTTCTAGCTGTTCCTATAAATGATAATTTTAAGGATTGGGAAGCCTTGAAACTTGAACGTTATGAACGCAGCCGACGATAAAACGATTGTTCGTGAGTATTTCAATTCCACAGGGTTTGACCGATGGAAGCGGATATACGGCGATGGTGAAGTCAACAAAGTCCAGTTGGACATCCGCAACGGACATCAGCAAACCGTGGATACAGTAATCGCCTGGCTGAAAGCTGATAACAATTTGGCAGAGTTATCAATCTGTGATGCTGGTTGTGGTGTGGGTAGTCTCAGCATCCCTCTAGCGACAGATGGCGCGAAAGTCTATGCTAGCGATATTTCGGAAAAAATGGTGTCAGAAGCCAAGGATAGAGCCTTACAAGCCTTGGGAAACGCCGAAAATCCCACATTCGCTGTGCAGGATTTGGAATCATTAACTGGTAATTACCACACCGTCATTTGTCTCGATGTTCTCATCCACTACCCCCAAGAAAAAGCAGATGAGATGATTTCTCATCTGTGTTCTTTAGCACAGTCACGGCTAATTCTCAGTTTTGCCCCCAAGACCTGCGCTCTGAGTATACTCAAAAAAATTGGCAGTTTCTTTCCAGGACCTAGTAAAGCCACTCGCGCCTATTTACACCGTGAGGCTGATGTGGTCAAAATCCTCGAAAGTAACGGCTTTTCTGTGCAACGTCAGTCCATGACTCGCACTCGCTTCTACTTTTCCCGCATCTTGGAAGTTACACGCACTTAAGGGATTGGGGGTTGGGGATTGGGGGTTGGGGATTGGGTGACAATCTCTCCCTCCCAAGTTAGCCGATGCTGTCAATGATGCTAATTTTTATGAATGTAGTAGACAAGTAGAATATAAAGTAATCAGGTTAGAATCTCAAAACAAGGTTCAAATGTGAGGTGGAACTATGAAAACTGCTGAAAAATTGGCTACAGGTTGGCTACTCACACTCGGATTTATGTTTTTAACATTATCAGTCTCAGCGGCGCTAGAGAAAAATAGCATGTTAAAGCCAATCCCAATAGCCCAAGAAGATGAAGAATATGGGAAAGAGTTTGTCAATAAGGACGCTATTTATTTCCTTGATACTACTACTAGGCAAGGTTTGATTTTTGGTGTTCCTACCTTAATATTGGGCGGATGGTTAAGTTTAGGATTGTACCGTGAAAGTCAGGAGGAAAAAAGGGCGATTAATCAACAGATGAACGAACATCTGCAATCTCTATTTTATCAAATGCTGCAAGAAAATAAAGGCAGAATGACTGTTGTCGGTTTTGCGATGAAGTCCCAACTACCAGCCGCATCTGCTAGGCAATATTTAGATGAAAAAGCTAAAGAATTTAATGCTAATTTTAAGGTGAGTGAAGAAGGATCTGTATCCTATCATTTTGAAATCTAATTGAAATCTAATTTCGGGGAGTTAATAATTACTAATTCGTAATTCGTAGCGGGGGGTAGCCGATTACGAGTTACGCATTAAGAATTGTTAATATTTTTGAGGAATTGATAATTTTGTCCCGTTCAATTATACACGAATTTACAGTTAGGTCTCATGACGCAGATTTTTGTGAGTGTAGCAGCCTTTTTAGGCGGTTTGTCTGTTGCTGCTGGTGCATTTGGTTCTCATGCTTTAAGGGAAAAAGTTAGTGAGCGATCGCTCGAAATCTTTGAAACCGGCGCTCGTTACCAAATGTACCACGCTCTAGCACTTTTACTAATCGCACTACTGCTAAGTCGCGCCGAATCTCCTCAGCCCCTCCTCATAGCTAGTGGATGGCTGTTTATCATTGGTATCGTTATTTTTTCAGGAAGTTTATACGCTCTGAGCTTAACTGGAATTAAAGTCTTGGGAGCAATTACCCCAATAGGAGGAGTAGCCTTTATTGCGGGTTGGGGTATGTTGGCTGTTGCAGGTTGGAGTTTGAAATTTTAAACAAGTTAGGAGTAATGAGTAATGAGTAATGAGTAATGAGTTAGGAGTAATGAGTAATGAGTAATGAGTAATGAGTTAGGAGTTAGGAGTTAGGAGTTAGGAGTTAGGAGTAATGAGTAATGAGTAATGAGTAATGAGTAATGAGTAATGAGTAATGAGTAATGAGTTAGGAGTTAGGAGTAATGAGTAATGAGTTAGAAGTTAGAAGTTTGGAGTTTGGAGTTTGGAGTTTGGAGTTTGGAGTTTGGAGTTTGGAGTTTGGAGTTTGGAGTTTGGAGTTTGGAGTTTGGAGTTAATATAGGAATCATATTTGAATTTTGAAAAAATCTAAGTAGGTAGGGCTATGTATATTTCAAAAATAAAATAATAGTCCTGTAACAGATAACTATATTACGAAACCTAAATATACCCCAAATCCTTACCAATGACCAATGACAAATGACAAATGACAAATGACCAATGACAAATGACCAATGACACTTTTACAAATAAAAGCTTTCAGCTTTGAAATAAATTTTATTTGGTGGCTCAATGAAGTAAGCTAAAAATGCTGGACATAACCAGCATTCTAATTTTCTTTTACTCCAGTAATACCAATGACTGTTATTTTCTACTCGTAGCCAAAGTAGTTCTATCTGATATCCAGGAAAAGGAGTTGGAGAAAAAAAAAGTTTAAAACCTTCATCAACATTAGCTATGTCTTGAACCATAATCTCAATCATGTCAGGTATACCCTGGAGAAAAGGTTTTTGAACTAGTCCCCTTCGCTCATCGTCAAATACCCAAATTTGATTTAGCCGATATGGGAAGATCACCATTAGAGAGTTAGCCATTGAGTAATTGGTCATTATTCGCCTTTTTTATCTCTTTCTTATACTTCAACCCCACAGCCCATAATTACGCCAAAATTATCTAAATTTCTCTAAATTTCTGTAAATTTATCTAAAATATTAGACAGGAGCATGTTTTGCACTTTTATCAGGGATATAGGCAAAGTGTAAATAGCAAAAAATCTCCGCATCTATGCTAGGGACGATGATGAACCAACTTCCCAGTCTTAAAATTTTAACTGCGATCGCCTAATTTTTAAGACAACTACAGTACACAACATACCTATTTTGCTGGTAGTTTGCCTAGGTTTATCCGATACTTTCTGTAATATAGTGGTTATATTTTTAACTGTATTAATACAGCAATTTTCATTTCTTTGAACCACAGATCCTTGTAGGGGCGCAAGGCCTTGCGCCCCAAAAGCGTGGTCTATTTATCTGCAATCTGCTGTATCATGTTCGGTTGATCGCTTATAAAATGACAAGTATTTATCCAAACATGATATAAACTGTTCCACTTGAAAATTAGATATTTCATCGTGTTAAAATAATTAGTAATTGATAGTAGCCTGCACCCAGGGAAATTAAACCCAAAAATTACCGCAAGAGGGAGCGGCTTTTATCAGGTTATTACGAATTAGGTTAGCGTAGCCGATTACGAATTAGTTATATAGCGTTTCTCGCCCTAGTGAGGTACATCGGTAGGGGCACGGCAGTGCCGTGCCCCTACATCGCGTGATACAATTGAGTACCATCACTGAATAGGAAGTGCTATAGCAACCGCCAAAGTGCTTAGGACATTAACTGATGATAAAACCTAGACACAATCAGACTTGTACCCCAGTCCCCAGTCCCCAGTCCCCTGCTATAACTGTTAACCAATGGGAAGATTTCCTGGATTGACAGCATGAATATACTCACTACCAGAAAGCGGTCTTCCGCGTTTATAGTTGGCTTCTTCCGGTTTACCCCATCCCAACTGCAAAATTATTTCTAGGAAGTTAGAATTTTCCCATTTCCATAAACTAGCCCATTCTGTTCTTTGAGCAATTCTCTCTACATCTGGTGCTATAATTTGTTGGTATTGTTTGCTGTTATTAAAACTCAAATACAAGTCCATCCCCACTGTTACCTCAGACCAAAATTCGAGGATAGAATGTTTTGCAGCTTTTAATGTCTCCAAGTCGCTGGTTAAGGCAATTAACTCAGTATCGACTTTGGGATATTGCAAAGTTTTACCTTTGAGAGTTATATCTTCCCAGATAATCCCTGAAATTTGATGCTCTCTCTGATATTCGTGAATCGCAGCTTTAAAATCTTGATAGGCTGTGAATCTTTGTAGTCCATCGGTTCTGATAAACTGGTCTATTAGAGGATTTCCAGAGACTGTAACCTCTAACTTTAGGCGTTCTCCCTTGAGACAAGCTTGGCGTTCGGCTGTCAAAACTTGAATTAGCTCTTTAGTAGTGTAAACCTTTGACATGAGAAAACACTCTATTAGTCATTGGTCATGGGTCATTGGTCATTAGTCATTAGTAAAAGAGAAATAACAACTGACTAATGACAACTGACAACTTATTAAAGTTTAACGCTGGCGATAACTCAATTGTGGTATCACATAGCACTAAAAATTAGGGTAGACCAAATTGGTCCACCCCGAAAATCACTTACTCAGTTCGCTGCTGAACTCATTGAAGGCTCGTCGCTTTAATGTCGTTGATTCGGTTCGTGGTACTAAATCGAATATTTCGCGAAACTTATCGTCTATGGCCTCAAAAGGTACTTGACCCTTCTGATTCAAGACTACCTGACCAGAGGGATTAAACACTACAACTTGGGGAAGCTCCCCAGAATAGTAATATCCTGGTTCTGTGGGTTGATAGGTCTGTTGGTCTGGGATAGTATCTACATTGATGGCAATAATTTCGGCTGCGCGACCATAGAATTCCTGTACCCGTGAAATTGAAATGGCATATTCCTTACAGTCGCTGCTGTCATCTACATAGAAAGCCAAAAATATAGGTCTATGTTCCGCTAAAGACTGTGCCAGTGTCTGTCTGGGTGGAACTAGTGAACCATTACCAGCATAAACCACAAACATGTTGCCGTCATAATTGTCATCTTTAATACCAGCTAATGCCGCTGGGATATTTATAATGAACAGACAAGCAAGCAGCACCAATGCTTTTGATACTAACCGTCGCCAGTCAGCTTTTTTTTGTAAAAACAGAAACTTTATGCTTTTCATCAAAAGAAACCTTGAGAGCTACTATTTTAAGTTTGTGCTGAATTCAGCCAACAGCGCTGGATAACTGTGATCAGCTATCCGTTAACAATTATCAGTTATCATGTACCAGCATTATCGGTTCAGCTAACAACCGCCAGCAGATTAGGATAAGGATGTGGGAAACAAAATACAATTGATAGATAGGCTGCGACTGGGTTTCGCGGTGTCAGTGGCAAAAAATGTAACGTTGATCGTGCGATCGCTCGGTCTTGGCGCTGCTAGTGTATTACCAGGCTCGATTGCTCGTCGTATCGAACCTAGACTACTGCAATTATTGAGTCAGCAGGTAAAAAACGGGGTAATTATCATTGCTGGGACTAATGGTAAAACCACTACCTCACTGCTGTTAAAGACGATGCTAGAACGCCAAGGATACCGCATCGCGCATAATTCTACAGGTGCCAATCTAGAAAATGGCTTGATGACGGCGCTGCTAGAAAACACCAATTTGGTGGGCACGCTGGCTGCAGATTATGCCATTTTAGAAGTGGACGAGAATATTGTACCAAAGGTATTAGCACCACTACAACCGCGCATCATCCTTTGTTTAAACTTGTTCCGCGACCAACTTGATAGGTACGGGGAAGTAGACACAATTAGTAAACGGTGGACCAAGGTAATCTCGACCCTACCAAAGGAAACCGTAGTGATTCCCAATGCTGATGACCCAACTTTATCTCATCTCGGTCAGCAGTTACCCCAGCGGGTGTTATTCTTTGGCTTGAATGAACCAGAACAATATTTAGAAGCCATTCCTCACGCTGTGGATTCTATATATTGTCCTAGATGCGGACATTCCCTAGATTATCAAGGTGTTTACTTGTCCCATTTGGGAGATTTCACCTGTCCTAGTTGCGGCTTTACTAAAAGTAAACCAGCACTGGAAAGCAGCGAATGGCCACAAATTCTCGTGGGTTTGTACAACAAATATAATACTTTAGCAGCCGCTACTGCAGCCATTGAGTTGGGAGTAGATGAGGCGAGTATTAGGGATACTGTTAGTAACTTCCAAGCTGCTTTTGGTCGCGCCGAAGATTTAAATATTGACGGTAAAAAGGTGAGAATTTTATTATCAAAAAATCCCGTGGGGACGAATGAAACCATTCGGGTAGTGACTCAAAGCGCCGACAAAACCACATTGCTGGTGTTGAACGATCGCACACCCGACGGCACAGATGTATCCTGGATTTGGGATGTGGATACAGAGAAATTAGTCGAACGGGGAGGAACATTAGTAGTTAGCGGCGATCGCGTCTATGATATGGCACTACGCCTGCGTTATAGCGAAAAAGCCGCCGACTCGAAATTAAACTTAATTGTAGAAGAAGATTTACGGCAGGCGATCGCCACTGCATTAGAGCATACACCAGACAATGAAACCTTACATATTCTGCCTACTTATTCAGCCATGCTAGAAGTCCGAGAGGTCTTAACTGGTCGGAAAATCCTTTAATTTAGGAGTTAGGAGTTAGGAGTTAGGAGTTAGGAGTTAGGAGTTAGGAGTTAGGAGTTAGGAGTTAGGAGTTAGGAGTTAGGAGTTAGGAGTTAGGAGTTAGGAGTTAGGAGTTAGGAGTTAGGAGTTAGGAGTTAGGAGTTAGGAGTTAGGAGTTAGGAGTTAGGAGTTAGGAGTTAGGAGTTAGGAGTTAGGAGTTAGGAGTTAGGAGTTAGGAGTTAGGAGTTAGGAGTTAGGAGTTAGGAGTTAGGAGTTAAGAATTGTAATACCAATTCAAAAAATCTTTGCAACACATCGACAATCTGTAGGGGCGCAAGGCCTTGCGCCCCTACCCTATCTGTCCCATGCTTTTTTCAATAAGAATTGTAATACCAATTCAAAAAATCTTTGCAACACATCGACAATCTGTAGGGGCGCAAGGCCTTGCGCCCCTACCCTATCTGTCCCATGCTTTTTTCAAACTAGTATAAACTCTTGTTCTTTGCGCCTCTGCGTGTTAGCGAAGGGGGGGTAGCCCAAGAAATTCCTATTTTCAATCAGTAATAGGGACACAGTAATGCTGTGTCCCCAGTAATTTAAACTAAATAACTGGTGTTCGGAACAATGGGGAAGAAAGCGTATTCATACCAAGCAGTCCAAATAAAACTTCTCAACCACCGTTGACGTTTTTCAGGAGTGAATTCATACTCAAAAACTCCACGAGAAGCATCAATAGAAGATAGGTGAGAATTGCAACCGCAACCATGTTGATAGGTAAAACCATATTTAGAGGCTATGCTTTGCACTTTCATTTGCATAGCAAATACCTTACCTGCATGGAGTATGGCATCCCAAGAACGCTTATGTTTAATATCACGTTTATCAAACCGTAAAGCGCGTTCTTCAAATACATGATCTCGGTAAATCGGTGCTAAATGTACATGATAAAAGCTCGCTGGTAGTTCATATCCAAATTCCTGGAAAAGTTCCATTCCTATCCCAGCTACTTTTGCTTCATTTGCATACTCTGCTCCCTTTGATTCTAAATCTTGAAGCACTGCGGCAAAATCGGGATAGCTGCTTTTAATAAAGTCATGTCCGAAAAATTCGAGGGTTTCCCAGGCTAACTTGCCGAATAGTTGGGAAAATGAAGCTTTGAACTCATCTAATTCTGGACGTTCGTTAAATAAGTCAACATCCCCTTGTTCTAACTTATATTGAAACAGCTGTGCCATCTCAACATAACTCTGTGGGTCAGAAATTCCGACATTCGCCACGCCTTTGGCAATATCTTGCCACACAGCAGGTAGTTGAGAAACAGGAACTGCATTTTCAAACGCAATCACTGTCAAATTGGGAGCTTCAATCGTCGGCATATAATCTCCATTGAGAGAGGAAAAATCTATCGCTTGATTCCAGCAATTTACAGCATCTTCCTGTAAATAGACGACAGTTTGGAGACGCAAGGCCTTGCGCTATGAAGACAAATGTGGTCTAAATAAATGAAAATTGCTGTAACTTTTCCTCAAATTGTAACAAAAAGCGTGTAACTAATGACATTGATGTGCAAATTACAGCATCTTCCTGTAAATAGACCACAATTAGGGAGCGCAAGGCCTTGGGACCCGGAGAGGATTTGTGGTTATTACATGAAAACTGTTGTAAATGTGCGACAGCTTACCTTGGCGAATCTGCGGTTGTACGATATGCTGATCCAAACAGAAATGGCTCCTCCTGTTCTGGGTATGCACCGGATTCTTGGAGTATAGGCAGAAAAAAGTTATAAGTTATCAGTGATAAGTGAAGAATTATGAGTTCTCAACAATTGGAAATCACAATTGGTTGGCTATATCCGACCCTGATGAGTACCTATGGCGATCGCGGCAATGTGATTACTATACAACGTCGCGCTGAGTGGCGCGGATATGATGTCAAGGTATTACCCCTAGATCAAAACGCCACAGCCGATGATATTAAATCGGTAGATGTAATTGTTGGTGGTGGCGCACAAGACCGTCAGCAAGAAATTGTCATGCGCGATTTGCAAGGCGCCAAAGCCGACGCCATGCGCGATAAAATTGAAAATGGGACACCAGGTGTTTTTACCTGTGGTTCACCCCAATTGCTAGGACATTATTATGAACCAGGATTAGGACAACGAATTCAAGGCTTAGGAATACTTGATTTGGTCTCGATCCATCCAGGTGAAAATACTAAGCGCTGTATAGGTAACTTAGTCATAGAAGTCACAGCATCTCGCCTAGCCCAAGATTTAAAAGCAATGACAGGTAACACACCCTATTTAGTTGGCTTTGAAAATCACGGCGGACGTACTAAGCTAGGTAAGGTAGAAGCTTTAGGGCGTGTGGTTTATGGCTTAGGCAATAATGGTGAAGATGGTACAGAAGGCGCATTTTATCAGAATGCCATAGCCACCTATTCCCACGGTCCCCTGTTACCGAAAAATCCCTTTGTAGCTGACTGGTTAATTCAAACAGCCTTGCGGTTAAAGTATCAGCAGCCGATTACGCTGTCTCCGTTAGAAGATAGCCTAGCTTTACAGGCGCGGGAAGCGATGTTCAAGAAATTGAAGCTGAATTTGTTGACATCCTCCCACCACTAATTCGGAGTACCGAATATAGTGGGGGATTCCAAAGATCGCTCTTTGGGTTTCCTCTTTCCACGACCCGACTTACTTGGAGGAGTTTCCCCACCCATACAGAGGTCGATGTCTCCAGAGGCGTTAGTTCCGACGTGACCCGCCGTACTCAATCCTTTTTCTAATATGTTCCGCGCTGCGTTCCAATCCCTATCTTGGGTATACCCACAATGAGGACAAACATGAGTTCTGGTGCTAAGAGTCTTTTTGACAACCTCTCCACAATTAGAGCAATTCTGTGAGGTATAATGTGGTGGAACGGCAACCGTGACAACACCAAACACCTTACCAAAATACTCAACCCATTCACGAAACAGCGACCATGAAGCGTCACTAATCGACTTAGCCAATCGGTGATTTTTCACCATATTTCGCACCATCAAATCTAGCCTTCGGCAACGGCTTCGCCGAACATACGCCACGAGGTCGTTAGACCTCACCACGCACCTTGCTGTCTTAACAGCAAAATCTTTACGCTGGCGACTTACTTTGAGGTGTTTACGAGCAAGTTTATTTCTCAACTTAATTCTATTTTGAGAACCTTTTCTAGTCTTAGACATCCGCCGTTGCAAACGCCTCAAGGACTTTTCACTTTTACGAAGATGTCTAGGGTTGGCGACTGTTTCTCCGTTACTATCTGTATAGAAGTGGTTTAACCCCACATCAATACCAATAGTTTTACCAGTTGGTTCTCGCTTTTCTACTCGTTCATGGTCAATGCAAAACTGGCAATAATAGCCATCTGCACGACGGACAACCCGCACCCTTTTAAACTGTTTCCTGTGGTAGAAATGCAGGTCACGAGTTCCCCAGAGTTTGAAAGTTCCTGCTTGAAACCCATCAGAAAAAGTGATATACCTGCGGTCTTCAGAAAGTTTCCATCCACAAGTTTTGTACTCAACAGAACCATGTGTTTGTTCTTTCTTAAACTTTGGAAATCCCTTTTTTCCTGGCTTATTTTTCTTGCAGTTATCAAGGAACCGAGCAATTGCAGACCAAGCTCTTACCCTTCGGGAAGGCTTCGCCAACAGCACTAGCTTGACGAGCCATCGAATTAAGCTTGGCGACCCAAGGAAACTCAATATTAGCCGCAAGTACAGCGCAGAACTTACTGAGGTCGTATCGCCCAATACCCTTGTTATCCATCCAGTATCTAAGGCTGGCATTGCGAACAAAACGGGCAGTTCTAATCGCTTCATCAAGCGCTTGATACTGTCCGTCTTCTCCCTCAAGTTTGGCCTCAAATACCAGCATATTTACGTCATGTACATTAACGTAAACTATAACATGGATTGGCAAAAAACTCAACTGTTCCCTTTCCCTTACTGGCTTACAGCCAGTTGTGGTCGGGGAACGTTTCGTTTTTTACCCTCGATTCATCTCGCCGCCAAATCAAAGATTATGGCGGGAGCCTTCTCTCCGATTTAGGTAACAAACGGAGTAATTCGTAGTTAAAAGAGTGAATCGCTCAATCCGGTATTGAAGCAACGGCGATCGCCTGTTTTCAATCTACAGTTAATTAACTGGCGATCGCCACTGATTTTTTGCGCTTAGAACGCTTGCGTTCTGATTTTTTCTTCAGTCCCACTGCTTGTGCTTGATCGCTATCTGATCCATATTGCCCGCGTATGACTTCTTTCATCGCTAATACAGTATTATGAAATTCCCATTCAGCTAATCGCGCCGCATCCGCCGCAGCACGGTATAAAGTTAGTTTCTCAGTTTCGACTTGTTGCTGCGCCAACATCGCCTGATAAACTTGCTCTAACTTGGCTACAGTTGCATCAGCACGGGTTGTGTTGTAGCCGCTGATAGTTTGCAAACCGTGCCATGAATTTATATCTTGACTAATTAGTTGGGGGCGCAAACGGCGTGTTGTATCTTG
The DNA here is from genome assembly GCA_038087035.1 of Gloeotrichia echinulata CP02. Lineage (NCBI taxonomy): Bacteria > Bacillati > Cyanobacteriota > Cyanophyceae > Nostocales > Gloeotrichiaceae > Gloeotrichia > Gloeotrichia echinulata. The sequence continues at coordinate 4,637,734 of CP051187.1, read as the reverse complement.
GGCTGGCATGGAAGTATAAGTGGTAAACTATATATTTAATGTACCCAATAGGACAAAAAATTTATCAGTAATGTAAAAAAAAGGGTAATTCATACCAATTCAAAAAATATTTGCAACACATCAATAATCTGTAGGGGCGCAAGGCCTTGCGCCCCTACCCAATCCATTTGTCGCCTTAGATCCTCCTAGGGGCACAGCACTGCTGTGCCCCTACCGGTCTATTTACCTGAAAATGCAATTCAATTGCAGGCGGATGCAACTCAATTGCAGGTTGATGCAATTCAATTGCAGGCGGATGCAATTCAATTGCAGGTTGATGCAATTCAATTGCAGACCGATGCAATTCAATTGCAGGTTGATGCAATTCAATTGCAGGTTGATGCAATTCAATTGCAGGTTGATGCAATTCAATTGCAGACCGATGCAATTGCATTGTCAAGGTATGTAAAAGGTTTCCCCAAACCTGAGCAACAATTGCCTCCCGCCGCTATATCTCAATATAAACTCATATCAACCTATAAATGCAACTTCTCTACGGGAGGCTGAGTTGGAAATTAAAGCAGCGGTGGCTTATGAAGTGGGTAAGCCGTTGACGATAGAAAAAGTTCAACTATCCAAACCACAAGCTGGGGAAGTATTAGTTGAGATCAAAGCGAGTGGGATTTGTCATACCGACGCTTACACCCTTTCTGGCGCCGATCCTGAAGGTTTGTTCCCTGCGATTTTAGGACATGAAGGCGCTGGTGTGGTGGTTGAGGTGGGTGCTGGTGTCACCAGTGTCAAACCAGGCGATCATGTAATTCCCTTATATACCCCAGAATGTCGCCAGTGTGAATATTGTCTGAGCTTAAAAACGAATCTTTGTCAAGCAATTCGCCCGACTCAAGGACGGGGTGTGATGCCTGATGGTACAAGTCGCTTTAGTCTTGATGGACAGATGATTCATCACTACATGGGAACTTCTACCTTTGCCAATTATACAGTCCTACCGGAAATTGCCGTGGCAAAAATTCGCGAAGATGCCCCTTTTGATAAGGTTTGTTACATTGGCTGCGGTGTGACAACGGGTATTGGTGCGGTGATCTATACAGCCAAAGTCGAACCAGGGGCAAAAGTCATAGTTTTTGGCTTGGGCGGTATTGGGTTAAATGTCATCCAAGGAGCGCGAATGGTAGGCGCCGATATGATTGTCGGGGTAGATATTAATCCCAACAAACGCACTTTGGCAGAAAAGTTTGGGATGACACACTTTGTCAATCCCCAAGAAGTCGAGGGTGATTTAGTTGCTTATTTGGTAAATTTAACCAAAGGCGGTGCTGATTACACCTTTGAATGTATCGGGAATGTAAATGTGATGCGTCAAGCCTTAGAATGTTGTCACAAAGGTTGGGGCGTCAGCGTGATTATCGGTGTGGCTGGTGCTGGACAGGAAATCAGGACTCGTCCTTTTCAACTGGTAACTGGGCGGGTGTGGAAAGGTTCCGCCTTTGGGGGCGCCAGGGGGCGTACTGATGTACCGAAAATTGTTGATTGGTATATGGAAGGGAAGATAAATATTGATGATTTGATTACCCATGTGATGCCAATTGAGCAAATCAATGATGCTTTTGATTTGATGCATAAAGGGGAATCAATTCGCAGTGTAGTGACATTCTAGCCAAGGGCGTTCCACTGTAGCGGGAATAATGTAAGTCAGGGTCAACCATCAAGAAAACTCTTGTTCTGTATGTACCACCATTTTGATAAGTTAGTACATATAGGGCTACTATTTTATTTTTGAATTACAAGTAGGTAGGGCTATGCCTTACACATCAGTATCTTGCTTGGCATTGCCTAGCCTACAGATACTTAGATATATTCAAAAATCAAATGGGTTCTATAGTTGGAAATAATTTACAGTGAAAACAAAAAAGGGATGACGTTGAGTTACCATCCAGATACCATTGCTCCCCACGGTGGACAGTTGGTGAACCGTATTGCTACACCAGAACAACGGGCGGAATTTCTTTCAAAAGCGGACTTTTTGCCACGAGTGCAACTTGACGAGCGAGCCGTTTCTGATGTAGAAATGATTGCGATTGGTGGTTTTAGTCCACTCACCGGTTTTTTGAACCAAGAAGACTACGAGCGCGTGGTTACAGAAATGCGCCTTGCTAACGGCGTGGTCTGGTCAATTCCGATTACACTTTCGGTAACAGAAGCAGTTGCTTCTTCTTTAACTGAAGGTAGTTTAATCCGGCTAGACAACCCCAAAGGTGAATTTATCGCCGTTTTGCAACTGACGCAAAAATATCACTACGACAAAACCCGTGAGGCGATCAAAGTTTACCGCACTGACGATATCAAACATCCAGGTGTAAAAGTCCTCTATAACCAAGCGCCTGTCCATCTAGCAGGTGATATCTGGCTATTGCAACGTGATTCCCATCCTCTGTTTCCCGCCTATCAAATTGATCCTGTCGAGTCTCGGCAAATGTTCAAAACCAAAGGCTGGAAAACTATCGTTGGTTTTCAAACTCGCAATCCCATTCACCGCGCCCATGAGTATATCCAAAAGTGCGCCTTAGAAACCGTCGATGGTCTATTTTTGCACCCATTGGTAGGGGCGACAAAAGAAGATGACATCGCCGCTGATGTGCGGATGCGCTGCTATGAAATCTTGCTGGAAAATTATTATCCCTTAGATCGGGTCATTTTGGCAATTAATCCAGCCGCAATGCGTTATGCTGGCCCTAGGGAAGCAATTTTCCACGCTTTAGTTCGCAAAAACTACGGTTGTACTCACTTTATTGTGGGACGAGATCATGCTGGTGTCGGTGACTATTACGGTACTTACGATGCTCAATACATCTTTGATGAGTTTGAGCCTGGTGAGTTGGGAATTGTCCCCATGAAATTTGAACACGCTTTTTACTGTACCCGTACTAAACAAATGGGCACGACTAAAAGCAGTCCCAGCAAACCAGAAGAACGGGTTCACCTATCAGGAACAAAAGTCAGGGAAATGCTGCGCCGGGGTGAATTACCCCCACCAGAATTCTCTCGTCCTGAAGTAGCTGCAGAGTTGGCGCGGGCTATGCAAATCCAAACTTCAGTTTAGGGTGCAAAAATTCAGTGTTGACCGTTGACAGTTGACTGTTGACGGTTCGCTGTTGACTTTTGACCAATGACAACTGACAACTGTCAACTGTCAAAAGTTGAATATATTGGGAAGTGTCTGAGGACAGTTGGTAAACTGGAAAACAGTATAAAGTTTAACTTTACACTACAGACTGTAGCCCTATAAGCTGTTAGCTGACGGGCTGGAGGCTGAGATGATTATGAAAAGGCGGACTTTTTTACAGAGGATTGGCTCAATACTCACGGTTTTGGGAGTAACTGAGGCTGAGTGGTTGACCTTAAGCAATCGCTATTACCAAGCTTTAGCAGCACCTAGCCCACGTAAATTAGGATTGTTGATTGGGATTAATAAATATCCACAAAGTCCAGCCCTCAGCGGTTGTCTGACTGATGTGGAACTGCAAAAAGAACTCTTAATTCATCGCTTTGGCTTCCAAGGGTCGGATATTCTGACCTTAACTGATGAACAAGCCACCGCAGAAGCGATCGCATCTGCTTTTTTGGAACATCTGGGTAAACAAGCCAAATCTGGTGATGTCGTTATCTTCCACTTTAGTGGTTACGGCACTCGCGTCAAATTGGGAATGTTACCCAGCACAACTCAAAATGCTCTATTGTTAGCCAATGAGAATCCGAAAACACCAAATTCACAAAATGATAAAATAGTCAATTATTTATTAGAAGAAACCCTCATGCGGTTGTGGCGATCGCTCCCCACAGACCGTGCTACAGCAGTATTAGATACCAGTTACTATGCACCTAGCACCATAGTTCCTACAGGATGGCGAATTCGCGCCCTTCCACAACTAGAAGCACAGCTAGCATCTGCAGAACTCGACTTGCTTCAGCAATTCAAAACCGAAAATTTACTCGACAATCTTGTGCTTACAGCTACATCAGATGCCCAACAATTGGCACCAGAAGCGCTGTTATCGGGTTTTAGTGCTGGGTTATTTACCTACGCCTTGACACAATACCTCTGGGAAGCTATCCCAGCCACTACAATTCAATTTAGCCTAGTCCAAGTAGAAAATACTCTGTACAAACTAGGTAGCAGACAACAGCCAGGATTAATAAGTGGTCGAAAAAATCCACAGTCGGTATTACTGGGCAATAATTTTCTGCCCAACAACAGCAATGTTGCCTGTGGAGTTATCATTGCCACAGAAGAAGATGGCAAAACAGTCCAGTTGTGGTTAGGAGGACTACCACCGCAAGTCCTAGAATACTACGGTGTTAATTCCCGATTCACCCTAGGAACAGGAGAACAGCTAATACTGCGATCGCGTACTGGTTTAAGAGCAAAAGCCCAAATCTCCAACCTTGATGATATAATCGCCTTACAAGTTGGGCAACTTGTATCTGAAGCAGTCCGAGTTTTACCCCGGAATATTGGTTTAACAGTTGCCCTGGGTACTGGTTTAGAAAGAATTGAGCGCGTAGACGCGACCAGCGCCTTTGCCACAGTTTCCCATGTTTCAACGGTAGTAGCAGGAGAACAACCAGCTGATTATGTGTTTGGCAGGGTACTGCAAACACCCAGTAACTATGGTTTATTTTCCCTTGGTGGCGAGCTAATTCCCAACACCACCGGAGAAATGGGGGAAGCCGTGAAAGTCGCAGTGCAGCGATTAGCGCCAAAATTACCCACCCTGCTAGCCACAAAGTTATGGCGACTCACAGATAATGTCGGTTCTTCCGGTTTACCTGTTAAAGGAACTTTAGAGATTATTCAGGGTATATCGTCTCGCCCAGTTATTAAACAAGAAACAGTGCGACCTGTCAACAGTGACACAGCGATTAAAAAATCACTCAATACAGCAATAGTGCCGATTGGTAGCCGGATACAGTACCGAGTGGAAAATCTCGGCGATCGCCCAGTATATTTAATCTTGCTGGGATTGAGAAGCGGTAGCATTGCGATCGCACTTTATCCTTGGCAAAGTCACCAAGAAGCCAACATTCAAGAACCATTACCCCTATTGCAACAAATAGTTATCGCCCCTGGTCAAACATTGACGATACCAAAAACTGGTGCTACATCTGGATGGTTGATTCCGGGGCCAGCTTACGAATACGAACATCAACTGATATTCAGCATAGCCCCTTTCACCGAAACCCTTTCGGCCTTAGAAACGGCTAAAAATCGCACAGCCGACCAACAGCCCATTGGCCCATTGTTTAACCCTTTAGAAGTTACCCAAGCCTTGCTACAAGACTTGCATAACGCCAGTGCAGTCAACGCCGAGAACAACGGCACAGATGCTGATTCCTATATATTAGATGTAAATAATTGGGCTAGTCTCAATTTTACTTTTCAAGTCGTTTGACACTTTTCATTAGAAGTCGGCGGTTTATCCATCCCCTTGCAATACTGCTCGGTTAACGAATGTAGAGACGTTACATGTAACGTCTCTACAAGGGTTTCACACTTTGCGATTTTCTTAACCGAGCAGAGTAATAATCGTAGGGTGCGTGACGCAGCGATAAATATTGTACGTAGTCACAAGACTTGTGGCGTCACGCACCATTCTGTAAATGTGACACGTAAGTAATACCGTTTCACTTTAAGTATGATACAAATACGTTGATAGGGGCACGGCATTGCCGTGCCCCTACTGGCTTCTATATGTATCAGAGTTTTGGTGAAACGGTATAAGTCCTGCTATTAACGAGGATATCGCGCTCACCCGCCCCTACGACTTGGGGACGTAGAGAAAGCAACGGTCAGAAAAATCTGGTGAGAAATCCGGGTATTCTCAAAAGTATTTGTGTAGCAATAACCCTAACTTTTCTTTAGTCGCCGCTGGTGCTTTGTCTAATTGAGTTAAAATTGCATACTTCAAAGCTGAATGTGCATCACTAGGCGGCGGATTTTCACTCAAACGCCGCACTGTCTCTTGAATCACCTTTTGAGCATTGACCGCATTTCGCTGTAAATTACCAATTACCATCTCTACAGTCACGCTATCATGATCTGGATGCCAACAATCGTAATCTGTTACCAGGGCTAAAGTTGCATAGGCAATTTCTGCTTCCCTGGCTAACTTGGCCTCCGGTAAATTTGTCATCCCAATTATCGTTGCACCCCAACTGCGATAAAGATGGGATTCCGCTTTGGTGGAAAATGCTGGGCCTTCCATACATACATAAGTACCACCGCGATGAAGGGTAACATCTGGTAAATTCAGAGAGGCGATCGCATCTGCCAACACCACCGCCAAATTGTGACAAATCGGCTCACCAAAGGCAATGTGAGCTACAATTCCTTCACCAAAAAACGTAGAAACTCGATTTTTTGTCCTGTCAATAAACTGATCAGGCACCACCATATCTAGTGGTTTCGCCTCAGCTTTTAAGGAACCAACCGCACTTGCCGAGATTAAATACTCCACACCCAGTTGCTTCATCGCATAGATATTAGCACGAAACGGCACCTCAGAGGGTAACAGCGTATGATTACGACCGTGACGCGCCAAAAACGCTATCCGTGTCCCCGCCAATGTCCCCAGAATCAAAGCATCAGATGGTGAACCAAACGGTGTCTGTACCTCTACCTCTTTCACATCCTCAAGCGCATCCATTTTGTATAGACCGCTACCACCAATAATTCCAATCTGAGCTACATCCATTATCTTTAACCTGTTACTTACGCATTTAAATTGTATATTTCGCGCTCAGATTTTCAAAAGTCAAGACTAGTCGCGCATTATCATACTCGAAAACCCAGTCCGCTAAGGTAGTACTTTAACTCATCTCTACCTTGTGATGGAGGAATTCAGGGTGGGGTTATTTGATGATTGCCCTAACTAAGCTGATCGAGAATGGTGCAAGATATCCAAGAGAAAGAAAAAAAGGTTTGGCTCATGACCAAACCTTTATTTAAATCCAGTGCATAACAACATCCCGGATTAATTTACACTTTATTTTTGGAGTTAGTCATCTTCCTATAGTATGTATCCAAATCAACCAAAAGCTGATAGGAGATTGTCGAAAAAATCTGAATTATTACAGATGATAAATAAAATAAATATCCTTGAGAAAAAATCAGGTTATCTTTTATATCTACAACGAACCAAAGGACATAAAATAGCTTTCACCGCCACCCATCTACAAGATTGATTAGGTGCGGTAATCGCATACATGGACTATATATGGGAAATAATGGTTAAGCCTTTTTTTTTGGATGATAGAAGGGACTAAAAATCCCTAGCTTGAACCTGACAGGCTTTAATTAGCCAAGGTTTAAGTATTATTCTGATTGGAGATGACGAAACTAACTTTTAATTAACTATGAATTTATCAGTATTTCCATGAAAAACCTGAATTACTGCCAGATTTGAGTAGGACTCATCAAGTAAATCAGGATACCTAAACAGATGAAAAGCTGAAACTATAGTGTTTTTCCAGCCAAAAATAAGATAAAGGACGGGTGTTATCCCGTCCAAATAGCTTGAAAGTGGCAATACACCTTGAACTCTGGAAAAAATATCGTAAATACAACTCTATAGGTTGTCAGGATTGCAAAGGAGACAAACATAAAGAACGGTTAATTATCCGTGTAGAATGTTGTAACCAAAGTTAATTCTTGCAAGTCTAATCAATATATCATAGTTAGATTTTCATCAGTTGCCAAAATGCCAAATAATCAAACGCAAAAAACCGAAATAAAAGCGTAGTGAGGATGATTGTCGATAGGGGCGCAAGCAATACTGCGTAGGTTTTGGAATTTTTTGGTTGAGGCAAGCAGGGGGAGCAGGGGAAGCAGGGGAAGCAGGGGAAGAGTTTTGCCTCCCCTGCAAATCCTACGCAGTATTGGGGGCGCAAGGCCTTGCACCCCTACAAATCATCGAACAACTCCAAAAACCCCGATTTTTCTGTGCAATGAGAGGTTAAACCCACCATTCGCGACTCAGCATCCTTCTAGGGCGTGTTTTCAAACTATTTGTTTAGCCGGATAAATTTTTAGATACCCCTAAATCCACACGATATGATACCAGCTGTAGGGGCACGGCAATGCCGTGCCCCTACGCGAAATCTACATGTGTCAGCGTTTTAGTGGTATTGTATAAGACTTTGAAAACACGCCCTAGGGGTGGGAGTCAATACTGCGTAGGTTTTGGAATTTCTTGGTTGAGGCAAGCAGGGGGAGCAGGGGGAGAAATGGAGGCAGGGGAAGCACAACTCTTCCCCTGCCTCCCCTGCCTCCCCTGCAAATCCTACGCAGTATTGTACGCCGACCTACTTATTTATTTACAGCTAGCGTCGCCTTGAGTGCAAAAATTTTCTCAATGACTTCCTCGACGACCTTATCGGGTGTAGAAGCACCAGAAGTAATTCCTACAACTATTTTGCCATCGGGTAACCAGTTTTCTGTAATTACCAATTCCCCATTCAATTGTCGATGTTCAATGCTATTTATTGATTGAATGCGCTCGACGCTATCGATGTGATAAGAAGGAATACCTCGGTGATCGGGAATTTCTTTTAAGTGTGTAGTATTTGATGAATTAAACCCGCCAATTACTACCATTAAATCTAACTTTTCTTCCACTAAATTAAACATCGCATCTTGGCGTTCTTGGGTGGCGTCGCAGATGGTGTTGAAGCTTTGGAAATGCTGATTTAATTGACTAGGGTCATACTTCCGCATCATGGTACGCTCAAAGAGTTTACCAATTTGCTCAGTTTCGCCTTTGAGCATTGTAGTTTGGTTGGCAATGCCAACACGTTCTAAATCTGCATCAGGATCAAATCCATGAGAGCAAGCGTTAGCAAATTTTGCCAAAAATTCTTCACGGTTTCCCCCGTTGAGAATATAGTCAGCAACGTACTCCGCTTCTGCTAAATTTAAAACAATCAAATATTTACCTGCAAAGGAACTTGTAGCTACAGTTTCTTCGTGCTTATATTTGCCGTGAATAATTGAGGTGTAATCGATTTTTTTATGCTTTTCAACAGTATTCCAAACTTTAGAAACCCAAGGACAAGTTGTATCGACAATTTTACAACCTTTATCGTGCAGTAACTGCATTTCTTGGACGCTGGCACCAAAGGCGGGGAGAATGACTACATCAGCAGTTTCTATAGCCGAAAAGTCTTTTTTATCACCATCGACCGGGATAAATTCTACTTGCATTTCCCGCAAACGCTGATTAACAGAGGGATTGTGAATAATCTCATTAGTAATCCAGATGCGTTCGGTGGGGAAATGCTGACGGGTTTCGTAAGCCATAGCTACAGCACGTTCTACACCCCAGCAAAAACCAAAAGCCTGGGCTAGGCGGATTGTTACATCACCTTGTTGTAAGATGTAGTTGCGATCGCGAATTTCCTGAATCAAGTCACTTTGATACTCAGACTCTAATTGGGTAGCAACTTCTTCTTGATGCCCAAAACCCTTACGGTTGTAGTTTTCTGAATGTTGCAGGCTACGCTTAAAAGCTTTTGTATCCATTAGATTGTTCTACTCAAATCACTATCTCTTATTTTCTCGTGCCACGACATGATTTAGATCAGGAATATGCACAGATAATGCCATTTTACAAGTATTAGACTATGTGAAGACGATTGTCGGTAGGGGCGCAAGGCCTTGCGCCCCGGAAGATCATCGTTCGACGCCAAAAATCCTGATTTGACAGTGCGATGGGGTAGCAGGTCAAGAAGACCCTGATAGATATTACAGGTAAATAGACGACGCGGTATAGCGTTTCTCGCCCTAGTGAGGTACATCGGTAAGGGCACGGCACTGCCGTGCCCCTACATCGCGTGATACAATTTTGTACCTCATCTGAATAGGAAGTGCTATAGACGTGTCTCAAACCCTTACAAATGACAAATGACGACCATAGCCAATATGATTTATTGGCGCCGACTGACCTGATACATCTCCAACGCAGTTCGCCAAACTATATAACCTTGGGAACTCAGATGTAAGCCATCAGTAGTGAATTCGCGGCGGAGATTACCTTGTTTATTGGTAAACAAGGGATGTAAATCTAGATATTTGACACCTTCTTTTGTCGCTATGGCTTGTAGTTGCTGATTTAACTGGCGAATGCGACCATTACCAATAGCTAGTAATTTGTTTCTTGCTTCACTCGTTGCTTCTTCTCCCCCATGTGGCAAAATGGACTGGATGAGAATTTGCGCTCTTGGATGCACCCTTCGCAGATAACTGATAATTTGCCGCTGATTCTCTAAAATTGTCTCATCCTTTGCGCCCCGAATCAGATCATTAATTCCAATCATGACAAAAATCACTTCTGGCTGGGTGCGGTCAAATATATCTAATCTTTTCAAGAGTCCATCGCTGGTTTCGCCAGAAATTCCCTGATTTAACCAATTTCTATCTTCTGGTAATAATTCAGTCGGAAACCACAGACTCAGAGAATCTCCCGCCAGTATAGTTAAATGTTGAGGATGGTTGTCAGCGGCGACTTTAGCTTCTTGCTTGAGAATATCTACCCATTGTTGATAATTGAGTTTGTGACGCGGACCTAACTCTAGTGTGACAGATTGAGGGGAATTTGCCGTTTTCAATAAAGCGGTCAATCTTTGCTGTTTCCAAATTAGCAGCATCACCGCCAACATCAGGAGTCCGTTGATTAACAGTGAGAAAAATGCCCAGATAGGAAAGGCTTTTACAGGAGTGGACACGACTAGCACCGCTTTGCAAAATTGAAACTTCAAAAACCTGATTTATCAATCAATTCTCTAAAATCCGACAACAGATTGATACCTTGAAATTTATTTCCCGGCTCTATCCCTTGCAGTAGACACGTAGGGTGCGTTATCGCCGAGAGTACGGCACCAAATCTTTGATGATGGTGCATTACGGATTTCATCCTAACGCACCCTACGATACTTACTTAATTACAAATTACGAATTACTTAAGGTGACTGACCATCAATAACATTGAGAAAATCGTCAGCAGTAATAATCGGGCAAGAAAAATTATCTTTTAAACTGAGTAAATCTTGATCGCCCGTCACGAGATAATCAGCCTTACTAACTACAGCCAGAAGTAAAAAAGGCACATCAAACGGGTCACGACATTCAGGAATTACAGGCAAGCGATCGGGTATCGCTACAGCCTCACAAAATAGTATATAGTCTGATAATAAATCTTCTTGCTCAGTTGGCGTGAGTTTAAACTTTGGATAAGCCAGCACTCGAATTAACTCTGTCGTTGTCGCTTTAGAAACTAGGGGAGTGAATAAATCCTCCTGCCATGCCAAACGCAGCCTAGATACTTTGCCCCCAAATATCAGCGCCGAGACTACAAGATTAGTATCAACTACAACACGCGGACAAACCATCACGACTGACGCGCCCAAGCTACCGCATCAGCCACATCCTGCTCACTCAGCCCTAAATCCGCCAGCTTAGATCGAACTGCGTCAGCCCGCTGAATTTTTACAGGAGTGAGAATAATTTGCCCACCCTCCACCTTTACCTCAAAATACTCTGCCTCCCCAATTTCACGGGTAATACTTTTAGGCAGCGTTAATTGATTCTTAGAGGTTAATTTGGCGAGCATAACTTGCCTCCTAGCATAAAGCTTAATGTAAGGATTCCTTACTTGAGTATATCGCCTTTTGGGCTTCGATACTTGGCACCGTCATTTATTTTAGCCTAGCTACGTGCGATCGCATTCTGCCTTTAACCAAATTCCGCACTTATTTGAACCATATATCTTGTAGGGGCACAGCAGTGCTGTGCCCAAAAAGCGTGATATACTTAGCTAAAAATCGCTGTAATGCTTAGTTTATCGTGATAGATTGCTAGTAAAGAAAATGTTTGGACAAAAAAATCACACCGCAGATATTGCAGTTTGATTTACTGCTGGGCGTGTTTTCTTGCGATCTGATCTGCGCTTTCCACCAGCCATCCCATACTCATCACTATTTTTGCCATAGCGAGATGCAACACTCAGCAGCATTTGCTCAGAATAAATATTTAACTCACGTTCTGCTTCTAGTAATGCATTCTGTGTCTTATCCACCAGCGCTCGTGCTTGATTGTAGGCGGCTAGTTTCTCTCGAATCTCCAGAATTTTGGTGTTGTAACTAGCGATTGATAACCCATTGCCAAAGTCTAACTCAGGATTAATCATCTGTATCCCTTCAATCCGTCGTTCCGCTTTGGTAAGTGCGAGGGAGTTACGTTTGCGTTGCGGCATAAAGTTTTCCTGCTTGGATGTTAAATGGAGTTGTTGAGATCTCATTAAATTTATGCAACAAGCTGCTATGCGAGCCTGAGTAAAGCTACAGAACTTTAAAAGCATAAGCAAGCTGGATTAATTTGCGTATTTTTGCTTAAATAAGTTAGTAAAAGCAGGTTTATGAGTTGTGAAGTTAAAATCTGAGTCAGAAAGTTAGTTTGCCAGTCGCAAAAGTTAAAATCTGAATCAGAAAGTTAGTTTGCCAGTCGCAAAAGTTAAAATCTGAGTCAGAAAGTTAGTTTGCCAGTCGCAAAAGTTAAAATCTGAGTCAGAAAGTTAGTTTGCCAGTCGCAAAAGTTAAAATCTGAGTCAGAAAGTTAGTTTGCCAGTCGCAAAAGTTAAAATGTGAGCGATTGGTAGTAACTCTATAGGCTGAGTAAGAATTGTCCTTCGTCTTTACTCTTCAGCACATTTGGTATTATATTTTCCCTCAATTGCCCATTTAGAAACAAGAAAAAATTAAAAAAAACATAAAATTAATAATAATCAGGTAGGGGTTTAGCACTGCTAAACCCTGATTTAATCAACAACATGGAATATAGCGTTTCTTGACAAGTACATCGGTAAGGGCACGGCAGTGCTTTGTTATGATATTTTCCCTCAATTGCCCATTTAGAAACAAGAAAAAATTAAAAAAAACATAAAATTAATAATAATCAGGTAGGGGTTTAGCACTGCTAAACCCTGATTTAATCAACAACATGGAATATAGCGTTTCTTGACAAGTACATCGGTAAGGGCACGGCAGTGCTTTGTTATGATATTTTCCCTCAATTGCCCATTTAGAAACAAGAAAAAATTTAAAAAAAACATAAAATTAATAATAATCAGGTAGGGGTTTAGCACTGCTAAACCCTGATTTAATCAACAACATGGAATATAGCGTTTCTTGACAAGTACATCGGTAAGGGCACGGCAGTGCTTTGTTATGATATTTTCCCTCAATTGCCCATTTAGAAACAAGAAAAATTTAAAAAAAAACATAAAATTAATAATAATCAGGTAGGGGTTTAGCACTGCTAAACCCTGATTTAATCAACAACATGGAATATAGCGTTTCTTGACAAATACATCGGTAAGGGCACGGCAGTGCTTTGTTATGATATTTTCCCTCAATTGCCCATTTAGAAACAAGAAAAATTTAAAAAAAAACATAAAATTAATAATAATCAGGTAGGGGTTTAGCACTGCTAAACCCTGATTTAATCAACAACATGGAATATAGCGTTTCTCGACAAGTACATCGGTAAGGGCACGGCAGTGCTTTGTTATGATATTTTCCCTCAATTGCCCATTTAGAAACAAGGAAGAATTTAAAAAAAAACATAAAATTAATAATAATCAGGTAGGGGTTTAGCACTGCTAAACCCTGATTTAATCAACAACATGGAATATAGCGTTTCTCGACAAGTACATCGGTAAGGGCACGGCAGTGCTTTGTTATGATATTTTCCCTCAATTGCCCATTTAGAAACAAGGAAGAATTTAAAAAAAAACATAAAATTAATAATAATCAGGTAGGGGTTTAGCACTGCTAAACCCTGATTTAATCAACAACATGGAATATAGCGTTTCTCGACAAGTACATCGGTAAGGGCACGGCAGTGCCGTGCCCCTACACAGCGTGATTTTGGTACTGATTTTAGACCTGTAGAGACGCGAAATTTCGCGTCTCTACCAAGGATTTCGGGCTTAATTGAACCGTATTGCTTCATATTTCAATACAGTTCAGTTAACGAAAATTGTCGTAGGGGCACGGCACGAATAAAATTGTCATTAGAAGAAAAAATTTTGGATGCCGTGCCCCTACAGTGTATATCATTCGAGCCTAACTGAACTGTATTGCTTCATATTTCACTTTTCACTCAGTCAAAGGCGATCGCCCACTAATGTCGAAATCGTGGTTGCGCTACGCGCAACCGCCAATTTGTCATTGGCGATCGCACTAATTTCTGGATCAGAAGCACCCGGATTTTCATAACCCGCAACTTGGGTTACTAGGAAATGTTAATGCGATCGCTAAATTCGGAGTTATAACCTTCTTCGCCGTGTTCGTTGATATCTAGTCCTTGGACTTCTGCTTCCTCTTTGACTCGTAGCCCAATTGTGGCATCGATCAACTTCAGAATAATCCAAGTACCAACCCCAGCGATAACATAAGCAATAGCAATAGCTGCTAGTTCAACCAAGATTTCGCTCACATTACCACGTAGCACCCCATCTTTACCGCCGGCGTTGACTTCGGTAGTAGCAAAGATGGCTGTTAAAATTGCACCCACTGTACCCCCAACGCCATGCACGGGGTAGGTATCTAAAGCATCATCAACGTGCAGTTTGTGTTTGAAGCTGACAGCATAGAAGCAAACGAAAGCGGTGATGAACCCAATTAAAATCGCTGATAGGGGAGTGACGAATCCCGCACCTGGAGTGATACCCACCAAACCAGCAACGGCGCCTGAAGCCGCACCTACAGCGGTTGGTTTACCGCGTAAAACACCTTCCAAAATTAGCCACATTAAAGCACCCGCAGCTGCTGATGTATTGGTAGCAACAAAGGCCGTTGTTGCTAGATTGGTTACTAAGTTACCCGAAGTGCCACTAGCTACAGATAAGGCACTCCCCGCGTTGAAACCGAACCAGCCAAACCAAAGCAAGCCAGCACCCAACAAAATAAAGGGAACGTTATGGGGAGGAGTGAGACGGTCAGGATAGCTTCTGCGAGGACCGAGAACGATGGCCGCTACCAGGGCTGAAACACCGGAACTAATGTGAACTACTGTACCACCTGCAAAGTCTAGGGCACCCAAACCACCGTATAAGCCCAAAAATCCACCTTTAGCCCAGACCATGTGGGCGAGGGGAGTGTAAATAAAGGTTGACCACAGTAGCACAAATAAGCAATAGGCGCGGAAACTGATGCGTTCGGCGATCGCTCCCGAAATTAAGGCTGGGGTGATAATGGCAAACATGGCTTGATAGATCATGAATGCTTGGTGAGGAATCGTCCCAGCATAGGAAACTACTTCGGCTGGGTTTGACCCTTTGAGATAGTTGGTTGTTTCTAGCCCCACACCATTCAAACCTAGCCATTGTAACCCGCCGATAATTGGGTTCCCTGGTGCAAATGAAAGGCTATAGCCCCACAGAATCCAGGTAACTCCTACAATCGCCATCAACACAAAACTCATCATCAAGGTATTCAGGATGTTGCGCGATCGCACAAATCCACCATAGAAAAATGCCAATCCTGGTGTCATCAGCAGGACCAGGGCTGATGATATCAGCATAAATGCTGTATCTCCAGTATCCGCAGCAGGTGGAGTCGCCGCAGCTTGAGCATAAGCATTACCCATCAGCGGTCCGACCAGCAGCAATAGGGTCATAGCCCCAATCATTACAACTTTCTTCAACACTTCTTTTTGTCCCTGGGCAGCAATTTTGTTGTATTACCTGACAACATTAAAGTATTTTTTGATACTTATTTTTGTCGTAAAAGTTACTCAACTGTACTTTTTTTTGAAAGACTTACAAAAATATATAGCCGATTGTAGATGGGAAATATTGAAACTTGTGTCTCAACGCAAAGCTTGCATATTGTTTAGCGATCAATAGCATTTTGCTTTCTTGATATAAAACTAGGAGTTATTGAGTGATATATTTACACAAATCCCTCCAGGACAAAGACTTTGCTGGAATGGTGAATTATACAAGTTTCCGAGAGCGCAGTTGCACAATCAGGCGATGATTTTGGTTTGTATATCTGGTAAATATGTTAAATAAACTTTACATTTTTGCCTTTTTGGCTGATGTAAATATTTAACTGACATGCAACTATATCAAATAATTTGCACGGGAATAATTATGAATTTATACTTAAATTATCGGTGCATACATGATAATTAAAACACTTACCAAAGCTAAAACTGCTCCCAGCCAGTCAAGAAAGAGGACGGCGGGGAGGGTTTGAAAATGCCCAAAGCCCAAAGCCGCCGACTTCCAATGAAAAACCCGCCACCTGCATCACAAAAAATTAGCAGGGGCGGGTTTTGATCAGCAATCAAACTTTACGAGAATTACTTGTAAGCGCGATATTCTTCAGAGTGGCCCTCAGCACTTGCTGCTTTGAGGAATCCACTGTAGGCTTCCATACCGTGTTCGGAGATATCCAAACCTTCCAACTCTTCTTCTCTAGTAACTCTGATACCTAAAGTCGCCTTCAGTACCAGCCAGAAAATACTGCTCAGAAGTACCGTGATACCAGCAACCGATACAATGCCAACTATTTGGGGAATCAGTGTTGTGAAGCCACCACCGAAAAATAACCCATGTGGACCTATAGGCTTACCTGCCAAAAACAACCAAGAATATTTACCAGGACCTTCAGCAAATAGACCTACTGCTAATGTCCCCCAAGTACCGCAAACGAGGTGAACGGAAGTAGCACCTACTGGGTCATCAATACCCAGTTTGTCAAAAAATGGCACGGAGAAAACTACTAAAACTCCAGCTACCAAGCCAATGATTACAGAACTGCCAATGCTGACATAAGCACAAGATGCTGTAACGCCAACCAAGCCAGCCAAAATACCGTTGATAATCATGGAAAGGTCTGGCTTACCTAAGTACAGCCAAGCTGTAGCTGTGGCAACTATACCACCAACTGCACCAGCCATGTTAGTTGTTAAAGCAATATGAGTAATTGCATTGGGATCTGCAGCCATGACAGAACCGGGGTTGAAACCAAACCAGCCTAACCACAGAATCAAACAGCCTAAGGTGGCGATACTCATGTTGTGACCTGGTAGGGCCAAAACTTGTTTATCTTGATATTTACCAATACGCGGGCCAAGGAATGCAGCCCCCATCAAAGCAGCCCAACCACCAACTGAGTGAACTACAGTAGAACCGGCAAAATCCCAAAAACCCATATCTGCCAGCCAACCACCGCCCCAAATCCAGTGTCCGGTAATTGGGTAGGCGATACCTACAAGTAAGACGCTGAAAATCAGGAAGTCAATAAACTTAATCCGTTCTGCTACTGCGCCAGAAACAATTGTGGCAGCTGTTCCCGCAAATACCAGCTGGAATAAAAATTTGGCAGCTAAAGGTACCCCAGTCCAATTGAGAGAGCCGAAGACGCCTTTATAAGCATCTCCGACGGCAGGACTGTTATCTTGTCCTACTAGAAAAAACCCATTAAGTCCAATGAAGTCATTACCATCGCCAAACATCAAGCCAAAACCGATTGCCCAAAATGCTACTGTCGATAGAGCAAATACAATCAAGTTTTTGGCTAACACGTTGACTGCATTTTTCTGGCGACAGAAGCCGGTTTCTAACATACAGAAACCAGCGTTCATGAAGAATACCAAAAAAGCGGCGATCGCTACCCATAACGTGTCAATTGCCACTTTCAAATCCGCTGTTGTTGGCCCTGCTGCTGGCGTTTGAGCAACTGCTACATAACCCCATCCCAACACAATCAAACACGCTAGCGGTATGCAGGCTTGCCAACTGGGTGACAATCGCTTAATTGCTCTACTCAATACCTGAAATTTTGATTTAGACGGTACAGTTTGAGTCAAGTTGATTGCAGGCTGACGCCTATTTCTTGTTCTCGATTTCTGTTTGTGCATGAACTTTAGCATCATCCTCCAACACCTTCCTTAATGGAAAAAACGTTAAGTGGCAATAACTAACACTCACTGCAAAATTAAGTATTTTTGCAATTTGGCTTTGAGGTTATTGGTTTGCCAATCAAAAAGTCAAATAACCAAACTATAACTTGAAGAAAGTAGTCCTACCTTTGGGAAACATTGCGCTTGTTATAAAGAAAGTATTATGTCATTTATGAAATAGTCAAGTGTTTTTTACCTAAATCAAAACTTTTCTTGAACTAAAAAAAGCTAGAAAAAACTGACAAACCATTATTGTAAATTATTCTCGTCAACAGATATAAAAATATTGTCTAAATTTGCAAAGCTTCTCTAAAAAACAATTGCAAAATTGAAATTTACTGTTTTATAAACATAGAAATATTCTTCCAGGAATTCTGAAAATAACTCCTGGACAAAACTGTACTGTGATGAACACAGCAATAAATTTGATTGATTATCTATTTAACTAATTCAGGATTCTGTATCATTAGCTACTGTTTTCTTTTTTTAACTGCGGCAAATCCCCTGCAACAGATCTGTTATATAAACTGTATGCTTTGCTGTGTCAGCTTTTCCTCACTTCATCACAGAAAAGTTCAACATTTCATTAAATTTTGTCTACAAATGCTTAATGTTTTGTTACATTTTATTTACAGCAGTTTTCAGGTAAAAAGACCAGGCGTCCGGGGCGCAAGGCCTTGCGCCCCTACGTTCACTGTGGTTATTGCCTAAAAATAGGGGCGCTGGGATGAGAGAGTAGGAAGCCAGCTTGGGTGTGATTAAAGTATTAATACTCTGCTGGCGATCGCGCAACAAAATAATTTAACTTTCAAGCTGTAGATATTGCTCATAACCGAGTTCTTGGAGTTTGGCTTGCTTTGCCAAAACCGATTCACAGAGGTTTTGGCGATATTTTTGGACTTTTGCTAATAATTCTGGTTGGTGGGTAGCGAGAATTTGCACCGCCAAAAGTCCGGCATTTTTGGCATTACCAATCGCCACAGTAGCGACCGGAATACCCGCAGGCATCTGTACAATTGAATACAAAGAATCTACACCTTGCAATTGACGGCTGGATACGGGAACACCGATAACCGGAAGCGGAGTTAAAGATGCAACCATACCAGGGAGATGAGCAGCACCACCGGCACCAGCGATAATCACCTTGAGGCCGCGTTGGTGTGCCTGTTGGGCATATTGCACCATCCGTTCTGGAGTACGATGAGCAGAAAGGATTGCTACTTCGCGTTCTACACCAAATTCATCACAAATAGCGATCGCTTCTTTCATGGTGGGCAAATCGGAATCGCTGCCCATGATAATACCAACAATGGGTGTCATAAAACTTGAGGATATTTTGAACTACAGATGCACGCAGATGATTTGATGATAATTATCGGCGTTGATCGGCGGTTGTAATTTTACCTATTTTCTTGCCATAGTGATCAGTGAACTACACAAAATCCCAATCCTACGACTGTGAGAATTATCAATGCGCGAGTAGCTGGTTACAAAGATTTGCAAATGCTCTTGGTTAATGATCAGGGGATAATTGAGCAAATCCAACCAATGCTGACAGTTGGACAAATTCCCCCAAGCGAATTGTCTGTGTTGGATGTCGCTGGGGACTGGATTTCGTTAGGTGGTGTGGATTTGCAGATAAATGGGGCGTTGGGATTGGCGTTTCCCGATTTGCAAACCGAAAATTCGCACATGCTACAGACAATCTCAGAATTTTTGTGGGATGTCGGGGTAGATGGATTTTTACCCACACTGGTGACAACCTCCATCGAGAATATACAGCGATCGCTCGCCATTATCTCTGATTTCTCTACCTCCCTCTCCGTTCACAGGTCAGGTGCGAAGATTCTGGGAGTACATTTAGAAGGGCCATGTTTAAATTTCTACAAGCGCGGCGCCCACCCAGGGGAGTATTTATTACCCCTAACCATTGACGATATTAAAAGAGTTTTGGGCGATTATGCCCATGTTGTCAAAGTCATCACCTTAGCACCGGAATTAGACCCCACAGGTGAGGTAATTCCCTATTTGCGTTCTTTGGGTATCACCGTCAGTTTAGGCCATTCCCAGGCAACATTTGCCCAAGCCCAAGGTGCTTTTGCACAGGGTGCGACGATGGTAACTCACGCTTTCAATGCTATGCCACCATTACACCACCGCGAACCAGGATTATTAGGCGCAGCAATTACCCATCCTGATGTCATGTGTGGTTTTATCGCCGATGGTGAACATGTTGCACCCCCAATGTTGCAAATTTTACTCCGCGCTAGCGATCGAGAAAAAGGGTTATTCCTGGTTAGTGACGCCCTCTCACCCCTAGGGCTACCCGATGGCGTGTATCCTTGGGACAGTCGGCAAATTGAAGTCAAAAACGGCACAGCACGACTAGACGATGGTACTTTATCGGGGACGACTTTACCCTTATTGGTGGGAGTGCAAAATTTGGTTAAATGGGGCATTTGTGAAGTAGAAACTGCGATCGCACTCGCTACCGATGCACCCAGACAGGCAATTGGCTTATCGGCAATTTCCCCCAAGCAAGCCGCAAATTTATTACGTTGGCATTGGGATGAACCCACAAGACAACTAACGTGGCAACGATTATTGCAGCATCTCCGTGATTTGTTCTACTAGTGTCAAAGGGTCAAATGGTTTGGTAATTACCCCTTTAACTCCTAAGCTGTTATATAGTTCTAAATCTGAATTTTGGACTTTGGCAGTCATGAAAATTACTGGTATTGCTTGGGTCTTAGGTTCACTTTGCAATAAACCAAATAAAGTTACACCATTCATTTCTGGCATCATTACATCTAAAAGTATGATATCCGGTTTTTGTGCTTTTGCTAAATTTAAACCTTCTTCAGGATGATTAGCTATCGACACTTTCCATGATCCAAATTCTTCCAGACAAGTGGAAACAAGAAATCCCAAATCATCATTATCATCTATGAGTAAAATACGTTTTTGTGTCATTTTTTTATTTAGAGGATGTTTTAAAAGTGGGGGGCTGTTGTAAGAGGTTATTTGAAAAGTCTAAATTCCTGCTTCACTTTCATCTCTTTTACCTGTAAGCTGTCACCTACTTAGGGATAGAAAAATAAAAAGTGCTACCTTGTCCTAAAACACTTTCTGCCCAAATTTTGCCCCTATGTTGTTGGATAATGCTGCGACAAATAGCTAAACCTAAACCTGTTCCTCCTTTTACACGGGAGTCACTAGCATCTACTTGTTGAAACTTACCAAAAATGGTTTCTATTTTATCGCTAGGAATCCCTCTCCCTTGATCTTGAATTTTAAATAAATGGCTATCTGGCGTTTCTTCCACACTGATTTTGATGGTAGTGTGAGGGGGAGAAAATTTAATGGCATTACTGATTAAGTTGACAATAGTTTGCAAAATTCTGTCTTCATCTACCCACAATTGCACAGAATTACCTAATATTTGCAAAGAAATATTCTCTTCTTTGGCTATTGTTTGGATAGAGTCTAGAGCCAGGTTTATTAGTGTCATGGCATCGCAGGATTTTTTATTCAGGACAAAATTGCTAGTTTCCAGTCGCTCTAAATCAAGAATGTCATTTAATAACCTGGTTAAACGTTCGGCATTACTAGCAGCAACATCTAATATTTTCTGCATTTTTTCGGGTTGATTTCTGATGCTACTAGTAGTTAGTAATCCTAAAGAACTACGAATAGATGTTAATGGAGTTCGTAATTCATGACTAACTATAGAAATGAACTCACTTTTTATTTTCTCCATTAAGCGACTATCTGTAATATCTTCGATAGTGCCGACATATCCCACAAATTCATTAGCATCATATAACATGGGAACAACAGTTAGCCGACAAATCCGAACAACTTGATCTTCATGGAAAAAACGTATTTCTGTAGATAGTTGCTGATGTGTTGATATTGCCGCATTCCACTGAGGTGAAAATATTTCTAAATCTTCAGGATGAATAAAATTGATCCATTTATCTCCTAATGATTGCTCTAGGGTAAAACCACAAATTTGCTGACAGCTAGGATTGTTATAGATCATTTTTCCTCGGGTATCTGTTTTAAAAATACCTACAGGTGCAAATTCATTGAGCGAACGAAATAATTTTTCGCTACGTTGCAAAGCTGTTTCAACTTTTTGACGCTCTTGTAGTTCTTGTTCTAATTGTTGGTATAGTTCTGATTGTTGAATGGCAATGCCTACTTGTGTTGCTAGTTTTTGGAAGAAATCAATTTCCCAAGGTTGCCACTGTCTTGATGTCGCACATTGGTTGGTAACTAATAGCCCCCATAATTTTTGTCCCTGCATAATAGGAACTGACAAGTTGGCTTTGATCTGAAATTGCGCTAGTAAATCACGGTGACATTCAGTTAGGTCGGCTGTATAAATATCTGCTATGGCTAGAAAGCCTCCTTGTGTGTATCTCCCTCCATGAGTTTCCATCAAGTAAGTATCTTCAATTCCAGCATTTAACGCAGGAGTGTAATCACCGTAAACAGATTCCACCACTACAAACCCACTATAGTCTGGCTCAAAACGATAAATAAATACTCGGTCTGCTTGCATAAATTCCTGAACTTCAGTTACAGCAGTTTTGAGGATTTGATCCAGATGCAAACTTTGACGAACACGTAAGGCGATCGCCATTACCAGTCGTTCCTGTTCTACTTGCAGTTGTAATGATGTTTGGGAATTTTCTAGGTCAAAAGTCCGGCTTTTAACTCTATTTTCTAACTCTAAATTTAGTTCTTGGAGTTGAATTTCGGCAAGTTTGCGCTCGCTAACTTCTACTATAGTCCCTAAAAATCGCACAGCTTCACCTGCATCATTTAAGAAATATTTACCTCTACTTTCCAGCCAATGAATATTACCATCAGGGCAAAGAATCCGAAATTCCTGATAATAATCATGCTGTTCAACTAAAGCCCGATTCATAGCTAAATCTACAGCTTCCCGATCCCTTGGATCAATCAAGGATTTAAAACCCTCATAAGTATCTAGGCGATTCGCATCTAACAACCCACACAACTGATTATTACCAACAGTCCAAACAATCTGATTTTGCCGTAAATCCCAATCCCATACTGCCATTTGTGCTGATTTTAAAGACTGCATTAATTGTTGATGAATTTTGGCGATTTTCTCAGCTTGCTGCAAAACCAACCCGACAATTATATTTCTCAATTCTTTGGCTATGGCAATTTCGCATAACTTCCAAGGTAAAGATTTTAATTTTACTATTTCTTGCCACAAATCAAAGGATTTACGGGGAGATAGACGCAGATCACCATTGGTAGTTATTTCCACTGGTTTATTAGGATCACCCCCCCAATTAACAGTTTGAATTACTTCAGGACGAAACCACAAAATATACTGTTTATATTCCTGAGAAATCATCACCGCTAATAAACCGCTACTGACATTTTTAAACTTTTCTGCTTGTGGATAAATTTTAGATAAACAATCTGTTTCATAAAAATACTTATCTACACCTTGATTAAAAATATGATTTTCTAAAAAATCACAAATCTTTTTAACTTCCTCTAATACAGGAGTTTTGCCAATCATCGTCATATTTACAGCATCACAAACGGCTGCACCTTCAGCAGCTACAAATTCTAAAAGCTTACTTCTATTTTGAATTAAAGCTTCTCTCCAATTATCATTTTCAGCAAAATTATTCAAAAAATTAGATAAAACTTCTTTCAAAATCAGTTTATAGTCTAAATCTTCATTTTCTTCTTTGGCTGTAAGTTCTAAAGACATTACTCTACCGATTAATTCGCAAGCAGTCCGCAATTTATAGGTGATATATTTAGGCGATAAATAATTATGACAGGCAATTAAACCCCATAACTTTTGTTCTCGGATTAATGAAATTGACATAGAAGCAGTCACACCCATATTTTTGAGATATTCAATGTGTATGGGAGAAACACTTCTTAAAACACTGTGACTAAGATCCAACGGTTGATTAATAGTGTCTGAATTCTTAATATATATTAGTTCTACAGATTGATAATTCACATCAGGAATTAACCGCAAAGGATTAAGAGTATATAAGACTCTAGCTTGTTTAGGAACATCCGAAGCGGGATAATGTAAACCCAGAAAAGGACTTAAACTTTCTAATTTATCTTCTGCTATAATGTTACCTGAACCTTCAGCCTCAAATTTATAGATCATTACTCTGTCGAAACCTGTCAGGTTACGGATTTCTGTCACCATTATTTGGCACAATTCATCCAAGTACAGTAATTTTTGCATTTTGCAAATAATCGGTTGTACTAATTGGTAAAAACTTAAAAAATCATTTTGATTGTTTCCAGTAACAGCTTCTAATTCCAGAATTGTGAATCCATTTGATTTATTAATAATACCATCAAAGTGTTTTCTACCTGTTTTGGTATCAATATATAAATCTAAGGGGTTAAGTTTTTCAGATATTTCTGCTAAAGATTTTTTGATTAGCTGAATTTGCGAGGTATTAAATAATATTTTCAGGTTTTTACCTAAAATATCTTGAGGAGGAATACCAAGTATTTCAATAGTATTCTGACTAATTTGAATAATGTTTAATTTAGGTTCTTCTAAAACCATGAGAATACCATGAGGCTGAATCAAACCAGGAATATGAATAGGTTCTTGATCACAGTTGCTTAAATCTATTGGTGTATTTACTGGTAAAAAATTGATTTCGCTCATATAGAACTCTCATGGTAAACGATAAATATTAAAAAGGTAAGCAAAATTATTAGAAATAAACTCAAAAAAAGCCCTGCTGAATCAAAATCTGCATCAGATATTTGACTAAAGTTGCTATTGCAATACATGCATTTATTATAAGAAAAATTTCTAATAGTTAACCCTCTAACACTATCTAACTAAAGGTAGATATAAGAGGGTGTTTGAAAAGTCGGACAGGGTGTAAAAAAGCTCTCTCAGTGCTGTGAATATAAAGAACACAGCACCTTGGGCTACGCGAACGCCTATCTTGTAGCGTGCGTCAATATGCTACACTAAGACAAGAAAAGTTCAAAACAGGATAGATGCAACCACAAACCCTAGAGGGAACTTGGGAAGAAATTCTCCAACATAGCGCTGAATTAGCAGGTCAGCGAGTCAGATTGACCATTTTGCCCCATCAATCTTCAAATTCCCCCACCAAACCAACCCTAGACCAAATATTAAAAGGAAGAATTGGAAGAGTCAATTTTCAGCCATCAGACTTATCTGAGCGACTAGGAGAAGCCTTTACAGAACTTTTAGACACTAAAGACTCATCCACATTGAATCAATGACCTTTTGCGATGCTTCTCCCCTAATTGCCCTAATCAATCAAGGTGATAACAATCATCAACGCTGCGTTGAAATTTTACCATCACTGTCAGCCCCCCTCATCACTACATGTGCTTGTTTTACCGAGGCTATGTATTTATTGGGTCGATATGGGAGTTGGTTAGCACAACAAGAATTATGGGGTTATGTAGCTGATGAAATATTAGTCATATATCATCATACTTCAGATGAACTAACCAGAATGGAAACTTTAATGGAGCAATATCGAGATGTTCCAATGGATTTAGCAGATGCTTCTCTGGTAGCTATGGCTGAAGTGCTTAATCAAAGACAAATATTCACCCTTGATCGAGATTTTTATATTTATCGATTGTCTGGAAATCAATCGTTTGAGGTTTTGCCCTAAAAAAGAAACAATAGATCATACGATATTTTTCTAATTTATCCATTGTAAAATTTCCGCCAGAACTGCTTCGGGCGTTCGTGTAGCCTCTGTCTACGACACGCAGAGCGTAAAGCCTGCGCCATAGCTTCTCTGAGTGGGTAGACGTAGCCCGTCGTAGATATCCCCTCATCTCCTATCGCTTTTGAGTATGGATATTTAGCAGTTTTCCCGCACACTTTTGGATCACTTTGTGCTACTTTATCAGCACGAGAACTGCTATTAAGATTATTGTTGCTTTGTGAAAATACCATTCTCTAGTTAGATTGGTTAAGGGCGGCTATAGTTGCTAGGCTCACGATGTCAACCTTGTGCCAGCAGCAACCCCCCGCACAATAATTTATCCACCTCTAGATTAATTTACTTTGTATCAGCCTATGACTCCTGCCCTTACGAAAATCGGCGCTCAAATGTCCAACCTGACTGGCGTGCGAGCGATTATGAAGGATATTAACGAAACTTTACGCGCTGGTGCTGGGCAGGAATTAAATAATTTGAGTGCTGGAAATCCGCTGATTTTACCAGAAGTCGAGCAATTATGGCGCGATTGTACGGCTGAATTGCTCGCTAGCTCAGAATATGGTGAAGTGGTTTGTCGCTACGGTTCCAGTCAAGGTTATGCGCCATTAATTGAAGCGATCGCCAATGATTTTAATCGCCGCTATGGGTTAAACTTAACAAACAGCAATATTCTTATTACCCCCGGTAGTCAAAGCCTCTACTTCTATGCAGCCAACTCCTTTGGCGGTTACACTAGTAGCGGCGAACTCAAACAAATTGTTTTACCCCTCAGTCCCGATTACACAGGTTATGGTGGTGTTAGCTTGGTTCCCGAAGCTTTAATCGCCTACAAACCAACTCTCGATATTGACGAAACTGCACACAGGTTTAAATATCGACCTGACTTCAGCCAACTATCGATCAACGAAAACACAGGTTGCGTGATCTTCTCTCGTCCTTGTAACCCCACAGGTAACGTCCTCACCGATGAAGAGGTGAAAAAAATAGCCGCAATAGCTGCACCTTATGATGTACCAGTATTCATAGACTCAGCTTATGCGCCGCCTTACCCAGCGTTGAACTTTACAGAAATGACACCAGTGTTTGGAGAGAACATCCTCCACTGTATGAGTTTATCCAAAGTCGGCTTACCAGGGGAACGCATCGGTGTTGCCATTGGCAATGAAAAAATTATTCAAGTGCTAGAGTCATTCCAGACAAACTTGTGTATTCATCCCTCACGCTACGGACAAGCGATCGCAGCTCGTGCAATTAGTTCTGGCGCCATTGGCGACATCGCGGAAAATGTCATTCGTCCATTTTACCAGAAGAAGTTTGCAGTATTGGAAAATACATTAGAAGCGTCAATGCCCAAGGATTTACCTTGGTTCCTCCATCGCGGTGAAGGTGCTATCTTTGCTTGGTTATGGTTACAGGATCTACCAATTACAGACTGGGAATTTTACCAAGAACTGAAGAAAGTAGGTGTAATTGTTGTACCTGGTAGTACCTTCTTCCCCGGCTTAAAAGAAGAATGGTCACACAAACACCAATGTTTACGCATCAGCCTCACCGGCAGTGACCAAGAAATCGTCACCGGAATGCAGCGTCTTGCTAAGGTAGCTCAACAAGTTTATCAGGCAAAAGTCAAGAGTCAAGAGTCAAGAGTCAAAAGTCAAAAATAATGACAAATGACCAATGACAAATGACCAATGACAAAGAGTAATGAGTAATGAGTAATGAGTAATGAGTAATGAGTAATGAGTAATGAGTAATGAGTAATGAGTAATGAGTAATGAGTAATGAGTAATGAGTAATGACCAATGACCAATGACCAATGACAAATGACAAATGACCAATGACAAATGACCAATGACCAATGACCAATGACAAATGACCAATGACCAATGACAAATGACCAATGACAAATGACAAATGACAAATGACAAATGACAAATGACTGGCTAAAAATTGGTAAAATTGTCGCACCGCAAGGACTATCCGGGGAAGTGCGGGTTTATCCCAACACCGATTTCCCCGAACGGTTTGAGGTATCAGGAACACGCTGGTTATTGCGTCCTGGGCAGACGACACCACAACCGATAGAATTATTGGCAGGACGTTACATTGAAGGCAAAAATTTGTATGTGATCAAATTAGCTGGGGTCGAAAATTGCAACCAAGCCGAAGAGTTGCGCGGTTGTGAAATCATGATACCAGCTAGCGATCGCCCGGAATTAGCAGAAGGTGAATATTACGTCCCCGATTTAATTGGCTTATTCGTCTATCTACAAGCATCTGGCGAACTTGTGGGTACAGTGGTTGATATAATTCCAGCAGGTAATGATTTATTGGAAGTCAAATTACACCCCGGATTTGCTGGCGACAAAAAACAAAAGACTGTTTTGATTCCATTTGTAGAAGCGATCGCACCCGTGGTTGACTTACAAAGTAGTCGGATTGAAATTACACCACCCCCCGGTTTGTTAGAACTTAACGATTAAGCGTTGACCCCCCATATCTAGCGCTGGAGCATGACACAAATCACATTACTCCTAACTCCTGACTCCTAACTTTCGCAAATGTGCTAACCTAGGAAAGTTCAATAATCTCGCACATCCAGGCATTCGGGTGTTTCCTATTTTGGGAGATACATCTGGGTGGAGGTTTAACCCGAATCGGAGTAAAATAAATTATGCCAGTAGTTTCGTTGGCTCAAATGATGGAGTCTGGGGTTCACTTTGGGCATCAGACCCGCCGTTGGAATCCAAAAATGTCTCCTTATATCTACACCTCTCGCAATGGTGTACATATCATCGACTTGGTGCAAACAGCCCAGTTGATGGAAGATGCTTATAGCTACATGCGTACACAAGCAGAACAAGGTAAAAAGTTCCTGTTTGTCGGCACCAAGCGCCAAGCAGCGGGAATTATTGCCCAAGAAGCTAGGCGTTGTGGTTCTCATTACATTAACCAGCGTTGGTTGGGTGGAATGCTAACGAACTGGACAACCATTAAAACCAGGGTAGACCGCCTCAAAGATTTGGAACGTCGCGAAGAAACCGGGGCGCTGGATTTATTACCCAAAAAAGAAGCCTCAATGCTGCGTCGGGAAATGGCGAAGCTGCAGAAATACTTGGGCGGGATTAAAACCTTACGCAAAATACCCGATGTAGTGGTAATTGTAGACCAACGCCGGGAATATAACGCCGTTCAAGAATGCCAAAAGCTGTCAATTCCCATTGTGTCGATGTTGGATACCAACTGCGACCCGGATGTAGTAGATATTCCTATCCCAGCCAACGACGACGCCATCAGGTCGATTAAGCTGATAGTTGGCAAATTGGCAGACGCCATCTACGAAGGTCGTCACGGTCAGCTGGAAGTGGATGATGATGATGATTCGGAAATGAGTGAGTACGACGAAGAGTACGACGACAGTGAATATTCTGACTCAGTGATTCCTGACGACGACGAAGAATAATAGTGCGGAGTGCTGAGTAAGATAGAAATACTCAGCAGTTTAGATTAGTGTTGAGTCCTGATTTTTAATTTGCCAGTTGTGAGTTGCAGACTAAAACTCATGATTGAACATTAAAAACTCAGTACTCAAAACTGAGAACTGGTGAAATTTACTTTGGTGAGCGATTAAAACTCGATGTCAACGAGGAATTGAGGCAACATGTCGGAAATATCTGCAAAACTAGTCCAAGAGCTACGCCAAAAAAGCGGTGCTGGTATGATGGACTGCAAAAAGGCGCTAAAAGAAACTGAAGGTGATATCGAAAAAGCCATAGATTGGCTGCGACAAAAGGGAATAGCTACGGCGGGTAAAAAAAGCGATCGCGTTGCAGCAGAAGGTCTAGTGGATACCTACATTCAGCCGGAAGGCCGCGTGGGTGTACTCATAGAAGTTAACTGCCAAACCGATTTTGTTGCCCGTAACGAAGCTTTTAAAGCCTTAGTTAAAAACTTAGCCCAGCAAGCAGCCAATGCTGATAGTGTTGAATCTTTACTGGCTCAACCCTATATTGAAAATACCACCATCACTGTACAAGAATTCATCACCCAAACTATTACCACCCTTGGTGAAAATATTCAGGTGCGTCGCTTTATCAATTTTAGAATATCAGAAGGCTCCTATGGTGCGGTAGACAGCTACATTCACACTGGCGGTCGTGTCGGTGTTTTGGTAGAATTGAAGTCTCAAACTGGGTCAGCCGCTGCTAATGAAGAGTTCAAAGCTTTGGCACGAAATGCTGCGATGCAGGTTGCAGCTTGCCCTAATGTTGAGTATGTCAGCATAGACCAAATCCCTCCTGAAGTTGCCCAAAGGGAAAAAGATGTGGAAATGGGGCGGGATGATTTGGAGAAGAAGCCAGATAACATCAAAGAAAAAATCGTTCAGGGACGGATTGAAAAACGCCTGAAAGAATTCACTTTGCTCGATCAACCTTACATTCGCGATCAAAGTATTGCTGTGGAAGATTTGGTGAAGCAAGTTCAGGGTAAAGTAGGCGAAGAAATTCAAGTTGTACGCTTCGTCCGCTTTGTGCTTGGTGAAGGCATTGAAAAGCAAGAAAGTAATTTTGCTGAAGAAGTGGCTGCACAAATGGGCATAAACTAATTTAGTTATTAGTCATTAGTCATTAGTGATTAATATGCGTGATTGATTCATCAGCTGTTACGCTTTTAAATTGCATAGTTACTCATGAGGTTTGTCAAGAGTCAAGGTGAGTCGGGACTCTGGACTTTTGACTTTTGAAGGACTTTATTGATTGATGTGCAAATTAGATGCGGGACAGCTTAATTATTTCAACAATAATGATTAGTAGTTTACCAAGCTAACAATGCTTGGTAGTTGCGCTGTAGTTGCGCTATAGCGTTTCTCGCCCTAATAAGGTACACCCGTAGGGGCACGGCATTGCCGTGCCCTTACACCGCGTGATACAATTTTGTACCTCACTTAACTGAGAATCGCTATACTCTACGGGAAAGCTGTGCTAATAGCGCTCTGAAATTCAAGAGCGCTAAAGCACAACCACAAACAACAGATAAATGTGGTTAAAAATTCTTAATATTTATTTGAAAAAAAAACGTACATTTGTACCATAAACAGGTCAGATGGTAATAAAGAGTAATTAGAAGATATGGCCAGAGCAATCGAGCGAATTGAAAAGGATATAGCAGATCTCGAAGAAGCGATCCGGGCGATCGCCTCAGAACTGCAAAACGCTGATACGATTTATTTAAGCAGTTTGGGACAATCCGTACGGAAACAGTTGATTCTGGCGAGTTACCATTTGTGTACCCAGGGGTATCCTGAAAATTTCCTGAGTTTATCATTGAATCAGCGGCAACAATTGCAACAAGCTATCCGCAAATTGGGGCAACAAGCAGCTGAAAACTTGCTGACTTCTCTGAGCAGTCAAGAAGATGAGGAGGAGGAGGATGAGGATGAGGATGAGGAGGATGAGGATGAAGAGGATGAGGATGAGGATGAGGATGACAGTAATTTTTCCTTTCTCTCACCCCCTCCTCGTCTCTACCCCTCCTCTTATCCTGATTTATCTAACCCGATAGAACTGGGAAGATGGCAACAGAAGATGGAAGCAGTGATTCAAGATACACTGAAAAAACTTTCCCATGAAACTAATGTTGTATTACAAAAAGCGCGGATTTTACCCAAAAAATTACCAGAACGGATTTTAGAAGTGGCTGCGGCTGCATCAGAAGCATCTGCCGAGGTGATGCCAGGACCACCAAATCTATTAAACTTAGTAATTGAAATTGAAAATGATCAAGATCCAGACGAATCTAGCCTGACACAGATCACAGCTATTAACCTGCGTCTGGGTGAAATTGAATTCGCTGACCCAGCAGTATCATCTGCACGCAAGCAAATTCGCAGTCTCTTGGTTCAACTAAGCAAGCTAGGACGGGAGTATGAAAAAAAGCACCGGGAACTATCAACAGCCGAAGCAGAAGCTGCATGGCGTGCTAGTTGGTTTGAAAATTAGTTATTTGTCAATTATTCTTTACAAATGACCAATAACCAATAACCAATAACCAATGACCAATGACCAATGACCAATGACTAATGACCAATGACCAATGACCAATGACCAATGACCAATAACCAATGACCAATAACCAATGACCAATGACTAATGAGCAACCAGATTGGATAAGATTGCAAAAAGCCTTGGCAATAGAGGCAGAAACCGGGTTTACAGACTTGGTGGGCAAACAATACCCCTTTAGTACCTTCCTCAGCCTCACTTTTGGGCAATTCCCTACAGCTTTGTCGCGAAATGAACGCAGCCGCTGGCAAGAATTAGCGGTTCAATTTGGCGATTATCCCAATCTGGGGCTGGAAGATAGACAACACTTGGTAGCAGAAACTCGTAGATATCTCTATTGGCTACAGCAAGGGGGAGATGAGGGGGAGAGAGGGGGAGAGGGGGAGAAGAAATATCAATCTCCTGTGGGAAATCCCAAATCGCCAATTGTGGCTGAGGTGAGTCGGAGTTTTGCGCCGAAAAATGACCAAAAACTCAGTGATGTACCAGAAATTGGTATGAGAAAAGCTGAAAATTTGGCGCGTCTAGGTTTGTATACGGTGCGTGACCTGCTGTTTTATTATCCCCGCGATCACATTGATTATGCGCGTCAAGTGAGTATCGCTGAGTTGCAGGGTGGTGAGACGGTGACAATAGTCGCTACGGTGAAGCGTTGTAATTGTTTTACTAGTCCGAAAAATCAGAAATTATCCATTTTAGACTTGATTCTTAAGGATAATACTGGTGAAATCAAAGTAAGTCGCTTTTGGGCAGGTTCGCGCTTTAGCAGTCGCGCTTGGCAAGAAAGTTTAAAACGTCGCTACCCTGTGGGTAGTGTGTTAGCGGCTTGTGGTTTGGTGAAAGAAACTAAATATGGCTTGACTCTGGATAACCCAGAGTTAGAAGTTTTAGCCCATCCAGGAGACACGATTGATTCCTTGACGATTGGTAGGATAGTGCCAATTTATGCTCTGACTGAGGGTGTGGTGGCGAATGCAGTCAGACAGGCGGTAATCGCTGTTTTACCAGGGGCGGCGCACTTGAAAGACCCGTTACCCAGTGGTTTGCGGGAGAAGTATAATTTGATGGAATTGAAGGATGCGATCGCCAATATCCATTTCCCTGCAGATAGCACCAGTCTGCAAGTTGCCCGTCGTCGCCTAGTCTTTGATGAATTTTTCTATCTGCAACTGAGTTTACTGCAACGCCAGCAGCAAGCAAAGGCAGTGCAAACCAGTGCGATTTTGGCGCCCAAAGGTCAACTCATCGAAAAATTCCACGAAGTCCTGCCTTTTAAACTCACAGGCGCCCAGCAGCGAGTTATCAATGATATCCTCAACGATTTGCAAAAGCCTGCACCCATGAATCGTCTGGTACAGGGCGATGTGGGTTCTGGTAAAACTGTGGTGGCAGTAGTTGCAATTTTAGCAGCAATTCAATCTGGCTACCAAGCAGCGTTGATGGCACCCACCGAAGTGTTGGCAGAACAGCATTACCGCAAGTTGGTTAGCTGGTTTAACCTGTTGCATATACCAGTAGAATTGCTGACTGGTTCGACTAAAACTGCAAAAAGGCGACAAATTCATTCGGAGTTAGAAACGGGGGAATTACCCCTGTTAGTTGGTACCCATGCCTTGATTCAAGACACGGTAAATTTTCAACAATTGGGTCTGGTGGTAATTGATGAACAGCATCGGTTTGGGGTAGAACAACGGGCACGTTTACAGCAAAAGGGAAACCAACCCCATGTATTAACTATGACGGCTACTCCCATTCCCCGGACACTGGCGCTAACGGTCCACGGGGATTTGGATGTGAGTCAAATTGATGAGTTACCACCAGGAAGGCAAAAGATTCAAACGACAATGCTAACGGGTAAACAACGCACCCAAGCTTACGACCTGATGCGGCGAGAAATTGCCCAAGGAAGGCAAATTTATGTAGTTTTGCCCTTGGTGGAAGAATCAGAAAAATTAGATTTGCGATCGGCGGTAGAGGAGCATCAAAAGTTAAAAGAAAGCGTTTTCCCCGAATTTCAAGTGGGACTGTTGCATGGTCGCATGACTTCAGCCGAGAAAGACGAAGCAATTACGAAATTCCGCGATAATGAAACACAAATTTTGGTTTCTACAACCGTGGTGGAGGTGGGGGTAGACGTGCCCAATGCCACAGTTATGCTCATTGAACATGCGGAACGCTTTGGCTTATCGCAACTGCACCAACTGCGAGGACGTGTTGGTCGGGGTGCGGCGCAGTCTTATTGTTTATTAATGAGCAGTACCAGAAGTGCTGATGCTCTACAACGGCTGAAGGTGTTGGAACAGTCCCAAGATGGCTTTTTCATCTCAGAAATGGATATGCGTTTTCGCGGTCCTGGGCAAGTTTTGGGAACTCGCCAATCGGGGGTGCCTGATTTTAGTTTAGCTAGTTTGGTGGAAGACGAAGAAGTTTTAGTGTTAGCGCGACAAGCTGCAGAGAAGGTGATTGAGATGGATGTGACTTTAGAGCGTTGGTATTTGATGAAAGAAGAGTTAAAGTATCGGTATGAGCGGTTAATGGGTGGTGCGATTATGACGTAGTACCAAGCGGTGTAGGGGCACGGCAGTGCCGTGCCCCTACGGGTGTACCTAACTAGGGCGAGAAACGCTATAGTCTGCGTCAAAATATTGTTACCGAGAAGAAGAATCAGTAATTAGAATTATTTCCGCCCGAAAAGCCACGAAAAACGAAAGTAAACATTATCGAGACGCAAGCTATGAAACCAGAATATGACCTTGATAAAATGAAAAGCCGACCAAATCCCTTTGCAAAACAATTGAAGCAACAAGTAACTTTACCCTTGGGGATTGACGTAATTGAATATTTTGAGGCAATGGCTCAAGATAATGAAAAATCACATTTTTACAAGGGTTTCGCGTTAAGTTTACACCAATGGGCAATGTTCGCCACGAGGGTCTGTGGTTCAAGAGAAATGAAACTTGCTGTAAAATGTAAATACAAATACAGATTCGATAAACTCAGATAATGGCTGAACTCAAACTCAGGTCAAAAGATCCAGATTCCCTCAGACGAATTATTCAAAGTGCTTTGTCAGAAAGATTGCAAAGTGTGATCAGAGGAATTAAAAGATGTGAAGAACGTCTTAATGAATTTGAAACCAAATATCAATTATCAACCGAAGAATTTATCACTCGCTTTAATAATGATGAATTCTCCCATAATTTTGATTTTGATGAATGGATTGGAGAAGCTCGAATGCTGACACATTTACAACAAACAAAAGAGTCGATTGAGGAGATTCATTTTGTTGATTGAAGATTATTTTCAGCAGATTGATATTTTAATTAAATCTTCGCCAATAGTTAAATTATTTAATATAGAACATGAAACCAGAGGAATATATGAAGGTTTTATCAGAGGAAAGCTCGAATTTCTAGATAATTCTTTGCTGCATTTGAGAGAATTTGTCTATGTGGAAATATCCATAGATAGAAAAATGTATAGTTATCAATATATGAATTGTGAGAATAATTTAATTTTTCGCTATGACAATACTGAACATCACCGAAAATTAAATTTGCCTACCTTTCCCCATTATAAACATGATGGAAGTGAGGATAATATCGTTAAATCAGATGCTCCTTTTTTAGCTGAGGTACTCAAAGAAATTGAAAAAATATTAGCTTGATGTTGAAGTTAAGTAGGTAGGGCTATGCCCTACATATCGGGGTTTTGCTTGGCATTGCCTAGCCTACTTTGGCAACTTGGTGAGGTACAGATAATTGTAAGGGCATGGCAGTGCCATGCCCCTACCTGCGTACCTCATTTACCTGAAATACGCTGTATTTTCAGCAGATTCATATTTTAATTAAATCTTCGCCAATAGTTACAGCAGATTGCCAGTTGGTGAGGTACAGATAATTGTAGGGGCACGGCAATGCCGTGCCCCTACGACGGTGCTGCCCACTTTTTTTTATAAAAATAAAGACGCCCTTTGAGCGTCTTTTGGTCATATTTCGCTGAAATTTTGAGACTAGGTAAACTCAATCGTCTCAACGAAATCTAAAAGATTTTCCTTGAGTTCCTCCGCTTCGTCTTCAATAGAACCGGGAGCTTGTCCGTTAAAAAAGCTGCGCTGGTTGCTAATTATATACAAAAAGTCAGCTTTGATAAAAGCCAGTAGCCCTCGGTATGCATCTAATCTGATGGCGGTGCCGTTATTTTCTTGCTTGGAAATTGTGGAACCTTGGGGCATATCTACTAATATATAGTAAGCCCCTGCTAGCGTTTCTTCCAGATATTCGCTATACTCTATTTGAGCATTTGGTAAATTGACAATAATTGCCTGAGGTACATATTTTTCTACTAGAACTGATTGGAGATATTCTTGCTGTCCAGTAGACTCTATTTCCTCGACTTGTTCGTCCGGGAGAGGATAATAATCAATTCTCAGGAAAGTGCCAAAATCATCAGAAAAGCCAACTACTCCTTCTTGACTTTGAATTCTACCGCCTTGCTGGGGGTCAACTGGAATTGGGAGTGAAAAATTACCTAAAGGCGACTCATAGACTTGTTCGCTGTATTCTTCAACTACCACTGTTTCATCTTCATCATCTGCAAATTCGTCATTTTCTGCTTCTTGAAAAGCAGCAATTACCTCTTGTATAATTTCTTGGGCTTCTTCATCCTCTAGATCCAAAGCTTCCTGTAGCTTTTTGAGATAAGGCTGTTTCTTTTTAGGGAGAACCAATTCTTCTGGGTCTAAAAGTATGATCACCCCAGCCGCAAAAGCATCCAATAGTACATCATCAGAGAGGGATTCCCTGGCGATATTAAATAGGGCGCCCAGCCCCTCTTCCTCCCCAATGTATATGAGTCTATCAACTATTTCAGTGATTTCATCTTCGGAGTATTCCTCAAAGATCTCAAAATCCCAGAGGATCGTAACTAAAGCATCTGCATCTAACTCATCTAAAGAAGAATCAGCCCCTGCGGTGATGACTGCGATCGCCGCTACCCCTTCTTCTGGACTCAGCGATTCTTTTGAAGTCTGTTTTGAGTTGAATATTTTATCATATTTTGTCATGATTGTTACCTCCAATCGTACATTGTAGATGTTTGTCAGTTGTCAGTTGTCATTCTCCCCCTTGACCCTTGACCCTTGACCCTTGACAATCTTCGCTGTCTAACGTTGTTCCATAGAGTTCTAATTTATCGAATGGTCATTGGAGTCATAGAGGAAGTGATCAGCAATACTTTCATAAAAGGTTAGATCAGTCCAGTAACCCAGGTGTCCTTGTCCTCCCCAGGATGCTTGATATTTCATTTCAATGTTCTCTAGGTTATCGTAGTAATCTAGATTACCGCTGATTGGATCTTTCTGGTGATAGTAATTAAACCAACGTATTTGCTCTAGATTACATACCACTGGGGGATTAGTAAAGTATGAAGTTTGCTGCAAAAATTTTGATTTGACGCGGAAGGAGTGGAGGTGTTGTAAAATCCGCTGTCGAATATACTGTCCTTCCCCCGCTATCTCGCGAAAGAAAAAGGCTATTTTGTCTAGTGGTGAACCAAAGGTAACTAGCCCCTGAAGTTTATCGATCAACAGACTTTTACCTTTGTCTTGAGTCAGACTTGCTTCAATACAGAGAAGGTTTAATGTATCATAGGCAATACAGCTGCCAAGAGAATGTCCCACCAGTATTACTTGGTCGTAATTTGCTTGCTTATCTTTGAGAATTGCTTTGAGTAATGTTAAGCATTCTCTGAGGATTTGCTGGCGAATATTTTGGTAAGGTGATTTTGGATCAGTTATGCTGTAGAGGGTGATATCACCCACGAAATTAACTAATGGCGGAGTTATCATTTCTTTACTGACCTTCCAGGCTGATTGCAGAAAGCGTCCGCTCAGAAATGGACTTAGCAAATACAGAATTAACGATAATACCAGCCTTAACCCAGGGTAGAGAATGTTATATAGGCGCAAGAATATGGTCAGTAGGCGCAGGCGGAATTTAAAATAACCTTTCTGATTCCGGTTCTCGAGAAGATCATCTAATAAGACTTGGTTATCCTTACGGTTATAAAACTTGATTGTCCCATTTAGTGTCTGCTCTGCCCACTGCAATATCTGAGATACTTGGATTTGATTTCCTGTACTAGGTGCCCAGTAGTACTCATGAATATCAATTATCCAGTCTTGTTGAGGATCGGTTGAACTCAATCTGACAAAGCTTTCTGTCCAAAAAGAGCCTACTGATAGTCTGCGTTTAGCCAGTAAATGGTCTAACTGGATTTTTAAGTTCTGTGTTTCAAAGTATTTTAGCCAGTTCTGGGTAAAATCATTGACGGTTTCAAAAGGGTATTGTTCGCCAATACCGTGGATCACTAAAAATGCTGTACGTCCTTTGGGGAATTTCACATGGATAGGTGTTTTAGTCATGGTAATTACGATTTAAATACGAAGATATTTTGGCTTTACTAGTTGAGCCTGATAGAACAGCTACCGTTACTCCTGCATTGCCGTCTTGATTTTGTCATTTGTCATTTGTCATTTGTCATTTGTCATTTGTCATTTGTCATTGGTTATTTGTCATTTGTCATTTGTCATTACTCATTACTCATTACTCATTACTCATTACTCATTACTCATTACTCATTACTCATTACTCATTACTCATTACTCATTACTCATTACTCATTACTCATTACTCATTACTCATTACTCATTACTCATTACTCATTACTCATTACTCTTTGTCATTTGTCATTTGTCATTGGTAAGCATTTGGGACATATTTACATATAGTAATATAGTTTTGTTTTTTCGTGCCGACTTACTTATCTCACTATCAAGGGTCATGGCTATGAACTAATGACCTATTTTCACTAAAATTGTATCAATAAAATCTTGACAATTTCCTGGAGCTAGAAATCCGAATAAAACCTCTAATTATTAGAGTATACGATTAAGCCTCTTGAAGGTGAGCAGGAGAATGAGATAAAATGTTGATTGCAGAAACCCATTGAGCGAAAATATCCGAAATTTTGCCCAAAGCAGAGGGAGCAATCATTCATGAGTAAAGCAACGCTCTACGATCAGGACTTTCTGCTGTGGACGCAGCAACAAGCTGAGAGCCTGAAAAAAGGACGCTGGGCTGAATTAGATGTGGAACATTTGGTAGAGGAACTAGAAGCTTTGGGACGAAGTGAACAAAAGGAAATTGGCAGTTACTTGCAGGTGCTTTTAATGCACTTACTAAAATGCCAGTATCAACCAGAGCGCAAAACCAAAAGTTGGCTAAATACAATCTTAAACTGTCGAGATAAAATTCAAGATTGCTTGGAAGATACTCCCAGTTTGCAACGTTTTATTGAAGACTGGGAGTGGATACAAAAATATTATCTACGTGCCCGTCGAGATGCAGCTAAGGAGACTGAAAAACCAGTAGAAACTTTTCCGAGTGAGTGTCCTTTTACTATTCAACAGGTTCTTGATTCTGACTCAATACAGTTCAGTTAAGGAAAATTGTCGTAGGGGCACGGCACGAATAAAATTGTCATTAGAAGAAAAAATTTTGGATGCCGTGCCCGTACAGTGTATATCATTCGAGCCTAACTGAACTGTATTGGATTCTGACTTCCTCGTCTAATCTAGAGATACACACAAATTGACATATTATATAGCGCTTCTCATTCAGATGAGGTACAATATCATATCTCTAGGTGTAGGGGCACGGCATTGCCGTGCCCCTACGGGTGTACCGCACTAGGGCGTGTTTTCAAACTATTTGTTTAGCCGGATAAATTTTTAGATACCCCTAAATCCACACGATATGATACCAGCTGTAGGGGCACGGCAATGCCGTGCCCCTACGCGAAATCTACATGTGTCAGCGTTTTAGTGGTATTGTATAAGACTTTGAAAACACGCCCTAGGCCGGGAAACGCTATAATGTTCACTTATTTGGTTGAGCAATCCGCGCTTCAATATCTTCAAATGTTTGCAATAATAGACGCTTTGCCTGCAATTCCCAACCCCATTTCTGAATTTTAAATGCGAATACAGACCCAGCGATCGCAGCCAATAAGCCTATGGGTTGATTTAAAGAAATTCCTAATAATAAACCCAAGCCGGCAATTCCCCAAAATGGTAAGGCTGCTACTTGTCTTTGTTCTTCGACAATTTTAGCAATTTGACCAGTTTCCATAATAGCTAATAATGCCTCTTTGACTTCTCGCTGTTCTGCAGCCGATACCGATATACCAATTTTCCGACGCAGTTTTTCTATTTTGCGAGCATCAGTGCTGTATTCGGTTAGCTCATCTTCTGCCATTTTCAGTAATCGTTCTAATTGAGACATTTTTCTTTACATGTATTATTGTGATACAGCCATTATCGCGAATAATTGTTAATTTTTCTTGACTATACCCTGGCATTTAATCGCACCATCGAAAATTTCAAATCTAAAATTGAACATAGGGAAAGGGCTTGTTATGTCTTTAGAGCAGTTTTCAGGTAAATAGACCACGTGTCCGGGGCGCACGGACTTAGCCCCGGAGAGTGGAGCGTGAGGAGTTGGGAATGCAGAGTCAATTTCCTGCGAATTGATGAAACTGTGTACCAAGGGCTTTAAAAGGGATACTGAAAGAATTAATGTTAAAGACGTGAGATGTTAGGTCTCTATTTCATGTCTGCACCCTGGAAATGACTCAAACTGGAAATTAATGCGATTGGAATATTGACTAATGAGTAAAAAATTGAGTACAAATTCTGTTCTTTGGTTCCGAATTGGGATGGCGGGTATATTTCTTCTATCCCTAGCCTTGCGCTTTTGGGGACTGGAGCGATTTAATACCCTGGTCTTTGATGAAGTTTACTTCGCGACATTTGGCAATAATTATCTCACCCATACGCCATTTTTTAATGCTCATCCACCCCTGAGTCAATATATTATTGGTATTGGGATTTGGATTAGCAGTCATTTTCCCTTTTGGCAAGAACCTGTAAATGGGCTGACTGGTTCATTGCGATCGCCTTGGAGTTATCGTTGGTTAAATGCTCTCACTGGCTCATTTATTCCCTTAGTTGTTGCTGGTGTTGCTTATCAGTTGAGTCATCGCCGGAGCTTTGCTTTACTTGCTGGTTTCTTTACAGCTTGTGATGGCATATTTTTGGTTGAGTCTCGCTATGCGCTGAATAATATTTATATTGTCATCTTTGGTTTGTTGGGGCAATGGTTTTTATTATTAGCATTAGACAACCAAAAACACAGGCGTTCGTTATGGTTAATTTTGGCGGGAATTAGTTTTGGTGCGTCAGCCGGTACTAAATGGAATGGTTTATGGTTTTTGTTGGGTGCTTATTTGATTTGGATAACAGCTTGGGGAATTCATTGCTTACATTTTTTGCCATACTGGCGAAGCTTTTTATCTAAAAAGCGCGATGCAATCAATCAAATTTTCACTCCACAACCCTCATCAGTTCCAGTTGAGACACCGCTACAAAATCTGACTCAGCTAAATGTTTTCCAGATGCTATTTTATTTAGGAATTATCCCAGCTTCGGTCTACAGCCTCATCTGGATTCCCCACCTACAGCTAGATACAAGATTTGATTTTATCAAGGTACATCAAGAAATTTTGTATTTTCACCTGCACATGGGTGGAAATAGTCCTAATGTACATCCTTACTGTGCCGCATGGTACAAATGGCCATTGTTGACGCGACCAATGGCTTATTATTATCAAACGGCGCAGAGTTTCAGTGATCCATTACCTGTACTAGGTCCAAATTTACCTGCAAATGCGGGAAAAGTTATTTATGATGTCCATGCAATGGGTAATCCATTTTTGTGGTGGTTTGGTGTCGCTGCTATGTTGTTTTTAGTCGGGATGCTATTATCACAAGTCGTCATTCCTTGGATTAAACAAAAGCATTTTTCAGTACCAGCGACACCGAATGTTGATACTTGGATTGCTTTGTTTTTGGTATTAAATTATGCAGCTAACTTATTACCTTGGGTAAAGGTGACAAGGTGCGTTTTTATTTACCACTATATGTGTGCGGTGGTATTTGTATTTTTAGCGATCGCCTGGTTTGTAGACCAGTGTCTTCGCAGTTATTATCGCAGTCTACGTGCAGTCGGTATCACGATTACTTTTCTCATCATCGCTGCTTTCATTTTCTGGATGCCGATTTATTTGGGTTTACCTCTCTCCAGTCACGATTATAAACTGCGAATGTGGTTTAATTCTTGGATTTGATTTGATCACCGCAGGGGGGGAATGAGTAATGAGTAATGAGTAATGAGTAATGAAAGAATTAAGTAGGTAGGCTTATCCGAACTACATAAACTTATGTAAAGCATCAGAAACGCTTTGAATATAAGCTTTTAAGCGATTTACATTTCTTAATCTAGTTGCAATACTGCTCGGTTAAGGAAAATGGTAGGTTGGGTTGAGGCTCTGCGTACTCCTTCGGAGAACCCGCAGGGTAACCCAACAAAGCCCCGTCCAGGTTGGGTTAGCCTACGGCAAGCCCCTTCGGGTCTACGTTCCTCAACCCAACCTACGAATTTTAAGTTTTTTGAGCTTAACCGAGCAGTATTGAATCTAGTTGTGTTTTTTAACGCCCACTTACTTATTAAGATATTAACAACTTCAATCAACAAGCAAGTTGAAAGAAAAATCAAAAATAATCCACTCATTACTCATTACTCATTACTCATTACTCATTACTCATTACTCATTACTCATTACTCATTACTCATTACTCATTACTCATTACTCATTACTCATTACTCATTACTCATTACTCATTACTCATTACTGATTACTCATTACTCATTACTGATTACTCATTACTCATTACTGATTACTCATTACTCATTACTCATTACTCATTACTCATTACTCATTACTCATTACTCATTACTGATTACTCATTACTCATTACTGATTACTGATTACTCATTACTCATTACTCATTACTCATTACTCATTACTCATTACTCATTACTCATTACTGATTACTCATTACTCATTACTCATTACTCATTACTGATTACTCATTACTCATTACTGATTACTCATTACTCATTACTCATTAAAGTTTTGGTTTGTATAGGTGCAAAAACTAGTTTTGTCAATATCGAGTCAGCCGCACCTCAAAAAACCTTACAGAATATTCTCTGATCGTAAAATTTTTGTAAAAATTAGGTATATTTCTGGTGTTTGTTTGCGATTATATGATAGTAACATGTAAAATATTTTAGTAAAAAAAATAACTAACATGATGGATTTTAGCACCCTTCTCCCGCTGGTAAAATTTATTGATGACCCTAGGATTTACCCAGTCTACAAGTAGGACGTTATATATAAGCCATATATATATAACCTATAATCTTAGGTTAGCCTTTGGGCATCTACCTTTGGATAGATAATTTAGTCCTGGACTGTAGCAGTCATCGCTCACTTATGATGGATAAATAAACCATTAATACGTGAAAAGCCGTACTCCATACCTGATAATTTTTGGCATAACACCTATGTACAAAAAGGTCAAAATGGGGGGGGGATAACAGCAGATAACAGGTTAATTTGAGATGTTTTCTAGATTTTGTAACAAAGTGTATCAAGAATTATGAATTTGCGTAAAAATTCCCAGTGGAGATGAATCTAATAGTAGTTTAAGAGCGTATCAGACGCTATTAGTGTGCCTATTGATTTTGGCTTTTACCATTTAGAGGTATCAATTTTGAATTGCTTATGTCCTACTATCAATCAAAACCTGAGACCAAAGAGCCAAGCTATTTAGGAGGTAACTTTTTAACAAGATTTCAGCGTAAAATACTGCAAAAAAGTTTACAAGAGGATTTACCCGAATCTTACAGCCAGCGGATTGAAATCATGTTGTTAGCAGATGAGGGAAGAACTCAAACCGAAATTTGTCAAATATTGGGCTGTTGTCCAGCCACAGCACGACATTGGACCCACATAGCCCGCTCTGGGATGGCGCACCAATGGGAAGATTGTCCAATTGGTCGCCCTAAAGCGGTGAATGAACAATATTTAGACCGTTTGAAAGAACTGGTCAGCCATAGTCCCCGTGATTATGGTTATTCTTTTGGACGCTGGACAACGAACTGGCTTCAGAAACATCTGACAAAAGAATTTGGGGTCGAGGTGAGCGATCGCCATCTCAAACGTCTGCTCAAACAGATGGGATTGTCCACGCGACCAAAACCCAGCAATGTGGAAGACAACGCGAATGAGAGCAAGCAAGGTGGCAAAATCTTGATTGCAGACCTCAAATCTGCAAATATTTCGGATAATACCGAATTTTTGCCGATCAACTTTGTCAAATTAGATAAAGATTTAGACATTCATGGTGCAACATCTATCCAATCCATTGGTTACCCTGGAACAGTTGAGCAATACTTTGGGGTATTCTCTGACCCCAGCAGAATTCCAGCACTATCTCAATCAAGTTAAATTTATCACCCCAAAAGTCGGCAAATTCTGGCAAGGGACGGAAGTTGAACCAGGTATTTATATAGTCATCGCTGGCAAGGTAAGATTGCTAGATGCTGCTGGTGAGTTAATTGCCACACTCGAGGACGGCGCTTCATTTGGAGAATTTACCTTGTTCCCAGATGCAGAGTTCCAGCCTTATGCTGCCAGGGCTTCAGTAAATTTACATCTCTGCTTTGTGCCCGGTGAGGTGTTATTGCCCCTGATGGCTAAGTATCCCCCAATTCGCGAGCATTTGTGGGGTGAAGCCTTCTCCCGTAATTCCGGAGTCGTGGACTCCGAGCCGCCCCCTGTAAGCGCAGAAAAAATCGTAAATCATAATGCAGAGATTTTGTCAATATCTGCGTCCGATCCGCACCAAAAAAAGATTAGTAAAGCCTATTTTCCCAACCCCACGCAG
Organism: Gloeotrichia echinulata CP02; assembly: GCA_038087035.1. Classification (NCBI taxonomy): domain Bacteria; kingdom Bacillati; phylum Cyanobacteriota; class Cyanophyceae; order Nostocales; family Gloeotrichiaceae; genus Gloeotrichia; species Gloeotrichia echinulata. The sequence goes on along the minus strand of CP051187.1, from coordinate 4,592,965 downwards.
CGAGTTGGGCATTTATGGCAGAAAGTGCTGCGGCGCTATCCGTTTTTTGCCCAACAGAGTGGTTCAGACTGTGGTGCAGCTTGTTTGGTGATGGTGTCTCGCTATTGGGGGAAACGCTTTAGTGTCAACCGTTTGCGGGATATCGCCAATGTAGACCGCAATGGTGCATCCTTGCGGGGGTTATTGACAGCGGCTGAAAGTCTTGGTTTTGCCACAAGACCTGTGAAAGCTAGTCTAAAGCAATTGGCGAAGCAAAAGTTACCTGCCATTGCCCACTGGGAAGGCAAACATTACATCGTTGTCTACGAAATTACCCCTAAATACGTTATCGTCGCCGACCCCGCCATAGGTCAACGCACCCTCAGCCACGCCGAATTTGAAGCCGACTGGACTGGTTATACACTGCTGCTGCAACCAACAGCCATGCTGAAGGATACCAAAGAGACTTCCACACCTTTTTGGCAATTCTTTGAGTTGATGAAGCCGCATTCTTTGGTGATGGTAGAGGTGTTAATTGCTTCCATCTTTATCCAGATATTTGGACTGATTACCCCCCTATTTACCCAGTTAATTTTAGACCGCGTTGTCGTGCAGCGATCAGAACTGACGTTAACAGCAGTCGGGATAGGGTTACTGATGTTTAATCTGTTTCGCGTGGCGATGACAGGGTTACGTCAATATCTGCTAGACCACACAGCCAATCGGATAGACTTAGCACTGATTGTGGGATTTATCCGCCATACTTTGCGGCTACCCTTGAATTTCTTCGAGTCACGTTATGTGGGAGATATTATCTCTCGCGTTCAGGAAAACCGCAAAATTCAACGCTTCCTTTCTGGCGAAGCATTATCAATCCTCCTAGATTTACTTACAGTTTTTATCTATGTAGGATTAATGTTTTGGTACAGTTGGAAAATGGCTTTATTGGTGTTGGTAATTATCCCGCCGTTTGCTTTATTAGCCTTAATAGCCACACCTTTTTTACAAAGAATTTCCCGCGAAATATTTAACGCTGTTGCCAAGGAGAGTAGTTACTTAATTGAAGCCTTAACTGGTGTGCGAACAGTCAAAGCTACGGCGGTAGAACAAACAGTACGTTGGCACTGGGAAGAGTTATTAAATAAAGAGATAAAAACCAACTTTTCTGGACAAGTCATCAGCAACCGCCTGCAAATTTTTAGTAACACAATTCAAGCCATAGTCACTAGCGTCTTGCTGTGGTTTGGGGCTTATTTAGTAATTCACGACCAGCTAACTATTGGGCAATTAGTAGCATTTAATCTGCTGCTAGGGAATATTATTACCCCCTTCCAACGTTTAACAGTGTTGTGGAATCAAGTGCAGGAAGTGCTGATTGCAGTAGAACGCATTAATGATGTATTAGATGCCGAACCAGAAGAAGATTTACACCAGCAACCCCGGCAAAACTTACCCCAACTTCAAGGTAACATTCGCTTTGATAATGTCACATTTCGCTATCACCCAGAAAGCGATATCAATATTTTAGAAAATCTCAGTTTTGAAGTGAAATCAGGACAAATGGTAGCGTTAGTGGGACGTAGTGGTTCAGGAAAAACAACCATTTCTAAATTAGTTTTGGGGTTGTATCCTGCTACCGATGGTAAAGTATTAATTGACGGACAATATCTTACTAGTCTTTCCTTACGGTCCTTTCGTCAACAGGTTGGGGTAGTTGACCAAGATACCTTTTTATTTGGTGGTACAATTCGGGATAATATTAGCTTAGGACATCCCGGTGCGCCATTAACAGAGGTAATTGAAGCCGCAAAACTCGCCGGTGCTGATGAATTTATTACAAAATTACCAATGGGGTATGAAACTCAAATTGGTGAAGGTGGTGGATTATTATCTGGTGGACAAAGACAGCGCATAGCTATTGCTAGAGCTTTATTAGGAAATCCCCAATTGTTGATTTTAGATGAGGCAACTTCCCATCTAGATACAGAATCAGAAAGGATTATTCAGAGGAATTTTAACACAATTCTCAAAGGCAGAAGCACTTTAGTAATCGCCCATCGCCTTTCCACAGTGCGGAATGCTGATTTGATTTTGGTATTAGATAAAGGTGTGTTAATTGAGAGCGGAACCCATACAGAATTAATGGCAAAAAAAGGACATTATTACTATCTCAATCAACAGCAATTAGATGTCACTGGTTGAACAGTAGGGGTCTCCCCGCCCCTTTTATCTCGTTTTATCTCGTTCCCAGCCTATCTCGTTCCCAGCCTCCAGACTTATCTCGTTCCCAGCCTGGAGGCTGGGAACCAGTCAAAAAAACCAGTCAAAAAAACCGAAGCATAACATCAAAGTCCCAGAAAAATATGCCAAATGTATTGAATGGAAGGCTAACAGCCTCCCCATCTGAAGATACACTACATCAGGAAATATCATTACCACAAACAACCGCCATAAAAAGTGAAGATTGGTCGGAAATTACCAAAGAATCACTTGATAGTTTACCCCAGGTGTGGACTAGAGGTTTATTATATTTTTTAGCCATATTTGTGTCTATAATTTTACCTTGGGCGATTCTATCTAAGGTTGATGAAACAGGTACAGCTAGAGGACGAACTGAGCCTAAAGATAAGACAATTAAACTCGATGCTGCTGTAGCAGGAACTGTTGCTGAAATTCGGGTCAAGGAAGGTGATTCAGTCAAAGCAGGGGAGACATTATTATTGCTAGAATCAGAATTAGTCAAGTCTGAATTACGCCAGGCTCAAGATAAGTTAGAGGGACAATTAAATCGACTTTCTCAGTTAAATTCATCCAAAAATCAGTTAATTGTATCTTTAGCAACTCAACAGCAACAAAATCAATCACAACAGTTAGAAAAGCAGGCTCAAGTTGACCAAGCGCAACAGAATATTATTACTCTAAAAAATGCCTATGAATTACAAAAAGAAGAAAGATTGTCTCAACTCAATCAGGCACAACAAACCCTAGAAAATAGTCGAACTACTAGTAAATTAGTTGAGAGTAGTTTGGCAAGTAGCCAGCGCGAGGTGCAACGTTATAGTAAGCTAAATAAGGCGGGAGTTGTTCCAGAAATTAATCTTGTAGAAAAGCAAGATATAGCTAAAGATAAGCAAAAATTGTATGAACAAACGAAATCAGATATTGAACAAGCTAAGTTACGGCTGCAAGAACAAAAGAGTAGTTACGAGCGAAATCTCCGCCAAGCTAACGCCGACATTGAACAGGCTAAATTACGACTAAAAGAACAAGAAAGAGGTTATCAGACTTTAACCCGTTCTGGTCAACTAGCTGTACTAAGAATTGTCGAACAGCAGAAAAATTTAGATACAGATATTAGTTCCCTAAAATCAGATATTGCTCAAAGTAAGAGCCAGATTGATTCCTTAAAATTTCAACTAGGACAACGAGAATTAAAAGCGCCAGTGAGTGGTATATTGTTTCAGTTACCAATTCAAAAAGCCGGGTCTGTTGTACAATTAGGGACAATGGTAGCAGAGATAGCCTCAACAAATTCGCCTTTAATTATTCGGGCACAAATGGCGACTACCGAAAGTGGTTCGTTACGCACAGGAATGCCAGTCAAATTGAAATTTGATGCTTATCCATTTCAAGATTATGGTATTATTTCAGGAGAATTAATTAAAATATCTCCTAATACCGTAGAGGTCGATACCCCTAATGGTAAAACAGCAGCTTATAACTTAGAAATTTCCCTCAAACAAAATTGTGTTCCCTCCCATGATAAGTGTATTCCTTTGCGTCCAGGCGATACGGCGACAGCTGAAGTGATTGTCCGTCAGCGTCGGATTATTGATTTTCTAATTGATCCGTTTAATAAATTGCAAAAGGGAGGGGTGAAATTGTAGAAAACTTACAGCCTTTTTCACTTAAATAGACCATGTGGTAGGGGCGCAAGGCCTTGCGCCCCTACGAGGATCTGTGCTTATTGCATGAAAATCTCTGTAACCCTTATCCAGCTAATAATTCATGCGCTCATGTTGAATTTTGTTAACCAAATTTAGGATAAATATCATGTCACAACCTATCACCATTACCAACGAAGAAATTCTTCACCAAATTAAAGTATCTTGTAAAATTCCAGAAATAGTTGAGCAGATTGTTAGCCGCAAGGTAATTATAGCTGCTGCTGAAGAAGCTGGGATAACAGTAGAGGTTGAGGAACTACAGAAAGCAGCAGACCAAATACGGTTAGCTAATAAACTCGATAGTGCTGATGATACCTGGAACTGGTTAGAAAAACATGGTTTATCTATAGATGATTTTGAAGAAATTGCTAACATCAGTCTCATGTCTGGGAAGTTAGCTAATCATCTTTTCGCTGATAAAGTTGAACCCTATTTCTTTGAAAACCAACTAGATTATGTTGGCGTGGTGATGTATGAAGTTGTTCTGGATGATGAAGATTTAGCCATAGAACTCTTCTATGCAATTAAGGAAGGTGAGATGAGTTTCTATGATGTGGCTCACAAATATATTCAGGATGTGGAATTGCGGCGCAAAGGTGGATATTTGGGGATAGTGCGCCGCAAGGATTTAAAACCGGAGATTTCTGCTGCTGTTTTTACAGCTAAACCGCCACAGGTTCTGAAGCCGATAGTGACTTCTAAGGGCGTACATCTAATTTTCGTGGAGGACATTATCGAGCCAGAATTGGATAACAAGCTGCGTAATCAAATTATCTCTGATTTGCTTGATGGGTGGATTAAGCAACAAATTGAGCAAGTTAAAGTTGACTAAAACCTTGACTGATATTCCAAAGCTTTATGTTTATAGATTTGCAATTATGGCATAGAGCGGTTTCATTTTAATCTGCGAAATTAAAAAGTAATAGTTAAGACCAGCATAGGCTTTAATCATGATTAAAACCTATGCTGGTCTTCAAATTTTTCAGAGATTAAAGACCTACAGTGTATTATCACCAAGCTAATACAATTAAGCGCCAAAAAGCGATATATACAAGCTGCTTGGAATTTCTCTACTAGCCTTAATCCCAGGAAATTTCAATTAAGCCCCAAAATATCGATACAGTGACCTTTCCGCCTAAAATATCCCCAATTTCTTGCTCATCTAGTTCATGGAGAAAGCTCTCAGTGTCTTGGGTAATAGCGATGTCAGAGATTACAATTTTAGCCATTTTTTTACCTACTTTTAAATCAATTTTCGCCGTTGAGATTAGACTTTAAATTGCCTTATCTCATTTCTATAATCTGCGATTTCTTCTATTAATTCAAGGAGTTTCTACGGAATAGTAGTGACATAAATACTACATTTAAGCACCATTTTTAACAACCGTAGGGTGGGCGTCCACAACATAAAAATAAGGGTTTGAGGGCATAATAGGCAATGTCCACCCTAAAAAAATAGTGTAATAAAAATAAAAAGTAAATTACAACGCAAACAGAGTCTCTTAAAAAGGGACAAAACTAAAACAATTATGTCACCATAAATTATCCAATTGAGCAAAAAGTATAAAAAAATCAGCCCAAGAGTAATCTTGCACTGAATTGTAAACTCTTATTTGTAACTAATGTGCCAGTTGCGTACGTCCTGTGACTATCAATATGTACTAAAATTTTCTTGTTACTACAGAGGAAACTCTTATGTCTCAATTTAGTCGCAGACAAGTACTCTTGTTCTTTGCAAGTAGCGCCGCTGGATTCGTATCAACGAATACAAAATTGCCGAGTATTTTTAACGTTGCTGAAGCGAAAACTGTACCCTTAAACTTTACACCAGTTCGCTTACCTCATCCCTTACCAGTTTATCAACAGCAGAAGAATTTTCTGCCAACGGGAATCAGTCAGGGACAGGTACTAAATCCTGCAGATGATGTGAAATTAACTACCTACAACGTCATTGATGATGTGGTAGTACCGCCAGAGTACGAACGTTATATAATTGTTAGTTGGGGCGATCGCGTATTTGCCAATCAGGATGAATATGTCGGCTACAATTGCGACTATACTGGTTTTGTTCCCATTGGTAAAAGCCAAGATCAAGGCTATTTGTGGGTAAATCACGAATATGTTAGTTACCCCATATCTGCTTTAGTCCTAGACGATAATAGTGATTTGCAAGGATTACCCACCGCATTTTCTACCGTCATTGGGCGGAATTTACCCTCAACCAAAAATCTGGAAGTGGAAGGGGAATTTTTATACAACATAGGCGGTTCAATTATCCGCATTTCTCGCCGCAATAATCGCCAGCGGTTTGCTGTGGTCAAAGATCGCAAAAATCGCCGAATTCATGGACTTTCGGGATTGGGAATTAATAGCCAACGCACTGATGACTATCAAAGCGTCACTGCTTGGGGAAATCTCAGTTACCAAAAAGGCGACCAAAATTATTTAATTGCTACAGGCCCTGCTGCAACCCAAGTTTTTAACCTCAGTGCTGATGGACTGGGTAATAAAATTATTGGCACTGGCTACAACTGTTCTGGTGGTACAACTCCTTGGGGAACTATTCTCTCAGCTGAAGAAAACTTTCAAGGTAATGTCACAGAAGCAGTTAAGCCTAATGGCACGCAAACAGACTACACAAATAATAGCATAGGTAAGACTTTTGGTCTAGTAGGCGAAAAATACGGCTGGATAGTCGAAATTGACCCTGCAAATCCCAATTTCCGCCCCCGCAAACACACAACTTTGGGTCGTTATCGCCACGAAAACATAGCCTTGCGGGTGGAATCTGGAAAGAAATTAGTCGCCTATTTGGGTGATGACAGACGTGGAGGACATACCTGGAAATTTGTCAGTACAGGTAAGATTTCCTCGCCAACCAGTAAAAGTAACAGCAAGTTATGGGAAGATGGAACTTTGTATGTTGCCCGTTACAATCCCGATGGTACCGGTCAATGGATACCCCTACTTTTAACCACGGCAACTAATCCCATTGCGCCATCGGTGCTTTCAGAGGTAGAATTTGCGGCGTTGGGTTCAGCACAGAGAAATGGCCGTTTACCCCTACCGAAGCGTAATGGTATTGCAGGTCAAACTCAAGATGGCGGTTCGTTCAACTGCGATCGCACTAATGAAGCCACAAGCTTATCTGCTTATCAAAACAAAAAGCTATCCGACTTTTACCCTAGCCAAGGCGCCCTGCTAGTTGATGCTTTTTTAGCTGCAAACTTAATTGGGGGAACTCCCACAGCCCGTCCAGAAGATGTAGAAGTGCATCCGCGCACCAAAGAGGTGTTTATCGCCTATACTGATGGTGCCCCAGGAAGCGATGGTTATCCTGATTCCCGCATCTTCCAAGTTGCCAAGTTAAGCAAGGATGTCAATGCAACACAGCAATCAGGGGGACTGTACAAGATTATTGAAGATAGTGCCGACGCTACAGGTCTTACCTTTAAATGGCAGAGATTTGCCCAAGGTGGAGAAGCCGGTTCAGTATCAGGTGCTGGTTTTGCCAATGTAGATAATCTGGTGTTCGACGCTCGCGCCCATGTTTGGGGTGTCACGGATATGTCCACAAACACTCACAACGGTTTTAATAACGGTGCCGCCAGCAAGCCTACCACTATCGATCATACAGCAAATGGTAATGTTTCCGATTTCACCGGAGTTTTTGGCAATAACTGGCTATTCTTTATTCCCACCAGTGGTGCCAATGCTGGACAGGTAATACCCTTTGCCTATGGCCCAGTACGTTGTGAAATGACCGGACCTACTTTTGTCGGCGATACTCTAATTATTTCCGTGCAGCATCCTGGTGAAGATTGTCCCATTAATGATGGCACAATTCTCAACCGCCAGATAGAGTTACTCAATTTAAATGGTACTACATTTGAGCAGACTCGCACTGTACCTCGTGGCAGTAGCTGGCCCAGTAATATCCCCACTACTGATGGTGGTAAAGGTCAATCTACAGGTGTTCCCCGTCCCTCTGTAATTGGTATTCGGCCCAAAAAATCTCAGGGAAGATTTATCTAATCTCAGGGACTTCTAAAAAATAAATCCCACATTATTTGTACATTTGTAGGGGCGCAAGGCCTTGCGCCCCATCCACGGGAGATTTTCTGAATTGGAAGTCCCTAAGTATAGGATTGCACAAGTTCGTGACCAAATGAAAATAAACTCTATCGTTCGTAGTACTCTGTCAAGATAAAAATGATAGACTGTAGGCATCTTGCCCGCGTGAGCGAGACGCTCACACTACCAAAAATCCCTCAAAACTCTGTCAAGATAAAAATGATAGACTGTAGTGCGGGCATCTTGCCCGCGTGAGCGAGACGCTCACACTACCAAAAATCCCTCAAAACAAAATTGACAGACTACTACGAACCAAAACCTCACGAATTTATGAAACGCTGTACTTAGTTGAAATTTCGGAATACCTTTATTTATTTGGGAGGAAACTATACGTGTATTAGTTCGATATAATATTGACTCATTGTTTGTTTTCCTATGTGGAGAAACTAATGGGTCGCGCCAAAAAGGTTGTCCTGGCATATTCTGGTGGTGTTGATACTTCCGTTTGCATCCCCTACCTGAAGCAGGAGTGGGGTGTGGAAGAGGTAATTACCCTCGCAGCAGATTTAGGACAGGGAGATGAATTAGAGCCAATTCGAGAAAAGGCTCTCAAATCGGGTGCAAGTGAATCTCTAGTAGCAAATGTCAAAGACAGTTTTATTAAAGATTACGCCTTTGCAGCGATTCAAGCCAATGCCCTTTATGAAAATCGTTATCCTCTGGGAACTGCCCTTGCTCGTCCCCTGATTGCTAAGATTTTAGTAGAAACCGCCGAAAAATATGGTGCTGATGCGATCGCTCACGGTTGTACTGGTAAGGGTAATGATCAGGTACGTTTTGATGTCTCCTGTACTGCGCTGAATCCTCATCTGAAAATCCTTGCGCCAGCACGGGAGTGGGGAATGAGTCGTGAGCAAACTATCGCCTATGGTGAACAGTTTGGCATTCCCGCACCGGTGAAAAAATCTTCTCCCTACAGTATTGACAAAAATCTCCTCGGTCGTAGCATTGAAGCCGGTCTACTGGAAGATCCAGGTACAGAACCACCAGAAGAAATTTATGAAATGACAAAGGCGATCGCTGATACCCCCAATGAGCCAGAATATCTGGAAATTGGTTTCTTACGAGGTATTCCTACAACTATTAACGGTACGCCAAAACATCCAGTTGAGCTAATTGAACAACTCAATCAACTGGTGGGAAATCACGGCATTGGGCGCATCGATATGATAGAAAATCGCTTGGTGGGTATCAAATCACGGGAAATTTACGAATCACCTGCAATGTTAGTGCTGATTCAGGCACACCGAGATTTAGAAAGCCTAACTTTGACAGCAGATGTTAGCCACTACAAACGCGGCATTGAAGAAACTTACACCCAAATAGTTTACAACGGTTTGTGGTACAGTCCACTCAAAACAGCAATTGATGCTTTTATTCAAAAGACACAAGAGCGAGTATCTGGTACCGTGAGGCTCAAACTTTTCAAAGGTAATGCCACAACCGTCGGACGTTGGAGCGACAATTCCCTATATACTCCTGATTTAGCAACCTACGGAGCCGAAGACCAATTTGACCACAAGGCGGCCGAAGGCTTTATCTACGTTTGGGGACTACCAACTCGTATTTGGGCCCAGCAGACCAGAAGTTAAGAGTTAGAAGTTAAGGGACTTCCAATTAAAAAAATATTCCATTGTAGGGGCGCAAGGCCTTGCGCCCCTACTTTAACTATGAGCAATCAATTTATTGCAGGGCGGGATTTTGGGCAAAACCTAGCCGTATTGGGGAGTCACTTTCAACTCCTCACTACTTTTCGGCGGTCTCCTTGACTTGGCGAGACTCCCACCAAAGTGGCACAACGATCACGACAACAAGTATAAGTAAGGCTAATATCGCAAATTGACTCATCCAAGAAATCAATTGTTCTAAAGAAATAATTCTACCGGCAAAGAAAGCTAATGTCACCATCACACTAGCCCAAGCGGTTGCTCCTGCTAAGTTGTACACAAAGAATTTGCCAAAGGACATATCGACGATCCCTGCTAGTGGCGCCGCAAAAATTCGCAGCACCGCGAAAAATCGCCCAAAAAATACAGCTTTAGGTGCGTTTTCATTAAACTGCTCTTTGATGCTCAACAGTCTTACTTCCGTAATCCGAAAGATCTTACCTATGAGCAGCAGGAAATTCCAGCCAGCACTTCTACCAACCCAATAGCCTAAACTACCGCCTATTACAGCACCTACAACGGCGTTACCTACCACTAGCCAGTAATTTAGTTCATTACTACCCGCTAGAAAACCCCCTACTAGGGTCATGGTTTCACCAGGAATGGGAATCCCCAAACTTTCTAGCAAAATTCCCAAAAAAATAGCCCAATAGCCATATTGGTGGGCAAATTCCTGGATGTTTTCTAGTGAAATTAGCTCAAGAGACATCCCGCACCGCCGCCTTTACAAATTTTTACTTGTACTATCATCTTTGCTCTTTTGTGGGTAGGGTGTCAATCAAACCACTAAGGGGAGCCTGTAATCTTTAGTTTATAGTAATTATCGGCTCTTGAGGGTTGAAAATTTTTCTAGTTATTACTACCACAAATACATAGGTAATTAAAGAAAGTATAATCTATTTATCAAAAGTTTATCTAAACCCCAAAAAATATAAAAATTTTGTAAAAGATACGTAGGCTACGGAAATTGTCTGGTGGTTATGCCTATATTGAGTTAAGTTAAGACAAATTATACGGCATGAATACCGAAAAATCTTGTCGCAGATCCACTGCTGTCAATCCCGAGTTTTCGGGATATAATAGCCGTTTGGCAGTTGAAAGCAAAGCGGTATTGATGTCAATTTTTTGTTTTTTGTGATAACCTTTCGGCTACCCAGTTAAATTTATGACTCTTACACAAGAAGTACAAGTAATTTTGTTCAAGCCCCAAGGCAGAATAGACTTGCACGGTGGTACAGCTTTAAGCGATGAGATGGCAGCAATAATACCCAAGCCTCATCAACTCTGGGTGATTGATTTGGCAGGGGTGGATTTCATGGATAGCTCTGGTTTAGTGCCCCTAGTCAAAGGATTAAAAGCTGCACGTCAAAGTGGTTGCCGCTTGGTTCTTTGCAATGTGCAAGCCCCTGTGCGCTTGCTTTTGGAACTCACCCAACTAGACTCAGTGTTTGAAATTTTTAAGACTTACGACGACATCTTGGCTAAAGTTAATAATCGCAGTTTGGTTCTAGCAGGCTGAAGTATCATTTGACCGAATAATGTATGGTGAGGTCAAGCAATGTTAGCAGTTCTTAACAATTTCCCCTATATCCTCACCATGCTCAATCAATGTTAGATTTTGGCTTGACCCTTCCTTTGCTGCTACATAAAATCTGGACAAATCCAGACATTACTTGACGTTTCAACGGGAGCATGGGAGCAGTTATCCCTTAACGTCCAGACACGGTTGAGCCAACCGTGCATATTTTTCGAGATTTTTAGACGCATTTAAATCTCGGTCTTCGGTATGCTGACATCTTTTACACTCGTAAACCCGCTGTGATCAACTAATTTCTTGAATTTCTCCACAATTTGCACAAGTTTTACTAGATGGGTAAAATCTATCCACAAATACGACAGTTCCACCATATCTAATTACTTTATATTCTACTTGTCTGCGGAATTCATAAAAATTAGCATCGCTGACAGCACCGGCTAATTTATGATTTTTCAACATCCCTGAAGTATTCAAATCCTCCAAAGCTACTACTGCGTGGTTTTTGCAGATAAATGTAGTTGCTTTATGAGTCGCATCTTTGCGTATATTAGTAATACGTCGATGCAGTTTAGATATTCTCAACTTTTGTTTTTTGTAACGATTACTCCCCTTGATTTTCCTTGTAAGTTGACGTTGTAATCTTGTTAACTTCCTCCTGGCTCTTTTTAAAGCTTTCGGATTAACAAAAATCACTCCTGTTGATAAAGTAGCTAAGGTTTTTATCCCTAAATCAACCCCAACATAATCATGTTCTTTTTTGGTGATGTCTGGTTCTATTTCATAAGAACAAGAAATGTACCAATCTGCCGCTGATTGAGATATAGTAACCTTTGTGGTTGTGGTATGAGGCAAAGATTCATAAGTTGAAACCCAGCCAATCGTTGGTAATTTAATGCGTTTACCACCGATATTTATTGGTTTACCACCCGCATTAATTGTAAAACTCTCATTTCTCCCTTTTCTTTTGAACTTGGGATAGTCTGCTCGTTTAGAAAAGAAGTTCTTAAAAGCTTTACCTAAATTATCAAAAGCAAATTCTGTGATTTTTTGACAAATACCTGGTTCTTTAATCCAAGTCAAAACCGGCTTGATTTGATTATTAAAGAACTTTTTCAAAATCAAGTGATTGGGTTGATATCCAGATTGATACAATGCTTGCCATGTCGCGAGTCCCCAATTGTATGTAAATCGGGATATGCCAGCGTGTTTTGACATCAGAATTTTCTGGTCGGCAGTCAATTTTAACTTGGTTTTGATAGAAGTCAGTAACACAAATTTACTTGTAAGGCAAGCTTTTCAAATCATCACATAAATAGTACAGGTGGGTCTAGAAGGTTTATGTAAATTTTCTTGAAACATGTGGTGACAGAGCCAATCGAGCGCGTAGGGTCTGCACCATTCCTGTGGACGGTTTTTGGTGCGGTTTGTCAATAAATGTCCGTGGAAGTCCGGCAAATACCTGACTAGAAGATTACTCTAAAACAATGTACTAAAAAAATGTATCTCTGTGCTGCCATTCTGCCAAATTTAGGCATTTGGCACAGTAGTGATATTAGTTTGTTCCGATACTGGTCGGGGAAAGTTCGGTAAATCAATACCACCATGACTAGCAGTGCGGGTTTTCAGTGCTAATCGGTAACTGACACTTTGCAGTTCTGCTTGGAGTTGGCGATTTTCTCGCTGGAGCATGGCTACCTTGTCTCTAACTGGAGCCATCCGCTCCTCAAACTTACGACGGTAAATTTGAGGTAACTCTTGTACTACTTGCTCCAACATCCGACTGCGATCGCTTAATTCTTGCACTGACTGCCGTAATTGGTAAATTTCGGCATCACGAGTTGTAATTTGCTCTTGGTAGAATATTACCTGCTGCTCAACAGCCTCTAGTTGTTCTTGTAAAGCCTGTAGCTGACTTAGATCATGCTCAGGCTGCGCTTGTTGCGGGAGAAAATTCGTATTACCCTTCACCAAGCGGAAGAGTTCTTGCGATAGCTGTTGTACTAATTGATCGCGAAGTTGCAACTCTTGGCGCAGTTGCGACACTTCCGTCGAGAGAGCTTCGATGTTGGGTGTGTCAGATTGGCTCACAGTGGCTTGCAGCTCCCATTCAGAATCTTGTCCACGTTTAGGTATAACCGTAGTAGTACTGCCTTTGGCAAGTAATTGTTAATTTAGCATCCCCTAGCCAAATCAGGAGAAAAGAAAAAGGAAAATTTTTAGTAAATTTTCACATATGATCTGAATTGCTGTTCAAGAGTGTGATTTTGATTGATTTATTGAAAGTTAGCGGGAAACTTCACCCACAAGGGGATGGAGTTTTTTATGTCTTTTAGATGCGTTTAAGCGTATCTATCGAAATTACTCATTGACACAAAATACAAAATATGCATACTTACAAATAATATTTGTCGTAGGGGTTTAGCATTGCTAAACCCCAAAAGTGCCGGTCTACTTACTCAACATATCTTGTAGGGTGGGTCAGACTCAAAAATCTGTTGAGAATTACCAACTGCTAAAAGCTGACGCACCCTACTAAACTCAGAACTTGACCTAAGCAGTCACAGCGACTGGCTCGGCTTTTTCCTCATGGACATCTTGCTTAACAGTCAGATAGCGAATTACTTCTTCGCTCAAACGCATAGCGCGTTCCAAGATAGCAATAGCAGTTCCCGGACCTGTATAGTTGAACTGAATGTAGATGCCATCGCGGTGCCTTTTAATTTCATAAGCCAGACGACGCTTACCACGATTTTGAATTTGGATATCTTCAACACCTTGGTCTCGGAGCAAGTTCTGGTATTTTGTAATTGCTTGCTCTACTTGTTCATCTCCTAGATCTGGGCGGAGGATAAACATTGTTTCGTAAACTATCGACATGGTTTTGAGTCTCCTTTTGGACAAAAAGGTTGCTGAGTATTAATTAATACATGTATTGTGATTGACAATACCAGTACGAATCAACATCTGAAGCAACAAGGAATTATAATCTTACCAGTTTTAAATTAAAATCATTAGCCAAATCTGCCAAAGTTCGGGATCTTAAATCAGTTCCAGGGGATTTACACTTATCAGGCGTATGATGTGGTCTTAGTGTGACCAACGCCAAAGAACCAGTCAAAGACCAGCATCTAACCGCTTAGGCGTTCTAGCGGGGACTTGTAAAAGCTTGGGTTGACCGTCAATCCCAAATCGCAAATCTAAAATCCGGGTATTGCTTGACCGTTCACCGTTGGCTCTGTTGAGTTCTCAAAAAAGCTGACCAACGATTCCTACCAATTAACAGCTTTTCATCGCATCCAAAAGGATATTAATCAAGGTTATGGCGCAGCGCTATGTGCGAGTTCAAAATCAAGAAGGACAGATTTACTACGGGTTACTACAACTATCCCTGAATGTCCAGGTGCTAGATGCTCCACCCTGGTTGCAAGGGCAAGCAACTGATGTCATATTGGAGCCAGAGAATTATCAAATTTTGGCTCCCTGCGCTCCCTCAAAAATTGTGGCTGTGGGCAAAAATTATGCAGATCATGCGGCGGAAATGGGTACATCTGTACCTAGTGAGCCACTGATCTTTTTCAAGCCACCCACCTCCATCATTGCTTCGGAGATGGAAATTAAGTATCCTGCCCTGTCCCAGAGAGTAGACTACGAAGGAGAGTTAGCATTAATAATTGGCGATCGCACCGTTGACTGTAAACCAGCAGAAGCCCAAACTAAAATTTGGGGTTATACTATCGCCAATGACGTAACAGCACGGGATTTACAAAAAAAGGATGGTCAATGGACAAGAGCCAAGGGTTTTGATACATTTTGCCCCTTGGGTCCTTGGATCGTCAGAGAATTAAATCCTGGAGCCAGACTACAAACGTTTGTGAATGACGACACCAAGCCAGTACAATCAGCCTGTATCGATGAAATGGTGTTTGCTCCTGACTTTTTGGTGTCCTATATTAGTCAGGTGATGACCCTGCTACCAGGCGATGTAGTGCTAACAGGTACGCCAATGGGTGTCGGTCCATTACATCTAGGCGATCGCGTCCGTGTAGAAATAGAAGGCATTGGTCGCCTAGAAAACACCGTAGTAGCCCGTAACCCCTAGCGAACTTGCATATAAACAGCCTCAGAAATTGCCGGAATTTCTGCATAACGCCCCATCAGGGACTGGATCGTCGAATACGCAACTGCAGCCACGATACCTAGAAAGATGGTACTTGCTACTGTTTCAACTGCAAAATCTACACGAGGGAGTGCTACAATCCGCAAAATTATGCTTCCCAGAAACACAATGATGTCTAAAAGGATTGCCTGCATGGTATTAAACCGAATAAAATGAATTATTTTGTCGTTTCTTACCACTAAAAAAAACAAGGCAAAGAAAACAAGCAGTTGACCCAATTGTCCTAATGCACCGTAAATTTGGATGACCGGACTAAGAGGCAGAAGTAACACTTGTAGTGCCGGGAATTGTTTCAACAAAGACATATAACCGAATACTAGCCCATCAATTAAAGGAAGCAAATAAGGTAAGCAAGCAAGAATCCGGTCCCAAACAGTTGTAGACCCGCGCCAAGTCATCGTGCGTTCTCCTGTGGCTAAATTTCAACAGCTACTTGAGCCTAGGATAACGCAACTGCTCGGTCTGGCTAGTAAATCAACATTATTCTATATGGGCGATACGAAAACCCATAATACATTCATATTGCTCTGGTTGCTGTTCAGAGAGTTTACGTACTTGTTGAGCGCAGCGCAGTTGACCTTGATTCCATCGGGGTTGACCGCTGTGATCTGCTAGCAAACAAGACTGACAAACCTGCTTAGGGGCAAGAATTTGATCGTCCAGTGACATCTCCCACCACTGAACGGAGTACCGTTTCAGTGGGGGCTTCCAAGACAATCCGGCTAACGCTTAGGAGGCTCTTGGCTTTTTGAGAACGGGATGACCCTCCGCCCTTTTTCTTATATTTATCGCGGCGTTGTGATCGCGATCTAAACTGCACCCACAATTAGGACAGTCGTGCCACCGGATATGCAGTTTCTTGGGAACCTCGACACCACAGCTAGAACAATCTTGACTAGTACCTGATGCTTTGACTGGGACAACTAATAAACCAGCGTTCGCAGCTTTGTTTTTTAGTATTGACAGAAAGCTTGACCATCCGGCATCTAGTACAGACTTAGCTAGTCGTGTTCGTGCAAGTCCTTTTACGTTCAAATCTTCAACCGCTACAACATCATATTTTTTCAACAGATTGTTAGCGGTTTTGAAATGAAAGTCTTTGCGTTTATCAGCAACTTTTTTGTGTTGCCTTCCTAATTGTTTGACAGCTTTCTGTCTGCGCTTACTACCTTTTTGGCGGCGTGATACTCGTTTTTGAATAACCCGCAACCGTTTTTGAGACTTGCGATAATACTGCGGAATGGCAACAACTTCATTATCGGAAGTTGTCAAGAATTCTTTTAGCCCAACGTCAATACCTGTTATTGAATCAGGATTTAAATCTGTTTTAATTGTAGGCACAGTATTATCTTCGAGGCTTAGAGTTACATAATAACCATCAGATTTTTTAGTAATAGAACACGTTTTTATTTTGAAACCGTCAGGGATAGTACGATGTTGTACCAACCTTACTTTTCCAAACTTAGGCAGGGTTATAAAACCATTCTCAATACAATCACTTTTGACTTTTGCATAAGTAAAAGTTTTGTATTGATTCGCCCCTTTGAATCTTGGTCTTCCACTCCGTTTGCCATTACAGTCACCACTAAGAAATCTATCTAAGGCTAACTCTACTCGTTTAGCTGCATTTTGCAACACCTGAGAGTGAAGCTCTTTGTACCAGGGGCGGTCTTTCTTTAGTTGTGGTAAAGAGTCTTGTTGACTATTGTATGTAGGGTTATTTCGTAAATCTGGTAGATAACAAACGAATAAAGAGCAGGAGTTTATTGAACATCGATTTTCTTCATACCAACGGAACCGATCCGCCAACAGATAGTTGTACTGGCAGCGTAGCATATCTAGCCACCTATCAAATTGAACAGCTTGTTGTTTTGTGGGGCGTAATCGGTATTGGTGCGAAGTTTTCATTTTTTCCCCTCCTTGCCTGTATGCTAACATGAATGGGTAGCGTTTAACCACCCAATATGAAAGAAAAAAGACTAAGTTTGAGGCTTAGTGCAAAAAGAATGTATGCTTTGCAGATTTATGCAGCATCAAAAGAGAAGAGTATCACGGCTGTGATTGAGGACTGGATAGATTCTTTTAGGCAAAATGCTCATTCCTCATCTCTTCTTGAGGCTTCTCTACGAGAGGCTTTGCCAACGCCAACGACTAACATCCCTGATTGAACTACGTTCAATCAGGGATGTCAGTCAATTCGTCAATCGCCACCTTATATCCCGCCACTGATTTTGAGTACAAAATTCAGTGGGGGACTTACGGTGAATAGTTAAAATATATAATCTTAACAGTGGAAGCTTACGGAAACAGGCCACAATGCCTGAATCCACAATCTTGCCAATTTTTATAAGGATAGCTAAAGTGACTAGGAATAACCAAGACTTTCTTAACTCCTGTGATCCGGCGATCGCGGAGTTGATTAACGACGAATTACAGCGTCAACGTGATCACTTAGAGTTGATTGCCAGTGAAAACTTTACCTCACCCGCTGTCCTAGCGGCTCAAGGTTCGGTACTCACAAATAAATATGCCGAGGGGCTACCAGGTAAACGCTACTATGGCGGTTGTGAATTTATCGATAAAATAGAGCAGTTAGCCATTGACCGTGCTAAACAACTGTTTGGTGCTGCTCATGCCAACGTTCAACCCCATTCTGGCGCTCAGGCGAATTTTGCCGTCTTCCTGACGCTGCTAGAACCAGGAGACAAAATCATGGGGATGGATTTGTCTCATGGCGGACATCTCACCCACGGTTCACCGGTGAATGTGTCGGGTAAATGGTTCCAAGTTAGCCATTATAATGTTAGTCAACAAACAGAACAACTCGACTACGACCAAATTCGGGAGCTGGCGCTAAGGGAGCGTCCTAAGCTCCTGATTTGCGGTTATTCGGCTTATCCCCGGATCATAGACTTTGCCAAGTTCCGCAGCATCGCTGATGAAGTCGGTGCTTACTTGTTAGCAGATATTGCCCACATCGCTGGTTTAGTCGCCAGTGGTTTGCACCCAGACCCCATTCCTCATTGTCATGTTGTCACAACAACTACCCATAAAACCCTGCGTGGACCACGTGGTGGTTTAATTTTGACCGGCGACGCAGAACTGGGTAAGAAGCTCGATAAATCAGTATTTCCCGGTAGTCAAGGCGGACCATTGGAACACGTCATTGCTGGGAAAGCAGTAGCTTTTGGCGAAGCTCTCAAGCCTGAATTTACAGATTATTCTGCCCAAGTAATTGAAAATGCCCGTTCCTTAGCAACTCAACTGCAAAATCGGGGATTAAAGCTAGTATCAAATAGCACTGACAATCATTTAATGCTAGTGGATTTACGGTCTGTGGGACTGACTGGTAAGCAAGCCGATCAGCTGGTGAGTGGTGTAAATATTACCGCTAACAAAAATACGATCCCCTTTGATCCCCAGTCGCCATTTGTGACCAGTGGTTTGAGGATAGGTTCTCCAGCCATGACTACACGAGGACTGGGAGTGGCAGAATTTAGCGAAATTGGGAATATTCTAGCTGATCGCTTGCTATCTCCAAATTCCTCTGAGGTGGCTGCTGATTGTCGGCGCAGGGTAGCAGCATTGTGCGATCGCTTCCCCCTATACTCTCATCTAGAGATTCCCGTACCAGCCATAGTTTGAGAAAGAGCAGTTACAGCAACTTCGGGTAAATAGATCAATCTGTAGGGGCGCAAGGCCTTGCGCCCCTACGAATATCTGTGATTATTGCCTGAAAATTGCTGTAATATTTTTGATTTCACTCCCAAATCTTGTTCAGGAATCAAATATAGCAACCGCCAAAGTGCTTAGGACATTAACTGATGATAAAACCTAGACACAATCAGACTTGTAACCCAGTCCCCAGTCCCCAGTCCCCAGTCCCCAGTCCCCTGCTATAGTAGTCCCATCTAACCACCAAATTAACTTTGATCAGGGCGCGGTAGCTGACGTAATTTATGAGCAGTATCTAATTCACTATTATTTTTTCTACCATACCCCCAGCCCAAAGTGCGACGATATTCGCCCATAATCCCACTTTCAATTAAATCACCCTCATTAACTTCAATCTCGGTATGGGATTGGGGTGCAACATAGAGCGCATCTACCGGACAATACGCCTCGCACATAAAACAAGTTTGACAATCATCCTGTCGAGCAATTACAGGTGGTTGATTGGGGACTGCATCAAAGACATTAGTCGGACATACTTGGACGCAAACATTACAGTTTATACAGAGGCTATGGCTGACAAGCTCAATCATATTGCTCCTAATATAATTTTTACACTGAGGCTGTTGTTTGAGTATTTGATACTGCCTGTGTCGCAACGGCATCCGTAATCCAATCGCGTCTTACCCATAGCTGATCCAAGCCACCTGTAGCTTGGTAGTAACGCTGATTTGGGTCTGTTTCCGGGTAGTCCACGCGAATATGTTCGCTGCGCGTTTCCGTGCGATGTAACGCGCTAAAATACGCCCATCGGGCTACAGCCGTCAGAGCAGCAGCTCGGCGAGAATGTTCGACATCGCGCACTGTATCCTGTTTTGGATTTGCTTGCACCTGCTGCCACAGCACTTCTAATTTAGCCAACGACTCCAAAAGTCCCGACTCGGAGCGGAAGTGATTTTTTTCCAACGGGAACATCTCTGCTTGGACGCCGCGCACAATTTCCGAGCTATCGAATGTTTCTGGAGTTGAGGACTGCATTCTCAACCCAACTTGACCAGCTGGACGCACAGTTCGTTCATGGGAGCGTGTGCCCAGGCTCTTAGCAAAAGTCGCCGCACCAACTCCTGCCCATTGTCCCGTGGAAATTGCCCAAGCGGCATTGGGACCGCCACCCCCAGAAGCTAAACCAGCTAAAAACTCCCGCGATGCGGCATCCCCAGCAGCATATAGTCCGGGAACTTTTGTACCACAACTATCGTTGATAATCCGAATTCCACCCGTGCCACGAACTGTGCCTTCCAATACCAGCGTTACAGGCACCCGTTCGGTATAGGGGTCAATGCCCGCTTTTTTGTAAGGTAGAAAAGCAATGAAATGAGACTTTTCAATCACAGCCTTGACTTCAGGCGTAGCTCTATCTAAACGGGCATAAACAGGGCCTTTCAGGAGCGCATTGGGAAGGAAAGATGGGTCGCGACGACCGTCGATATAGCCACCAAGGTCATTGCCTGCTTCATCAGTGTAACTCGCCCAGCCAAAGGGAACGCCCCGCGTCACTGTAGCATTAAAAGCGGTCGAGATAGCATAGTGATTGGACGCTTCCATGCTGGAGAGCTCGCCACCAGCTTCCACAGCCATCAGCAGTCCATCGCCCGTATTGGTATTACAACCGAGAGCTTTACTTAAGAACGCGCAACCGCCATTCGCCAAGACTACTGCACCAGCACGAACAGTATAGGCACGATGATGTTGCCGTTGCACTCCTCTTGCACCCGCTACCGAGCCATCGTCAGCCAATAAAAGCTCTAGAGCAGGACTTTGGTCGAGAATCTGGACGCCAACACGCAAAAGGTGTTTGCGAAGTACCCGCATATATTCAGGGACATAATAACTTTGGCGCACCGATTCCCCATTTTCTTTGGGGAAACGATAGCCCCAATCTTCCACAAGGGGCAAACTGAGCCAAGTTTTTTCGATAACTCGCTCTATCCAACGTAAATTAGCTAAATTTTTCCCCACGCGGTAGCGCTCCGATAAAACTTTTTCCCAGTTTTCGGGGGAAGGAGCCATAATGCCATTGCCACTAGCTGCTGCTGCACCGCTCGTACCCAGAAAACCTTTATCAGCAATGATGACTTTAGCTCCTTGAGATGCAGCTGCTGATGCTGCCCAGGCGGCGGCTGGTCCACCACCAATAACTAATACGTCAGCGATTAATTCTAGTTCATTGTGGCTATCAGCTGTTAGCAATTTTTTCGCCTCCCTTTTTATTTTTATACTTTGCCATTACTAGTAGCTTCTACAGGCAAAAATCCCCCAGCCTGCATTTTCCATAACTTATAGTAGGCACCATGTTTTGTGAGTAATTCCTGATGGGTTCCATCTTCGACAATGCGACCGTTATCAAACACTAAAATACGATCTAGGTGGGAAATAGTGGATAAGCGATGAGCTACTACGATAACTGTTTTCCCTTGCATTGCTAAATCGAGAGTATCTTGAATCGCTTTTTCAGTGATTGAATCGAGGCTGGAAGTTGCTTCATCTAAGATCAGGATTGGCGCATCTTTGAGGATGACCCTAGCAATGGCAATGCGCTGTCTTTGTCCTCCAGAAAGTTTGACACCGCGTTCGCCCACCAGGGAATCGTAGCCTTCTTCAATCCGGGAGATAAAATCGTGAGCGTAAGCTTTACGCGATGCCTCAATTACTTCCTCATCCGTTGCTTCTAATCGACCGTAACGAACATTTTCTAATAATGTTCGATGGAACAAAGATGGGTCTTGGGGAATCAAACTAATTTGCGAGTGGAGGGCTTCCTGGGTCATATCCCTAATATCAACCCCATCAATGAGAATTTTCCCAGATTGAGGGTCGAAAAGACGCAAAATCAAATTCACAAAGCTGGATTTTCCAGAGCCAGAAAATCCCACCAGTCCCACACGTTGTCCTGCTTGAATTACAACAGAGAGGTTGTTAAATACTTGCTTCTCATTTGAGTAGCTGAAATTGACTCTCCGAAACTCAATGCGTCCCTGAGTGATGGAGTGAGAGATGGCATTTTCGCGGTCGATGATTTCGTGGGGTTGAATAATGGTGGAAACTCCATGACTGATGTTACCAATATGTTCAAAAATTTCTAGAAACCTTTTACTTAAATTGCGGGCTTCACTGATGATCAACAGCGACAAACTGGTTGCTACTACAAAATCAGCAGCAGCAATCTTTCCCTGACTCCAAAGGGAGAGCGAATAATACAAAGTACCAATTTTCAAAATTGCCGATGAGATAAACTGAAACCAGCGGATGCGTTCTGAATACCAGTTTGACTTTCTCACCTCTACGAGTTCGCGCTTTAATTGCTCATTTAAATAGCGTCGTTCAAAACCTAGACGTGCGAATAGTCGGCTACTGGTAAGATTGGTAACAGAATCTACAATCATGCCCGTAGTTTCACTTCTCTTGCTGGCGGCTCTGCGAGCGTAAATTCGGCAGCGTGTCGCTAGCCAGAAGGAAATACTCACAAAGAGAACTGCCCACCCGCCCACAAATGCAGCCAGTGGAGGATAGGCGCGATACAGTAACACCGTGGAGACGACATGTACTATAATCACGGGCATTAATTCAGTAATCAGCATTTGCATCGTCTGGGTTACACCCAAAGAAGTTTCGCTGATGCGGTGTGCCAATGCCCCGGCAAAACTGCTGCTTAGGTAGCGGTGGGAATGCTGTTGTAAGTAGGCATACAGCGAGCGGACAATGTGCTGTCGGTGGATTGGATGGCGGACAGTTTGCAAGAATCCAGATGACCGTCCGAATACGACTTCCCCCACACTCAATGCGGCGAAGAGCATAAGGGGTTGCCTCACGGCATCAAAAATGTACTTGCTATCACCCGTCGATTTTGTCACACTGCGAATAATCTCACCAATCGCATAGGGCAACATGATGCCGCATGTCGCGTGTATTGCCTCCAGAATGACTATTACTACATACCACCAACGGTAATATTTGACGAAATAGCAAATAAACCCAAAGGGCGTTGTAGGTAGCGCTGGCGCTTCAGCAGCCCTGGAAAATGTTTGAGATAAAAGAGATTTTTTGTTTTTAGTATATGTCTCTGAATTAACCATTGCTAGCTTCCAGAATCTCCCTTGCGATATTCAGCAGTAATATCATTAAGTTTTTGTTACAAATTATCATCAAGTTTTATTTCTACCGCCTTTAAGCTATCAGCCAATTGTTCTGGACGGCTAACGCCAATAATAGGAGCAGTAATAACCGGATTGGCTAGCACCCAAGCGACTGCGAGAGTAGCAAGCAACCATCGAGCAGCATCTGCAACTGTACGTAATTCCTCAACGGTATTAAATAAACTGGCGCTCGTGCCAATAACGTTCTTGATAACGTTAGGCGGTAGTACCCAAAGTAAAATGAGTTCCAGCCGCTGGACCTTGAGCGAGATTGTGTTTGCCTGTCAGTAAAACTATTGTAACCTAATAATTAGGTTATCAAACATTAAGTATTGCTAAGTGTTTGTTAGTCTCAAACCGCATCTATTTTGAGGCGAGGATAATACCACCTTCATTCCTCAAAGCCTCTGCTGACTCAATAACCTGTCCGGTTTCTAAAGAAATGTCGGTGTAAGTCCGGCAAATACTTGACTAGGAGATTGCTCGATAAATGCCAAATACTGAGGTATAACCGTGGAGGAAGGTACTACCAGCAATAGGACCGATTTCGCCGTTACAGAAAAAGCCGCCTACAGGGATATCCTTGAGGTAGCGTCTAAATAGGTCAGAATCAAAATTGCTTTGGCCGTAAAGTCCTTCGCCACGACCGACACAGGAAAACATCAACGCAGCAACAGCAGAGGTTTGGGAGGTTCGTTGGTTTTGATACCGTTGTAGCAATAATTCCAGGTCTTCGGCGGAGGCTTCAGCATCGCGGAGGTGGAATTGCAGCCGTTGACCGGGACGGACGCGATCGCCAATGGCGATCGCCCCGGCTGATGGATCTACCCCAAGTATGCTACGAATTAAAAAGTCTCCCTGCTGCAAAGTCAGCTTAAATACATCCATTGCCAGACCGACAAACAATGAATGCTGTGCCAACATCCGCTCTTTTTCGCTCAGATTAGAAATCAATTCTCGCAAAACCATTAGAGGCACTTGTTCATCCAGTTCTAGGATGATATTACGTTCAGATTTTGTGACTTGCAATGGTTTACCAATTCGTCGGCATCCTTGGGAGACAATTGTTTCTACAGCAATATTGCCACTCAAAGCCAAGCCTAGGGTTCCCTCACGATACAAGCGTTGGCGCTTCCCGCCGCAGGGATCGTTACAAAATAGGGCAATACGACCACTCATCCCCCCTGCACTAGCCTGTCCCCCCACCGTTACTGACCCAGGATAAGCAAAATCCAGACCCTGCAATAAATCACTGATTCCCGATGAAAATGAACCGCACAGCAAGATAAACTGGGGTGTTGGTGATGGTGGTACACCGATCAAATCAATCCAAGCATCTGGTGAACTATCCAAGTCAGGTAATTCTTCGGACACAACATGAAATACTTGCAAATCCACCCCTGGAAGATGTGCCAAAGTCAAACTGATAGCTGCTTCTGCTTCCAACTCTTGGATTTCTCCATTAGCCGTTGTGCCAATCACACCACCACCACTACATCCAATCAGCACACGTACTGATAGTTTCTCGGCCAACAAGGGTAATAGTCGGGAATACTCACTTGCAAAAGCAGAAGAAATGAATACCAGCCCTAAATCCGCAGGTGCTGTTAACAATGAGACAGCCTGTTCTACAACATCTGTAACAGCTGCTTCCAAAGAAGGACGGGTTGATAGGGCGTTTGCCCACTGCATTTGGTCTGCCATGAGTTTTCGGCTCTTTCTGTTGTGAGGCTAGTAGTTTTTGATTTTTGATCTGCGGAAGAATTGCACTCTAGAAGTCTTGACAACAGATATCTTAATCTGCTAAATAAAATTCTGGACAAAACCAGACATTACTTGACGTTTCAACGGGAGCATGGGAGCGCGTAGCCACTGGATGTCCAGGCACGATTTAGCGATCCTTTGCATATTTTTCCAGATTTTTAGACCTCCTCGGTGCGCTTTCTCATCCCAGAAGCTAAGGTTGTCATTCTCCATTAGATGCACTAAATATATTGTATGATTGTACTTTTCGCATACTGACTCTAGGAAATCTTAAAAGATAAATATAAATACAGTCTAGATACCCTAATTCGTTGTATTAGTTATAGATTACCAGTCTAAAACACTAACTTAACTGCTAGGTGGTTAGAATGGTGAGCGATAGAACAAAAAAACTGCCATTTTTGCAAAATTTCTATACGGGTATTAACACCACACAACGAGATTAAAGCTATGACCAACATCCAAACAAAAGCCACAGACGACATCCAAGAAAAAATCCAAGAAGAAGTTGAACAAGCTCGTACTGTCTGTGATGTAGCAGGTAGTACATCTGCTGAATGTGCTGCGGCTTGGGATGCAGTTGAAGAACTGCAAGCTGAAGCCTCCCATCAGCGCCAAAGCAAACCAAAAAACTCCCTAGAGCAATACTGTGATGACAACCCAGAAGCAGTTGAATGTCGGCTTTACGAAGACTAGAAATTAAGTTAACAAATTTTCTACTCTTCTGACGGGCAAGCACCTTGTCCAAACGACTAGAAGTCACGGATAAACAAACCAAGTCCGCCTGCGTAAAGTAAGCTAAAAGCGAGGTTTACTCGTTTAGCCAAACCACTGCGTTGGGCGGCTTCTCTGCATAAGGACAATAGGTTAAAAAAATCATGGATTTAATGTTAGGAACCATACAGGAAGCGATACAGCCAGAAAATATTTGGTTTCGCCCCTATGTCTGGATTGACTACCGACTGGCGGTATTATTTGCCGTAATTATTCCCCTAATTCTGTTGATTTGGGCTTATGTACAAAAAACTGAAGCCATACAACGCTTGTTGATAATTTACTGGAAAGTATCCAGTTTGCTGGCAATCACAATTTATCTCATGATTGGTGGGTTTGGGGTCAGTTTTATCTCAGGATTGATGGCACAAATACTAATTCCCGTTTCGCTGTGGTTTTGGGTGGATCTCAATGATGAAATTGAGTATCAGGCTAGCGGTTCGTTGAAACTGGTTTTTACCTCTTGGCGCTGGGCTATGAGTGTTTATTGTATTTTGGGCACTATTGCCTTTATACCTTTTTTAGGTTGTGCTTTTTCCGATCCCGCCCAATCTTCTTACTGTAGCGTCTGGTTTGAAGCCCCGTTACTCTTTAGAGAATATTTCCATGCGAATAGTAAACCTGGCTTCCTGGGCTTTCTGGGAATAAGTGGTTTAATAATTTACGTCCTTTATTTAAGTTACTTTGTCCTCATCAAGCTTGCCAAGCAGGGACGTTCAGCCACACAGTCTTGAGTGATCAAAACTCCATCCACAAGGGTTAGTAAGTGTAACTTAATTTCTGCTCACCTCTACTCATTGCTACTCATTTTCGCTTGGAGCTGCAATGAGTTGGTCAACAAGATACACTGATGCAATTAAGTAATTGAAAAGCTGGTAATTAGGAGGTGGTTTAATGCTGGTTGGTTTCCAAACTGAGTTGAAGTTGAATAACCAACAACGCACAGCATTGAGAAAACATTGTGGAGTAGCACGTCATGCTTGGAATTGGGGATTGGCTTTAACTAAACAGATACTTGACCACAACAAAGCGAATCCTGAGTCTAAAATCAAATTTCCGACGGCAATTGACTTGCATAAATGGTTAGTAGCATTGGTAAAATCTGAAAATGAATGGTATTACGAATGTTCTAAAAGCACTCCACAGCAAGCATTGATGGCTTTACGCGAAGCTTGGAAGCGTTGCTTTCACAAGACTGCTGGTGTGCCAAAGTTCAAAAAGAAAGGTAAACGTGATTCTTTCACGTTAGAAGGTACGGTCAAAATTATCGGTAGTAACAAAATTCAAGTACCTGTGATTGGCGTCCTCAAGACCTATGAGCGCCTACCACAAGTATTAACTAAATCTTGTACAATATCTCGTCAAGCCGACAGATGGTTTATCAGTTTCAGATTCGATGTAGAACAACAGGATTTAGGCAACAGGAGTATTGTCGGCGTTGACCTTGGTGTTAAGGAACTGGCTATACTCTCCACTGGTGAAGTTTTTTTAGGAGGCAAATCCTACAAGAAATATGAAGTCAAGCTGTCAAGAATGCAATGGTTGAATCGTCATAAAGTCATCGGTTCAGCTAACTGGAAGAAAGCACAGATAAAGATTGCTAGACTGCATAGAAAGATTGCCAACATCAGAAAAGATACATTGCACAAACTCACAACATTACTTGCTAAGAACCACGGCATAGTAGTGATTGAAGACCTCAATGTGTCCGGTATGATGGCTAACCATAAGCTAGCTAAATCTATTGCGGATATGGGATTTTATGAGTTTCGCCGTCAATTGACCTACAAGTGTGAGTTATATGGTTCAAAGCTTGTAGTGGTTGACCGATGGTTCCCATCCAGCAAAATCTGCTCTCATTGTGGAACCAAAAAAGAAACACTCACCTTGAATGAGCGAGTGTTTGAATGCGGTAACTGCGGCTTGATGATTGACCGAGATTTAAACGCAGCAATTAATTTGAGTCAAGCTGTCAGTTAGACAGTTTTAGCCTGTGGACTGGTTAACGCCGACGTTGCCAGAATAAAGCAGGAAGTAAGCATCAAACTACATAACATGAGTAGATTTGTCTATTTGTGAGTAGTTATGAATAGGTCTTATGTAACGGAATGGATAAACCGCCGACTTCAATTAAACACTAATCACAACTGACAATTGACAACTGACAACTGACAATTGACAACTGACAATCGACAACTGACAATTGACAAATAATAAACAATGGATTCCATTGGCAAGAGACTGGAACAATATACCGCCAAACGTCCACAAGAAGTTTTACTGCTAACGGTGGAAATCGACAACGAGGAAGAGAAAATTGCTATTTTCAAAGGTTTTTCCAGTTCGTTGATGCGCCCGACGGCGTTTGATCCCGATGTACCCGTGCTACCAGATGGGGCAAAGATTCTCAGTATTGACCGAATAAAAAGTCCTTATAATCCTGAAGCGCCTCGTTATATCCAACAAGGACTATCCTGGGAGGCTATGCAAACTTTATTATCTGAAGTAGGAATATAGTATCTGTAGGGTGGGCATTGCCCACCCTACGTATATTTCTGGGAGGCTATGCAAACTCTACTATCTGAAGAAGTAGGAATATAGAGGAGTTAGGAGTAATGTCCCGTTCTGGATACACTCTCCCTGTTTTTGCCTGTGCGGCTGCTGTGGCTGCGTTACACTGGTTACGCTATCGTCAAGCGCTAACAGCAGTGTCGCTGGATTTGCTTGAACCAGCCGAAATAGTAGAAATACCGATTGAACAGGTCGCAGGATTATCTCAAAGTATAGCGTTGGCAATTACGCGTAGTGATCCGGGTGATAATCTTGACTTGACTAGAAATACACCAATTTGGGCAATGGTGGAATGGAGAGGGGGGGAGGGGGAGAGAGTAATTATTCAGGGGGGAGAGGGGATTGGTAGACAGATGAATGCTGGTGATGTACCGGCTATTTATGCTTATGCTCAAAGGCTGTTGCGCGAGAATTTGCAGCGGATTTTGACACCGACGGAAAAAATCACGGTGACGATTATTTTACCCCAAGGGCGATCGCTCGCTGTTCGCACTTCTAATGCTGCATTTGGTGTGGTTGACGGTCTGTCGCTGTTGGGGACAACGGGGATTTCTCAACCTTTAAGCACCCCTGATCAGTTAACGGCTTTCCGCAATGAATTGCAACAAAAAGCTCATCGTTTTGATACTTTGGTCTTCTGTATTGGCGAAAACGGCTTGGATTTAGCGCGAAAAATAGGTATTAATCCTGAGCGATTGGTGAAAACTGCTAACTGGCTAGGACCAATGTTAGTTGAGGCTGATGTCCTAGGGGTGCAAGAAATTTTATTGTTTGGCTATCACGGTAAGTTGATGAAATTGGCGGGGGGGATTTTTCATACCCACCATCACTTAGCTGATGGGCGCCGGGAAATTTTGGCGGCGCAGTGTGCCCTAGCTGGGTTACAGTCATCAGATATACAAGCGGTTTTCAACAGCCCCACGGCTGAAGCAGCACTGGGACACCTACGAGCGCTCGATGGGGCGACTGGTAGCAATTGGGTAAATCAAGTTTATAGTGCGATCGCTGAAAATATTGATTCCCGTTCTTGTGAATACATCCAAAATCATAGCCAACGCGGCACAGCAGCTACAGTTTGTGGTTCTATCCTCTTTGACCGCGATCGCAAAATTATCATAAAGAGCAAAACTGCTTGTATCTTATCCGGAAAATTATGTTAACTTATTATGAATCATCATAAATACTCAAAAATAAGATTCTTTTTAGTAAGAACACTAGGGTAAGTTTTTTCTTCTTATACCATGCCAAGTTCACAGGCTAAACAAACGCGCCACATATCGCGTTTGTCAAGGATTCGTTTACCATTGCGAACCTGACTAGCCAAAAATAATGGTAGCAGTTAGACCAACGACGATTTATCCTTACAGACACACTTCCTGATCATGAATAAAGCGGTGACTCTACTGACAGAACAAGCTCCTCAAGCATCAGAAAATTGGGGTGGACTCAATCGCCAAATGATTGTGATTCTGGACTTCGGCTCTCAATATTCGGAATTGATTGCCCGTCGCATCCGCGAGACCCAAGTATACTCTGAAGTCCTGTCCTATCGTACTCCAGCTTCCCAGTTACGGCAACTAAATCCTAAAGGGATCATTCTTTCCGGTGGACCGAGTTCAGTTTATGGCGATCGCGCTCCCCATTGTGACCCAGAAATCTGGAATTTGGGAATTCCCATTTTAGGTGTGTGCTACGGTATGCAGCTAATGGCGAGTAAACTTGGTGGAGAAGTCGCCAAGGCTGACCGAGGTGAATATGGCAAAGCATCATTATATATAGATGATCCCACTGATTTGTTGACTAATGTCGAAGATGGGACGACGATGTGGATGAGTCATGGAGACTCCGTAACTCAAATGCCACCAGGATTTGAATTACTTGCCCATACAGAGAATACACCATGTGCTGCCATTGCCAACCATGTGAAGAAACTTTACGGTGTGCAGTTCCATCCAGAAGTGGTGCATTCCGTTGGCGGCATAGCATTAATCCGTAATTTTGTCTACAAAATTTGTGAGTGCGAACCCACCTGGACAACGGCGGCTTTTGTCGAAGAATCAATTCGCGAAATTCGCGCCAGAGTCGGTGAAAAGCGGGTGCTATTGGCGCTGTCTGGGGGTGTAGATTCTTCCACCCTCGCCTTTTTGTTGTATAAAGCCATTGGTGATCAGTTGACTTGTGTATTTATCGATCAAGGCTTTATGCGAAAGTATGAGCCAGAGCGGTTAGTCAAGCTTTTCCATGAGCAATTTCATATTCCCGTAGAGTATGTTAACGCCCGCGAGCGCTTCTTAGCTAAAGTTGCTGGTGTTACCGATCCTGAAGAAAAACGCCGTCGGATTGGACATGAATTCATCAATGTATTTGAAGAAACATCCAAACACCTCGGACATTTTGATTATCTAGCTCAAGGTACCTTATATCCAGATGTGATCGAATCTGCTGATACCAACGTTGATCCCCAAACTGGTGAACGGGTAGCAGTGAAAATCAAGAGCCATCATAATGTAGGTGGCTTACCCAAAGACCTGCGATTTAAACTAGTAGAACCACTGCGGAAATTATTTAAAGATGAAGTCCGCAAAGTTGGGCGTTCCATTGGTTTACCAGAAGAAATTGTCCAACGTCAACCCTTCCCCGGTCCTGGTTTGGCGATTCGCATCCTAGGCGAAGTCACCGCCGAACGGTTGAACATTTTGCGCGATGCTGATTTGATTGTCCGCCAAGAAATCAACCAACGTGGCTTGTATCACGATGTTTGGCAGGCTTTTGCTGTCTTACTCCCAATTCGCAGTGTTGGCGTCATGGGTGATCAGCGCACATACGCCCACCCTATTGTATTACGGATTGTCACTAGTGAAGATGGGATGACCGCTGATTGGGCGAAAGTTCCTTATGAGGTTTTGGAAGTGATTTCCAACCGCATTGTCAATGAAGTCAAAGGTGTGAATCGAGTGGTGTATGACATCACCTCCAAGCCGCCTGGAACCATAGAATGGGAGTAAGGAGTAAGGAGTTAGGAGTTAGGAGTTAGGAGTTAGGAGTTAGGAGTTAGGAGTTAGGAGTTAGGAGTTAGGAGTTAGGAGTTAGGAGTTAGGAGTTAGGAGTTAGGAGTTAGGAGTTAGGAGTTAGGAGTTAGGAGTTAGGAGTTAGGAGTTAGGAGTTAGGAGTTAGGAATAGACTGAAATCTCATAACTCTTAACTCTACTAGTACTTACGAATAGAAGGTAACACCCATTTGATCGGCTATGTGTGGACGATTGTGGGTAGGGGCGCAAGGCCTTGCGCCCCTACAGCTGATAACTGTTAAATCTACTAGGAGTTACTCCCTTCCCGCTGGAAGATTACCGAAATAATTTTTAGCTCACACAAAGGCGCAAAGGCGCAAAGAAGGAAAATTATAGGTAATCTTAGACTGGGAAGGGAGTAGGAAGAGAAGGTAACACTCATTTGATCGGCGATGTGTGAACGATTGTGGGTAGGGGCGCAAGGCCTTGCGCCCCTACAGATCATCGAACGACTCCAAAAAAAGAGATTTTCCGGTGCGATGAGGGGTTAGACCTACCATTCTCGACTCTGCATCCTTTGAGAAGTCGGGGATCTGATTTCTATTGAATGATTTAGGACTGCTACCAGTATCCGCACTTTGGCGAAATGGTATAAAAATCGCCTATGTTATTTCCTTTCAAGGCAAAGGTGGTAATATCCAAATTGTTACCCAAGGATTATTTCGCTCTGTTGATAGTGATATTACGGCTTCTTCACAATTGGGTATCAATGGCAGTGTGAATATCTCCGTATTAAATGTCAATCAAGAGAAAGCTTTAACTACTCAACCAAGTAACTTTATCAGCACAGAGCAACTAATGGCTAGTAGTTGTCTGGCGCGTCGCAACGCCCAGCAAGGTCTATTTATCGTCACAGGTAACAATGGCTTACCGGAAACTCCCTATGGTGTATCTGCTATATCGTATGATCTACTACAGGTAAAACCTGTGGCTATCAGACAGCAGGAGGACAGAGGAGGGAAAACTACCTCGACTACATATCCAATTGCTACTCCTTGGAAGCTTGGTGATCCGATTCAGGAAGCGACAAGCTTAGTGGTGACAGCAGATGGACGAAGGCTTTTGGCTACTCATGCTCAGGCTGTGGCTAATGTTGCCAATTTGACCTGTGAAATATAATTCAATTATGAATTATCGGTAACTTAATTGTGAACGTGGCACCTTTACCAAGACCGGGGCTGGCTGCTTGAATAGTACCGCCATGTAATTCGACTAAATGACGAGCGATCGCTAAACCTAATCCTAAACCACCTTGTTTATCAGTTCCTTGATGATAGCGTTCAAATACGTTCGGTAGAAATTCAGGGCTAATCCCAATACCTGTGTCACTGACTGTGATTTGGGCAAAGTTTGGGGTTAAGGTTTGAGTATTTTCCCTTGATTTTCTTTCTGTGAAAGATGACAGCCGCACTTGCACTGTTCCTGCTGATGGGGTAAACTTAATAGCATTAGAGATTAAATTTGACATAACCTGTAGCAAGCGGTTGCTATCGCCCATCATTGGTGGGATGGAGTCGTCAGTGACAAACTCTAGACGAATAGATTTATCAATTGCCGATGGGTAGGCAGCCTGAATGGCGGCATTAATAATGCTTGATAAATTCACTAGAGTCATCTCAATTTCAAGTTTACCCTGAAGGATGCGGGAAATATTCAAGAGGTCTTCTAGAAGTTTTGCCTGGGATTGAGCATTCCTTTCAATCGTTTCTAGGGCAATGGTAACGGTAGCTTGCTCCATTTGACGACTCCGCAACAGTTTTGCCCAGCCAAGAATAGCATTGAGAGGAGAGCGCAGGTCATGGGATACCATAGCGATAAACTCATCTTTAGCGCGGTTAGCGCCTTCAGCTTCAGTGCGGGCAACTTGCTCAAGTTCTAAAAGTCTGGTATGCTCAAATTCTAAGTGTTTGCGCTCGTCTATATCTGTACTTGTGCCAAACCACTCGATGATATTTCCTTGCTCATCCTTGAGGGGGATACCACGCTCTAAATACCAGCGATAGATACTGTCAAATCTACGATAGCGAGTTTCGTGTTCGTAAACTTCCCCGGTTCGCACCGCTACTGACCATCCCTGGACAACTGCGGACATATCATCTGGATGCACAATCTCTGTCCAGCCCAACCTCATCGCCTGCTCAACTGTTTGTCCAGTGAATTCATACCATCGTTGATTGAAATAATGGTATTGACCCTTAGCATTGCAGATCCAGACAAGTTGAGGTATTGCATTAGATAAGTAGCGGTAGCGTTCCTCGCTTTGGCGCAAGGCGGTTTCTGCAAGTTTGTTTTGGGTGATATCAATGGACGTACCAACTATCTGACACGGTAAACCGTCAGATTTCCTAATGAATACAGTATCTCGACTGGAAAACCAACGCCATTCGCCATTGGCGTGGCGTATTCGATACTCATTTTCGATAATTTCGCCATTCTTAACGGTGTCAAATTGTTGGAAGGCTATAGAAAGTCGAGCAAAATCATCAGGATGCATTAACTGTGTAATCAACTCTGTTCCTAGAGCCTGAATTGTTTGGGGACTATAACCCAGCAGTTTAGTTATCTGAGGATTAATATAGATATTACGCCGTTCAACCAAATCATAAACATACACAATTCCTGGTGTTGTTTCAGCAATGCGTTCGATAAAGCGCTGAGTTTGGCGTAAATGCTCCTCGCTTTGTTGCAGTTGCTGACTAAGTTTAGCGTGCTTAATTGCCGAACTGATAGTAAAGCGCAAATGTTCTCCCGTCGTCTGTTCCTTCACGAGATAATCTTGGACACCACTTTTCATTGCTTTAACAGCAATGGCTTCATTTCCACACCCTGTTAACATAACCACAGGTGAAATATCACGCTGGGACTGCTGTTTTAACTTCGTCAAAAATTCCAATCCATCCAAGTCTGGGAGCAAAAAATCTAATAATATCCCATCAGGGTGAAAGCGTTGACACAATTCTAAAGCCGCTTCTCCTGATTCCTCTTCGATAATTTCATAGTCATGTTCTTGATCTTGCTGTAGATAACGACGATAAACCTGGCGGTCTTCAAGACAATCATCGATGATTAAAACAGTCAAGGGATGCATCATAAATAGCTTTAAAATAAGGACTCAATAGGCGCTCAGTGAACCGTATTGGGTTAAGAGCCGGGAAATAAATTTCGGGCTTAAAGCTTAAACCCATTGAAATGGGTTAAAAGATTACCCAGTAAGCCTTGTAGGGGCGCAAGGCCTAGATCCCCTACTTTAGCTATGAACAAGTACTTTAGTTATGGGCGGCGTTTCGGGCTTAACCTAAGCAGTATTGCAATCGAACCTACGCTGTTTAAGGTTTTTGGGCAAAACTTACGGAGGATTGGTAGTAGTCTGTCAATTTTGTTTTGAGGGATTTTTGGTAGTGTGAGCGTCTCGCTCACTACAGTCTATCATTTTTATAGCGTTTCTCGCCCTAGTGAGGTACATCGGTAAGGGCACGGCAGTGCCGTGCCCCTACATCGCGTGATACAATTTTGTACCTCATCTGAATAGGAAGTGCTATATCTTGACAGAGTAGTAGTATGTAGTTAATTATGGTTACTGACTGAATCAGGAAAAACTACAATGTCTAACCAATAAGCAATGAAGGTTGAAATTGTCTTGACTAACCGGTTAATGTCAACTGGTTTTAATATATAACTGGCAACAGAATATCGGTAACATATTTCTATATCTTTAGGGTTAGACGAAGTGGAGAATACAACCACAGGTATATATTTGAGATTTTCATCCTGTTTCATTTGCGCCAATACTTCTCGGCCATCAGTACCTGGTAAATTTAGGTCGAGCAAAATAATCGCGGGACGGGGAGCAATTTGGACGTTTTCGTAGATTCCGGTGTGGTAGAGAAAATCCAGCGCCTCATCGCCATCGGTACAGCGAAATACAGGGTTAATTACAGATTGTTGGCGCATGACTCGACACAAAGCTTCATAGTCTTCGTCGCTGTCTTCAATCACTAATAAAGGTTTAGCACTGTTACTTATCATCGCTGTTCTCAACTCTCTGTAGTGTGAAATAAAAGGTACTACCTTGGCCATAGGTTGATTCCACCCAAATTGTACCACCATGAAGCTCCACAATTTTCTTGGCAATCGTTAATCCTGCCCCAGTACCCTCGCTATATTTGCTCTGACTATGCAGTCGTTTGAAAATGCGAAAAATGGCGTCAAAGTGTTTTTCGCGAATGCCTATGCCATTATCTCGTATATAGAATGTAATTGGTTGAGGAGAATCGTCAATGTAACCAATTTCAATCAATTTTTCGGTTCTGTCGTTATATTTAATAGCATTGGTAATTAAATTGCTGAAAACTTCGCCTACCTGAACGCGATCGCAATATACTGTTGGTAGGGGTCTGGGAATGCGGATTTCTACGCCTGTTTCTTCAATTCTGGCACTCAATAGGTCTAAAATTCCACTCACAATCATATTGATATCATTTTGCTGCATCGAAAGCTCCACCCTTCCCAAGCGAGAAAAATGCAGCAAGGAATTGATTAAATCTTCCATCCGCTGGCTGAGACGAATTAGGGTTTGTAACTTTGCTTTACCCTCTTCATTTAATATTGTGCCGTAGTCTTCAATCAGAAAATTTGAGTAGTTGTGAATACCCCGCAATGGTTCTTTCAAATCATGAGAAGCAATGTAGGCGAAAGCGTCTAATTCGCTGTTGCTGCGTTCGAGTTCAATATTTAGCTGTGCTAATTCATCCGCTTTCCGCAGGACTACACTAATAATTGCATTTCTAAGTTCCAAAGCTGCATTCACTTCACAGGTTTTCCAGGGAAGAGATTGCAACTTCACTGTTTCTTTCCATAAATTAAATGATTTGCGGGGAGATGAATGCAAACTACCGTCTTCCATGACTTCGACAGGGTTCTTCGGGTTCCCTCCCCAATTTACGGTTTGTATCACCTCTGGACGAAACCACAAAATATAGTTTCTCTGACTTTTAGAGATAGGAAATACCATCAAACCGCTAGCAAAATCAGAGAATTTTTCTGCTTCTGGGTAGATTTTTGATAACCCGTCCGTGTGAAAAACTTCTTCATGCACGTTTTTATCTATCCACTCTATTAAATGTTGAATTTCTAGTTTTAATGGAGTTTCTCCAAGGGTATAATACTTACCTTCAAAATAGATAGCAGCACCTTGAGAATTAGTGAGATTCAGTAGATTAGGCTGGTTATTTATCAACCCATCAATGAAGTGTTTTTCTGCTGACATATACTCGACTAATTTTGCCACTACAGATTTTAACTGTATTTTGTATTCAGAATCTTCGCTGTCTTCTTTAGCTACCAATTCAATAGATATCATTCGCCCAAAAAATTCACAAGCATTACGAATTTCATATGATATATATTTGGGTGATTGATGATGACAAGCAATTAGTCCCCAGAGTTTTTGGTTTTTCATGATGGCAATTGACATTGATGCCGTCACGCCCATATTATGCAGATACTCAATATGGCAAGGTGAGACACTCCGCAACACTGAATTGCTTAAATCCAAAGACTGGTTAGTTAATGGGTTATTCCTAGGAACAATTGTCGCCGACTCATCGTTAACATTTGGGATCAGCCTGAGCAAATTTTGACTGTAGAGCCTTCTTGCTGGTTCAGGAATATCGGAAGCGGGGTAGTGGAAGCCTAAATAAGCAGTGAGACATTCTGCTTTTTCTTCAGCAATCACTGTGCCATTCCAATCTTCATTAAATCGATAAAGCATTACTCGGTCAAAGCCAGTGATTTTTTTCACCTCTTTGATAACGATTTCACTGAGGTCTATAACATTCGCAGCACCCTGTAATTTAGATAAAGCGCGTTTTAGTAAGTTATAAAATTCAAAAAATCCATGATTTTTATCATCGGTTAATTTATGTTCTAATTCCAGAATTAAACCCCCATTATTTCGATGCATAATGCTATCAAAAGATACAACATTATTACCTAATGGTATGAAAATTTCCAGGTGGTTAATGAATTGTAAATCTTCATCATTAGTGATATCTCTTAATAAATTAATTTGGTCTTGATCAAGCAAAAGGCTTAAAGGTTGATTTAGCAAATCTTCGGGATTTAACCCTAAAAAATCATATGTATTGTTGCTAACTTGCAGGATGGTTAATTCTGGTTCTTTTAATACTAAAATCACTCCATGCGGCTGAATAGAGTCTGGAATATGAATTACCTCTTTGTCACAGGTTGTGAGGTCAACTTGAAATGGAGTAGGAATATGGTTTATACTCATGTTTCAACTTTAATGATTACAACTAAATTTGAGCCAGGGTGAATTCCATTAGCGGCTACAAAGACAAAACCTACCTCTGCAGGTTAAGAGAAAACTTGCATTAGGGACTACCAAAAAAATAAATAAATTACCCAAGATTTTAGTCCGTAGGATGCGTCAGGAGCGAGAAAACTTGGGTTAGATAAGAGATTACTGGTACTGACGCACCCTACTTATTGGATATTTTTTTAATTGTCGGTCCTTAAGCAATACTGCGTAGGTTTTGAGTCGATCCCCCCAACCCCAATACAGTTCAGTTAAGGAAAATTGTCGTAGGGGCACGGCACGAATAAAATTCTCATTAGAAGAAAAAATTTTGGATGCCGTGCCCCTACTACAGTGTATATCATTCGAGCCTAACTGAACTGCATTGCCCCCAACCCCCCTTTTTAAGGGGGGCTAAAAATGCCTTATTTTCCCCTCGTCACTCACGCGCCATTCATCCCACGCTCATTCGAGTGAGCGTGGGGCTTCTGTCGGGAAAGCTAAAGTATTAAGAATTGCGTCAACAGCTTGTTGAACTTTTTCTAGTGTTAATTCTGTAGATACTACTTGCACCATTGTTTTATTACGATTGAGATTCAATTTGCCTAACCACTGTCAACGCCGAATAACTCACCCCAGCGGTACCTTCACCGGGATGGGTAGAGTCACCGACTAACCACAGATGCTTGATGGGTGTACGATTGCCAATGCCAAAGGGACCAAAAGTGGGTATGCGTTGACCAATACCACCAACTATACCGCGATCGCGAGCTGTGTAACGGGCAAAGGTGCGCGGTGTGGCAACTTCTTGATGTATTATGGTTTCTGGTTTGAGGTAGAAATATTCGCCCAGTCGAGCGATCGCCTCTTCTGTATACTTCTGTTTGAGTCCGACATAATCCTTAGTCTCCCACCACTGGGTAGGGTCTACAAATGAAGAAGCAATTATTGTCGCTTTACCATCTGGGGCCCGTCCATCTCCGCTATGGCTGACGGATACAAATAAGGAATTATTCTCGCCTATCGGTCCATTGGCATTGTACATAAATTGCAGATGGGGCGGACAACCAACAGGAATGGCGCTAGCATCTACACCCAAATAGACGACAAATGCGCCTGATGCTGGGGGCAATTTTTTTACTCGCTGTTTATACCCAATTGGAGCCTGTTCACCCAGTAGTCTCACTAAATCCTGTACGGTGACATTGGCAACTATATGATCTGCTGTTTCTGTCCAAATTTCGCCTGTTTGCTGATTTTTGATGACAACAGCAGTGGCTTGATTATTTTCCACTTGGATATTTTCCACGGTGTGGCGCATCAACAACTTACCCCCGTCTCGTTCCAAGGCTTGTACCAGGCGATCGCTCAGTACCTGCATACTACCCTGGAGATGAAATAAACCTTGGGGTAGTTGGGATACACTTAAGGCTGTAGCGGCGTAAAGTAATGCTGTTTCCTCAGCATTTACTTGGGAATATAGCTTCAATTGCAAATCCAAAAAAGTTCTCAGCCGGTAGTCATTTCCTAGCCCACACAACCGTAAAGCATCGCCCACGGTCAACAAGGTAAAGGGTACTGTAATTAAAGTACTAGGACGTACAGCTTGAACTAATTGCCACAAATCCCACAAATTACGCGGTGGTAACACCGGATCACGTCCTTGAAATTCCCAACTCGCATGGAATAAAGTTGCCAGCAATTGCCAAAACGGCTCACTACCAGGAAACTGTCGTTGGCGTTCTGCTTGCCATTTTTCTGGGTTACGCCAGACATTAATTGGCGTTTTTTCACCAGGGAGATAGACCACGCAAGCCGGATCACAAGGCGTTGCGGCTGGTAAGTCCTGAGCCAATTCTGAAAATATGCGGTGGTGAATACCCCCCACCTCCAACCCAGCAACCTGAGTTGCTCCCACATCAAAGGTAAAACCTTTGCGTTTAAACGTCGAAGCACAACCTCCAGGCACGAGGGCTTGGTCTAAGATGAGAACGCTGTAGCCTCTATGGGCTAATAATGCACCAGCAGTTAGCCCACCAATTCCCGCACCGACGACGATAACGCGGGGTTTACTTTTGTCAAGAGAAATACTGGGCATTGATACTTAAATTTATATTTCTTAATATTATTCATAATTCTAACAAAAACAGGACTTACGCTAGTGTCATATTTAAAGAATGGTGCGTGACGCCACAAGTCTTGTGACTACGTACAATATTTATCGCTGCGTCACGCACCCTACGATTATTACTTCCTTCCCGGTCTAAGATTACCTATATCCCAATACAGTTCAGTTAAGGAAAATTGTCGTAGGGGCACGGCACGAATAAAATTGTCATTAGAAGAAAAGATTTTGGATGCCGTGCCCCTACACTGTATACCATTCGAGCCTAACTGAACTGTATTGACCTATATCCTTCTTCTCTGCGTTCGCGTAGCCTTCGGCGCTCGTAGAGAAGCGTGTCGGAGACAGACGCACTCGCGTTTGCGCCTTCTCTGCGTTAAGAGCGGGACGCTACGCGTAAGCGAAGCTATGCCGCAGGCTTTACGCGTAGCGTGTCGAAGACAGACGCTGCGCGAATGCAGAAGCTCAAAATTATTTCCCTACGGGACGCTCCGCGTTCGCGTAGCGTCCCGTAGGGAACGGTAATCTTCCAGCGGTTCGGGAGTAATGTGCCCCCAGAGTAGGTCATAAAAAAAGACTGAGGTAAGGTTGACTCTACCCCAGCTATAAATGAGCAGTTGTCTGCTGAGATTTCCTCGTGATGCTAAATATTCGCCTGTTGTCGTTGATATAGCGACCAGTACAAACCCTTTTGTTGTAACAAGTGTGAGTGGGTACCACGTTCAGCAATCACACCTTTTTCTAACACCACAATTAAATCAGCCCGTTTGAGGGGAGCAAAACGGTGAGCAATCAGAAATACTGTGCGATTAGTGGAAATTTGCTGTAGGTTTTGCAGTACCTGTTGTTCAGTTTCACTATCTAAAGCGCTGGTAGCTTCATCTAATATTAAAATCGGTGCGGAGGAAAGAAATAACCGCGCTAAAGCAATCCGTTGTCTCTGTCCACCAGATAAAGCTGTACCCCGTTCACCTACATTAGTTTCGTAACCGTAGGGTAATTGACTGATGAAGTCGTGAGCTACTGCTAGTCTGGCGGCTTGTACTACTTGCTCGGCGGTAATATCTGGATTACCAAGAGTGATATTTTCCAAGATGGAACCGTTAAATAAAAAGTCTTCTTGGAGAACTACACCAATTTGTTGTCTAAGGGATGCTAAATCTGCACTTTTAATATCAAAACCATCAATGAGGATGCGTCCTGATTCAATCTGATAAAGGCGTTGCAATAGTTTAGAAAGGGTACTTTTACCAGAACCACTGCGTCCCACAATGCCGACAAATTGCCCTGGTTCGACGTTGAAAGAAATCCCTTTAAGTACTGGTTCAATATTCGCTTTGTAGCGAAAAAATACCTGTTCAAAAGTGACTTGACCTTTGAGGGGTGGTAAAACTAAACCTGTTCCAGCTTCAGCTTCTGGTGCGACATTGAGAATATCACCAATGCGGTCTACAGATAGCAGAACTTGTTGCAGGTTTTGCCACAACTGCACTAAACGTAATAGGGGACCTGTGACTCTGCCTGATAACATTTGAAAAGCCACAAGCTGACCCACGGTGAGTTTTTGATCAATTACTAATTTGGCGCCAAACCAAAGAATTAGTAAAGTGGAAAAATTGGTCAGAAAATCACCAATATTACTGCTAATATTAGAGGTAGTAGAAGCTTTAAAACCAGTGCGGATGAAGCGAGCAAACAAGCCTTCCCAGCGATCGCGTGCTACGGGTTCGGCTGCGTGGGCTTTGACTGAGTGAATTCCGGTAACTGTCTCCACCAGAAACGATTGACTATCAGCACTGCGGTTAAATGTTTCGTTGAGCCAGTTACGCAGAATTGGGGTGGAAACTATTGTCAAAGTAGCAAACAATGGCAGTACAGCCAAGGCTACAAAGGTCAGGGGAATATTGTAGTAAAACATCAATACCAGATACACCACGGCAAAAATGCTATCTAAAATCACCGTCAATGCTGTACCTGTGAGGAACTGACGGATTTGTTCAAGTTCCTGAACTCGTGCTACTGTGTCACCGACGCGCCGCGACTCGAAATAAGCTAAAGGCAGACGCATGAGGTGGCGAAATAGCTGGGCTGATAAACTGAGATCTAGGCGTCGAGCTGTATGGGTAAAGATGAATAGCCGCAGGATACCGAGTATAGCCTCAAATATAGCGACTAACAAAAGTGCGATCGCCATAACATCGAGTGTTGGTAAACTCTCTTGCACCATCACTTTATCAATCACGACTTGGGTAATCAGCGGTGTCGCTAACCCCAAAAGCTGCAACGTAAAAGATGCTACTAAAACTTCTCCTAATAATCCCCGATATCTCCAAACTGCTGGGGTGAACCAACCGAGATTAAATTTTTCTTGTTGGGATATGAGTTCTACTTGCCATATTTTCCCATCCCAGGCTGACTCAACCGTTGATTGGGGTAGACTTTCGCAAGTAAGATCACGATTGAGGGGATTGGCAATAATTAGGCGATCGCCTTTCACTCCATAGGCTACCACCCATTGCGGTGTTGGTAATGAGTCAGGATTCCACAGCAGTAATGCGGGAAATGATAATTGGCGCAGCTGACTCCAATCTACTTGCAACCGTCGCAACATCAGCCCTAACTTTTCGCCTGCTTCCACTACATGTTTTGGGCGTTGTCCCCTGAGTTGGCGTTGTACCCATTCCAGTTTCACCGCATTTTCTAACTGTTGCGCCACCATTGTTAAACAAGCAGCGCCGGTGTTCCAACTGGAAACAAAAGGATAGCTGGAGGTTATGGGATTGGAGGCTAGGGACTCTTTACTAGGGACTAGGGACACTTCGGCAAGCTCAGTGCATCGCTGGGGGAGTGGGGACTGGAAAACATTCGCCTCCTCTTCCCCTTTCCCATTGTCCCCCGGTTGTTGGGAAGTTTGCCAGAAGCTTTCAATTTGTGGCGTGGAAACTTCCGCCCACAATGTTACAGCCCAACAGACTAACACGACTTCTTTACTAACAGCGCTAGCTTTGCACTCAACAGAAAATTTTTGTAAGTCGCCAAACCAATCCCCTTCTTGTAGGACTGTCAATGGCTTACCAACTCCTTCTTCTCGCAAGCGCACTTTACCTGTAATAATCAAAAACTGGTACCCCCCCGTCTCGGTTGACCAGATTTTTTCACCAATCCGATAGCGACAGATTTTCAACTGATTTTGCCATCGGGCTTGTTGATCAGAAGTTAGCCAGCATAAAGGCGGTTGATTCCACGGTACTAAAGCTAGCACGTTTATTTGTAGAGATTCATCATCCAGAAATTTTAGTTCACTTGTAATTTGACTGTCAGCTTTTGAATTTTCTCTGCTAGCCATTTCTCAAACAACTCATTTTGTAGTGCTTGCTTTAGTTGAATATCTTCTAAAGACGCTGGCAGAAATTGTTCTACTCGAAACAAACCATAACGTCCTTCTATTTCTATTGGTCCAATCAATTGTCCCGGACTGGCCGCATCAATAGCAGCCCTGAGTATATCGGGCATTGTTCCTCGACTGATTGGTCCCATCATTCCATTAACAATTCGTTCATCTGCTACTGAATACTCTTTAGCAAGTTGCTCAAAGTTACCTCCTTCTTCGATTTGGGTTTGTAGTTCCTCAGCTAATTCGCGATTTTCCACAACAATCCGAGAGATTATTACCCGATCCAGATAAATCTTCCGTTCAATAAAATATTCGGGAAGTTTTGGTTCTGTCAGAACAGCTTTCAGTTTTTCTAACTTAAAGCTCAAAGTA
Organism: Gloeotrichia echinulata CP02; assembly: GCA_038087035.1. Taxonomy (NCBI): domain Bacteria; kingdom Bacillati; phylum Cyanobacteriota; class Cyanophyceae; order Nostocales; family Gloeotrichiaceae; genus Gloeotrichia; species Gloeotrichia echinulata. The sequence continues at coordinate 4,549,275 of CP051187.1, read as the reverse complement.
ATTGATGAGTAAAATGTCGCGTAATCAGTGCCATTTTTACTCAACCATTCTTGAAAAACTTGAGGTTCAGTTAGTTGATTTTTTAGCCGAAAATCAATTATTGTTTGTTCCGTTACAGCCGGGCTGATGTCAATATCTTCTCGCTTTTGGATTTCTTGTTCGATGACGTACTGGCGAAGAATATCACCAATGAAATGCGTCAATTTTCCTGATGCTTGCAGATATTTGATTGCCTGCTCAATCAAAATTGGTTGGTCATTGATGGTCAAAAATGATAAATTTTCCATGAATTAGTTACTAGAAAAGTGCTAGGAAAATATATAACTCTAAATACGGAAATATGCAATTTTAGGTTTAACTGAACCGTGTTGCTTCTTATTTCCCTCCTCCCGTCGCCTGAGTAAATCCATCTGGGATATTTCTGACCAAAGAAAAACTTTGCCTAGACTTTGTGCAGAATCGCAAATCTAAAATCTGGGCATTGCTTGACAGATACCATTAATTAATATTTTATAAACTCGATGCAGAGAAAAATGTTTAACTAAAACAATCTCCCATTCCTACTTTCAATTTTCCTGCGGCGTACAATTTTTTACCTCAGTACTAGTACATCACTTCGCCAAATAGAACCACATACTAGCATAACCATTGGGAAATCATTTGTCATAAGTAAATAAATAAATAAATAAATAATTAATTAGAAAGTGGCACTAGACCAAACCAAAGCAATTAGGATAGCGGCGATCGCGCCGATTAATGTATTCAAAATATTGACCACTTCATTGGTCAGCCACGTATATTTTGATTGCAATGTTGCTCCAATAACACTTTCTAAATTGGTGGCAATAAACGCTGCTATTACACACCAAGCGATTCCCAATGCATCAATCAAACCAACTCCCCAACCAAGAAAGGCGATCGCAATTGAAGCTACCACACCGGCTAAAGTTCCCTCTAAACTAATAGCCCCTTCTGTACCTCTAGGTACTGGTTGCAGTGTGGTAATTAAAAACGTACTTTTTCCGTATGCTTTACCAACTTCGCTAGCACAGGTATCAGAAAGTTTGGTACTAAAACTCGCTACATAGCCTAACACTAATAGATACTGCAGACTAGGGACTAGGAACCCGGATGTGGGTGCAAATAATTCCGAATTGATTACCCCTACTCCCAAGGCACATAACGCCGCAGTCAACGCCGAACCCCAAACATTTTCCGGACCCCTAGCCCCAGAACGCTTTTCGGCAATTCCTTCGGCTTCTTTTTGTGCTAGACCGATGCGTGTCACCCCGGAACCAACCAGAAAATAGAACCCTACTACTAGATATCCTTGCCAACCTAACGTTCCCCAAATGAGTACACCCAGTAACCAAGCGTGGAAGATTCCTGCAGGAGTAAGCAGTTTTTTAGGAGCAATCCAAACTAAACCCAACAAAATTGTGTTTAATCCTACTCCAATCAGCCAGGGACTCGCAGAATTAATCAAAGATAGCATATTCAATAAATTATGAGTAGTTTTGCCAGAAAATCAACAAAATCACGAATTTAGAACTTTAGCACTTGATCTAGGCGACCCCTTAATCTAGAAAATGCATACTTTCTCTGCTGTTTCCGGATAAAGAAGGAAAAACTTTTGTTGATCGCCCTTGTCCATAAAAACATCAATAGTATAGCTCTCCGGGCACATTAATAATCGTAGGGTGCGTGACGCATCGATAAATATTGTACGCAGTCGCAAGACTTGTGGCGTCACGCACCATTGTTTAAATGTGACACTAGCGTAAGTCCTGAACTGATAACTGTTGACTGTTCACTGATTTAAACTTGAACCTTAATTGGTTCTGCTAATGCTTGTGCTACTATTGCCAAACTCCTAGAGTCTGTCAACATCCACGGATGTAAGGCAACAGGTACTGTCACATTTGTTCCCAGTGGCATTTGTGAACTATTCCCTGGCACAATCATCAAATCATAGGGCGTCCAAATCGATGTAAAGTTCAGTTGCTTCAACATCGCAGCATCAGAATTCAAATCCTTGAGAAAAATACTATTCGGGCGCATTTGCACGCAGCCAGGACGCTGGGAAGCATAAGCCATCACAGTTCCATAATGGGGTGAAGAAATAGTCGTAAACCGCTGCACACGCTCAATTCCGCCCAGCCGCTGGACATAGTAACGGCTGACAATTCCTCCCATGCTGAAGCCGACTAAATTGAGAGGTTGTTCTGGTGCAAAATTAGCCACAACATAATCTGCTACCTGCTTTGCCAACTTATCTAGTCCCACATCACCATTATTCGGAACTAGATCTAGGGTATACACAGACCAACCCCTTTCTCCTAAGTAGCCTCGCATTTTATTAAAAACTGCACCCGTGTCATCAATACCATGTATCAATAACACTGGATTTCGCTGCTGATTTTCAGTATTCATTTTATTTGTCATTTGTCATTGGTCATTTGTCATTTGTCATTGGTCATTGGTCATTGGTCATTGGTCATTTGTCATTGGTCATTGGTCATTGGTCATTGGTCATTGGTCATTGGTCATTGGTCATTGGTCATTGGTCATTGGTCATTGGTCATTGGTCATTACTCATTACTCATTACTCATTACTCTTTGTCATTGGTCATTGGTCATTGGTCATTGGTCATTGGTCATTACTCATTACTCATTACTCATTACTCATTACTCATTACTCTTTGTCATTGGTCATTGGTCATTGGTCATTGGTCATTGGTCATTTGTACCCCATTACCCCTTGACCCTTGACCCTTGACTCTTGACTCTTGACTCTTGACCCTTGACCCTTGACCCTTGACCCTTGACCCTTAACTCGTGTTAATTTTTGTTAAGCTAGCTTTAAGAATCTTGCTCTAAGTTACGGTAAAATTTAATAATTAGTCTCCGGTGTATACAAGTTACAAGTCCTGGCAAAAATGACTTAAAAAGGCTTGTACTGTCGCTTTCATAGAATGTTGATTAAGCCTTGATTAAGGACAAACCTATAGTGGTTGTCACCAGAAGGTGGTGGCGCACAGCAAGAAAATGTAACGTTTTGACGTAGTTTTTAATAATTACGGTCAAATTCCAGATATAAAATGCAGGAGAAATTGTCATGGATTTTATCAAAAAATTGATCGCAGGAATTCTGGGTTTCCTAACTGGGCTATTACCAGGGAAGAAGAAAAGCAACGGCTTCTACTTGGAACTAGACGAAGCTGCTACTGGCGCTACCCCAACAGTTACAGCTAAACCAGCAGCAGTATCGAATGGTAAAAAAACTCTCCAAGCAGTAGTCCCAGAGGCGCCAGCCACTCCCGCACCTAAGCCTGTTAATGTAGAGGCATCACAGAATGGCAATGGCAAAGTACCTAAAGCAGAACCAGCTAAGGAGCCAATTCCAACCACATTTGCACCTCAATATGTTGCTGCTACCGTTCCTAGCTCTAACAGTCGTCGCCGTCCAGGGGCAAATATGAGTGCATACTTAGACTTGGCAAGTCAAATTAAGACTCCTGGTTAATTTTCGCCATTGGGGATTGGGGATTGGGGATTGGGGATTGGGGATTGGGGATTGGGGATTGGGGATTGGGGATTGGGGATTGGATTAATTTACTCATTACTCCTTACTCATTACTCCTAACTCCTAACTCCTAACTCCTAACTCCTAACTCCTAACTCCTAACTCCTAACTCCTAACTCCTTACTCCTTACTCATTACTCCTTACTCCTTACTCCTAACTCCTTACTCCTTACTCATTACTCCTTACTCCTTACTCCTCACTCCTCACTCTTCAGGTTCAAAAATACAAGTCCACTATATAAATGAAAAGCTGGGTCCCAATTAGTCTTTTCCCTCCGCAACAGGTGAATGTGAGACTGAATGTTACCCAGCATTTCTGTTTGATCTAGTACTGTTTCTGCAAAGGGCTTGAAATCTGACCAAACTTTGACTTGAGGTAGTTGCTGCTCTATCGAGTTTATTAGACGATTCCAATTAATTCTGATGGTGTTTTGACTACCTTGGGCAATATTTTCTACACTTGGGTGAAATTCATAGCCGTTGTCATAAAGTCTTAGGATACAATGTCTGCTGGGTAGGTGTAAATCGCAAAATTGGGCATAGTCTTGGGTTTGAGTTTTACGTTCTAGTTTATGGTGGGCGTCAACATCTACAACTTGCTCAAAAATGGGTAACAGTCCTACCACTCGTGCTTTGACTTCTGACCAGTTAAAGGTGAGAGAACCGAGTTGATTTGCTTGGTTATGGCAAATAACAGTAGATTGTGGCGCAAATTGTCCGAAATAGTTGACTTGAAATACTTGAATTTGTTTAATTGCAGTTAGAGTTGCCCAAAAGCAGGGAATACCAGCCTTTTGTAATTGTTTACCATAAAATTTAAGTTCTCCTACTTGTCCAGTACGATACAATCGCCAGGAGCGACTGGGTAACACCAAGCGGGCGGTGTAAGTGTCTATCTGCATAATCTGGGCGAATTTCAGCGCTGCTGCGGCTTTGAGTTCTTGACTCAGAGGCTCTAATACTAGTACACCTAATTCGGTATTGTTGGGTTCGGCTGTTGCTTGGACAATTGCACGCTGTCTTTCTTCTTGCTCTATTTCTTGCAGTCGTTGCAAGCCTTGGCGTGCTAGTGTCAAGATTTTAGCATTGGCTGTTTCCCGCAGCAGTTGGCGATAAATTTTTTCTGCATCCCGACGCTTTGCGGATACTTCATACAGCCGTCCGAGGTAAAATTGCACCCAAGGATTATCTGGGGATTCTTTTAGCAGCTGTTTGAGTAGTTTAGCAGCTGTTTGATAATCTCTATGTTCAAAGGCGATCGCAACCTGCTCAATCATTACTTAGTTTCAATGCACACTGGATTCATGTCTCGCGGCTATGGGTGAGACCTAGATCCTTTATACCTCATAGGCTGCGGAAATCAAGGATAATGCTACAATTGGGGCTGTGACTGCTCGCAGGATACGACGACCAAGGGAAACTGGTTGGAATCCAGCTGCTATGGCATTTTCAACTTCTGTTTGTGTCCATCCCCCTTCTGGGCCAATCGCCATCACAATTGTGCTTTGTCTTTTGTCGTGTAAGCAATCTTTTAAATGGGGGGAGTCGTCACGAGTCACACAAATATATGGCTGGCTGAATGATAAATTACTGATGACCGATGATAACCCAGTGCTAAAGGCTACAGGTTCTAATATGGTCGGCACGAAAGAACGCTCTGATTGTTCAGCTGCTTCGGCTGCAATCCTTCGCCAGCGTTCCAGCTTTTGGGGACTGGGATTTAGTAAAGTGCGATCGCTCAATACCGGGGCAATGCAAGTTACTCCTAACTCCGTACAATACCGGACAACTTCATCAAATCCATTGCCTTTCGGTAAAGCCATCATCAATGTAATTGATATAGGTAATTCAGTTTCTACTACCAGTGGTTCTAATACCTGCGCCTGTTCCCCTTCTAGCTGTGCTAACCACCATTTACCCATACCATCCATTGCAATAAAGCGATCGCCTCCACGCAAACGCAATACACGCGCTAGATAATGTAGTTGCTGGGCTGTTAGTAAAATTTGCCCTTGTTCGAGTTGATCCGGTGCGATCGCAATTCGTTGTAGTTGAGACATGATATTGGAAACCACAGATGGATTTATCTATGTCCATCTGTGTTTATCTGTGGTGAAAATTTTTGCCTACAGAGTCTCAAAATAAGCCGTTAACGCTGCTTGTACGACCTCAGTCATGGGCTTGCCTTGACGTTCTGCTTCTGTTTTGAGTTTAATATAAAGCTCATCCTGCAGGCTGACCCGATGGCGCGATTTGCTTGTACCATTGACAGCTTCGGGGTCGTAGGTAGTAGCAAATTCGCGGATTGCATCAAATCCAACGCGATCGCAAAAATTGCCGAAGCTTTCCTTTTGCTTGCGCGTCTTTTTGAAGAAGACAAAAATTGGCTCTAGGAAGCTTTCTATATCGTTATGGTGCAGCTTTTCTGTGTAAGGCTGTGCTAACCGCGTCTGATTTGGTGAACCCCCTAACCATAATTGGTAAGATTCGGGGGCGCTACCCACAAAGGCTAATTCTGCCATATAAGGACGGGCGCAGCCGTTGGGGCATCCTGTCATCCTTACCACAAAATGTTCATTTTGTAAACCCACTTTATCCAACAAAGCGCGAATCCGTTCTAAAATACCAGGTATTGCCCGTTCTGATTCGGTGATTGCCAAGCCGCAGGTGGGTAAAGCTGGACAAGCCATTGCAAACCTGACTAAAGGTTCGATTTGGCTGGGGTCTGCAATAACGCCGCAACGGTCAAGAATTTCTTGAATCGCTGGCTTGTTATCTGGTTCGATATCGTAAAATAGCAGATTTTGGTTGGGTGTTAGGCGGATGGGTAAGTTAAATTGTGCGACAATTTCGCGCAGGGCGGTTTTCAGATGAAACGAACCTTCATCTTTGACTCGACCATTGTCAATGGAAATGCCCAAAAATAGCTTACCATCCCCTTGTTCGTTCCAACCGAGAAAGTCTTGATATTTAAACTCTGGCAGTTTTTTGAAGGGTGCGACTGCTTTCCCAAAGTATTCTTCAACCTGGGTGCGGAATTTATCGACACCCCAATCGTGGATTAAATATTTTAATCTAGCGTGACGACGGTCAGAGCGATCGCCATAATCTCTTTGGGTAGCCACAATCGCCTTTACTAGGTCGTAAACGTCATCCTTAGCGACATAACCAATGGGGTCTGCTAGTCTGGCGAAGGTTTCTTCTTTATTGTGTGTTCGCCCTAAACCGCCACCAGCCAAGATGTTAAAGCCTTCGAGTGCGCCTTTTTTATTGGTAATGACTACCAAAGTCAGGTCTTGGGAATATAAATCTACAGAATTATCACCAGGTACTGTCACGCAAACTTTGAATTTGCGGGGCATATAATGAGTACCATAAATTGGCTCTTCTGTGTTCTCCAAGATTGTCCCATTACCGTTGCCTTGTCGCGCCGCTTTCACCTGTGGGTTTTCTTCACCGCTAATTACCTTTTCCCCATCTAGCCAAACTTCGTAATAAGCGCCAGTTTGGGGTGATAGCAAGTCAGCGATATTTTGGGCATATTCCCAAGCGTATTCGTACTCTGGGCGATTTTTAAAGGGTGCAGGTGGCGCCATCACATTGCGGTTAATGTCGCCGCAAGCGCCCAAAGTTGAACCCAAGTTGTTGACAATTGTGGCAATTGCTGTCTTGAGATTCTGCTTTAAAATTCCATGCAGCTGAAATCCTTGACGGGTAGTTGCTCGTAAAGTATTGTTACCATATTCATCAGCCAGCTTATCTAAAGCCAAATAAAGCTGTGGTGGTACTAACCCACCAGGATTTTTCGTCCGCAGCATCATCTGATAATCTTTCTCCTGTCCCTTGACACGATGATCACGGTTATCCTGCTGATAAGACCCATGAAACTTCAGGATCTGTACTGCATCTTCGCTAAAGTGAGTTGTGTCCTGAAGTATCTCAGTGGCTACGGGTTCACGTAAAAAATTACTATTTTCCTTGATTCCTTCTACTTTGGAAGGGTTACGGCTAGCGATCGGGGAAGCAGGGGATTTAACCATTAGAGTTGTACGCAGTTCTTAATAAGGCATCATTTGAAGCCGAAGCTGCAAACTTGAGAAGCACCCATTCGGCTACTTGATCCCCGAAAATCCGGTCTGAATTATGAGGAATATTTTAATTTTAACACGGCAAAAAGCCGACTCTGTGATTTAAACATTTTAAGAGCTACTCTGGGGGCACAATAATAATCGTAGGGTGCGTGACGCAGCGATAAATATTGTACGTAGTCACAAGACTTGTGGCGTCACGCACCATTCTTTAAATGTGACACTAGCGTAAGCCCTGTAGGTAAATGAAGTACACAGCATTGCCCTGCCCCTACAATAATGCGATAAAATAACTTTTTCACACCCATTTTGGCTACTTTTCACATAGGATGAAAAGTAGGCTGTAGCAGCTATTGCAATAAGCTTTATAGGGAATCTCTAAAGTTAAGTTTTAGTAGTTTTCATGGAGATTGAATAATGCTAACTGCTGCAAAAACTTTGTCTGGTTTGATGGGTTTATGTGTCGGTGATGCGTTGGGTGTGCCGGTGGAGTTTACTAGCCGCGCTGAACGAGTTAAATCTCCGGTGACAACGATGATGGGTTATGGCACCTGGAACCAACCGCCAGGAACTTGGTCTGATGACAGTTCGCTGACGTTTTGCTTGGCAGAAAGTCTTTGTAGGGGGTATTCTCTGGATGCTATAGCCAATTCATTTTGGCGCTGGTACAAGGCAGGTTACTGGACTCCTCGTGGGGAATTATTTGATATTGGCACTACCACCCATGCAGCGATTATGCGCCTTAAACAGGGCATTCTACCACAAGATGCGGGTGGAAAAATTGAAAATACCAATGGCAATGGTTCTTTGATGAGAATTTTGCCGATGGCATATTGTCACCAAATCTTAACTTTCGATGAATTGATTTCGCGGGTACATGACGTTTCCGGAATTACCCACGCCCATCCGCGATCGCTCATGGCTTGTGGTATCTATATTAGCATCGCCGTAGCCCTACTCGAAGGCGCTGACCCCCAAGCAGCTTATTTACAAGGCTTAAACAAAGTCCAGACAATTTATTCTGCACGTGATTTCCTTTTAGAAAAGCCTTTGTTTAGCAGAGTATTGAGTGGTGAAATTGCCAATTTACCTGTAGAAGAGATTAATTCTGGCGGCTATGTAATTGATACCCTGGAGGCATCCCTTTGGTGTTTATTAAATAGTTCATCCTACGCCGATGCTGTACTCACAGCTATCAACCTAGGCGGAGATACCGATACTACCGCCGCAGTTACAGGTGGGTTAGCAGGAATTTATTACGGGATAGAAAATATTCCCCAAGATTGGATTAACCAAATTGTCCGCAAACAAGACATTATTAACTTGGCAAACCGTTTCGCAGCGGCTGTTTATAGTTAATAGGACCTACTCTGGGGGCACATTAATAATCTTAGGGTGCGTGACGCTGCGATAAATATTGTACCCACTCACAAGACTTGTGGCGTCAGGCACCATTCTTTAAATGTGACACTAGCGTAAGTCCTGGTTACAGCCATTTTCAGGTAAATAGACCACAGGGTAGGGGCGCAAGGCCTTGCGCCCCTACGAAGATCTGTGGTTCAAATGAGTGAAAATTGCTGTAAGTTAGGAGTTAGGAGTTAGGACTCCTAACTTGTAACTCTAAACCGTAGACAAAGAGTAGACCTGACCATCAATTAACAGCCGGGTGATTCCCTTAGCTTGGAGATGAGTACGAGTCTTGTGCAGCATTTTACTATCGGGAACTTTAATTACGCGATCGCGCTTGGTAGAAAAGCGCTTTGCAACTCGGTGGTTATCAAACACCGGCAGGGTTTTTTGCTGGGTTTCGACGATGGGAATTTGTCCCAAATCACCAAAGTCCTTGAGTGGTCGGGTAATTAATTCCGAGGCGCGGTCAATCACCAAATAGCAAGTTTTCGGCAAATGAGCTGCTGATAATGGTAAGACGGGAACAGATGCTTCCCCTGGTCTACGTCTTGTGACTAGAGGTGTGGCTTCCTCGAGGTCGTCTTCGTCATAGTCATCATCGTATTCTTCCAAGTCATCATCCAAATCTTCCAAATCATCTGATTCGTCTAGCAAATCTTCGCCTAGCATTTCAGCTAAGACCTTGACTTCAGGACGTTCATCGTCTAATAAGGGATTAGGAATGCTGGAAATGATCGGCGGCTTGGTTTGTAAAAGCTCTAACTGTTCAGCCACTGGTTGTGGCGTTGGTTTGGCGATAGGCGTTGCTTTTTTTGGGAGCGTTGGTTTGACAATAGGCGTTGGTATTTCCTCTGACAAAGAACGCTTTCGCACCCGGCGAATACCCGTGGTTAAATCGTCTTCTTGTGGTTCCTCCTCGACTAAGGCCTTAACTGGTTGAACTTTCGGCAATTCCAAGGGCTGGCTGACGCTGCTGGTTACTTTTGTTGCTGGCTCTGATTTACTCAATAAAGGCAACTGGTCGTAACTTACCTGTGCCCTACCTTCAGGAGTTCTCGCAGCCCGCTTCAAAGAAACGAGGTACTCATACTCCTCCTCTGGTAAGGTACTTTTAAGCAGACGGCTAATTGTCGAGTTGCTGACGCCATAGCGATCTGCCAAGGTTGAGGTTGTTTCAGCACTTTCTCGATATAATTTAAGGATTTCTTGTTTGTCAGAATCTGTTAGTTTTCTCACGGTAGACACCAAAAATCTTTTCTTCTAAGCTCTTTTTCGTCCGCGCTCCCGCCGCGTTCGGCTTAATGATGTGTCATATTCTAGGGCAGCGCCCATACCAAATAACACCCCACTAAACACCCAAAATACTTCTAGTACGTCCCCACTTTGATAGTTGGAACCTTGGGCGTATTTAAACCACATATCTGCAATGTATAGCGAAAAGGCCGCTGCTGCAATCATTCTCCAAGATTGGGCAAGTCGCCCCCCCCAAAAGGTTAACAGCAGAGTGGTGGCAATAATTAATATAGCCACATCGCTAACTATATAAAACCAATTTAAAATCGAGCCTAGCAGATCTAAGGTTGTTGCTTGTTGCAGAGAAATCCACCAAGCTAAAAGACTGCCAAACACTGCAATGGCCAAAACAATTAGCCATTGCCATTTTTCCAAATTGATTCTTCTAGAAACTGCTGCCAAAATCATGCCTACACCAAGGGATAAATAAGTCAGTACAAAAAACACATCGCCAATAGATACATCCGGTTCTTTCTTTAAAATTATTTCCGTATAACCGAAAAATATTCCTCCTAGGAAATAGGACAGCATACCTATGCCAATTGCGAGCCAAACATTGCGACCACTGACAATCTGTGGACTACGCCAATTCCTCAAGCATAAGATACCCGCACCCAGGTAAGCTACCGCTTCAAAAATATTTGTACCAATTACATACCATTCGGCACGACTTTGCGTCCCATCCGCTCCTGGAACTTTGGCACTAAACAATAAAAAGTATAACAGTGCTAGCACCGCCCAGCCAATATTCAGCAAAATAATGTTCCCAGTGGTAAAAATCGATGGCGGACGGTAGGAATTTTCGTAAGAACTACTCATAAGTCTTGGCTATGTGAATACACTCTGGCAATATTTTCGCGAGCAGGACCGTGTGGAAGCATGGATGAGCATCAAGTAGTACATTACCGGAGAAATAAAACTATCATTCAAAACAGCGCCCAAGCCTAAAATCAAAGCCTGTTGAAGTTTGAATTTTTAATTTTGCCCAGCGGTAGTAGTTCATGGCTTTGCCAAACCATACCCCATCGAGCGTCAAAAGCAAGTGCTGGTGACAGCAATTTCCTTCCACGTCCATGCTATTGCCACAGTTTACTCAGTGAAGACTGATTTAGCCAAGTGATAAACAGCGATCGCTCTGGTTCTGGCATATCTTGTAACCGATCAATCACTTGATAGGCAAAGTTAGCATTGCCAAAATACGCTTTTCCTAGTCTATACAGTTCTTGTAAGAAGCTAATCACATATTTTTCTGGCCAAACCGGAAGGTTGACTGTATCCAGTGGGTTGTTAGTCAGCAAGTATTTGACGGCTTCAGGTGTTGATACTCCCGGTAATTGCTTTTGGCGCAAAACCTGTGTAATATCTTTCTCAAATAAAGCCGCTTGACGATTCCCTAACAACTCTTCCACCTCCATATAGACAGCTTGCAGCAGCAAAATACTCCCTTGGATGAAAATCGCGATTTGGCCATCACCACCTGTATCGCTATCTAGCTGCTCTAAACGTATTTTACCCCAGACGCTAAACCGCTCTGGTTCTTCGAGCAAGACACAGGCTTTACCTTGATTATCGGTTAAATCCCTCCATAAGGCTCTAGCTTCTTCCTCTTGACTAGCTTTGAAAACGCTAATTAAGCGAAAGGCTTGCCCCTGATAATGGAGGATCGACACCTGCTGATCCCGTTTTGGGTGGTGAATAGTTGATATTTCAACATTCTGCCGTTTGAGAATAAACATAGAACTAGCAAATAACTCCTCTCAGGGGCATTCTCGATATGCGATCTATAATCGCATGTGGCGGCATCGCCAAGCGTGCGATTACTTAGCGTGCCCTAGGAGCAAGCCTCGCAATAACGAGAAGCTTTCTTATGGTTAGCCGCCCAGAGGGTGTTTACGCTAAGGGGTAAAGTACCCGTTGACAAAACAATATATCTAAATTAGCGCCCCTTTTGTTACATTTTTAGTGTATATTTACCAAATAGCAATTTGGATCTTAGCCTTGCCGATGAAAAATCTGCAATTTTTGCTTGCCTGTTGCTGGTAAAAAGAGGTATAATCTAAACAGATGACTCCTTAAAGAGCCACGTTTTTAGCTTGGGTGTGTAACTCAGGGGATAGAGTAACTGTCTTCTAAACAGTCAGCCGCAGGTTCGATTCCTGCCACACCCGTTTTAACTCAATACGAACCTTTGAGAAGCCTTTTTATGGTAAGTTGTCCTAGAGGCTTTAATTTTTGCATCAATGCACCACACGAAAGACAAAGGCGATATAGCTGCAGCTAAAGCAATAGCAGATTTAGCAATTAAAGGATACTCAATTTTGACACCACTGGTGTGTGAGCATTTACCTTTTGATCTGGTTGCCTACGACAATAGTAAGTTTTATAGAATTCAGGCTAAATATAACAGCGACGGCGAAATTAAAAATAAAACTAGTTGGGCAGATAAGAACGGCAATCATTATAGAAAATACAAACCTGATGACTTTGACTTTTATGGTCTTTATTTACCGGATATCAACAAAGTAGTATATCCATCAATTAAGTTTGGCGGTTGTCGCATCAGATCAACGCCCCCTAAATCTCCCAGTCCTTTTTATTGGTGGGAGGATTTTACAGAGTTTACTGAAGTAGCGCCTAAGCGAACCTACAAAGAATTTGGCGTTGATTTAACAACTAGGAAGGTTAGTCCAGATTCGAGAATTCACACCAGGAAAGTTGAAAGGCCATCAAAGGAAGAATTAGCAAAGTTGGTGTGGGAAAAGCCAACGGCGCAAATTGGTAGAGATTTTGGTGTGTCTGATAAGGCTGTAGAGAAGTGGTGTAAGGCTTATGGGTTGGATAAGCCGGCTAGGGGATATTGGGTGAGGAAGGCTTATGGAAGGGTTGAGGGATAGGTAAATAGTTTGTATTTTAGGCTACTAGCGCTATTTATTATCTGATATATATACATAATTCTGAGAAGGTTATAATCTATAGTCATGTTTTATACTGATTGTAATCATGAGGATACCCGACTATCAAAGCATCATGCTACCGTTGCTACAACTACTAGTAGACGAGAAAGAACATTCACTACAGGAATCTATTGAATATTTGGCTGAGAAGTTTAAGTTATCAGATGAAGCACGCAAAGAGTTGCTACCGAGTGGGCGCCAGTCTGCTTTTGATAACCGTGTTGGTTGGGCGCGAACATACATGAAAAAAGCTGGGTTATTGGAATATACACGAAGAGGATATTTCCGAATTACAGAACGTGGGCTGAAAATTATTAACAAAAATCCCCAGGATATAAATGTAAAATTTCTGGAGCAATTTTCGGAATTTATAGATTTTAAAAGTAACAGGAAATTAGAAAATAAATCAGGAAATAATCAGAGTGAACTAATAAGCAATCAGACACCGGAAGAAGATATAGAAACAGCTATACAAAAATTAAACCAAGATTTAGCAACTGATATTATACAAACAATCAAGAAATCTTCCCCAGCTTTTTTTGAAAAGCTTGTGGTTGATTTACTTCTCAAAATGGGATATGGTGGTACACGCAAAGATGCAGGACAAACGGTAGGAAGAAGTGGAGATGGTGGAATTGATGGAATTATTAATGAAGACCGTCTTGGACTTGACGTTATATATCTTCAAGCTAAACGTTGGGAAAATTCTATAGGTAGACCAGAAATCCAGAAGTTTGCTGGAACTCTACAGGGTTTCCGTGCTAAAAAAGGTATTTTTATTACTTCATCAACATTTACTAAAGAAGCGATAGATTTTGTATCAAGGATTGATAGTCGTATAATTCTCATAGACGGTCAAAATCTTGCAGAGTTGATGATAGAACACAATGTTGGAGTAACACCATTTGTTTCTTATGAAGTAAAGAAAATAGATTCTGATTACTTTACAGAAGCATAATGGATTTTAACTTTATGTATTTTACCTATTGATAACTAAAAAATAAAATCTTCGTATGGTGCGTCAGGGTAATAATTGCACTGATTTTCAAAGCTGTTGGCTGACGCACACTATAGAAACAATAATAAGCCCGTGATGAGGATTAAAATTATAAATATCAACTTTAGCAAGAGTGTGTAGTTGCTGCATAAATAAAAAAAATATATATTACAGCGGTTTCAATTGCTCCAATATCTGAGAATCAAGATATTTTTGCTCAATCATCTCCACTGAATTATCACACCATTTAGCAACTACAGCCGTAGGAACTCCTTTGGCGATTTGCTCAGATATGAAAGTATCACGACAAGAGTAGGGAGTTGTTTTACGTTCTACCAATGAGTCTACAATTTTATCCCATGCACGGCGCGAAAAGTTTCTGTAATGTATTGATAGTCCTTCCGGTGAGGGAAATACTAAAGATTCAGCGTGAGGATTTTCTGGTTTTATTTTCAATAACAATTCTTGCAATCTTTGGTTGCAGTTAAAAGTTCGCTTCTTATTGTTTTTCGAGCCATCAACTCTCACTCTTTCACCGTTCCCCACCTGAACTAATGCGCTGTCAAAGGTAATTTTGGAACAATCTGGTGTAATATGCTGCCATTGTAACCCAATAGCTTCTGAGGGACGGCATCCTGTTAAGAATAAAAACTCCACAAATGGTGCATAATGGCTGTAACCTATTCCTTTAGCTGGTTTGTGATTTCTAAAACTATGAATTATCTTTTGCTTTTCTTCTTCACTAAAAGCATTAGGTTGTGAATTATCTTGCCATTTATGCTTGGGAAGCTCGTTATACATTCCTTCAAAGGGATTAAATGTCACTAAACCGCGCTTCATTCCCCATTTACAAGCTGCTGATAGATACATGAGTACATCTTTGGCTTGTGAATTGGTTGTTTGTTGCAATAGTGAAATCCGAATTTTCATCCCTTCATCTAAAGCTTGATATGGACAGCGTTTAATATGTTTTTCTAATACCGCCAGTTTATCCAGTGTTGTCGGTTTGAGTGATTGGCGTTTGTAATCAATATATCTGTCCCATAGTTGAGAAATTGTTAAGACTATTTGAGGTTCATCGGGATTGACTATTGATAAGTGTCTTTGTGGCTTGTATTTGGCTAGTTTTTCGTCGAATTCGCCTGAGATAATGTCTAACTCTATCTCATGTGCTTTCTGTTCTGCTAGCTGACGATTTTCAGGTGTATCAGCTAAATTCAAAGTCAGATACTTTTGTTTACCTTCGTAAATTTGTCTTGGCAATCTCAGTCGTAATCTACCTTGAAATGATTCAATACCTACTGACCCCTTGGATATCTTTTGTATTCTATTCATAGATTTTGACTATTAAAATAAATTGCTCTACAAAAATCATAGTCAAATCATAGTCAAAACACAAGTACGATACCCAAAATTTTCACCCGATACCCAAATCATAGTCAAATCATAGTCAAATCATAGTCAAAAATATTAGTAAGGGACTCAGTTCCTAAACCCCTAAGTCACTTCCGAAGGCTCAAACCCTTACTCTACCGTTGATTAGACTCATGAAAAACAAGCCCGTGACGAGGATTGAACTCGTGACCTCACCCTTACCAAGGGTGTGCTCTACCACTGAGCCACACGGGCAAAATACACTTTTGATTTTTAAGTTAAGAGTTACAATGCTGTTACCTCAGTCATTATAACTCATAACTTTACAAGTGGTGGGCCGGGCTGGATTTGAACCAGCGTAGGCGTAAACCAACGGATTTACAGTCCGTCTCCATTAACCACTCGGACACCGACCCATTTGTCCCACAATTATTTACTTTAGCAGCAGTTTTCGGAAATTGCAAGGGGTTAGAGAAAAATTATTTTTCTTCCAGAAACCTGGTTTGTGTAGCCTAACTCAGGAGTTCGCCGGTTTCTTGCAAGGAGTGCAAGCGGCGATAAATTCCCTCTTGGCGCAATAGTTCATCGTGTCTACCTACTTCGACAATCCTTCCCTGATCTAGAACTACAATTTTATCGGCTTCCCGGACTGTACTCAGGCGGTGGGCAATAATAATCGTGGTGCGAGTTCCCTGAATTGATCGCATGGCTAGTTGTATTGAACGCTCTGATTCATAATCTAGGCTGGAGGTAGCCTCATCAAACACCAGCACGTCTGGTTCGACTAGCAAGGCCCTAGCAATTCCTAAGCGCTGTCTTTGTCCTCCTGATAATCTGACACCACGTTCGCCGACAACGGTGTAATATCCCTGGGGTAGTTGTTCTATCACTTCATCAACTCTGGCTATTCTACAAGCTTGCTGAACTTGCTCAAAATTGGCGTTTGGTCTGCCATAGGTGAGATTATTCAATAAGGTACCGTTGAAAATGTCTACTTCTTGGTGAACGATCGCCAATCTTCGTCTATATTTACCCACATCTAAGGTGCGAATATCTTGACCATCAATCAGTATTTGTCCTTGTTGAGGTTCAAAGTACCGCAATAATAGTTTGACTAAGGTGGATTTCCCAGAACCGGAACGCCCTACTAATGCTACTGTTTGATATGGCTCAATCAAAAGATTGATATCTTGTAAAACTTGGCGATTGGCATCATACCCAAAACTGATACCAGAAAATTCTAGTTTTCCAGAAAATTGATAAGGTAATTCTGTTGGCTGTTGCTCATTTAAGAACGAATCTCCATCAATAGCGGATGGTTCTTGCATAAATTCGTGAAACCGCACCATAGAAGAATAGCGCCGGGCGAATACTTCTGCTAGGTTACTAATTGGTTGAATTTCAGCATAAGCCATACTCGAAAGAGTTAATGTCATGATAAAATGACCTAAAGAAATCTTACCGCTGACTGTTTCTGCTAAAGTTAAACCTAGCACGAGAAATACAGCAAACTGTACCATCGTGCGTTGCCAACTAGCAAGTTTTACATAACCTTTGTGAATGCGATACTCTACAACTGTTAACTCTCGTTTTAACCTTTGACTTTGCCGCTTTAGTTCTTCAGGTTCAGTCGCAAAGGCTTTAACAGTTTTGATATTTGTGATAATTTCCGAAGTGCGACTTTCTGTATTTTCACTGTATTTATCCAGGATACTCTCGTGCAAAATTAGCCGCTGTAATTTCCGCAAGCTCAAGCTGAGGATAATTCCAAATGAAATCAGAAATAATATCGCAATCCGCCACTCAATAAACCAGATAAACACAAAAATTCCCAGCACTCGCGATAGTTTAGGAATTAACTGTCCAGCAATCTCTGGATAAGTCCATGTATGATTAGTAAGACCTCTAGATACTCTTCCTGCTATACGTCCAGGGTTATTTTCGTCATAAAATTCTAGTGGTAAACTGAGAATTTTTTCTATAGCTTTTTGTCCCTGAATACGACGCGCCCTTAATGGTATATCCCAGTGAAACCAATGGGTTAACCAAGCTTCAAACGGCGCTCTCAATACGGTGACAACGAAAATTAAACCCAGTAACACTCCCAAAGATAGAGGTTTACTGGCTGGGTAATTTATAATGTTTAAAAAAATTGCGATCGCGCCTTGAAGTGGTTTGTCTAACGGTTGTCCAGACAAAACGTTTAGAATCTGTCCGATAGCATAAGGTACAGTCAAATCAATAATTTCGTTAATACTGGATACTGTAATGCTGAAAATACTCCACTTCCAGTCGGGACGAAAGTAATTGAGTATATCTCTAAATTTTGCCATGATGCACACCTTCCAAGAACGCGAGCAGTAGCTTGTAATTTATTATATTACATATTTAATACATAAAATCAATAGCTCAATTAATAAATCATTCTTGTGGCTGAGAATTTGGGGATTGGGGATTGGGGATTGGGGATTGGGGATTGGGGATTGGGGATTGGGAAACGTTGATTTTGGTTCTTAATTATGGGATTTTACGGCGATAGGCTAACGCAAAAAAGTTCTGAATTATGGATGCGGAGTCATAATAAAAAACCTCATCCCTAATCCCTAATCCCTGTTTCCTGTGGTAAAAATTCTAGGCGATAGCGATAAAGGGCGACTGTTTGAGAGCCTGCTTTAAATTGACATACTCCCCGCCCTAAAAGGGCGGAGATTCTGGAGTCAAACAGCAATTGCTGGCATGGCCAGTCTAACATCACCTAACCCAATGGTTGATGCCCCAACCATTTGAATATTTCTCGCGGCGTTTTCATCACGTCCATTAATTGATTGACAAGATGGACAACGCCACTGTCTTATGGATAAATCTAGATTTTCTAAAATATGCCCACAATGAGAACAAGTTTTACTAGATGGATACCATTGATCTATATAAACAAGTTGTTTGTTTTTCTTTTTAGTTACCCATGACAATATTTGGAGAAATTCTCCAAAAGCCACGTCTGATATTTTTCTACCCCAAAGACGTTGCATACCTTTGAGGTTTAGGGTTTCAAAACATAAAACATCAAACTTGTCTGTCAATTGATCAGCTAATTTCCAGAACCAATCACGTCTACGGTTACAAACATTTTCATGTTGACGAACTAAATTCTTTCTAGCTCTTTCACGATTGTTTGACCGTTTTACCTTTTTGGAGTGGTTCTTACTAGCTTTCTTAATAGCATTCAGAGATTGCTTGAGAAATTCTGGAGAATCAATTAAAGTTCCATCAGAGCAAGTTAGAAATGTCTTCAACCCGAAATCAAACCCCGCTATTTTACCAGTCGTTGATTTAATTTCTGGTTCTAACTCATTATCAACTACAATCACCATAAATAACTCACCTAGTGCAGTGCGTTTAATGGTTAATGTTTTGATTTTGCCCTCTACCTCTCTAGATTTCCAAAATTGATAAACTCGATTGGCAATTTTAATTCTATTCCCACTTAAGAGTTTATAACCTGCTTGTTTAAGAGTGAATGATTTGTATTTTTTAACCTTTTTAAAATTCGGTGGTCTGACTCCTTTCTTATTATGTTTAAAAAATAATTGGTAGGCTTTCTCTATGCGTTGACAGATATCTTGCACTGCTTGAGAACCTATTGATTGCCAAAATTGATGCCGTTTTCTTAATTTGGCAATATGAGACTGGAGTTTTGCACAGTTTAAGTGTTTGCCCCACATGCGATAGTACCGTTTATGTAGAGCAATACAATGATTATAGATCACCCCTGCGGCGTTGATCATCCGTTTCAGGTGTCTATTCCTTTTGTGTTCGTACAGCTTAAACTTTAGTGTGATCATGGCAATATTATATCAAAGTCGCCCTAGAAGGGCGAGGCTTTAAACCCATTTCTTTGGTAACAATTTCTGGCGCTAATGGCGCAACTAAATCCACTAAGGTACTCGTAACCTTCCAAGAACCAGCCATCCAGTCAGGATAAACCAAATCCCCTGTAGCAGGTTGCACAGAAGTTAATTTTTCCCACCGAGGAAAATTTGTCAAGCGTTGAGATAATTCACCCGCTATGGCGTCTCCACTCCTGACGAGAAATAACACCACCAAGCAAAAGCTCCAAATTGCTTTCCTAGCAACGATTTGCATGATTTATTGCTAAGTATTAATTTTTTATGATTTAATACTCATTAAAGCAGAAAATATGTTGCTTTTTTTACTAAAATTAACCAATAAACAAATAAACAATATTAAGCCGAAATCAATGAGGACAAACGGATGATTAACGTTTCAATGCTACAAAAACTTCTGCAAAACTTTGTGAATGGAATACCTAATATTCAAGGTGCGGCTTTGGTCAGTCCTGATGGTTTAGCTTTAGCTTCTGTACTCCCATCAGACATGGATGAAGACCGCACTGCTGCTATGTCTGCAGCTATGTTATCATTGGGCGAACGCATCGGTAATGAATTGGTTCGTGGTACAGTTGACCGAATTGTTGTTGAAGGCGAAAAAGGCTATGGCGTTGTAGTTAGCTGTGGACAAGACGCAGTTTTATTAGTTTTAGCAAGTTCTGAACTCAAACAAGGAATATTGTTTCTAGAACTCAAACGTGCTGTTGCTCAAATTGCGCCTCTAGTGGCTTAATACCAATTCAATACCAATTCAAAAATTTTTTGCAACACATCGATAATCTGTAGGGGCGCAAGGCCTTGTGTCCCTACCCTGTGCCATTCTTTTCTCAAATTGGTATAATTATACAACAATACAGTCTTTGACCGTTGACCAAAAAGCGAGACGCAAGCCCCTGGCTTTAGACATGGGGATAAGTCGGTAGGAACTTTTAAGTTCCGTGAAACGATTGTGTGGCTTGGGCCACAGTGGTATAATTGAAGAGCTTGTGAGTAAGAACAACCATCTGCGCGTTGATTCATCCTAGTACGGAGCAATCCCGGCAACGGACATATCCAACTTGATTTGGAATAGTTAAAGGGCAAATAATGGCAGGATGTTGAGCGTACCTAACTGGCGTTGTGATGGACTCAGAAAACGAAAAAAGAAAAGTAAGCGCAATTGCAGCACTTCCGTGGTGGTTGTTATGAGCGTCTAGGGTGTCTTTGATAGCACCATTAAAAGTTCGTTTATGGACTCTTTAAGAATCCCCCGGCTTTAGACGTGGGGAGTATCAATGTCAACACTCAACGGTCAACATTATTACAGCAATTTTCATTCATTTGAACCACGCTTTTGGGGCGCAAGGCCTTGCGCCCCAAAAGCGTTGTCTATTTACCTGAAAATGGCTGTAAGATGTCTTACCGTTGATTCGCCAGTAGTATGCTTTTCTTTTTTGTAGACTGAGCAACTCTTGATTCTACGGTGAACGGTGGAATTTCTTGAAGTTCAGCCTCACTTAAGCTATACTGTTCACAAACTAAGCTAAGGCGATCGCCTGGGGTTTTGACACCATTTACAGAATGGGTTAAATCGCCCTGAAAGTAAAGTAAAGTATTCATTTGCGGCTTAATTTGTCCAAGTTGGCGTTTGTGCGATCGCAGTACCAGTTCTCCCCCCTGCATATCTGAGGGTACCCGCACATAAAGAACACTCACAACTGCAGGCGGCTCAATGGTTTTACAATAGGAACGCAAAGAGCGATCAATATGCGGATCGACACGGGAACCCTCTTTTAACAGTAAAGGATTGAGGTAAAAAGCATTACAATTTGGCTGCAAAGCTAAATCTAGATAAGGCTTGAAGTAGGGAAACTGCTGTTCTACCATTGACAGATGCGATCGCACAAACACCACAGAAAACCCTTTAGTACCGACAAAATCGCGGTTGAGATTATTAATACTAAAGTAAGGACAAGCATGGATTTCTCCCCACAAGTTATTTAAATAGTCGCTGGAAAAAGCGTTCGTTTGTTGTTGATAATATTTCACTATACTTTCTTGCAGTTTTCAACCTATAGCGATTCTCAGTTAAGTGAGGTACAAAATTGTATCACGCGGTGTAAGGGCACGGCAATGCCGTGCCCCTACGGGTGTACCTTACTAGGGCGAGAAACGCTATACAGCACTTTCCAGCAATGTGAAGTACAATATGTAAGATAGATAAATTATTATTATGAAACCATATTCCGTCGATCTGAGAGAAAAAATAGTCAATGCTTATCAGTTAGGAAATATTTCAGTTAGAAAGTTAGCTGTAAACTTTGGTGTTGGTAAAGCTTTTGTACAAAAAATGTTGAGACAGTATAAAGAGAAAGGACATGTTAATCCTGGTAAGCAAGGGACAAGAAAAAAAGCGGTATTAGCAGATTCTGCGGCTCAACTTGTTGCATTGGTAAAAAAGTATCCAGATGCAACTCTCTCTGAATATTGTGAATATTGGCTCTTAACTGAGGGGCAACTAGTGAGTTCCAGCATGATGTGTAGAGAATTGCAAAAATTAAATCTAACTCGTAAAAAAAAACGGTTCGCAGCAGTCAGGCAGCTACCGATAGAGTTCAATTGCTCAGGTGTGAATACAGAGAGAAAGTCAGAGATATAGAGCCGAAAAATCTGGTTTTTTTGGATGAAGCAGGCTTACTGCTTGGGTTAATGCGTCCAAAAGCTCGTAGTGAAAAAGGAAGTAGAGTATATGATGTAAAACCATTTTATCGAGGTAAAAAAGTCACTATTATCGGCGCAATCAGTATGGATAAAGTATTGGCTGTGATGACACTAGATGGTTCAATGGATAGTAATGCTTTTCGCGTGTTTATAGAAAAGTTGTTAGTGCCTCAATTATGGAAAGGTGCAGTTGTCATAATGGATAACCTATTTGCCCATAAGATCGATGAAATTACGCCCATAATTGAATCTGTTGGTGCCAGTGTCATCAATCTATCTTCTTATTCACCAGATTTTAATCCCATTGAACATTGGTGGTCACAGCTTAAAGCTTTTATCAAAACATTTTCTCCAAAAACTACTCAAATGGTAGATGTATTGATTGCAATTGCTTTAAATCTAATCAATCCTATGCATCTGCGAAATTGGTTTGCTAACTGCTGCTACTGTACTTCATGATTCAGGAAAGTGCTGTAATCAATAATTATTAATTCATCATTCACGTTTAATAGAAATTTTTAATCCCCAATCCCCAATCCCCAATCCCTAACTCAACGCAGAATCTGTTCAATCATTCGGTTAGCTTGCGATGCATAACCGCCCCCAAATAAATTGAAGTGATTGAGAATATGATACAAGTTATAGAGTATTTTTCTTTGTTCATAACCTGCATTTAGACGTGGTTTGCGACCTGGGGGCACGATGTGCGCTCCGACGCCTGAAAAATGCGCTAAAAAATATCGGATACCCTTAATGCTGGTGCAATTCCAGCCTTTGCTAATTACTGTGAAAGACATTTTTTTTCAAGAACATATATTAGACATCTCCAAAATAGAACCATTCTGTGCTAAAAGGGTATAAAATCATCTTTTTTACCACAAAAATATGAGTGACATGTTAAGTTATATTCAAAATAACCCTCAAGAAACACAGCGGTTAGTAGGCGTAAAGTATGACCAACTTGAGCAACTAATAAAACAGGCGATCGCCTTAGATACCGAAAAGCAACAAAACATAGAAAAAAAGAAAGTTAGAATTATAAATAAAGGTGGTGGTCGGAAGGTAAAGTTATCTAACGAAGACCAAATTCTATTAACGTTGACATATTTAAGACATATGACAACGTTTCAATTATTAGGCATACAGTTTGGAGTCAGTGAATCAACCGCCAATGATACATTTAATTACTGGCTTACAATCCTACAAGAAATCCTGCCATCAAGTTTACTTGAACAAGTAAAAAAAAACGCAAGTGATTACGAGATAGTTCAAGAAATTTTAACAGATTATGAACTAATAGTGGATAGCTGCGAACAGCCGAGAGAAAGACCAGGGGAGTATCAAGAGCAGCAGGATTATTACTCTGGAAAAAAGAAAAGTCATACATTTAAAAATCAAATTACTGTTCTACCTGATGGGAGAGATATTGTTGATATAATTGCGGGAGAGCCAGGACCTAAAAGTGACATAGCTTTATTTCGTCAAGGTCAGAAAAACTTTGAAACCCATCAAAAATTTCAAGGGGATAAAGGTTATGTCGGAGAGTCATCAATTAAAACTCTTACGAAGAAGCCGAAAAAAAGAGAATTAAGCGAATCACAAAAAAAGAAAAATAAACAAATGGCTTCCGACCGAATATTTGTCGAACATTTAATTCGGATATTAAAAATATTTAGAGTGGCGTCTGAAAGATTTAGATTAAATCCAACTAAATATGAACAAATAATTATGACGATATGTGGACTTGTAAGGTTCCGAATAGGAGCCTTAGTCTTATAAATACATGATAGGCGATTTTCACCTCATTAAAATGGACGTGCATCGATACTTATTTTTACCTTATTATCAACAGTAACTGTCTCAAAGCCTTATTTTTGCATTCAGCGTGGCTGATATTCGCAATTGGCGATGGCTACGCCCGCCGCAGGCATCGCTCCTTGAAAGCCAGTCATAGAGAGACATTGGTATTTTTCGGAGATGTCTAATCGACTTTTTGTGACCTTACATTCCACTGCAAGGTCACTAATTTTAATGGTTTGAAAGTGAAATTCGATAGCATCGGACCGAACCAACCATCATTACTTCCTTGTCTGCAAGCTTCACAGCTTTGCAGCGTGAAACCTTGATCATGGGGAATGAGCCATCAGCGGCCAGGCTGAAGACTTCGTAATTTTTGAGGGATGCCCACTCAACTGGTGTTTTGTCTACGAGTCCAGAAAAAGCGACCGTAGACATATCAGCAGCTGATGATGCGGTGGGCAAAGATGGTAAATGACGCTTCGGTTTGTCACCTTTAGCCTTGGTTTTGGGGTTGTTAAGTGATGCTTTGGTGCCATTGCTATTGAATTCCAGTGTGTCCATAAGTTGTGATTAATGGGGGTTTAGTGGGGCGATGCGCCCCATTTTTGTTTTGGGGTGAAAGGCTGTAATGCTTGCGGCTAGGAGTTTTTTATCGGCAGGATGCCTGTAAAATGCGGCTCTTCCGTACTTAGCGTGCTGAATTTATTAAATAATCAGCTTGAAACCCTTGCAGAGCTAAGATAATAGCCATTATTTTCTGTATTTTATATCATATTGCTAAAAATTAAATTATGAACGCCTGTAAGCCTTACTTTTAAAGCAAATTTATAAACTTTAATTAATAATTAAGCACGCTAAGTACGCAAGAACCAGAATTTGCGGACGAACACCATGAGCCAGATAATAGTCAAAGTGTTCGTCCGCAACAAGTGGAAGAATTTGCGGACGAACACACCCACTGGGTACAAGACTACTGGGTGAAGCGAGGAAACAAAAAACACCATTACTATAGGTATTGCTGGATGGTAGGGAGAAAGAAACATTGCATTCACATCGGCAATACTTCTTTGGCAAGTGCTAAGGAGAAAAAGCAGGAAGTTGAGTATGCGATTGCAGATGGTCAATCGCCGGATGAAATTAAAAGAATCATTAAATCCTACAATTCAAATTCAGGTAGTGATGCATAGTAATGATTTAAGCACGTAAATTGTTGTTATAATGATGAATGAAATACCAAATTGCCCCAATGTGATTGTCAATCGATTTTGAGAACGATAATGTTTTACGAACTAACCGCGAAACTCTTTGACGCAAAGTATTATTAAATCGTTCAATATAACTTGTATGACCGCTATCTTTACCAACTGAACAGTGGCGTTTGCTTGGTAAGACTTGTTCATAAGCCTCCCAGAAATCTGTGTAACAAACGGCACATTGACGATAAACGGGAGGAAGCGATGCGGAAGCCGCCGCTACGCGAACGCCACAATTGTTTTGCTGATTGACTAGAACGATCACCAATAAATACTCCAACAATTTCTCGTGTTGTGGCGTCAATTGCGAGCCAAATCCATTGTTTATTCTCTTTTGACCCCACATAAGACCACATTTCATCAATTTGGATGATTAAGCGACATGGTTTTTTTTTAGTTACTTCTACGGTTTTGGGAACTTGGTAGTATTTCTGATTTACGTAGTATTGAAGCCAACGTAATGAAACACCAGTAACACGAGCGATGTCTACGACGGGCTTCGCCTACGCCCTTAATGAAACCCGTTCAAGTAGAAGTTTATCAATCAAGGTACGTGTTGAGAGATCGATTGGTTGTCGGGTTGGGCTTTCAACAAATTGTCGCTCACAGTTGTGACATTTGAACCGTTGTTTACCATAATGAGTGTGTCCATTTTTGACGATGTTTTTTGAGTTGCATTTAGGGCAGTTCATAGTTCCTGTATTTAACGATACTTTTTTAGTATATCATTACTATGCATTACTACCTAATTTTTATCTTTTGTCGTATGAAGATTGATATAAATACATTAATAGCGTTTTTTAGTTTCGCTTTAGCCCTTTTCACGACTGGCACGGGGGCTATTCTCTGGTATGCCAATACAGAGAAAAAAAAGTACGCAGCAGAGAGAGATTTCGCCCATTTAAAACGAAACCAAGAATCTATATCTGAAGGGATTGATCATTTGTTGACCGAGTTAGATCGGCGATTAGATACCATTGAGCGGGATATTCTAGAGATCAAAAGCTGTTTGTCTCATAATCAAAAGTTATCACGGGGCGACGATTAAGCCTTGATTATGCCCGCTGGGGATTCCGTCCACATCTTAAAGTTAGGAGTTAGGAGTTAGGAGTTGGGAGTTGGGAGTTATGAGTTGGAAGCGCGGGGTTGGGAGTTTGGAGTCAGGTAAATAAACCACGCGGTAGGGGCGCAAGGACTTGCGCCCCTACGAGGATCTCTGGTTATTGCATGAAAATTGCACTAAAACTATAACTCATAACTCCTCACTCCTAACTTTAAACTGGTTTGACGACAACTACACCATAAGCATCTGGGGAAAGATACTGTTGAGCAGCTAGGATTAAATCAGTTGCATCCTGAGCTTGAATACTGGCTGGGTAGTTAAAAGCTGGTTCTAAATCTCCAATCAATGTCTGATAATAACCGTATAAACCGGCGCGATCGCTTGGTGTTTCGTTGCTAAAGATAAATTTGTTGGCGACTCGTCGCTGTACGCGAGCAATTTCTGATGTTTTGACCAACTCTGTTTGTAACATGCGGATATGTTGGGAGATCGCTTCCTCTACAGCTTGTAAGTTTTCGACTGCACACTTAGCTGAAATATAGAATGTTCCTTGTAGGCGATTGCTCATATTACTCACAGAAATCGAGGAAACCAAACCCCTCTCTTCCCGCAAATCCCTGACCAGCCTTGATGTCCGTCCATGTCCCAAAATTCCGGCTAAAACATCCAATGCATAAGTTTGATGGAGTTCAATCATCCCTGGAACCCGCCAAACCATGACCAGTCGTGCTTGCTGAAGACTTTCATCGATAAATTCCCGCCGTACAATGCTTCTAAAAGCTGATTCAGGAATAACTGTTGACTGTTGACTGTTGACTGTTGACCCTGGACTGTTTTGTGTAAATGCTTTGGCAATAATTTCGATTAATTCATCCGTAGGTAAATTTCCCACAGCTACAGCGGTAATTGATGGAGGTTGATACCAAGTATGGTGAAAATTCCGCATTTGCTGGGGTTGGAGTTGAGATATTACGGTTTCCGGTCCCAATACTGGACGACGATAAGGTAGCTGTTCATACGCTGTTTCTATCGCCCGGCGAAAAGTCCGCCGCTGGGGATTATCTTCAGAACGTCTAATTTCTTCCAGAACTACCAACCTTTCCCGTTCAAAGGCATCATCGGGAATACTAGCATTAACTACTACATCTATTTGCAGTGGCGCAAGTTCAGCAAAATCTTTAGGGGCAGCGGTTATGTAATATTGGGTATAGTCTTGACTAGTAGCAGCATTAGTTACAGCACCCCGCTCTTCAATACGACGTTCAAATTCGCCGCTAGCCAGTTGCTCAGTTCCCTTAAAAATCATATGCTCTAAAAAGTGCGCCATGCCATTAATGGCATCCGATTCTACTGCTGAACCTACTTTAATCCATAAACTGAGGTTAACAGCTTCAACAGGCATTTGCTCCGCGACGATTGTCAAACCATTGGGTAACTCATGGAGCGTTGGGGTATTGAGACGAGGAAATTTTGGTAGGGTAGAGGTCATTGGTAGTTGTGAATGGTGAAGAGCAGACAGAGAAGCTTCTAAGACCTACTCTGGGGGTACATTAATAATTGTAGGGTGCGTGACGCTTCGATAAATATTAGACATCTCCGAAAAATACCAATGTCTCTCTATGACTGGCTTTCAAGGAGCGATGCCTGCGGCGGGCGTAGCCATCGCCAATTGCGAATATCAGCCACGCTGAATGCAAAAATAAGGCTTTGAGACAGTTACTGTTGATAATAAGGTAAAAATAAGTATCGATGCACGTCCATTTTAATGAGGTGAAAATCGCCTATCATGTATTTATAAGACTAAGGCTCCTATTCGGAACCTTACAAGTCCACATATCGTCATAATTATTTGTTCATATTTAGTTGGATTTAATCTAAATCTTTCAGACGCCACTCTAAATATTTTTAATATCCGAATTAAATGTTCGACAAATATTCGGTCGGAAGCCATTTGTTTATTTTTCTTTTTTTGTGATTCGCTTAATTCTCTTTTTTTCGGCTTCTTCGTAGGAGTTTTAATTGATGACTCTCCGACATAACCTTTATCCCCTTGAAATTTTTGATGGGTTTCAAAGTTTTTCTGACCTTGACGAAATAAAGCTATGTCACTTTTAGGTCCTGGCTCTCCCGCAATTATATCAACAATATCTCTCCCATCAGGTAGAACAGTAATTTGATTTTTAAATGTATGACTTTTCTTTTTTCCAGAGTAATAATCCTGCTGCTCTTGATACTCCCCTGGTCTTTCTCTCGGCTGTTCGCAGCTATCCACTATTAGTTCATAATCTGTTAAAATTTCTTGAACTATCTCGTAATCACTTGCGTTTTTTTTTACTTGTTCAAGTAAACTTGATGGCAGGATTTCTTGTAGGATTGTAAGCCAGTAATTAAATGTATCATTGGCGGTTGATTCACTGACTCCAAACTGTATGCCTAATAATTGAAACGTTGTCATATGTCTTAAATATGTCGGCTCTTGCGTACTTAGCGTGCTAAATTGATAGGATAATGCCAAGAAAGTAAAGCTCTAATCTCAAAATTACGAAAGTTTCTAAATCCAAATCCACTTCGCTTTATTAACTTCAGTTTATTATTTATTCCTTCTACTACTCCACTGGTAGTCCTTCGTTCAAAATATCCGACTATTTCTCCAAACCACCGTTTAATTGTCTGCACACTTCTTTGATAATATGGTTCAGCTTTTTTTAACCAATTGATTAATTCTAGCGTTCCCGTTACCACATTTTTATTGTCTTCAAATAAATTGTGAAAATCTTCTTTTAATGAATGCATTCTAGCTATTAAAGGAGAAGCTTGTTTAATTCTATTTAATTTATCTTTTTGCTTTTCGGTGAGCTTATTCTCGGCTTTTAGAATTGTAAATTTATTTCCTTTTAAACTTTCAAATACTTTTTTTCTTTCCGGGGCATTTAACTCAGATGCTATTTTATTTTCTGCTATCCTAGCTCGATTTAATTCTTCATGTACTAATTTAGTAACATGGAACCTATCTACCGTTACAAGGGCGTTTGGACAAATCTTCTCAATTAAAGATTTATAATTGCCTGTCATATCAATACTTACTTCTTCTATTTGTGACAAAACTTTTTCTCCCCACATTCTCATGGTTTTTTTGATTTCAATTTGTTTTCTTTCTTTTACTAAACCTATCAATTTACCTGAATCTATATCTACTAGCACGACAATAAATTTTCCTTGTCCTTTGACCAAACTAATTTCATCTATTCCTAATCTTCTTAAATCTTTGACATCTATTGGCATCACATTTTTAGCTACATCTTCAAGCATTGATATGACTTCTTCATTAGTTAGTCCATTATTTCTGGCTCTTCCGTACTTAGCGTGCTGAATTTATTAAATAATCCGCTTGAAACCCTTGCAGAGCTAAGATAATAGCCATTATTTTCTGTATTTTATATCATATTGCTAAAAATTAAATTATGAACGCCTGTAAGCCTTACTTTTAAAGCAAATTTATAGACTTTAATTAATAATTAAGCACGCTAAGTACGCAAGAACCCTTATTGCTTTGTAGTTCTCATTTTGTTTGAATAAAGTGTCTAAGCTAGCTTGTGATTGAGTTCCCCATCCGTAGAAAAAACCTTGACGCTGAGTGAATTGAGCAGTGTTGTAAAGCTGCCGAGAAATAGTGGTAATGTCACTACAATAATCAAACCAGTCATGTCCTTCTTTGATTATGTGCTTTTCTACTTGACGCATATTTATACTGAGCGTAGTCAAAGTATTGATCAACTTTGGCAATGAAATTAGTATATCATTCAAGATCCAGTAAGATATGCTTGACTAGAAAACTTAATCAATCTGTTGGAGAATTTAAGGCTTCTACAATTTTTTCGGTTTTGCGCTTTGCCCTGATATCTTTTTCGGGTCGTAATCAACAATTACCGTACCCGTGGGCAGTTGCTCTGTTATGGTATTTTACCTGCTTTGTCATGTCGCCAAGCGGTAAGGTAGGAAATCCCCAAGGTTTTAGCATAATCAGATAATTTCATTAGGACTGTCTTTTAGACTATATCTGACTATGCTAGACTATATTTTGTTTAAAGTTTTATCATACTGCTCTATCTTATCCGCGACTCATGGTAGACATCTTGACTCTAGAGATTGGGGGCGGGAAACTGTAACTAAATTCCTCATCACCTCTTGTCATTTCTTCCGGAATGAGGAGATAATGGGATGTAGTCTCTAACAGAAAGCTACGATGGACAAATCCGGTGAAATGACAATCAGTATTGGAGACGCTGCACAACAGCTAGGTGTCTCAGTCATAACTTTAAGGAGGTGGGCAGACTCAGGAAAGATACGTTCAGAGCGTTCACCTTCAGGACAGAGAAGATTTTATCTAGCAGACATTAAACGCATTACTCCTAGAGATTTAAAGCAGTTAGATGACCGCGTAACCATAAATTACGCCAGAGTTTCAAGCCACGACCAGAAGGAAGATTTAGTGCGTCAAGTGCAGGTATTAGAAGCATTTAGTTCTGCTAATGGATGGCAGTTTGAAACCATTCAAGATTTAGGCAGTGGTTTAAACTACAACAAAAAAGGACTTCAAAAATTGCTCAAACGCATTATGCAAGGTGATGTCGGCAGATTAGTGCTGACTCACAAAGACCGATTACTAAGATTTGGCTCGGAAATTGTTTTTGCAATGTGTGCAGAGTTTGAAACTGAGGTTGTCATTATCAATAAATCCGCAGAGGAAACAACTTTTGAGCAAGAGTTGGTCACAGACATGATTGAGTTAATTACCGTGTTTTCAGCACGTCTGTATGGCTCTAGAAGCAAGAAAAATAAGAAATTGATTGATGGCATGACTCAAGTAGTAAAGGAGGTGTCATAGTGCTACTAGGTTTCAAGACTGAATTGAAACTGAATAATCAGCAACGCATTGCATTAGCAAAACATTGTGGAGTAGCACGCCATGCTTGGAACTGGGGACTTGGATTGACCAAACAAATCCTTGACCATAACAAAGATAATCCTGATTCTAAAATTAAGTTTCCTACTGCTATTGACCTACATAAGTGGTTAGTAGCATTAGTGAAATCTGAGCATGAGTGGTATTACGAATGTTCAAAAAGTACGCCACAGCAAGCATTAATGGCTTTGCGTGAGTCTTGGAAACGATGCTTCAACAAGACTGCTGGTGTTCCAAAATTTAAGAAAAAAGGTAAACGTGATTCTTTCACTCTAGAAGGTATAGTCAAAATCTTAAGCAATAACAAAATCCAAGTTCCTGTAATTGGTATTCTTAAAACCTATGAACGATTACCGCAGGTATTAACAAAGTCTTGTACAATATCTCGCCAAGCGGACAGATGGTTTATTAGTTTTAGGTTTGAGGTAGAAACGGCTGTAGGCACTTCCAACAGTGTTTTAGGCGTTGACCTCGGTGTCAAAACGTTGGCTACACTTTCAACAGGTGAAGTTATATTAGGAGCCAAATCTTATAAAAAATATGAAACTAAGTTAAGCAGAATGCAATGGTTGAATCGCCATAAAATTATTGGTTCAGCTAATTGGAAGAAGGCGCAAATACAGATTGCTAGGTTGCATAGAAAGATAGCCAACATCCGAAAAGATACGTTACACAAGCTCACGACACTACTAGCCAAGAACCACGGCACAGTAGTGATTGAAGACCTTAATGTGTCTGGAATGTTGGCTAACCACAAACTAGCGTCATCGATTGCTGATATGGGATTTTTCGAGTTTCGCCGTCAATTAACATATAAGTGCAAACTGTATGGTTCTAATTTGGTTGTAGTTGATAGATGGTTTCCTAGTTCCAAAACCTGCTCTAACTGCGGAACCAAAAAAGAAACGCTCTCGCTATCAGAAAGAGTGTTTGAGTGTGGTAACTGCGGTTTCACAATTGACCGTGATTTGAACGCTGCAATCAATTTGGTATTAGCTGTCAGTTAGACAGTATTAGCCTGTGGACTGGTTGATGCCGACATCTCCAGAATAAAGCAGGAAATAAACGAAACTCAAACTCAGTTGAATAGCTTTGATAGGTGTTGACTAGGTTTGAGTAGGATTTATGTAACGGTTGAGCGGTTTAATGCCAATTCAAAAAATCTTTGCAACACATCGATAATCTGTAGGGGCGCAAGGCCTTTCGCCCTACCCTATCTGTCCCATTCTTTTTTCAAATTGGTATAAGTTTCAGCCTCAAAGCCTCAAGTTTCAGCCTCAAAGCCTCAAGTTTCAGCCTCAAAGCCTCAAGTTTCAGCCTCAAAGCCTCAAGTTTCAGCCTCAAAAACACCCCAGCCCTAGCCCCTAAGCGCAAAGAGGGGAATAAGAGGTTTTTTAATGTGTTCTGGTGTACGCAGTTTATAACGGCTACTTATTCGAGATTTTTTTTAATTGTCAGTCCCTAAGACGATGCTAGAAATCAGATTTTTAGTTTCACAGATGTATAATCAACAGTGATATTTTTCCAGATCATAATACTAAAATCCTTGGTAGGTAAACTTTACAACCTATGTGTCACACCCTCAGAGATGAATAATATTAAACTGTTTGGTATGTCGGCGGAAAAGGGCAGATGGTTTATGATACCTCTTGGTGCAACTGTCTTACTCTGTTTGGGTACTGTTTATTCGTGGAGTATCTTTAGAAAACCTTTAGAAAAGTTGCTGAATATTGGTGCAACTGAAAGCTTATTACCATTTACAGTCCTGCTGGTACTTTTTGCCCTGTTAATGCCAATTACTGGCTTTTACATCAACCGCTTTGGTGCTAATATTGTCACCGCTGTTGGTGGTGTGGTCATGGGAATTGGTTATGTCCTTTCTGGTTTCGGTGACAATATCTATCAGCTAACTATCACTTACGGTGTAATTGCTGGTGTGGGTGTGGGGATAGCTTATGGTGTACCGTTAGCAGTTGCTGCTAAATGGTTTCCTGACAAAAAAGGTATTGCTATTGGCTTAACTGTCATTGGTTTTGGTCTGTCACCTTTTATTACAGCACCTTTAGCAAAATCACTGATTGAGACTTACGGAGTCAAACAAACATTTGTCATCTTAGGTATTGCTTTTACAGCGATTATTTTGGCAATTTCCACTGTACTCAAGACACCACCAGATGGCTGGAAGCCTGCAGGTTGGAATCCTCCTGTGTCCGTAGAGACAAATGCATCTAGCACCAGTGAACTACCAATCACACAAACCCCAGCATTTTATGGCTTATGGTTATGCTATACCATTGGCTCTTTTTCTGGACTGGCGGCGATTGGTATTGCTAGCCCTTTGGGTCAGGAAATTGTTAAACTAGATCCAACAACAGCAGCCAATACAGTTTCCTTATTTGCCGTTTTTAATGGTTTGGGGCGTCTGTTTTTTGGTTGGTTCACTGACCGTTTTACACCTAAATTTGGGGCAATTTTCGCCTTCGTCCTCGTTATCATCGCCTCGATTTTGATGTTGAAAGTTGGTGAGGGTGATGCAATTACTTATTTAGTCGCATTTTCTCTGTTTTATTTTTCTTTTGGTGGTTGGTTAGCCATTGCGCCAACGACAACTTTAATTCTGTTTCCACCAGCGGACTATGCTAAAAATTACGGCATTGTCTTCACCGCTTATGGTGCTGGTGCTTTAGGCGGGACTTTGCTAGCAGGCAGAATTAGGGATATATTCGGCAGTTACACTCTTTTCTTTTATCCCACTATGGCTTTAGCAATTTTGGGAATTGTGTTAGCTGTATTCATGCTCAAACGCAGTTTCTCTAGTGCTGTGGTTGCTGAGTAAGCAATAGGACAAATAAAAAAATACTCAACTAGTTATTGTGGGGTCGAACTGGAAGTCCGACCCCACAATATTGGATAATTAAGAAACATCCACACCGCTTTTTACCTCCACTACACAGCCTAATATTGTTGTATATCACCGAACAGTATTGCTTAAAAAAAGCATCTCTTAGACTGATATTTGTAATCAAATTTGCATTTTGTTACTGGATTTTATAGTAATTTTTAGCAAAGGGTAATAATTCATGACTTAAAGCCTTTTGCCCCGAAGGTTTTAAGAGTTTTTTATCAAAAAAAATCCTATTTTTGAGGATAAAATACTGATGGCTAGTGATTATAGTGATAATCAATTGTTGACAGATCAAGGACTAAATATTACTTCTGTCTCTTCAGGAAATACCTTTAATGACAGCGAAAACTACGGTTTAAGTCTCAATGGTCGTAGTAGCTCTCACACAACTAACAATGATTTGAAAACAAATGATGCTGATGTGCAGCAGAGCAGTAGTGATGTTAGCACTACAAGCTATAGCTCTAACTCTGGCTACGGCTTGGTGAATGCAGGAGCCGCAGTGGCTAAAGCTATTGGTCAGAATACCTTTGCTGATGTTCCTGATTTGGGTGGGAAAAATTGGGGCGCCGATATGGTAAAAGCCCCAGAAGCCTGGACAAAGGGATATACAGGAAAAGGTGTTGTCGTTGCTGTTGTGGATACTGGAGTTGACTACAACCACGAAGATTTACGGGATAATATCTGGACTAATACCAAGGAAATTGCTGATAATGGTATAGATGATGATGGTAACGGCTATATTGATGATGTCCGGGGTTGGAACTTTATTGAGAACACCAATGAAGTTTTAGATAAAAACGGTCATGGTACCCATGTTTCTGGCACTATTGCTGGGGAAAACAATGACTATGGTGTGACCGGTATTGCTTATGATTCCAAGATTATGTCGGTTAAAGTTCTCAATGATTCTGGTTCAGGCTCCTATAGTGGCATCGCTAATGGTATTTACTATGCTGTAAATAATGGTGCTAATGTAATTAACCTCAGCCTGGGTAGTAATTTTCCTAATAGCACTCTAGAATCAGCTATTGAATATGCCAGTCGCAAAGGTGTGGTTGTTGTCATGGCCGCAGGCAATAATGGTTACCCGATCACATCTTATCCCGCCACCTATGCAGATAAGTGGGGAATTGCAGTTGGGGCTGTAGATCGCAATAATAATATGGCTGATTTCTCTAATGAACCAGGAATCAGTCAACTTGCTTATGTCACAGCTCCAGGGGTAGATATCTACTCCTCAGTGCCAGGTAATAAGTATGCCTACTATAAGGGTACGTCTATGGCGACTCCCCACGTTGCCGGGGTAGTTGCTCTAATGCTTAGTGCTAACCGTAACCTGACTGATGCTCAAGTGCGTCAGATCATCACCCAGACTGCAGGAAATAGTACATCAAATCTCAACTCTGGCTTCAACTTCAACAATAATTCCCTAGTGGGTCAATTAGTTGCACAGATGCCAAACAATATTACACAAATACCAACCTCTAATTTCAACCTCAGTTCTATAACCGAGAGGAATACTGCAACTTTAGATTTGGACAGTATTAGTATCTCTAAATTGCAAAATAATGACCTATTTTCGGAGTTCACAACCTTAGACACAAGGCACTACGATAGCACTCTTAACAACAAATAGACATCTCCGAAAAATGCTAATACCCTTCTATGACTGGCTTTTAACAGGCGATGCCTGCGGCGGGCGTAGCCATCGCCAATGGTAAATATCAGCAACTCTCAACGCCAAAATAAGGGTTTGAGACAGTTTGTGTTGATAATCAGGTATAACTGAGTATTTATAAACGCCTATTTTCATGAAAGAAAAATCGTCCCATTTTATATTTATAAAACCAAGGCTCCTATTCGCAATCTTACAAGCCCACATATTGTCATAATTATTTGTTCGTATTTACTTGTATTTAATCTGAATCTTTCAGATGCCACTCTAAATATCTTAATTACACGAATCAAATGTTCAACAAATATTCGTTCAGATGCAATTACTTTATTTTTCTCTTTTTCTGACCGAGTTAATTCTCCTTTTTTTGGCTTTTTTGTCGGAGTTTTAATCGATGCTTCTCCTTCATAACCTTTATCTCCTTTAAACTTTTGATGAGGATTAAATGCATTCTGCCCTGAGCGAAACAAATTTATATCACTTTTTGGTCCTGGTTCTCCCGCGATTACATCAACAATATCTTTGCCATCTGGTAAAACAGTAATTTGGTTTTTAAAGGTATGGTGCTTTTTCTTGCCTGAGTAATACTTGGACTGCTCTTTATAGTCGCCTGGTCGCTCTCTAGCCTGTTCCGAAGTATCTACTATTAGTTCATAGTCGGTTAGGATTTCTTGCACTACCTCGTAATCACTGATGTTTTTTTTTACCTGTTGAAGTAAACTTGATGGCAGGATTTGTTGTAGGATTGGGAACCAGTAGTTAAATGTATCGTTTGCGGTTGATTCACTCACTCCAAACTGGATACCTAACAATTGAAATGTTGTTAAATGTCGTAAATATATCAAAGTTAAAAGAATTTGCTCTTCTGTTGATAGCTTTACCTTACGACCGCCCCCTTTATTTATGATTCTAACTTTCTTCGCTTCGATGTCCTGTTGCTTTTGGGTATGTAAGGCTATCGCCTGGTTTATTAGTTGTTCTAGTTGCTCATACTTTAGACCAACTAATCGCTGGGTTTCCTGGGAGTTATTTTTAATGTAACCTAATACGTCACTCATGTTCTTGTGGTAAAAAACTTAATTGTATACCCTTCTACCACAGAATGTTTCTATTTTGGAGATATCTAATGGATTGCTATCAATGAAGGTGATAGTGCTGAAATGTTTGTTCCTAGGGTGCGTTCTACCAATTTGAAAAAAGAATGGGACAGATAGGGTAGGGGCGCAATACTGCGTAGGTTTTGGAATTTCTTGGTTGAGGTACGGGGAGCAGGGGGGTATTTTGGCTTCCCCTGCAAATCCTACGCAGTATCGGGTAGGGGCGCAAGCAATACTGCTCGGTTAACCCCAAAAACCTTAACCCACGTAGGTTGGGTTGAGGAACGTAGCTTGCTTGCCGTAGGCTAACCCAACATTTGGGGGGCTTTGTTGGGTTTGCGGTGAGCCTCAACCCAACCTACGATTTTCCAAAACCTACGCAGTATTGGGGGCGCAAGGCCTTGCGCCCCTACAGATTATCGATGTGTTGCAAAGATTTTTTGAATTGGTATTAGTTCTGGGCGGGGTTTCGGGTAAAACCTACGCAGTATTGATATCTGTAGGGTGAGCATTTCCCACCCTACCTCAAGGGCTACGTGAAGTGCTGGGAGTAGCTTACCGCAAAGAAAATGCTTCGCTAAATCGCTTTGTCACAGGCTCAATGATAAATGTCAAAATTGACTTTTTCCGAGTGACAATTTCACCACTGGCGGCCATCCCAGGAGTAAATGTGACTGCTTGACCTCGGACGATCACGGAATGTTTACTCAGCTTAATTCTGGTAGGGAAAACTAAGCCTAATTCTTTGTCGGCAATTGCATTCGGACTGATTTGGACGACTGTACCATCAATAGTACCAAATTCCTGGAAGGGGAAAGTCGCCATTTTTACTTTTGCGTTCATCCCTCGGCGAATAAATCCGATGTCGCGGTTGAGGACTTTAACTTCGAGTAGCATTTCTTCGCCTTCTGGCAAAATTGACAGTAGTTCTTCACCTGCTTGTACTGGTCCTTTGGTGGCTTTAATTTTGTAAATTGTCCCGGAAACGGGAGCCTTGATTGTTTCTCCTGCTTGTTGCTTTCTCGCTTGCTCTAATTGACCAGCAACGTTGGCTAGTTCTTCATTGCGCTTGTTCCTCTGGGTCAAAATTTCACTTTGGCGTTCTGAAGCCAGACGCTGCGCTTGATTGCGAGCGCCTTGATAGGCTTGTTCGCCTTGGTGAATTTCTTGCACTTGAGCTGCAATATCTTTTTCTAAAGATGTTACTTTATCTTCGGCTTCTGTGATTCTATTTTGGGCATTGGTAACTTCATCTTGTGCCCTGGTAATTTCTGTTTTGGCACGATTTAATCTTTCTTGTGCTTCCAAGTAATCAACTCTGGGTACAGCACCAGGAGTAATGAGGGAGCGTAGCCCTTGTTCTCTTTGTTGAGCGATCGCCAGGTTGCTTTCTATTTTAGTGCGGATGCTTTGGGCGTTGACTAGGTTGGTTTTGGCGTTGACTAGGCTAGTTTTGGCGTTGACTAGGTTTTCTTGTAAGCGATTTAACCGCACTTTGGCCTGAGCAATTAACGCCTGTTGGCGATTGGCTTCGGCTTCAGCACCTGCTTGACGCGCTTTGTAGTCTGATAGACGCGAGTTTAACAATTCATTTTGTAGTTTTGTGCCGGTAGCTTTAGCTCCGATACGTTCTGCATCCAACCGTTCCAAGTCTTCCTGAATCAACTTCTTAGCGTTAGCCAGACGGACAACATCGCTTGTTTGTAAGTCAGGATCTCGTTGAATCAATACTTGGTCTTTGGTAACGCGATCGCCTTCTTTTACCTTAACAGTCACAATTGTGCCATTACCCAAGGATGTCACAGGTCGCACTTGTGTAGAAGCAATTAATTCCCCTTGCGCTGTCGCGACTTCATCGATTTGGGAAAAATGCGCCCAGGCGATCGCCCCAAATACTACTATGCTCATTGTTCCCGCTAATAATCTGGTGTAAAGCGGTGGTAATTCTTGTACCGCCTTACCCAATTCATAGGATAGTTGTTCGTCTGGTTTAGCAAATGTCTGTTTTGTTTGACGTGCTTGAGCAGCATTTGCTGCTAGGGAATATTTCATATATTGTCCTTTGTCCTTTGTCCTTTGTCATTTGTCATTTGTCCTTTGTCCTTTGTCATTTGTCATTTGTCATTTGTCATTTGTCATTTGTCGTTTGTCAGTTGTTTAATCATCAATGACCAATGACCCTTGACCCTTGACCCTTGACCAATGACCAATGACTAATGACCAATGACTAATGACCAATGACTAATGACCAATGACTAATGACCCTTGACCAATGACCCTTGACCAATGACTAATGACTAAAAATTCGATAGTAATGCAGATGGACGTAAAATAGTGAAATTTAACCCAGTAGCAGTCAAATATCCCTCTACGGCTCGTTTAGCCTTAAATGCGGGAGCATCTTCATAGGAATACGCGGGATGCGGGAAACTCAGCGTCTTCAGACCGCTCGTGGTCAGCGGCACGAGCGACTTCAGTCGCAGTGGTATTTGTGTTAAAATTAGATTGTGAGTAAGAACAAAAAACATCTACGTGTTGAAGCATCCTAGTATCGGAGAAATCCCGGCTCCTATGAAACAACGGTTAGGTTTAAGTCCTGGCGCAGTATGACAGGAAAGAGCAAATAAAGGCTTGTTGCGGAGCGTACCGCGTCTTGGCTTAGTGATGGATTCACCAAAGCATTGGAAAAAATAAAAGTAGCTAGAAACCTAAGCTTGACTTAGAGTGACTAGGTAGACGGCGTTTGACGGTCGTAGCGAGAGTTTTACTCTGTCTGTAGAATCTCAGTGTCTTTAGACCTGAGAGTG
Source organism: Gloeotrichia echinulata CP02 (assembly GCA_038087035.1). NCBI lineage: Bacteria > Bacillati > Cyanobacteriota > Cyanophyceae > Nostocales > Gloeotrichiaceae > Gloeotrichia > Gloeotrichia echinulata. The sequence goes on along the minus strand of CP051187.1, from coordinate 4,509,399 downwards.
TCAAATCCTCTGTCTGCTTTCAGTAAGCAATTGATAGCCTGATCTCAAATCTCGACTTCGACAATCACTGGCGTATGATCGCTGGGTTGGGTCAATTTTCTGGGTTCAACATCAATAATGCAGCTTGTAGCACGCTCATACAGCCCAGGTGTGAGATAGTGATGGTCAATCCGCCAACCTAAGTTGCGACGAAAGGCGGCTGTGCGATAGTCCCACCAGCTGTAGTGTCCGCCAACTGTAGTAAATTTGCGAAAGGCATCAGCAAATCCCAAGGACAATATATCTCGTAAGGCTTGGCGCTCTGCTGCCGATGCCATAATGTGGTTGTCAGTCTTTACTTGATCGTGAATATCCTTGGCTTCGAGTGCGATATTAAAGTCGCCACACACGCAGATACTTGCTTGTGATTTCAGGAGTAATTGCAAATACTCCTGCAGCACTTTCAACCAGCCTAACTTGTATTCGTATTTCTCGCTGCCTACAGCTGAACCATTGGGAACATAAAGGTTGACAATCCGAATGCCATCGATTACACCAGTAATCACACGCTTTTGTGTATCCCATTCCGGTTCGAGATTGGGCAAAATAGCTGTGAAACCAGTGGTGACATCTGAAAGGGGTTGGCGACTGATTAAGGCGACGCCATTGTAAGCTTTCTGTCCAGAAATATAAAGTTGATAGCCCAATTCTTCAAAAGGCGATCGCGGAAAGTCGGCGTCTATAACTTTTGTTTCTTGTAAGCACAGGACATCAACAGGATTTTGACTTAACCAAGCAATCACCTGTTCTAGGCGTGTACGAATTGAGTTGACATTCCAAGTAGCAATTTTCATTAGTCAGTTCAGGCAACTCCAAAACCTAAATTATCCCACTTGAGGTTGACCGTTTACCGTTGACTGTCAACTGTTAAGCTGTGGCACATCTTGCTTGAAAATAGGGACTGGGGACTGGGGACACTTCGGCAAGCTCAGTGCATCGCTGGGGACTGGGGACTGTCCAAGAGAAATTCATGTTTGGTTGTGGAATTTTCCCGTGATTGACTGACTTGAAAATAAGACCGTACCCAATACTGCTCGGTTAACAAATGTAGAGACGTTACATGTAACGTCAAGACAAGGGTTTCACGCTTTGCGATTTTCAAAACCTACGCAGTATTGAGACCGTACCACGCCAGTTTGCACAACCTAGGAAAAGCAAGCCACTGGCTCCCTAACCCCTAAGCGCAAGTGAGGCGGGGAAGCGTTAGGTTTTTTCATGTGTCCTAGTGTATGCACTTTATCAAACATAAACAAATATGAAATTATCAAATTTTCATGATTGAAATTTTCATGATTATTTAATTTTTATAAATTTTCCATATTTGGCGTTATTTCCCCTAAATGAATCCTTCATAATATTCCTGATATCCCATTATTTAGTGTTTACAGATACAAAATATACAAATTTGTCAGATATACTAGAAAATATCATAATTGCTAATGATCCCCAAGATAGATGAAAATAGTAAGCAATAGGTTGTACATTAGAAATGTAGTTAAAAAATCGTGTCTACGAATAGACTGAAGTCTGGCGATGGTGTTTTGACAGTAAAGAGGCAATAGCACCGATAATTTCAGGATTACTGGAACTAAATCGCCAAATCACCCAAATATTTGTAGAAAACAACGTCAGCTTTACCCAAATGGCTAATTGATTGTTAAAAACAGAGCTACAAACAAATTATTTCAGACCGGATCAACTTAAATGAGTGCATTTATGTTGCCCTCATTGAATTTTAATCAATAATTTTTTTTGACCGTTTTAAACAACAACTCTTTTCAGGGAGGACATTGGATATGAGTATGAGAGCCAACAATTGCCCATGTTGTGGCGGTTCCCTCCTGCGTCACGTTCGTCATAGCGAACTTTATTGGTTTTGTCTATCCTGTCGCCAGGAAGTACCTCTGTTAACTATGACTCGATTGTCAAATCTAGAAACTCGTAATACAGGATTGACTCCCCAGCCTGCAGTTAATACCTAGTACCCCTACGCGGAATTTGGAATGACGCTCCTGCGCCGTTAACGCTCACAGGGATTAGTGCAAGTGAATTAATCGAAGAATGGGGACGGCGAATTAGTTCGCAGTTCGTACAGCCATCGGTTTCCCATCCTCATCTGGGTATTCAAGTGAACTACTGGATGAAACAAGAATCCCACGGCTTGAAGCCGTGGGAGCGTCAACAGACTCCAGTCATCTGGTTAAGTTACAGCAATTTTCACGCAATAACCACAGATCTTCGTAGGGGCGCAAGGCCTTGCGCCCCTACCCTCTGGTCTATTTACCTGAAAATGGCTGTAAGCCTAAAATTGAATATTTCCGTAGGTTGGCTTGAAGAAATAAAAAAAGACAGGCAATGAGCCTGTCCTGAAACTTAAAATTGATAATTGAGCAATGAATTTAGAAATTCATCTCAGCAGCTTGGACTTTCTCAATCTGCTTTTTCTTCAGTACCAACAGAACTTGAGCCATCATGACAAGCACAATGAAAGCAATTAACCATTGGATTCTCGAAGCATCTTGCAACACAATTTCTGCATCTCGTTGACCAAATCCGCCAACATTGGGGTTACTGGTCAAAGCATCACCAGTTTTCACAGCTTGGCCTTCAGCAACAATCAATTCTGGTCCTAAAGGAATTGTATCTGTTACCACTTCACCAGATTCTGGTTGGATGCTCACGAGATATTTGACGTTACCGTCTTCATCTTCCTCTTTCGCAATTTTGGTAATTGTGCCAGTAGCGGAAGCATTATATACTGTGTTGTTGCTCTTTTCACCAGTGGGGTAAACTTGTCCACGTCCCCGGTTCCCACCTACGTGAACTGAATATTTACCAAACTGGATGCTTTTGTCAGTTGCGGGGTTAGGAGAGAGAACTGGGAAGACAATTTCCTGATACTCTTCACCGGGAAGTGGTCCGACGATGACGACGTTTTCTTTGTCTTCGCTGTAGGGTTGGAAGGTAATATCACCAAGTTCTTCCTTCCATTCTTCAGGAATGCGTTCATCTGGAGCAATTTTGAAGCCTTCAGGTAGCATCAGTACTGCACCAACATTTAAGCCGACCTTAGAACCATCAGCACCCACCTGCTGCACATTGGTATCGTAGGGAATTTTCACCACCGCTTTAAATACGGTGTCAGGTAGCACGGATTGGGGAACTTCTACTTCCGTAGGCTTGGCTGCTAGGTGACAGTTAGCGCAAACAATCCGCCCGGTCGGTTCGCGGGGGGTTTCGGGATAGGTTTCCTGTGCCCAAAAGGGATAAGCAGCAGCAGATTGGGGAAGAGCGAGATCGCTGGTGAAGAAAAATGTCACCGTAGCGATCGCTATGAGCAATGTTTTTAGCATGGCTCTAGCACTGCGAGTTAAGCTCGCTGTAGTCAAAGCATTTCTCATCTCTATAAGGACAACGATTCTCTCATGAATTAGTTATTAGTCATTAGTCAAGGGTCATTAGTCAAGGGTCATTAGTCAAGAGTGTCGATTCCCGAACAAATGACTAGGGACAAATAACTCATGACAAAATGATTACGCCCACCAAGGTGCATCGCCGGTGCGGAAGTCGGTTTCAGTCCAAGGGGTCAAGACTACTTTGTCTTCTTGTACACTGGTATGAGCTAGAGCCAAAGATAGTGGTGCAGGACCGCGAACAACTTTACCAGTTGCGTCATATTGGGAACCGTGACAAGGACATTTAAACTTGTTCTCAGCCACGTTCCAGGGGACAACACAACCTAAGTGGGTACAAATGGCGTTAATGCCATAATCACCGATCGCCTCTTTGCTTTCTACCACCAGATAAGTCGGGTCGCCCTTCAGTCCTTGAACTAGGGAGCGATCGCCTACATTATGGCCTTCTAGAAATTTACTGACACTAACATCGTTGCCTAGTTCATCTTTTGCCGTTGTCCCGCCACCACTTCCACCAGTAACAGGTGGAATAAAGTACTTGACAACGGGATACAATGCACCCAGAGCCACTCCCGTTATCGTTCCAAAAGTGAGCAGATTCATGAATTGACGACGCCCCATATCGGGCACGTCTGCTGATTCAGAAAATTGAGCCATAATCTACGCGCTCTTTGTGTATTTTATTAAGCATTTAGACAAGAGTACCAGTACTTAAGCAACTCTTATCTGAATCGAAATGCTAGAGCCTTACAATAATGCCAAATTTCTCTATTCCAAGATATATTTAGCATCTTTTTTGTTAGCATTACATTTCTTTATATCCTTATCATACAAGAGTTACGGAACTTAACATCATAACTAAATGTAAAATCTAATTGAGACCAGCTATGACAGGACAGGAATTACGTCAAATTTTACTCGATAAGTGGGGACGCTCTTACGATATCCAGTTGCGGCGCTCCCAGGGGAAGATATTTTTGCAAGTGATGTGGAAATATCTAGAGCAAGCTTCCTTCCCCTTAAGCGAGGCTGAGTATCAAGGCCACCTCGATACAATCGCCAATTATCTTCATGCTTTAGGCGGCTCTAATCAAGTGCAAACTTTTATTACAAAAACGCGAGAGCGTCCACGACTCGGCAAAGCTGTCAGCATTCCGCTCGATTTGGGTGAACGCTCTTCGGAATGGATTTTATGATGGGACTGGGGACTGGGGACTGGGGACTGGGGATTGGGGATTGGGGATTGGGGACTGGGGACTGGGATTTGACACTCCTTAGCCTTTAGGCTAAGGATTGTTGGTTCAACGAGTCCACTTAGCCTAGACCCCTTGCGGTATCTAAGCCAGAGGTGGTTCTCTCCCCTAGCGTTAACTTTTGGTCTGCCCGACCATAGTTGCACATAGTGCAAAATTTGTTTGCAGTTTAATGCTGTTAGTCTAGTACCTGTAAATCTTTTACCTACTTCCAGGTGATACTAGAACTACGAAGTAGAACCAGCAAGATTTAGTTGTCTTGGCGTAGCCTCTCCCTTTGGGAGAAGGTGCAGCGTCTACTTGTTAGGTAGCAAATGGGTTTTTTATGTGGTTGATTACCCTGACACAAAGCCTATTATACCAAAAGCCGTCGTAGAACGACGGGGTTTTAGACCCAGATTTTTGATAAATCCAGTCATTTACCTGTCAACTTCACCAGACCAATACCACCAAAATAAAGTCCTAGCACGGCTCCTGCTAACAGACTTTGGGTTAGGGGGTCAGTAGAAGGTGTGAGAACTGCTCCTAAAACCACTGCGCCCATAATCACGAAGCGCCAACCAGAAAGCATTAGATCTGAAGAAACAATTCCTAAAGAACCAAGCAATAGTTGAATTACCGGAATTTGAAATGCTAAACCAGTGCTGAATAATAGCAGTAGCACGAATTCAAAATATTTATCAATTGACCATAATTGCTCGACAACATCAGCACCGTAGCTGATGAAGAATTTTAACGCTGCAGGGATGAGCAGCAAATAAGCAAATACTAACCCGCCGGCAAATAAAACACTCGATCCCAAAACCACAGGTCCGAGTAAGCGGCGTTCACGACGAGTCAGTCCGGGGAGAACGAACTGGATAATTTGGTAAAGTATGAACGGAGTAGAAAGCACCAAGCCGCTGTAAGCTGCGACTTTCAACGAGACAAAGAAATATTCCCCAGGAGCAAGTTGGAGAAATTTGACTCCCTGTGCGGGAACTTCTAAGAGTTGGACAATTGGCTTAACGACAAAAAAACAGCCGATAACGCCTACCGCTGCTGCAGCCAATGCATAAAATATCCGTTGTCGCAACTCCTCTAAGTGGTCGAACAGCGACATCTCGACTTCACCAGGTAAGTCATCAAGAGGATCAATTTCTGGGTCGATATCGCCAGGAGTTGAGACAGTGGCGTCTGGGGGAATTCCCAGTTCGTCAGACTGCGGTGCTGTGTCTAGGTCTTGTGGGGTCATGTTTTAGCTTGTCGGCAACATTTCTTAACTATTTTATCTACTTGACACTCCCCCGACAGAACAAGTGTTGAGAATCACCAATTTCTCAAATCTGATGCACCCTACTCATGTGCCACTAAGGGCGGTGTCAATAGGGCGCAAGGCCTTGCGCCCCTACAGATCATTGTCCTATTCCCGCGCCCCTACTGCGCCGGCAATTTTGGGTGTTCGGCGGAGTATTTGCCGACAATTTCGGAAATTTCGGGGTTGTAAAGTCTGAGATAATTCCAGTAGTTGCCTAAGACTTGGCGGACGTAATTTTTGGTTTCGTCAAAGGGAATTTGTTCGACGAATTCGTCTGGGTCTTTGGTGGTGATGGTTTGCAGCCATTTAGAAACATTACCCGGACCTGCATTATAACTGGCGATCGCCAACAAGGTATTATTATTATATTGCTGATGGGTATGATCCAAATACCAAGTCCCTAGCATGACGTTATCGTTAGGGTTCTCCAGGTTAATTTTTTTGAAGTCTACCTTGATTTGTGGGGCAATCCATTTAGCTGTGTCTGGCATTACCTGCATTAAGCCAGTCGCACCAACGATAGATTTAGCTTTTGGCTCAAACCGCGATTCTTGACGCATTAAGGCGGTGACTAGCAGGGGATTTAGCTGACGTTGGGCTGACCACTGTTTAATTTCTGGGAGATAGGGAAAGGGATAACGGGCTTGCCAATAGGTAATCTGTTTACTGAGAGCCTCATATTCAGCTTTTTCTGCTGGTGTTTCCCGGTCTTCCAATTTGGAGATTTTGTCAATTCCGATGAGATTTTCGCCATTTACCAGACGCATCAATCCTTCGGTAAATTGTTCTGCGACTGTGGGCTGGGTTTTGTTCTGAAATTCTGTCTCCCATTGCAACCAAGCATCACGGTCTTGACCTAATAGATACAGTTCTTTGAAGGTTTGTGAACCTGCGGTAGGTACCGGACGCTGGGGAGGGACGACTTCTGGGTTCATTTGGCGAACGGTGTTAAAGTTACCGACATTCAAGCCCAGTATTGATGCGGAGCGCCAAGCATAATAAGAGTAAGGAAATTTACTTATCACATATTCGTAAGCCTCTTGAGCTTCTTGCTGTTTCCCCAGTATGGTTGCCCATTTAGCTACCCAAAACCCGGCTCTGGGAGCCAATATGCTGTTGGGGTTGTTGGTAGGAATTGGTTCTGCAGATTGCCATGCACCGATGTAATCTTTAGCTTTGGCTTTATCTAGGGCATTTTTCCAGCGGTACTCTGCGGCTGCGTCAGAATTGCCGTACTTACTCAGTAGTAATTGCCAAGCGGCGTTAGCTGATTTATTCTCCTTAAGGGCTTCTAAGCTTTTGGCTTTGGCAACGATCGCTCTACTACCTAGCTCTGGAAATTTAGTGATTACTTGGTCAAGATATGGTATAGCATCTTTGCGGCTTTTCGCCATTTCTGCTAAACGCAGCAAAGCTGTCCCAGTTTCTGTGGCGTCTGGAAATTGTTTTACCAGTTGTTGATAACTGGCGATCGCCTTTTCTCGTTCTTTACCTCTGATCTGCAACCCGCGTCCAATGCGGTAAAGGCTTTCTGGTGTCTGGGGTGCTTTGGCGTAAGCGATCGCCGCTTTGTCAAATTGATTGTTTGTCCAATAAGCTGCGCCAATTAGTTCCCAGTCTTCAGGTTTGAGGTTGGGTTGTTTCACCAGGTCATCCAACACCCCAACTATTCCTGGTTGATCAGTGGCGTATTTTGCCAAAATTAACTGCAATTGTGGCTGATTCGGATTTTCTTGCAATCGCTTGCGGATAATTTCCCAGGTTAGGGGGTTGGAAGGAAATTTGGCGATCGCTGTATCTTGGAGTTTCGGTTGGGCTATGAGATATATAGCTTTGACTACCGCTGCTTCTTGAGGATATTGTTTGAGCAATTGCTGTCGAATATCCGAAGCTTTGCGGTTTTCGCCCAGCATGTCTTGTGCTTGCGCTTGTTTGAGCAAAATATAGGGAGCGAGAATAGGATAGTCTTTCTCTAGTCCTGTGAGTAAACTCAGCGCTTTTTTGGCTTGTGTTCTTTCAATGTAATCACTCGCCAAAATATAACGGGCGCGTTCTCGGTCTGGAAAGCCAGAATTCTGAGCTATATCTGTTAGTTTTGCCGCTCTTTCTGGCAGAGATTGTAACACCAGTGGGTAGACGGCTGATTTGGCTTTTGTCGCCTCAGATATTTGCTCAGGCTGACTCTTACCTTGTTTGAGCCATTGTCCCAAGGTTTTTCCAATCTCAGGTGCTGAAACCATCGCCCCTGCTAAAAAGGCACACAGTCCAGCACCAGCAATGAGAGGAATTGGATTTTCTTTAAGCTGCTTCAGCATGAATACCCGCTGAAAATTTCAGATGAATTTCTTGAAACTTTAGCATTACTAGCGCTCAGTGTTATCACTTTTCTATCTTAAGATTTTTCTTTCTATGGCAAAAAACCCAAATCCCTAATTTGACTGATGGTTGAGATTTGGCGACAATTTGCCCACACTCGACAGATAGTGCATACTTGATCCCATGACATCTATCTTAAGTATATAGTCTGCTGATTTCAGCCTAGCCGTATACCAATTTCAACGAAGAGGCAGGGGGCAGGGGGCAGGGGGCAGGGGGCAGGGGGCAGGGGGCAGGGGGCAGGGGGCAGGATCGAAGACCAAGGCGGCGCAGTCACCAGGGAAGAAATTCGCCGTCGCTTTGGGGATAATGTAACTGCAATTGTCGATGGTTGTACTGATGCTGATAGTATACCTAAACCGCCTTGGGAAGAGCGCAAAAAGGCATATATTGCTCATATTCCTACAGCATCCCCATCAGTGCGACTAGTGTCAGCCGCAGATAAACTTTACAACGCCCAGTCTATTCTTAAAGATTATCGCCTGTTGGGCGAATCGCTTTGGGAAAGGTTTGTGGGAGTTGACATACTCCCCGGCGTGAACGCACGGGGATTCTAATTCATGGTTCACAGAAATCCGCTTGCTATATCAAGTTTCCTATCAATAGTATTGGCGGTCTTCTCCCCATGCTTTTCATCTGGCGATGCAGATTCCCAATGCCCTTGGGTACTGTTGTTTTGCCACTCAACTCCTAATATCTTCATTCCTTTTTTGAGGATATTAATTGCCGCGTTCGTATCACGGCATATTTCAACCCCACAGTTATAACATGAATGAGTTCGGGTGCTGAGTGACTTTTTCACCCTATGTCCACAATTAGAGCAATCTTGGGAGGTGTAAGCGGGCGTTACTGCTACCACTGCCTTATCCCAGATTTTTCCGTAGTAGTCTAGCCATTGAGTGAACTGATACCAACTAGCGTCAGAAATCGATTTAGCCAAATGATGATTTTTGACCATGTTCGCAATCTTCAAATCTTCATAAACTACAACATCGTTAGATGTCACTACGCATCGAGCTTGCTTTATAGCCCAATCTTTACGCTGTCTTTGGATTTTTAGATGAACTTTACCTAATCGTTTCCGCGACTTGTGATAATTAATTGACTGAGGTTTTTTATCTTTAACAAACTTTTTGCTCAACCGTTTCTGAGCCTTGGCTAGTCTACGCTCAGACTTTCTCAAGAATTGGGGATAAATTACAACATTATCATTTTGGTCTTTAGTGAAATATTTTAACCCTAAATCTAACCCAACGACATTGCCAGTGAATTCCCCAACTTCTTTACGGTCAGCGTCAAAACAGAATTGGGCATAATACCCATCCGCCCTTCTGATTACCCGGACACGATTAATTTTAAGTCTATGAAGGTCTTCTCGCGTGGCTGAATTGCAGAATACAGATAAAGACCCAACTTTAAAGCCATCCGTGAAAGTAATAATCTTGCAATCATCAGATAGTTTCCAGCCTGATACTTTATATTCTACAGAGCGACAATGCTTTTTAAACTTGGGATAACCTTTCTTCTTCTCCTGCTTTTTACAACGTTTATAGAAACTTGAGATAGCAGCCCAAGCTCTTTCGGCACTGGCTTGACGCGCTGCGGAATTTAACTTTAAAGCAAAGTCAAATTCAATTGCTAAGTCCTTGCACAGCTTATATAAGTCAGCCTTACCAACCCCTTGGTTATCCATCCAGTAGCGAAGGGTCTTATTTCTAATGAATTGGGCAGTGCGAATGGCATCATCAAGAGCTTGGTATTGCTCCAGGGTTCCGTTTAGTAGCTTGGTTTCTCTGACTATCATGCCCGTATTTTATCACGGAATATTGCACATAAAACAATATTAGAAAATATAAAGCCGTCCTAGAAGGACGGGGCTTTTACCCATTTTTTCGGTAAAGAAGGTACTCTTTGGTATTATCGGGCACTAGCAGATACCTTCAGTCAGACAGGCTCAACTGCGCTAGTTGCAGAATTAGAACGGGTAGTATCCGCGCTAGAGGTATTGGTATCGCTTGAGATTATTCAGAAGAAATAAAGGTTGAAGCATGAAGAGTGAAAAATTCCTACTTCATACTTCATACTTCATACTTCTTCATATAAAACTGTAACAAAGATAACAGTTCTTTTTTGGCTAGCGAAACATACTACTTACTGAGCTATCTTCGTGAATTCGCCAGATAGTTTCTCCTAGTACATTAGCCACTGAAAGCACTACCAGTTGTGGAAAGTGACTGCTATCTGGGATCGGAATGGTATTGGTGACAATAACTTCCTCAAATACGCCACTGGACAACCGCTCAACTGCAGGTGGGGAAAATACTGCATGAGTGGCGCAGGCGTAAACTTGACGTGCGCCTTCTTCACGCAGTAGCTTGGCGCCTGCAGCAATTGTGCCGCCAGTGTCGATCATGTCGTCTACCAACACTGCTGTTTTGCCCTTAACATCGCCGATGACATTCATCACTTCAGCTATATTGTGAGCCTGACGACGTTTGTCAATAATTGCTAAGGGAGCATCATTCAGCTTTTTGGCAAATGCTCTAGCCCGTGCTACACCCCCGACATCGGGAGAAACAACTACAAGATCGGGTAGTTGTTTGCTCGCCAAATAATCCAGCAGGACTGGCGAACCGTAAACATGGTCTAAGGGGATATCAAAATAGCCCTGAATTTGAGATGAATGCAAATCCATTGCTAGAACACGGTTAGCACCTGCTTGTGTGATCAGGTTAGCAACCAACTTTGCAGTTATCGACTCACGTCCTGCGGTTTTGCGGTCAGCGCGAGCATAACCATAGTAAGGAATTACTGCTGTCACCTGTCGGGCCGAAGCTCGACGACAGGCGTCAATCATAATCAGTAATTCCATTAAGTGATCGTTGACGGGTTGACAAGAGGGCTGGATTAAATAAACATCACAACCCCGAATTGATTCTTGGATTTGAACGTAAAGTTCACCATCCGCAAATCTTTTGCGAATCATCGGTCCCAAGTCCATCCCCAGATAGCGAGCGACTTCTTGAGACAGTTGTAAATTAGCAGAGCCAGAAAATAGCCGCAGGCGATGATTTTCATTCACTCCTGTCGGCGCTGGTTGTATTTTTAAAGTTGCAGAACTGAGCACAGCAGATCCTCGATGTGCATTCATGGAAATCTTAACATCAGCAATTTATCAAATTTAACCGTAATAGTGTCAAAAAATATCTATTTAAGTTTAAACTTTTCTGTATAAAATTATAGATTGATAATTTTTCAGTAATTTCAGCAACCAAACTATTGGTAATTTATTAGGATAGGGCATGGGGCACTTGTACTGAGCGAAGCCGAAGTATAGGGCATGGGGAAAAGTCACCAATGCCAAAACTTGCCACCAAGTCGGCTCTTGAGCAACCTCAACCACCCACAAGGGGATGGATAAACCGCCGATTTCCAATGAATTTCTTTTGGACTAGCCCCTAGTCTAATGGCCCTTATTTTCAAGCTAGTTATCAGTTATCTAGTAGCCGCATTATCCCAGCTATGAAAGACTTTTGGCAATTGGCCGCAGGTGTTGGGGCGGTGAAACATGCGTACTTACGCTTCTACTATTCACTATTTTAACACCGTAGTTCTCCGTTCCACCACAGGAGGATTGCTGATGACATTTGGACGCTAGAACCTGGGCTGCGAATATTAGTGATCTCAAGTTGTGTCCAGAAATGGGAATTAGGTATGCTGGGAGGTGCGGGATACACTGCATACCCCCATAGCTAAGTTACTATTTTTAATGACATTTAGTATAAACTTTATACTTTCATCCTTTAGGTGATTTCTTCCTAAGTTGCTACTACACTCAATCAATCGATTATGCAACCACCGATTACAATTGGCACTGTCTTGCAAAACCGTTACCGCATAATTCAAATTCTCGGACAGGGAGGATTTGGTAGAACCTATCTCGCAGAAGACCCGCGACGCTTTAACGAACATTGCGCCATCAAGGAATTGATCACAACGACAACGGGGGCTTTCGTCTCCCAAAAAGCACAAGAACTTTTTGAGCGAGAAGCAGCAATTTTGTATCAAATCGAGCATCCGCAAGTACCTAAATTTCGAGAAAGATTTGAACAAGACCAGCGCTTGTTTTTGGTGGAAGATTACGTTGCTGGTAAGACGTACCGAACTATACTTTCTCAACGCCAAGCGGTTGGTCAAACCTTGACTGAAACAGAAGTATTGCAATTGATGCGCTTTTTGTTACCTGTGTTAGGACATATTCATAATCTAGGGATTATTCATCGAGATATTTCTCCAGAAAATATTATTTTGCGAGATAGTGACGCAATGCCTGTTTTAATTGACTTTGGGGTGGTAAAAGAACTAGCAACTCGATTACTATCTCCAGATAGCACAGCCTCAGTTACTACTGTGGGGAAATTAGGTTATGCTCCCAGTGAACAAATGCAAACAGGGCGAGCTTATCCTAGTAGTGATTTATATGCTCTGGCGGTGACAGCAATAGTTTTGTTAACTGGTAGAGAACCGACGGATTTATTTGATGAAACCCAACTTACTTGGAATTGGCAACGCTGGACAAGAGTTAATCCCCGATTCGCTGAAATTATAAATCGAATGCTGATTTATATACCGGGCGATCGCTACCAAAGTGCTGCTGATGTACTCCAAGCATTACAATCTGTAGATCAACCCAATGTTCCTGCACCTGAATTGTCGAATGTGCAAACAATTGCTGTTGGTCGCCGTCCTGATGAGCTACCGCCACATGTTCCCAATAAACCCAATCCGGTGATTCCCCCCAGCCAAAATAGCTCGGTTTTAGATAACCCTTTGGCAGTTGGGGTAATTGGGACTGCTGTAATTATTCTAGCAGGATTTGGTTCTTGGTCTTTGGTAAGTTCCATTCGTAGTCAGTCCAAAGCACCACCAGAAACACCACCACAAACTTTCCCTTCTCCAGTGATTGCTGGTGGAACTACACCTACATCTACACCTACACCTACATCTACATCTACATCTACATCTACACTTACACCTACATCTACACCTACATCTACTAATGGAAAATCTGTTTTATCTAGTAAACGCCTAAATCTGGAAGCATCTAATCCAACCAAAGTTGATGGTACTCTCACAGCTAATCAAGTAATTGAATACTCATTTTCTGGAAAAAAAGGACTTAAATTAAGTGTGCTAATTGAGCAGGGAAATGGTATTTTATTAACATTATTAGATGCTAATCAAAAACCAATTGATAGTAGTGCGGAAAAAGTTAAATTCTATGAAGGAACATTGCCTTTAACTGGTAAATATATTATGCAGTTAACTCTGTCCCCTGAAGTAGGGGAAAGTGATTATAGTCTCAGTGTTTCCTTAGAAAACCCAGTCGAACCAACGCCAACCGAAACGCCTATACAGACGCCCACACCAACACCAACGCCCAAGACAAGTCCAACTTCAACTCCAACAGCAACTCCAACAGAAAAAGCAACAGAAACACCAACTCCAACACCCACAGACACTGCTAATGAAGAAGAAAATAAACCTCCTGATGATACAACATCCCAACCAGATTTTACTCCCAAAAATTCACCGTAGTATGGTTGAATGCTGAGTACAGATATTGACAAATAAGAAATGACAAATGACAAATAACAATAGATTGTTGAACACACTACTGATTACTGGAACTGATACGGATGCTGGCAAAACTGTATTAACAACAGCGTTGGCTGCATATTGGCAAAAATATTACCCCCAGCGCAGTTTGGGGATAATGAAACCCATTCAATCGGGAGTGGGCGATCGCGAGTGGTATCAAAAGCTGTTTGTGCTGGAACAAACAGCCCAAGAAATTACACCTTTATATTTTCAAGCACCTCTAGCACCTCCCATCGCCGCAGCCAAAGAAAATCGTGATGTAGATTTAGCTATAGTTTGGCAAAGTTTGTCTAACTTGCGATCGCGTCGTGATTTTGTTTTAGTAGAAACCTTGGGAGGGTTAGGTTCACCAGTGACTGCAGAATTAACGGTAGCAGATTTGGCTGGACAATGGCGTTTACCAACAGTATTGGTGGTACCAGTCAGATTAGGGGCGATCGCCCAAGCAGTGGCCAATGTCGCCTTAGCTAGACAAACAAAAGTCAATCTCAAAGGCATCATTCTTAACTGCTCCCAACCCCGTACTGATGAAGAAATAGCAGACTTGACACCACCAGATTTAATTCAATCGCTTACTAATATCCCGATTTTAGGCTGCTTACCTTACCTAGATAAACCAGATGATTTGGATAAACTTGCCCAAATCACATCAAACTTAGATTTAGTTGATTTTCTGCTGCGTTAAAAATACCAAGTGCATCTATAACAATGGCAAAACCCGCAGATGTTAGCACCAAAAAACTAATTAGTCTAGCACCCGATAATTGGGTGCGATGGATAACACAAATTCCAGATATTACCGCTCTGGAAATTCTCTCTGGTGAATTTCAATGGATAAGTAGAGAAAGTGATGTATTAATTCGTGCTAATAGTCCTGAACATGGAGAATTTCTGGTATTAAACGAATTGCAATTACGCTATAGTGCCAAAATGCCCCGGCGAATACGTTCTTATACAGCACTGGCGGAAGAAAAATATGGCTTACCTACCTATCCCGTACTCATTAATATTCTACCAACAAATGATGTAATAATCCCCACTTCTTTTGCCTCGAATGTTGCGGGATTACGGGCGATTCAAGAATATCGCGTGATTAATTTGTGGGAAGTTGATGTGAATATTGCTTTTCAACAACCGTTACCATCTTTACTTCCCTTTGTACCAATTCTGAAAGGAGGGGATGACGAATCTACCATTAGGGAAGCATTACAAATTTTGCGTGGGAATGAAGACTTAAATCAACTGGAGACGGTTTTAGCTTTTTTTGCTAATTTTGTGTTAGAGAGTGCCTTAGTTCAAGAAATCATGAGGTGGGATATGGCTGTATTACGTGAATCACCCTGGTATCAAGAAATTTTACGTGAAGGAGAAGCGCGAGGAGAAGCACGAGGAGAAGCGCGGGGAGAAGCGCGAGGAGAAGCGCGAGGAGAAGCGCGGGGAGAAGCGCGGGGAATAATATCCAGTATCCGAACCAGTCTAGAGGCGAAATTTGGTAGCGAGGGATTGGAATTGATGCCTCAAATCTCCCAAATATCTGATTTACAGCGACTGCAAGGGATTTTACGAAGTTTAATATTAGCAAATACTGTTGAAGAATTGCGGCAAATTTTGTAATTGATCTTTATCCAAAAAAAAGTTGAAATACAGTAGGGTGGGCATTGCCCACCAAAACCAGAATGTGGTGGACAATACCTACAAATACTCTCCTAGGTCAACCAGATCAAATTTGATCGCAACAGATGAGTCCTATAGCACTTCCTATTCAGTGATGGTACTCAATTGTATCACGCGATGTAGGGGCACGGCACTGCCGTGCCCTTACCGATGTACCTCACTAGGGCGAGAAACGCTATAACGCTTCCTTTTCAACACAATTCCAAATCCTGCAGCCGTCAACGAGCCTAAAATCGTCAAAGGTTCAGGGACAGGGGAGGGGTTATATACAGTCAATACTCCCGCACCATCGCTGTTACTGGAAGTTTGCACTCGAAAGCCAAAGGTATCACCATTGTTGACGTTCAACGATACGGGGTTCGTGCTGTGGTCGCCATCTTTAACGGCTAATGGCGTATAGTTGCCATTGAGAAGATAGCCTGCAGAGTCAAATCCGGGAGTATCCAAGGTAAAATAACTCCAATTAAAGCTAATATTACCAGATCTAGATGGATTAATGGGGATAGTCCAATCTGTAATACCAGATGAATTGCTGCCGTTATCGCCCCCTGTGAGGATGACGCTGCCATTTGCGGCATTGCTGGTGTCTACAGTACCATTAGCATTAGTGTTAGTCAAAGTCCAATTACTAGCATTGTAACCACCATTGAACAGATTTGCAGCGGTTGCTTTGCTAGGAAGAGTAGACATAATGCCCAGTGTAGCAGAAGTTGCTAAACCAAAGCTGAGGATATGGCGATATTTGCTGGAGTTGATTTGAGAAAGCATATTCATTGGGTAAAGGTAGTTTGAAGGTTTACTTTTGCGTATCAGTTGCGGGTTGTTTTGAGATGCACGAAGATGAGGGAAGGGGGGAGTGTGAAGTTTTGAGTTCGTTCGCTGAAGTTCCGAGTTCCGAAGTCGAAGTTCCGTGTTCCGAAGTCGAAGTTCCGAGTTCCGAAGTCGAAGTTCCGTGTTCCGAAGCCAAAACTTCTTCCCCACGATAAAACTCAGCACTCCCCTGAGAAGTTAGACAAAGTAATTACTGGATACCAATGACCCAGGGGTTAAAGTACCGACTATTCCTGTCACCTCAATGAACAGGTCGCTGTTAGCATTAAAGCCTGCGGTGCTATCGTTGACAGCTAGATAGCTGCGTCGTGTCGGGACGGTAGCACCATAGCTAAAGAACACCGCCTGATTAGCGCCTAATGCTTGCGATCCTGGGGTTGTAGGGTCAGCATCAGCGTAGACTGCAGTGACAGCAGCTGTTAAATTGGCAGCAGAGATATTCCCTGCGTTGAAGGTAGCGGTGGGAATATTGGCTAAATCTATGCGATCGCCCTGACCGGGATTAAAACTACGAAGGCGATCTGGATTAGCAAATAGTGAATCGGTGAAGTTGTTGTAGACAAACCTATCACCACCATCACCACCGGTGAGGACATCTTTACCCGCACCACCATTGAGGATATCATTGCCAGCACCACCATTGAGGTTATCGTCGCCTCCTTGTCCACTGATAGTGTCATTCCCATCACCACCTGTAAACACATTGTTACCACTAGTACCTGCGAAGGTGAGAGGTAAATTTATATCATCATTCAAGATGTTGATAGTGCCTTGACTGGTGACGAGAATTGCTCCATTAGGATTAGTTAAGTTAACAAAGAAACTCTCATTAGACTCTACATTTGTATCACCCAAAATGGGGATATCTACGGTTAGCTCAGTAGTACCAGGAAGGAAAGTTAAGGTGCCACTTGTAGCGGTGTAGTCAGAACCTGCAATGGCTTTGTTAGCTCCATTACCATCAAGTGTTGCATAATCCACAGTCACAACCCCAGTGTTGGGACTGGATAGATTCACGAATAAGCTGGCGGTGCGGCTACCACTATTCCCTTCAGCTATAGTCGTACTATTGATAGTGACAAAAGATGTGTCCCCAACGTCGGTAACGTTAATCGTCAACGGTTTCTCGTAAGATAAACCGCCTTTATCTGTGGTTCTGACTCGGAGATTGTAACTATTCTTAGTTTCAAAGTCGAAGGAGGCTGTAGCTATGAGTTGATTACCTAAAATGATAAATTTGCTGTTATCGGAGTCACCTGTTCCAGAAACTAAGCTGTAGGTAAAGCTCTCAGACAAATCAGGGTCTGTCGTATCAAAAGAGCCTATTACTGTGCCAACTGGTTTATTTTCGGCAATTGTATTATTAGACAGACTGATATTTGTCGGAGCTTCGTTAACGTCGGTAACGTTAATCGTCAACGGTTTCTCGTAAGATAAACCGCCTTTGTCTGTAGTTCTGACTCGGAGATTGTAACTATTCTTAGCTTCAAAGTCGAAGGAGGCGTTAGCTTTGAGTTGATTACCTACAATGGTGAATTTGCTGTTATCGGAGTCACCAGTTCCAGAAACTAAGCTGTAGGTAAAGCTCTCAGACAAATCAGGGTCTGTCGTATCAAAAGAGCCTATTACTGTGCCAATTGGTTGATTTTCAGCAATAGTGTTATTAGACAGACTGATATTTGTCGGAGCTTCGTTAACGTCGGTAACGTTAATCGTAAACTGTTTCTCGTAAGGTGAATCGCCTTGGTCTGTGGTTCTGACTCGGAGATTGTAACTATTTTTAGTTTCAAAGTCGAAGGAGGCGTTCGCTTTGACTTGATTACCGTCGATGGTAAATTTGCTGTTATCGGTGTCACCAGTTCCAGAAACTAAGCTGTAGGTAAAGCTCTCATTAAAATCAGGGTCTGTCGTATCAAAAGAGCCTATTACTGTGCCAATTGGTTGATTTTCGGCGATGTTGGTATTAGACAGAGTGAGATTTGTTGGAGGCTCGTTAACGTTGGAGACCGTAATAGTAAACGGTTTCTCATAAGATAAACCGCCTTTGTCTGTGGTTTTGGCTCGGACACTGTAACTATGTTTCTGAGTTTCAAAGTCGAAGGGGGCTTTGGCTTGGAATTGATTACCTACAATCGTAAATAGGTTGTTATCGGTGTCACCAGTTCCAGAAACTAAGCTGTAGGTAAAGGTTTCAACCAGATCCGGGTCTGTGGTGCTGAAATTGCCTACGGTTGTTTGATTTTCGGGAATCTTGACTGTAGACAGCGTGATATTTGTCGGAGCTTCGTTAAGGTCGGTAACGGTAATAGTAAAGGGTTTGTCGTAAAATGAACCATTGTTGTCTGTGGTTCTGACTCTGACACTGTAACTATCCTGAGCCTCAAAGTCGAAGGGGGCTTTGGCTTGGAGTTGATTACCTGCAATGGTAAATAGGCTATTATCGGTGTCACCAATACCAGCGACAAAGCTGTAGGTAAAGGTGTTACCAGGGTCTGGGTCTGTAGTGGCGAAATTGCCTACTATTCCTTGATTTTCAGGAATTTTGACCGGAGATAGCGTGAGATTTGTCGGCGCTTGGTTGGAGATAATGGTTCCAATGACAGGGGTTGTTGTACCAATGTTGTAACCACTACCTGTGGCAAGAGTTACAGCAACGGTTTCATTAGGTTCAACTATGGTGTCTGGTGTTGGGTCAATGGTGAGAGTAGCAGTAGTTGCACCAGCATCAAAGGTAATTGTACCAGTGGTGCCGTTGAAACTGGCTGCACCAAGTTGGGTGTAGTCGCTGTTGAAGGTAGCAGTACCACCAACGCTATAGTTGACGGTTAAAGCATTGGTTATAACTCCCTTTCTGGTGAAGGTGTAAGCTAAGTTGGTTGTCTGATCTTCAACGACGCTGCTCGGAGAGACTGTTAAAGTAACTTCTGTGTCATCATTAACAATGGTTCCAATGACAGGGGTTGTTGTACCAATGTTGTAACCACTACCTGTGGCAAGAGTTACAGCAACGGTTTCATCACTTTCAACTATGGTGTCTAGTGTTGGGTCAATGGTGAGAGTAGCAGTAGTTGCATTAGGGGCAAAGGTAATTGTACCAGTGGTGCCGTTGAAACTTGCTGCACCAAGTTGGGCGTAGTCGGCGTTGAAGGTCGCAGTTCCGCCAACGCTATAGTTGACGGTTAAAGCGTTGGTTGTAACTCCCATTCTGGTGAAGGTGTAAACCAGGTTGGTGGTAGCATCTTCGGTGACAATGGCAGGATTTACCCCTAAAGTAATGCCCTGATCATTATCTTTAATGACTAAGGTGGTACTATTTGGTGTTCCGAGATCGTAACTGGTAGTATCAATTAATGACAGAATTAGAGTTTCATCCCCCTCTAGGACAGTATCATCAATGGGAGTAACTGTAATCGTGGCAGAAGCCTGTCCAGCTGGAATAATTATGCTGCCAGGCAAGGGGTTGTAATCGGCGGTAGTAGCAGTTCCCGAAATTGAGTAATTCACGGTGAGAGGACTGGCACTGCTACCTGTCCGACTGATAGTAAATGTCCCAGGATTGGGGGGTGTGCTTTCGCTGATGTCGACATCAGTAGCAGTCAGCGTGACAATAGTTGGGTTGCCAAAACTGTCTGCTTGAATAAAGACTGCCGAGTCATAAATACTATCGCTTGTATCGGCAATTGCCAGCTTTACTGTACTAGGAATGCCAGGAGTAAGATTGCTGGCAACTGCACTCAATATCGTCGTCAAACCATCAAATTGAGTATCGAAAGCGTTATTACCATTGGATCGAAAAAATTGCGAGTTATTGACATTGTTGACAGTATTGATACTAACGGGCGTTGTCGTACCAGGAATGAGAGCAATATTTTGACCATTGACGAAAAAAGCAAAAACGTCATTAAACGATGAACCGACAAACTCAAGATACTCTTCGGAAGCAAACACAAAGGCAAAGCTGGCAGTGGTAGATGCCGGAATAAAGTCAAACTTTAATACTGCCGCATCATTTGTGGTTAGAGGAGCGACTATGTTATTTAGATTTGTGTCACCTGGTGTACCGTTGTTAGTGCTGATACTACCACTGTTGTTTGGACCTATGGCATTAGCTATATTTCCACTGCTAAGAATGATCCCTTGATCGATGCGTAAACCTGCTGCTAGTCCTTGACTAAAAAGCCCTCCCGCAACATTACTACCCGTAAAACTTACATTGCTTACTTCCACGCCAGCACCGATTAAACTGGTGACAAGAGTTATGGGAGTTACGCTATTCAGATTGGTTGTATTCAAAGCCATAAAAAAGTTCCCTTTCGATTTAAATTACTGACTTTTCATATCCCCCCTCTTCGGGAGGGACTAGAACCGTTTCATTTTTCCCGCAGTCCTTTAGCTATCGACAATTTAATGCCAAGCCACTGCAGCAATTCTCAAATTTAGGAGAACTGTGGTTTAAAAAAAACAGCACTATCCACCCGCCAAGCGCTTTAAGCCAGGCGCAGGGTACACACAAAGGAAATAAAGAATCTCAAAAATCAGGAGTGCTGTATAGCCAAGATTCCGTAATTGCTATTTTATTAAGCAATATCACGTATACAGATTCGATGCTAAACAGTAACAAATAAACTCTTCCCACCAAATAAAGGTGGACGGAAAGACTTAATTTAAGCAAGTCAAGCACCTTAGAAGACGTGATTACGGCTTTTTAAGCAGCAAAAGCAGATATTTTCTTGGCAAATAAGTCTCATTTCGCACCTTAAGGCATGTACGAAATTAAACTTATGATCAAAATCAATGTAATTTATTTATCTGCAAGAAAAAATACTCTCTTACGTAAATTCATGAAATCTTTAATTATCTAATCAGATAAATTTGACTGCATAAAAGTTGATAATATTTTTTAAGGATATGGTAAATTTTACTGGCAGATATATTAAGAAATGTAAAGAAAGTTGTACTAATCGAGTAAAATAAAAGATCAGTTTTGCGAGGTGTTCGATGAGTATCCTTGACCGCCGCCGTCAACTTCAACAACAGATTGCTCAACTTCCAGATGACCAACTGACCCAGGTTGAGCAATATCTAGCATTTCTTGATTTTCAGAAAACAGTTCCATCTCAATCAGAAGTGACCAAATCACCTTCCACTGGAGCTTCGATTCTGGCATCTTTAGAGCAAGCACACATTCCGCCCGATTCTCCTGAGTCGGATGAGAAGAACGCACAACCACCGGAGGATTTTACCGCTAAGATCGCTGAAATAAAACAACGTGGCGATCGTTCTCAATCTATGATCCGACGAGGTTCTACAGGTCAAAACTTGCTCAAATTTGCTGGTACTTGGCATGGAGACGACCTAGAGGAGTGCCTAGCATTTCTTCATGCAACCCGCTCAAAAGCGAAGTTTTAAGCCAATAATTTATGTATTTGCTGGATACCAATCACTGTAGTTATCTCATTAACAACAATCCTCAAGTTGTCGCAACTGCTCAAAGCTATGCTCAAGATACTTTTGGGATTAGCATCATTAGCTATGGTGAGTTGCTCTACATGACAGAAAAATCAGAGCGTCGAGAGATGAATTTACAAGTGGTTCAAGCATTCCTGACAGAGATTGATATTTATCTGATCAACACAGAAATAGCTGAGATATACAGTCAACTGAAGAACCGCATTTTTCGTCAATTTGCCCCAAAAGAAAAAAACAAACGCCGTAGTACCCGCATTCAGGATCTCGGTTTTGATGACAATGATCTATGGATCGCCGCAACAGCAATTTATCATAATATTACTCTCGTCTCTGCTGACAGCGACTTCACTAGGATTCAGCAAGTTTACAACTTTTCAGTGGAATCCTGGATTTAATTGCTTCTCTATCCGTTCTGTGATTTGAACTTTTGTGCGGGTTCCTCCCAGATCGGGGATTCTTACAGCCGTTTTCAGTTAATTAAACCACAGACCAAAGTAGGGGCACAGCAGTGCTATGCCCAAGAGAGTGTGGTTATTGTGTGAAAACTGCTGTAATGTAGCCCTAACCGATGAAACTCGAAGGCTCTACAGTATTTGGTATTCCAAGTCAGTGGTGGTTACTTTACACTAAGAAAATAACCTGAGTCAGCTGTGTTAAACTAGCTTTTATTCACAATGGTTTCCACTTTCCCACATCCATCTACTGTTGACTTATCTCGCGTTCGACTCTCGATCCGCTCATTGCAACCTGAGTTGGTAGAATGGCGGCGGCGGCTACATCAAAAACCAGAATTGGGTTTTAAAGAAACACTCACCGCAGAGTTGATCGAAAAGAAGTTACAAGCATGGGGAATTGAGCATCAAACTGGCATTGCCCAAACTGGGATTGTTGCTATCATTAAAGGTAACAAACTCACCTCCGAAAAAGTGTTGGCGATTCGGGCTGATATGGATGCATTGCCCATTCAAGAACTCAATGAGGTATCCTATCGCTCCCAGCATGATGGAGTGATGCACGCTTGTGGTCATGATGGACATACGGCGATCGCCCTCGGTACAGCTTACTATCTCCAACAACATCGCGACGATTTTGGCGGGACCGTGAAAATTATCTTCCAGCCAGCAGAAGAAGGACCAGGCGGCGCAAAGCCAATGATTGCAGCTGGGGTACTCAAAAACCCTGATGTTGACGCCATTATTGGTTTGCATTTGTGGAATAATTTGCCTTTAGGAACCGTAGGTGTCCGTAGTGGGGCATTGATGGCAGCTGTCGAGTCTTTTGACTGTACAATTTTGGGCAAAGGTGGACATGGTGCAATTCCGCATCAAACTGTTGATACTGTCGTAGTTGCTGCCCAAATTATCAATGCCCTGCAAACCATTGTCGCTCGTAACGTCAATCCTATTGATTCGGCAGTTGTGACAGTAGGGAAACTTCATGCTGGTAGTAAGCGAAATGTAATACCTGACACTGCGAATATGTGTGGAACTGTCAGGTATTTTAATCCAGCGTACAAAGACTTTTTTAAACAGCGCGTGGAAGAGATTATTGCCGGGACTTGTCAGAGTCATGGGGCAAAATATAAGTTAGAATATTCGTCACTTTATCCACCCGTAATTAATGATCCTATCATTGCTGAACTAGTGCGATCGGTGGCAGAAGAAGTAATTGAAACCCCAATGGGTATTGTTCCCGAATGCCAAACTATGGCTGCTGAGGATATGTCATATTTTTTAGAAGCTGTTCCTGGCTGCTATTTCTTTTTAGGTTCTGCAAATCCAGCAAAAGATTTGGCTTATCCCCATCATCATCCCCGATTTGATTTTGACGAAACCGCCTTACCAATTGGTGTGGAAATATTTGTTCGTACCGTGGAAAAATTTTTCAATTAATATAAAAATAAGCCCCATATCCTTATCCGTTGCAGCGGTGTGGGGTTCTTCTTTTGGACTTTTGCAAGAGGTCTTATTAAGACTAGCATTGCTTGGGCTTTTGGCGTAGGCAAAGCCCGTCTTATACCGTTTCACTTTAAGTATGATACAAATACGTTGGTAGGGGCACGGCAATGCCGTGCCCCTACTGGCTTCTATATGTATCAGAGTTTTGGTGAAATGGTATTAAACATCGCTATTCAACTACTATTAGCCCCAAAAATGTAATTTTGGCATATTACAAAACGAAGTGCAGAATGTGGGGTTAAATAAATTACTTTTTTTACTGCAGAGGCACAGAGAACGCAGAGGCTTTATCGCTAAAAATAAAATTTTATGACCATTTTTTCTGCCCTATATGCAAGCTATTAATTAAAGGTTATTAGCCATAAATACTACCCAGATTTGCGCCAATGGGTTGGGGTTTCTATATAATCTGGTAGGCGAGTGGTGCGATCGCCGACTGCCATAGTAATCTGTTTTGATTCTAAGTTTTTGACTCCTGTCAGGATTGCGCCTTCTAGGTTAACATCAATCAGGTTAGCCCCCTCAAGGTTAGCGCCCATGAGATTTGCCTGGTACAAGTTGGCTTCATAGAGGATAGCCCCAGAAAAGTTGACGCCGATGAGGTTTGCCTGATACAAGTCAGCTTCTGTCAAACTGGCTTGGGAGAGATTGGCAAAAAATACCTCTGTCTGCTGTAGTTTAGCTGCATTCAGATTAGCACCACAGAGGTTGGCGCCATTGAGGTTAGCCCCGTGGAGATTCGCTCCAATCAGACCGGTCATGTGCAAGTTAGCTTTACCCAACTTTGCGCCGCAGAGGTTAGCTAGAAATAACTTTGCTCCTGAGAGGTTAGCGACTTTTAGGGTTGCTTGTTGTAAGTTGGCTTTATAGAGGTTAGCCCCTTGTAAATTAGCTGCACGCAGACTTGCTCCCGACAGGTTTGCAGAACGCAGGTTAACACTACAGAGATTGGCTCGATTCAAGTTTGCCAAACATAGGTTAGCTTCACGGAGATTGGCTTTGAACAAGTTGGCTTCATAGAGAATCGACCGGGAGAGTTTAGCGCTTTCCAGGTCAGCCCCAGACAGGTCTACCCCACGCAGGTCAGCCCCAGACAGGTCAGCCCCGCGCAGGTCAGCGCCACTCAGGTTAGCTTCCAGCAGGTCAGCCCCCCTGATGTCGATATTACGTAAATCCAGTTTTTGATTTTCCTGCTCTGGCTGCGAATTGCGTCTACCAATGACCGTCAGAGCTACTTGAATATCCGTCCTAAGTTTGGGTAATATTCCATTATAGTTCAAATCTAACTTGTCTGTAAAATCCTCGCTGCCCCTTTTTTCAGGATAGTATATAGGTGGTGAATCATCCTCAGTTTGCTGCTGTTCCTCACAGAGGGGAGCGTTCTCGCGCACAAAAGCAGTGAGTATTTGCATAATTGTCCAGTGTTCTTGGGGAAAATCCTGTGCGACTCGTTCTAAAGCATAAATTGCGCCTGTTCGAGTTTCAGTCCTTTCATGTCCCAGATGGGCAATAGCCGCCATAAAACGTTGAGCAATCAGTCTATCTTGAGAGACTTTAGCATTTTGCAGCCCAATTTCCAGATTTTTCTCCGCAGCGATCGCACTTTGATGCAAAGCTTGGGCACGCTTGGCGCCATAGTAAGCATTTATCATTACTGCCAATCCCAGGAACACTATAGCAATAGTCGTTAATGCTTGAAGTGCGTATTGGATTTGTTGCTGAATTGACAATTCCTTAATATTGGACAATGCAAAAACAATCAGAGTCAACAAAAGGGCAAATATAACTGTTATGGCTATTAAACAATTTAAGAGTGCGCCTGTCTTATTACCAGACATAGCAGAAATCTTCCTCACAACCAAGAGTTATTACTTAGATAATTGGGAAGAGTAGTATAGCATGTAGCTGGAAATTTGAATATATATTTTAGACTTTGGGGATTAGGGATTAGTCAAGCGTTGCAGAATATTTTTTATTTGAAAATTAGTTATCAGTTAACTGATTCTACTGTGACTTAAGGAGTTGTATATTATCTAGTAGACCAATTTTGCGATCGTCTCCTGCTTGGTATAGGGCATCCGTGAGGGATTACCCTTGAGATTGCTCCTAAAATCCCATCGCCTCAGCGACTGCATCCAGTTCTGCCTCAATGCCTTGTTTAAATTGACTGTGACTGTGTTTAATGGCTGTGTCTGGGTCTTTTAAACCATTGCCGGTGAGGACGCAAACTACTGTTGCGCCTGTGGGGATTTGGTCTTTAACCTGTAACATGCCGGCGACTGAAGCGGCGCTGGCTGGTTCGCAAAAAATGCCTTCAGATGATGCTAACAAGCGATAAGCGTCGAGAATTTCGGCGTCAGTAACGGCATGAAATTTGCCCTGGCTGGCTGATTGGGCTGCAACTGCTTTTTCCCAGCTAGCAGGATTGCCAATGCGAATTGCTGTGGCTATGGTTTCGGGATGGGCGACTGGCTGACCGTTAACTAAGGGTGCTGCACCAGCTGCTTGAAAGCCCATCATTTGGGGTAGGCGATCGCATTTTCCTGCTTGATGGTATTGACAAAACCCCATCCAATATGCTGATATATTCCCGGCATTACCTACGGGGATACACAGCCAATCTGGGGCATTGCCTAGAACATCGACAATTTCAAATGCTCCTGTTTTCTGTCCTTCTAGGCGGTAGGGGTTGACCGAATTCACCAAAGTTATCGGATAGTTTTCTGCCATTTCGCGGACGATTTCTAGGGCGCGGTCAAAATTCCCTTTAATAGCCAGTACCTCAGCCCCATAAAGCAACGCCTGCGCTAATTTACCCAAGGCGACGTAGCCATCAGGAATCAAGACAAAGGCATTCATTCCCCCACGCCTAGCATAAGCCGCCGCCGCTGCGGAGGTGTTGCCTGTGCTAGCACAAATTACCGCTTTGGCGCCAGCTTCCTTAGCCTTAGAAATTGCCAT
Organism: Gloeotrichia echinulata CP02; assembly: GCA_038087035.1. Lineage (NCBI taxonomy): Bacteria > Bacillati > Cyanobacteriota > Cyanophyceae > Nostocales > Gloeotrichiaceae > Gloeotrichia > Gloeotrichia echinulata. Next base: position 4,482,464 of record CP051187.1, on the reverse strand, counting down.
TGTCATTCCCCGGTCTTTGAAGCTACCGGTGGGGTTTAATCCGTCGTATTTGACAAACACACGCACTTGTCTTCCTATGCGTTCGGCGATCGCCGGCACTGGAATTAGGGGAGTATCACCCTCTAACAGGGTGACAATCGGTGTTTTTTCGCTGACCGGCAAGTATTGACGATAGGCTTCTATCAGTCCAGGCCAAGGTTGGCGATGAGATTTAGCAACAGACAGGTTCAAAGTCACGGGATTTATCAAACTTCTGAGTTTTACTGGGGACTGGGGACTGGGGACTGGGGACTGGGGACACAACGACCGCTCAGTGCATCGCTGGCGACTGTAAATATCTTCCACCACCGGATGCTCACAACACAAGCAGAAAATTATTTATTTTGGTGTAGGCATGACTACACCGAGGATTTTTCTACAGTGACAACTCCCACCGTCAACCGCTAAGAGCGGTCTAACGGGGGCTTCTCAAATTCACAAATGAGAGTTCTTGCCTCACAGGCTGTCTACTGACTAAGCCTCCGCAAGCAGCAAACGGTTGTCCTACCGTCCGTTTAAGTATATTTAGACTTGCGTTCAAATCCCTGTCCAAACTAATCTTGCAGTTTGGACAATCATGAACTCGAACAGACAAATCTTTAACTACTCTTTCCTGGCAATTAAAACACTCAATACTAGTGCCTCTGGCATCAACTTCTCTTGTATGCTTGCCGCGTCTTACCGCTACTGCTTGCAATATATTCAAGAATGTTCGCCATGCAACGTCAAGTATTGATTTAGCCAATCTAGTTCTAGCAAGACCCTTGATATTTAACTTCTCGAATCCAATTAAATCGTAAGTTGTACATAAATAATGAGCTACAGAATAATGAAAATCTTTCCGTTGTCTAGCGATATGCAGATGCAATCTAGCAACCTTATTCGCCTGTTGCTGATAGTTCTTAGACCAAATTTCCAGCCTAGCCAGTTTGCGCTGTTGGCGGGCTAGAACAGTCTGAGCTTTGCGATAGAACTGAGGAACAGCAATTGCTTGGGCATCACTAGTAGTTAAGAATTTCTCTAGCCCGACATCAATTCCGCAAACTGATTTAATTTCATCAATCGGCAAGGAAGTCGGAACAGTGTTATCTTCAATCGCAAAACTTACATACCAACCATCAGATTTACAAACAATTGTTGCCTGTTTAATCTCGAAGCCATTAGGTATCGGACGGTGCAGGATGACTGGAATTTCCCCAATTTTCGACAACTTTAAAATGTTGCCAACTTCATAAGCTCCAGCTTTAGGGCTGTTGACCCTAGGAAAGGTAAAAGAACAGATGTCACCTTGTTTTTTAAATCTAGGTTTACCGCCTCTGTTGCCGTTTTTATCAGGAATTAACCACCGTTTCCAGGCTTTATCCAACCGCATCAAATTCTGTTGTTGACAGTCAGCATAAATGTCTTTGTATTCAGGAAACAATGATTTTGTCTCCTTTAAATTGGCAGCCTGTGAATAGTAATCTACCTTGCTGGGAATATCCCCAATTGCCTCAGATATCAGGCTACATTGATCTAACAATGAACGAGTGCGGCGCAGGTAATCTAATCTCTCTCCTAAAGCATAGTTCCAGTGACGGCGCAACAATTCCCCCCAGTGGCTCAAGGTCGCCACCTGTTCAGGATTTGGTTGCAATCGGTACTGATAAGTTAGTAGCATAGAGTGATTATATCATGTTTAGTGCTGTGAGTTATAACAAAGGCTACCGTTGTATTTACTCTCTTAACATTCATTTGGTGCTAGTGACCAAATATCGGCGCCAGGTTATCAACCAAGAGATTCTAAAAAGATTGTATGAAATACTTGCTCTTCCCTTGATATCTGGAGTTTAGACTAAAAGCGATATGATAGAACGCAAACCAAATGGAATTAGCGGTTAAAAATATTCGAGAAGTCAGCCTCAAAGCATCCGCAATCTTTAATAATTATGTAGTATGCATGTTTAAAAAATAAAACAATAATGATAATCATGGAAAGGGTGGGAGAGAAACGAGTAATGCTCGTTTCTCTCCCACCCCCCCTTATTTGATTATCATTATCAACACGCTGGAGATTAGATGGGGAATGATCAAGAAAAAAAGGGGAGTCTGATTGAACACAGTCCCCATGAAGGCAGAAGCTGAGATAACGAACTACCATTACTCACCTGCCAATATGAAACGTGCCAGACTTGAAGAGTTTCGTCAATTAGCTTACAAACATTTAGGTAGAGCCAAAGACGCGACATTTGAATTAACAGATGCCATATTGCTGACCCGGAATGTTTACTCCTTAGCCGACTTATCTTTATCACCAGTATTTAGACGCAAGTGGTCAAGTATCTATGAGGCGCTACAAGATAGCCGACCGCAGCGACAGAAATTAATGCAGTTATACATCAAACAAATGCCAGTAGAGGGGCGTCCACTTTTGGCTGGAGATCATACTAACTGGTCGCGTCCGGATGCCGTAACACTGCAAGAGAGAACTTATGAGCATAGTGGCACATCCATAGCAGGAAATAAACCGATTACCATTGGTCAAGGATACAGTACAATTGCTTGGATACCAGAGGATTCCGGTAGTTGGGCATTACCTTTGAGACATGAACGGATCACAAGTGGGGAAAGTCCAATCTCAAAAGCGATTTGGCAACTAAAACAGGTGTGTAAATATTTACCCACCAGAGCGATTTCAGTTTGGGATAGTGAATATGGGTGTGCGCCTTTTGTCTTAAAAACTGCCAGTATTCCCGCAGATATTTTGGTACGATTGCGCTCAAATCTTTGTTTATGGGGTGAGCCTGAAGCTTATTCGGGTAAGGGACGTCCCAAGAAACACGGGTCTAAATTCAAACTTAATGAATCCACGACATGGAGTGATGCAGAATCTGTTTTAGAATTGGATGATCCGAAACTACAACGAGTAAGGGTTAGCCTCTGGAAGAATTTACATTTTCGTAAAGCGGCAGCGCGTCCGATGTTACTCATTAGGGTTGAACGTCTCGACGCACAAGGCAATGAACGAGTGTCCAAACCTTTGTGGTTAGCTTGGGTTGGAGAAGAAATGCCACCACTAGAGGAAGTTTGGTGTCTTTACTTGCGTCGCTTTACCGTTGACCACTGGTATCGTTTTTTGAAACAACGCTTACATTGGACTGCGCCCAAGTTAAGTACTCCTAAGCAGTGTGAGCGCTGGAGTGACCTAATGCCTCTAATGACTTGGGAATTGTGGTTAGCCCGTGATATCGTGACTGATAATCCTTTACCTTGGCAGAAGTCACTCGATAATTTGACTCCTGGACGAGTCGCTCAAGCTATGGGTGGAGTTTTTGCGGTGATTGGTACTCCAGCCCTTCCACCCAAACCTCGCGGAAAGTCCCCTGGTTGGGAAGCAGGAAAAAAGCGCCACCGTAAAAACCGATGCCCGATTGTAAAAAAAACCGTAACACGACCACGTAAAGAGCCATCAGTTGCGGTTTAATACTAAAGATTATTCATAATTTCGCTAAGTCTCTGATTAACTCAGCCCTGCTGGGTCGTTTTGCATAGCTTAGTCTAAACTCCAGTTGATATAAGTGGAGTAGCAAGTTAACAGATTTCAACGGTGAACCAGACCACGTTCACCTGGTCATTGACTTCCCACCAGATGTTGAAATCAGTAAGCTGGTTAACAACCTTAAAACTGTTTCAAGTCGATTAATTCGTAAAGAGTTTGCTGATGTTGTTAATCGAATTTATAGCAAGCCCGTGTTCTGGACAGGTGCTTATTTCGTTGCTAGCGGAGGTGGTGTTACCGTTGATCAAGTTAAAAAATATGTCGAGAATCAGAGTGAGATTGCGGAGTAATTGGCAATTCGTCACCCACCCCACTCACCTCTTTGAACGGTGGTCAAAATTGGTCGGGGGTGGGATTCCTTACTGCCCTGCTATCCCCCTCACCGCCAAACGGAGTACCGTTCTGGCGGGAGTACCTCGCAGTTTAGATGGATTGGCAATTATTAAAGATTGTGGTATACATACGACAGCTTCTGGACGGATTTGTTACCCAGTCTCCAGTCCATTTTTCCGGAACAGAGTCTTGGGAATTGTAGTCTCTCATTGTAAAAGCTCAAACCTATTAAAGTAAATGATTGAAACTATACAATCATTTAACAAAACTTAAAACAACATTATTATAATATCTTTAATGGTGTGAGTCGAGTTGTGATTTTAAAATTACCTATGTCAAAATCTAGTGTTTCTGAACGTAATACCCAGTCTGTACTTGCCAGCCAGTTAAACAAGTCTTACTATCAAGACGACCAGCAAGCTAAATTGATGAACCTGCAAGCAGAGGTAGATTCTCTGTTGCAGCAGTTGCAAGATATCAAACAGCAAAAGCTAACTACCAATACCCTAGACTAATAAATCACTAGATTTTAGATCCTTGGGATTGACCAACTGATATCAGTACAGGACTTACGCACTAGGCTATTCGTGGAGATCGGGCATAGGGCATTGGTTAATTTTTCCTGCCCCATGCCCAACCCAAACCCTTGATTTTCGTTACTCATGCGTAATTCCTACAATAGAAGAATTAGGCGTGCCCTAATAAATGAAGTGCCTGTTTATACAAACCGAAATGGCACTTACGTTGAAGAATACGGATAATAATTAGTACACCAAGTTGCCAGTACCACGTAACTGTCGCAAAGAATTGATGCAATACGGACAGTCGCACTTAAATAACCTAATTGCAGCCTCGCTTTCTTCATGTGTAAAATTAAGTTCTGCAACTGTGCTATCAGACGGCTGTGCTGAGAGTACCATCGATTTGCGTGCAGGAGCTGCCTTTGGATCTCTCTGGGAATCTCGAATACACACAAAATCCTTAAGACCGTGAGGATTAGTGATACAGGTACGACCGTCACCGGTGTGCATTAATCGCTGGTTAAGGTTAACACTAGCGTGAGCAGGATTGATTATCCCCAGCGTGGATATTAATGATGTAAAAATCGAGGAACTGGCGAGCAAATTAAGTATGAGTTTTCTGTTCATAAATTTCCTAAAAGGATATGACAGTCTAGGTTATTCGATTCATTATCAAATATCAAGTGAATTTTGGCACTAATTTGATTTCATTATGCCCGTTAACCAAAAATACTTCGTAATAACAACCAAACATTGAGCATGACGATAACAATAGCAACTCCCCAAGCTAAAAATTTGAGCCATAAGGGATTGACAAACTCACCCATTAAGCGACGGTTGCTAGTAAACATCACCAATGGAATCACTGCAAACGGTAACTGTAAGCTCAGTATAACCTGACTGAGAACGATAAGACGACTGGTACTATGTTCTCCAAAGATAATAATTGTCATCAAGGCTGGAACGATCGCTAACATGCGGCTAACTAGACGCCGTAACCATGATGGAAGGCGAAATTCTAAAAAACCTTCCATCACAATCTGTCCAGCCAGGGTTGCAGTCAGTGTGGAACTTTGACCAGAAGCAAGTAAGGCTATTCCAAAAATGGCACTTGCAGCACTAACGCCTAACAATGGTGACAGCAGTTTGTATGCATCTTGTAGTTCTGCTACATTCTGATGACCGGAAAAATGAAATGTTGCAGCTGAAACAATTAAAATTGCTGAGTTGATAAACAGTGCCAACGACAGCGCAAAAGTTGAATCAATTATGCCGAATTTGATCGCTTCCCATCTTTTTTCAGTAGTAGGTTCCCAATCACGGGTTTGGACAATAGAAGAATGTAAATATAGGTTGTGGGGCATCACTGTTGCGCCTAAAATGCCAATGGCAATGTAGAGCATTTCCGGATTTTGTAAAATTTCTGCCTTGGGCAGATATCCTAACAAAATCCCCTTCATATCGGGCTTGGAAAACACAACTTGTGCTATGAAACAGATGCCGATGGTTGCTACCGACATTGTTATCAAGGCTTCTGTATAGCGAAAACCTTTATGATGCAACAATAGCAATGCCAGGACATCCAGGGCAGTGATGCACACTCCCCATACTAAAGGAATACCGAATAAAAGTTGCAGGGCGATCGCACTTCCTAGTAGTTCTGCTAAGTCACAAGCGGCGATCGCAATCTCACACAGTACCCACAAAGTAAAGTTCACCTTTTGACTGAAATAGTCTCGACAAGCCTGGGCTAAATCTTTCCCCGTAGCAACACCCAAGCGTACACACAGCGATTGCAACAATATCGCCATCAGGTTCGACAGCAGAATTACTGACAACAGGGTATAGCCAAACCTAGAACCGCCAACAATATCTGTTACCCAGTTTCCTGGGTCCATATATCCAACTGAAACCAGATACCCAGGCCCTGCATAGGCCAGCATTTTGCGCCAAAAGCCTTTACCGTTAGGAATTTTAATACTGCGGTAGTTTTCAGGGAGACTGGGGCGATTTTCGGGACGAGTCATTTGTTTTGGGGGTAAATTTTTTCATATTCTTCTCATAATCTCATAAAATCAGGGTTCAACATCAACCTCTAGGTGCATCATTGAAGCGGCTGGGATTAAAACGATTGGTGATGCTAACAGGCGATCGCACCCCTGTAGCCCAGCAAATTGCCCAACAAGTTGGCATTACAGAGTATCAAGCAGAACTGCTACCACAAGATAAACTCCAAGAAATTCAACACATGCGCCGAGATGGGGTAGTAGGTATGGTTGGGGAAGGGGGGCTTAATTCCCTCCTTTTTAAGGAGGGTTAGGGAGGATCAAGCCTTAACTGAACGGTATTGATTTTTATTTTTCGTTTACTTAAGTAACTGAAATATTTTTTCAGAGTTTTTTTCAATATTGCAACTTGAACCAGATAAAATATTATTTACAACCAACAAATCAAATTGAATGACGCGCTTTATTCATGACAAATTCGCCAAGGACTATTTGGAAGAATTATTAAAAAATTATGGGGAGGTTAACTCCAGTGTAAAAGTTGCCGGAGAGATAAAAGAAATCGATGTGTTATTCACACCATCAGCACAACCAAACCCTAGTTTACACATCTTAGGCTTGCTAGGAAGATTTGCCGAATATCCAGCAATCTTCGAGCCATTTCGGAATGCAGCTACTGCTGATGAAATCTGCGACTGTGTTCTAAAATCATTGGAAGTAAAAGCTGGACTAAGACGAGAGGCTAAGGGAAATAAAACCAAACTCCCAGAAGAGAAAATACCTAAATTGTGGGTACTGACTCCAACTGCATCCGCAGCAGTATTATCTAGCTTTAACGTTAACCAAAAAGAGGGGTGGTTATCAGGAGTATACTTTCTCGGCGATGCATTACGGGCAGCAATTGTAGTGATTCATCAATTACCGCAAACACCAGAGACGTTGTGGTTACGACTTTTAGCTAGGGGAACTGTGCAATCACAGGCGATTGTGGAGTTGGAAGCGCTACCATTAAATCATCCATACCAGAAAGCAACGCTCGAATTAGTTTATAACCTACGCGCCAATTTGAGAATTAATCAAGATTTAGATGAAGATGACACGGAGTTAGTTATGCGATTAGAACCACTCTATCAGCAAGACCGCGCCAGAGCCATAGAAGAAGGAAAACAAGAAGGAAAAGAAGAAGGAAAAAAAGAAGGAAAAAAAGAAGGACAACAGGAAGGCGAACAACGTCTAGTTATACGTCAACTAAATCGTCGATTTGGTGAGGTTGATACATCGTTAATTGAACGAGTTCGAGGATTATCTATTGAACAATTGGAGGAATTAGGAGAGGCGTTATTAGATTTCGCTGTGGTAGCGGATTTAGAAGCTTGGTTGAACCAACAAGCAGGATAATATTTTTCACTTGTTTGTAGGGTGCGTCAGAAAACTAGACAACTGATATGTTTTCCATATTTTAGGTTTGACACACCCTACGCCCACTAAAATCTGGCAACATATTGAGACCTTTGTAGGGGCGCAAGGCCTTGCGCCCCTACGCAATTTATCTGTAGCATTCTTTTTTCAAAGTAATGTCTATTACTCAAAACGCTGATTTTTTTCTGACCAACGTTTGAGGCTGTAGTTATGGGCATTTTCGACTAATAAAGCGGGAGATTCCCCCTCTGCAATCTGGGCGATCGCAGTGAGTAATTGTCCGTTATTTTGCTGAAAATCTGTATAAATTACTTTACCACTATCAGACAGAATCAAGGTACGTGGACGGGATGAATTTTGTTCCGGTTCCTGAGTCTCTGATGCTGACTGCTTCAACAATGCAATGGCTTGGGCGGAGATAGTCAGGACGATTTCTGGCTTGGCGTTATTGGTTAAATCAATCACTTGAACTGGCCAATAGCCTAATTTTTGTTGCATCTGTGGCAAACTAGGCATAGCACCATCGGGAATTTGACCAGATTCCTGTAAATATCGCCACATAGTGGGTAGAATCGCCTTCACCTTTTGTGGATCTTGTTGCTGTAGTTGGGACAGAGTAATGGGAGATGGCTGTACCCATTCTAGGGCACTATTTGTCAGGGCTAAAGGTCGCGGTTGGAGAGGATGATTTTGTTTTTCGGGTTGATTTTCGGGAATTGGTTGTCCTGCAGCTAATAGCCGCAAAACCCCATGCTGCAATTGTACCGCTTTGACAGTAGCGATGGTGGTTTGCTGTTCGCCGTTGGGTAGCCAGATAACTATCTGGATTGTCGGGTCAAAACTCAAGCCTAAAGTTTCCCAGATTGGTAATTGCAAATTCCCAAAGGGGAAATTTAGCCAGCGTTTCCCGTCATTAAATGCACTCACTTCTACTTGATACCAAACTTCGTTATCTGTGAGTGTGAGGTCGGCTGTTGGGTCTGGTTGTATCCACTCACCGCTGGTAACTTGAGTCAGGGGTTGTACAGAACCGATAATTCTGCTAAGTTGATTAGAGGAGACTTGGGGTGTTGTGACTTCACCATTTAGCTTGCCTAACAGACCTTGAATATAGGTAAGAGTTTCTGAGGTAATTTTGGGTTGTGCTTGTAACCAGGAATTAGCCCGTTGTTCCCCATGCTGAACTGCAACCATCAGACACCCCCAAGCCTGCACCTGGGGTCGATTGGGGTCTACTCGCAAGCCAGCGGCTGTACGATTCCACAATCGTCCGCTATCGGCTTTGAGGAGAGTGACAACTTCTTGTAAATTCTGTGGAGATGCTTCAAATACCTGTAAAGCTTTCTCCCAGCGACCATCAATCAAATCTGCCAATACTTGTTGACCAGGACTTGCCCAATTTTTCTCGGCTTGGATTTTGGTAAGTTGGGAGTGCCTGCGAATTATATCAATTTGTGCTTGCACGTCCGCTGATATGACTGGTTTTCGCTGTTTGAGCATATATTGTAATCGCTCAAAGGCTGGGGTCCACAGTCCACTACGGGCGAGTAATAGGGCGTCTTGATAAGCAGAATCTTTCAAGTCTTGGCGTGTGAGGGAAATTTCCGCCAATTGCACAGGATTTTGGAATAATTCCGTAGCTTTGACTTGATAAACCCGCAAGCGTGGTTCTAAACCAACTGTTTGATCAATAACCAACTCCTTGACATCATCACCAGTCACCTGTTGCCATTTGGGTAGTTGTCCATTGGGACTTGTCCAAGACAATAGCTGTTGGAGATTTTGACGTTGGGGATTGTAATAGACAATATTACCATAGGCAATCGCCCCTGTTCCTTCTTGGCGCTGTCCTCGCAAATCAAACCAAATCCCTGGGGTTGGCGCCTCACCTTCAAAACGTTTGACTTGATTTAACGGTAAGGAAATGCTAGAATCTTGATGTTCTAATTCATTTCCGTTCAAGGGAGCCAGGACAAAAGATTCCTCTAGTCCAGTTACAGACAGTTGGGTGACGAGGTGATAGTATTTTTGCGGCTGGGATTGAAACTCCAAATCATCTGAGCGCTGATAAACCCGCAATTCAACTAAGTATTGACAATCAGACAAACAATTAGGACGCTGCTGAAAAACTGGCAGTAAAAACGAATCGTCTTTATCCTGATCCAAAACTATGGTTTCCCCAGCTATTTGTTGTTGTTGACTCAAGCTGAGTTGAATTTGTTTGAGAGTTTGGGGACTGTCGCTATTACCGAAAGAGATTTGCGCCCATTCCGGTAAAAATTTATTCAGCCAGGTAATTTGATGTGGATTAAAGATAAAGAGAATACTTATCCAGGCAAAAGTAATAAATAAACCTGCGCTACTGATCAGAAGTGCGATCGCCAGCATCGATGATAGCCAATTTCCCCCTTGAGCTTTTTTCTGGGGTAATTTGGGCACATGTTGGATTGCACCTGTACGAGGTGGATTTGATCGAAGGGATCTGTGGGTCAGCTTGTCCGACCGATTTGCCATATTAGTTCTCAGTCAATCCAGGAGATATACGCTCAGTGCTTTTTCTTTTATACTCCCGCTTTTCAATGTTGTCATTTGTTCTTTGTCCTTTGTCATTGGTCATTGACCATTGACCATTGACCATTGACCATTGACCATTGACCATTGAACAAAAATGTTTCGCGCAGTCCCCACCTAAAAATACTATAAAAATATCTACATTTTAGGTGGGGTAAGCGAAACCAGTATAAAACGCGCAGCAACAATTATTCTTTCATGCTATAATTCTGATAATTAGTTTTTGCGGTACTGTAAAAGCTTTACAGCCGGAGACATAGACCAATTTCACTAATTGTTTATAACGAGTAAAAAGTCATTATATTAATAATACTTTTTACTAGGGTGTTCGTAAGCGAAAGTTCTAACGACACACTGAGAACGCCAGTAACCCTGGTAACGCTCAAGAAGTATTACAGCTTCTTAGCGCACGAATCCCCATCTATAATCTTTGATTTAGATGGGGTGCGTTCAATAAAGAGCATTCATGCATGGGGTGAATCTAAAATCCAAAATCCAAAATCCAAAATTACAGCAATTTTCAGGTAAATAGACCACGCGGTAGGGGCGCAAGGCCTTGCGCCCCTACGAGTATGCGTGGTTCAAATCGATGAAAATTGCTGTAATTCACGTCCGCTGACGACGACAATACATCACCAACAGCACAAATAATCCCATTCCAGTCAGATATTTAATCGGACTTGGTACACTAGGATTAGGAGAAAAAAAGCCTTCAATAGTGCCAGCAATCATCAACATTGGCACAATCCCAAAAATTAACTTAACCGCCTGGGAACCATATAATTTTAGCGCATCACCCCGACGATATTGACCAGGAAATAAAATCGCTTTTGCGAGTAAAAATCCCGCACCACCAGCAAAAAAGATCGCGGGTAATTCTAGGGAACCGTGAGGAAAAACAAACGCCCAAAAGGGATAAGCCAGTTGATTTTGACCCACCAAAGTACCAATAGCACCAATCAATAAACCATTAAATACCATCAAATAGGCAGTGTAAGCCCCAGCGGTCATCCCACCAGCCACAGCCGCAAAGGAAACCGAAAGATTATTAATCATAATACTGCTAGATGCCACAGGTTCAATGCCGACTATCGACCCCATCCACAATTTATGCTCATCTCGCACCAGAGAAATTAACTGTTGGGGTACTATCAGCGACATAAACGTTGGATCTTGCCAAGCATACCACCAAGCGACTATTCCGCCCAAAAGGAATAAAGCCGTAGCAGTAGCAATGTATGGGAATGTTTGCTGGACTATATTGGGTAATCCCCAGCGATAAAATTCCACCACAGCTTCCCATTCGTGGCGCCGCGAACCTTGGTATATCTGCGTATAGCCACGAGTTGTTAAAGATTGTAAACTTTGAATCAGAGTATTGCCCACTTGTTGGGTACGCGCCCGTGCTAAATCTGCGGCTACTGAACGATATAAACTAGCTAACTCGCGAATTTGGGCAGATTTTAGTGACTTGAGTCCTTTTTGTTCTATCTGCCTTAATAAAGCGTCTAAACGCTGCCAATTTGGTTCTCGTCGGCCTATCCAACGTTGAATATTCATAAATTTCGCGAAGATTTTGGTTGAATGTACTTTAAGATAACCTCAAATTGATCTGCGTACTCTTAAGGAAGATTTGATATTATGTCTGGTAATTTTAATTCTCCCAGTTCCATACAACCACTAAGTTTGGGTAATGTAGTTAGCGCCGGACTGCGACTGTATCGTTCTCATCTAAAATCTTATTTTTTCCTGGCGTTAAAAGTTGCTTTATGGTCACTGCTGCCGTTTTTGATTTTCATTCCTGGAGGAATAATATTATTTTCAAACTCTATATCTGGTAATAATTCTCCTCTAGCTTGGTTAATTATAATGGTAATTGGATTAGGTTTGTATTTCTATGCCTTCGGTAGATCCTTGGTTAACACTACAACTATCTCACGATTAGCATTTGGTGAATTGGTTAATCAACCAGAGACTGTGAGTCATGCCCATAAACAAGTTTTACCTAAATTGTGGAGTTTGGTATTTACCGTAATTACGCTATCTTTAGGTTTTTTGATCATTTTAATATGTTTTGTTTTGTTTTGGAGCTTAATAGCTTTTTTTGGGGGCTTAATATTGAATGCAATATTGAATAGAAATTCGCTGATTATGGTGCTGATTATAGGACTACTAAATTTACTGATTTTCTTTGCTGCTTGTGCTGCTTTTATTTGGTTGTCTGCTAGGTTGTGTTTGGCTGTAGAACTGCTAGCAATTGAAGATAATCTTGGTCTAGATACTGCAATAAGCCGCAGCTGGGATTTAAGCAAAGGGTATGGATGGAGGATTGTTTTAATATTGTTTGTTGCCTTCTTAATTACAATACCTATCCAAATAATTGTTCAGTTGTTTATTCAGATATTTTCTCAACCATTAATTCAATATACAATATTAGATGCTATTAATGGTTCAACAAATGCAGTTATATTGGTGAGTATAGTTTACTTGCTGATATTATTAATAGGATTCTTAATGAACGCACTTATTTTACCGTTTTGGCAAGCAATCAAAGCTGTAATTTACTACGATTTGCGGAGTCGTCGTGAAGGGTTGGGCTTACAGTTACGCAATCGCGAAATTTAAACGCTAGTACTGAGACTATTATGCACCTATTTAATCGGGTTAAATTCAACACCCCAGAAAGTGTAGAGCTAGAATTTACTCTCGCCGGGATTGGTAATCGCGCCTGGGCTTTGCTGATTGACTATCATGTTTTAGCTCTAATTTTAGTGGTGTTCCTCATTGTTTGGGGCATAGTTTCAGTGCAGTTAATAAGTGTTGGAGAGCAATTTTTGGGTCCAGCCCTTCCTATTTGGCTTGTCGCGATTACCATCATCATTTACTTTGTCGTTTATGTCGGTTATTTTGTATTTTTTGAAACGATATGGCAAGGGCAAACCCCTGGTAAACGCTTGGCTAAAATTCGCGTTGTACGAGATGATGGTAGACCAGTGGGACTGCAACAAACAACCCTCCGCGCCTTACTGCGACCTTTTGATGAGTTTTTGTTTCTGGGAGCGTTATTAATTATCTTTAATCGCCGTGAAAAGCGCTTGGGTGATTTGGCTGCTGGGACAATTGTTATTCAGGCACAAACGCCCACTAACTCCGCGAATTTTAGGATTTCTGAACAAGCAAATTTACTTCATGAACAGTTAGTAGAAATTGCAGATTTTTCACAATTATTGCCAGATGATTTTGCCATTATTCGCGAGTATTTGCAGCGACGTAATGGCATGTCATCTAAAGCTAGAGCCTTACTAGCTACCAAATTAAGCCAACAGGTGCAAAATATTATTAATTTAGATAATCTGCCTCAAGGTGTTAGCTATGACGTATTTTTAGAAGCTATTTATCTTGCATATAGACAGAAAGAATTTTAGGGTGGGCAATGCCCACCCTACTTGACTGGATATTTAACTCTTAATTAATCACCAAACTTGCCCAATTTGATTGACGATAATATTTGGTCATGTCGTCAAACTTCCTTAATTCGACGCGGTGAATGAGAAATTCTGGCAAACTTAACAGCCATTTTTGATTTAACTCAGACAGCATGGTGCTGAAATTTGTCCGGTCTAAATCGGGAGCTACTTCGCCAAAATAGCCTAATGTGATATGGGCGGTAAAGTGATAGTGTTGTTCAATTCCCAAGGCGATTAACTTGGGATTTTGATAAATGGTACGGCGGAATTTAATAATCTCCTCATAGGAACGTGCATCTTGGGGTACTAAACAAACGGCGATAGCTCTGGGAAATACTATCAGTCCTAAGACCTGCCAAGAAATAGGATGATTTTCCTTTGTCAGGGATTGTTGATATTGCTGAAAAATTTCCGCGCAGCAAGAATGTAACTGCTGTTCAAAATCGGGATTTTTTTCGCAGGTGTCACGGTAAGCACTGTCCCAAATCAAGTCCGCCAAGGTTAGATGAAAGCTAGTAGGGGGAACAGGTACAATCAAATCACCATTCAAAGGTAACTGTAAGAGTTCCTGTTGATAACCTTCTAACTTTGTATAGAAACCAGAGTTTTCTGAGTCGTCTGCTGCTGGTGGGGTAATTAGGGTATAGCCAGGAAAAGGTGCTGCTTGTCTATATCCAGAATACGGCTGAAATTTAGAAGATTCCTGGATATGCTGGACTTGGGATCTGTAAGCTTCGGGTAGCGTCATCCGAGCCACTCGATTTAAGTAAGTTTGATAGATGTCGTCCAATCTTCTTGCCCTCGCGCTCTCACTTGATAGATTTTAGGCATATTTATCCTGATTAATAAAGTATTTAACTAAGTCGGAGGGAATAAACCGAACTATAGCGTTTCTCGCCCTAGTGAGGTACATCGGTAAGGGCACGGCAGTGCCGTGCCCCTACATCGCGTGATACAATTTTGTACCTCATCTGAATAGGAAGTGCTATATGTTATGAAACGAAAATATTTCCGGACTTATGCTAGTGTCACATTGAAAGAATGGTGCATGACGCCACAACTCTTGTAACTAGGTACAATATTTATCGCAGCGTCATGCAGTAGCGCCTATATTTGCCAAACCCTTAAGAATGAATTTTGACATGGGAATCTACGTTTACTGGGGTGAAGATGATTTTTTTCTCGAAAAAGCCGTGATGCTGCTGCGCGATCGCATTCTTGATCCTCTATGGACAAGTTTTAACTACACCTGTTTCCTTCCCGATCAACCCGATGCTGTCATCCAGGGGTTAAATCAGGCGATGACACCAAGTTTTGGTGCTGGTGGACGGTTGGTATGGCTAATCAATTCTACCCTCTGCCAGCATTGCCCAGAGAATGTATTAGCAGAACTGACGCGAACTTTACCAGTCATACCAGAAAACTCAAGTTTATTGCTCACCAGCCGTAACAAACCAGATGAACGCCTCAAATCTACGAAATTGTTGAAACAATACGCTACAGAGTTCCGAGAATTTCCGCTGATTCCACCTTGGAAGACAGAATTGCTAGTACAAGCAGTGAATCAAGCTGCTCAAATTGTCGGTGTCAAACTTACGCCCAAGATTGCGGAACTATTGGCGGAATCGGTAGGTAACGATACACGGCTTCTTTACAATGAACTAGAAAAATTGCGGCTGTACACTGCTAGCATCAATCAGCCTTTAGACATAGATATCATTACGCAATTAGTCAGAAATACTACCCAAAATAGTTTACAATTAGCAGCAGCCATGAGAACAGGGGATACAGCCAAAGCTTTAGTAACTTTGACTGATTTGATTAATGCTTCTGAGCCTGGGTTGCGGATAGTAGCAACATTAATTGGGCAATTCCGCACTTGGTTATGGATAAAAATTATGATGGAAAGTGGGGAACGCAATCCCCAAGCGATCGCCCAAGCTGCTGAGGTAGGGAACCCGAAACGCATTTATTTTTTACAGCAAGAAGTCAAGTCCCTTTCTGTCGAGCAACTCATGTCCACCTTACCCCTACTATTAGAGTTAGAAGTTAGTCTCAAGCAAGGATCTGCAGAAACTTCAACATTACAGACTAAAGTTATAGAAATTTGTCAAGTATGTCGTAGAAGCTGACAATCAATATAAAAGTTTGATGTACTTAGGTTTATCTGGAACTTCTCACTTCTAAAATAATTCAGAGTTATTATATATCCCTACTGTAGTTCTGTGTCACACATCCTATGAAGAAAAACGCCGTTTTCGTTCTCCGACTAAACCTGCAGCGGATGCTTTCTCAAGCCTGGTTTTGCGGTTCTCTCGCCACTGCAGGTTTAGTAGCCAGCACTTTGCTCTTGAGTGTCAAAGCTGATGCTCAAACTCCATCACCAGTTAATAATAATGAAATCAATAACTATGCTCAAGCGGTTTTAACAATGGAGTCAGAACGCCAACAAGCTTTTGACGACATTAAAAAACTTATGGGTGGAGACATTCCCAAGATTGTTTGTAATGACGCCAGAAGCATAAATGCTCTGCCACCAAAAGCTCAAGAGATTGCAATCAATTACTGTAAAAACTCCACAAAAATTGTCCTAGATAATGGTTTAAGTATTGACCAGTTCAACAAAATTACTTTACAGCTACAAAATAACAACAGCTTAAAAGATCAGGTTGAAAAGTCATTAATGCGCTTGCAAAAACAATCTCAAAATCCCTAGGTAAAACTTCACTCCAAACTCTAAATGATGACCTGAAAAATTCCTATTCTAAAATGCAGCTGATGGCGAAGAAATCAAACAGCATTTTTTCGCGACAATCTGGTAATATAGAAACGTGAGCAATGGCTACCTAAAATTTTTACAGCCATGTCAGAAACTACCCTAACTCCACCATCCGTCAGCCTACCCCCAACCCAGGCAGACTTGCCTTACGATGACGATATCCCAATGGAAAGCCAACGCCATAAATTGCAAATGGATCTACTGATTGATGCCTTGCTTCCTTGGCTGGCACAACGAGAAGATGGATACGTAGGCGGCAATATGTTTGTCTACTTTAGTATGGCCCAGCTAAAAAACCAAGATTTTCGCGGTCCAGACTTTTTCGCTGTCTTGGGAGTTCCCCAGGGAGAACGCCGCAGTTGGGTGGTTTGGGAAGAGGGTAAAGGGCCGGATGTAGTCATTGAGTTGTTGTCTGAAAGTACCGCCACTGCGGATAAAAATCAGAAAAAGCTGATTTATCAAAATCAGATGCGCGTACCAGAATATTTCTGGTTTGATCCGTTTAACCCTGATGATTGGGCTGGTTTTTCTCTACAACAAGGACTTTATCAACCAATAGCACCTAAGAGCCAGAGTCAATTAATTAGCGAGGCCTTAGGTTTATCATTGCTGCGCTGGAAAGGTAGCTATAAAGGTGTTGATGCAACTTGGTTGCGCTGGGGAACTTTAGCTGCAGAATTACTACCAACCGCCGAAGAAATTGCACAAGCAGAACGACTTCAGGCCCAAGCAGAACGACTTCGGGCACAAAGAGCAGAATCTCAACTGCAACAAACAGCACGCAACTTGCTGGAGTCAGGAATGACGGTAGAACAAGTAGCGAGGTTAACCAGTTTGTCTATCTCAGAAATCGAAGCACTTGGTCAGGACAGCAACCTCACATCCTAAGTGCGCCCGACAAGGCTAGCAACGACTGTCGCTAATTCTGCAGGCTCGATGGGTTTGGGCAAATGCAGTTGATAACCTTCTTGTATGGCTCGCATTCGATCCTCTGCTCTAGCATAGGCGGTCAAGGCTGCTGCGGGAATTTTTCCCCCTAGTTCTGGTGGTTGCGATCGCAGTTTGCGGATTAATGAGTAACCATCTTCATAGGGCATACCTATATCACTAACTAAAACATCTGGTTTCCACTGGGTAATAACCTGTAAAGCATCTTGTACAGATTCTACTGCTTGTACTTCGGCTTTGTACTGTTGCAGTACGGTGGTGATAAAATAACGGGTATCGGCTTCGTCATCTACCACCAGTACCCGCACACCTAAGAGGCAGAGAGGGGGAGGCGGATCGGGGGGAAGAGGGAGATTGTTGATTATTTGTTGATTCTGCAAAAGTGGTAGCTTGACTGTAAATGTCGCTCCTTGCTGCTCACCAGGACTTTCTACCTCAATGGTACCACCATGTAGTTCTACTAAATGACGCACAATGGCTAACCCTAACCCTAGTCCACCATGTGGCCTGGTGCTGGAACTATCGGCTTGGCGAAACCGATCAAATACGTAAGGCAGAAAGTCAGGAGTGATACCAATGCCTGTATCAATGACTTGAATCTGTGCGTAGCTATCTGAAGTCTTGTTTTGTTCTTGATTGCTGAGTGTCACCCTAATTTCCACCGCCCCGCCTTTGGGTGTAAATTTAATGGCATTGGAGAGCAGATTCCAGATGATCTGCTGCAGGCGCTCTGCATCGCCGGTAACTAAAAATTGGGAATTGAGATCCTTGGCTTGACCCAAGACGCTATTATTTGAGCTTCCAGAAATTTGATAGGTTTTGGAATTGATTTCCCTAGATTCGGGCTTTTCGCTATTGACATATGAACCCACACCTGCTTCTAGACACTTAGCACCAACAAGGGAGAATGAAAGATCGATTTCCTTGGCTTGGGCGGCTAGGCTAACATTATCGAGGCTGGACTGAATAATCGGAATTAAATCGCAAGTCCGGACATTGAGGCGCAAGTTACCTCTAATCATCCGCGAAATATCCAGCAGGTCTTCAATTAGCTGGGTTTGCGCCCTCGCATTGCGCTCAATTGTTTCCAGTCCCCTGGCTTTTTGAGGTTCGCTGAGATTGCGGGAAGACAGCAGCTGGGACCAACCGAGGATGGCGTTGAGGGGCGATCGCAATTCATGGGACAAAATCGCCAAAAACTCGTCTTTCATGCGGTTGGCTTCGCGCAGCTGTTCAGTTTGCTGTTGTAAAGAAGCAATTAAACCAGCCCGTTCCATTGCGATCGCTATTTGGTCGCAAACTGCTTGCATCATCCCTTTTTGATTGTCGGTGAAAAAAGAGCGACTGCGACTGCCAAAGGAAAGAGTACCTAACAGTTGCCCCTGAGCGATTAATGGGTAACTATAATAGGCTGTAATCCCTAAAGAGCGAATTATTTCTGTTTTGGGGTCAGTTGAATGCTGGACATCATTTAAAGCCATCGCCCGGCGTTCTTGGGCTACAGTTCCACACACACCTTGACCTAACTCTATCCACTCCATTTCTGTTGCGAATTTCTCGGAAATCCCTCTAGATGAGGCTAGATGCATTACCTGAGACTTTTCTGCAATCAAGTAGTTAAAGTAAAGATCCAAATCAATTTGCTCAGAAAGTTTACTGAACAGACTATCGATGAGTGCTACTGGCTGCTGGCTCGATAATAGCTCGCTGGCGGTGTCAAATAAAAGCTGGAGTCTTTTATAGCCCAAGGATAGCCGGTTTTCTGCATCCTTGAGATTGGTGATGTCGTGGAACACCATTACACAGGTAGCAGGATGACCGTGCATGGCTGGCAGTGTATCAGCAAATATCAGTAGGGAATGAATATCTCCGCTCGTGTGCCAATCTAGTTCCAATCCATCCAGCCGTTCGCCACGGGCAACGCGTACCCCTGGCATTTGGTCGTTGAGGAGACGATTACCAGCGGCATCGGTGTAATAGTAAAACTTATGATACTCTATTGCTGGGATGCCTTTGGGAAATTCCCCCCCGGCTAATTGGTCAGCAGCGCGATTGGCGAAAGTCACCCTGGCTGTACCTGGTTCAATAAATACCAGGGGTTTTGGCATCAAATTTAGCACGTCTTCCAACCATTTTTGCTCATTTCGCAGGACTACTTCAGCTTGCTTGCGCTCAGTGATATCCAAAAATGCACCGATGCAGCCTCTGGTTTTGCCCTCCTCGTCAAACAGTGGTGCAACGTACTCCAGCAGCTTGACGATTTTGCCATTTTCATGTATGATATCCAATTCAAAATCGAGAACCTCGACGCCTTTAGCAGCAGAGTACTGCATGGGGAGTTCCTCTGGCGAGAGTTCCCTACCTTCACGGTAAACTTTAAATCCTGGTCTTTGTTGAATGGGAGCGCTGAGGGAGGCATTCATTTCTAGAGAAATGCCTAACTGGTCGGCAAAAGCGGGGTTAACTTTGATATTTTCACATTCTGGATCTTCAGCAATTCCAATGCCAATGGGGATAACATCCAGTAAAGTTTGTAACTCAGCAACGCGGCGCTGAAGATTTTTGTTGAGTAGTTCTATTTTTTCTTGAGCATGTCGGCGTTGGCTCAAGTCTAAAATAAAAGCCACTGACTCTTGGCGTTGTTCTCCCAGTAACACATAACCAACTAATACGGGGACACGGCTACCATCTTTGCGAATGTATTCTTTTTCGTAGGGAGTACAAGCACCATTGGGATTTTCCTGAGCTTCGGCGATCTTTTGTTGATTCAGGGATAGATATTCGGGTGCTGTAATCTGGTTGGCGTCGATTCTACCTGCTAATAAATCTGAGCGGGTGTAACCAATCATCCCCAGAAATTCGTCGTTTGCTTGGTGGATAAGTCCATCAACCTCGCCCAGCGCAATCCCGATAATGTTCGCATCGACAAAACTCTTGAGTTTGTCTTCGTAAGCTCGCAGTGTCTCTTGGGCGCGATCGCGTTGGCGACTGAGACGTTCGACAATAGCTGCAGTATGCCAGACTAAAAATGCGAAAATCACAATCTGTACAATCGCAAACAGCGATACTGCAAACGCGCCATCGTATTGTTTGCTATGTTTACCTTGAACGATTATCCACCCCAAGAAAAAAGGTACGGCGATCGCAGCTAATAATAATCTGCGCGCAAACAAGCCACCATAGCTATCACTCATCACTACCCGCATCAATCCTTCATTTGGGTGTAGCCACCAAATGCCTATACACAATATCAAGAAGGTTAGTGCGGAGTGTAAGGCCATTGTTGTGGTAGGGGGAAGTACGCCGTAGATAATTTCTACTTTGTACGCAATGCCTATGAGAGCCGTAAAAGCAATCAAACCGACGATCAACGTGATCATCTGGGCATACCAATATCTACGACGGTGGTGTTTTTGGGACAAAAGCAGTAGGACTATGCCGAGAAGCATAAAATCCACGGACGAGTTTAACCCCATACGCCCCGGATGTGAAGTGATCTCTATCACTGATGAGTCACGGAACAGCAGATGATCAATTCCGAGATCCCAACGGAACACATATTCACTGACTGTGAGCGAACCAATGAGCAGCACAGCTACGGCACAAGCCCTAGCCAGCCCCATGTAGATCCTACTCCCAGGTGGACTTAATTGTTTGTTCTGTTTCCACCTGCCACCAAACCTTTTATCCCCTACTATCTGTAATAGCCACAGCGATACACCAGACAGCACAAAACACAGTGCTGCATTTGCTTTCATTGTTACCTGACTGGTATAGCAGCCGCTCTTGAGAAAATCGATATCAAAAGACCAGCCTAGCAATACCAAGCAGCCTACCAAAATGGCGATCGCTCCGCCCGCCCTAGGCATCGCACTAGCCATTTGTATTAGCAGTAAATCTACTCTAGCTCTATGTATATTTTGTATTCGCCAGCGGTCGTTTAACATTGAGTTTTTTGTAACCGCATCTATACTAACGTGGTCATTTGCAATATTTTTTTCTGGTAATTTTTCCGTAGTTTTCCTAAACTATGTTACTAAAGGCTATTTTTTTTTAAATCTATCTATATGCATATTTTCTCGACACTGGGGTGACATCTCCTACACTTCCGCAAGCGGTAAGTGTAGGCTTCCAACAGCCCGATGAAGGGTATGAAGGATTTCCTCCGTGGTACTATCGTCCATAGTTCCAACTATGTCCAGTTTCCCACTACGGCTTTTTATACTGGGGAAAATGCCCAACCCCAGTCTTTTCAAGTTGACTGCTGCATTAATGTCGCGGTCAACCATCAAAGTATTTTGCTCATCCCAATATTCTCTGATACTGCAATCAGTAAAAATAATTTCATTGCGGTAGCTGAGAATCATTGAACTATATTGTGGCTTCTGTGAAACTGCTACAGCACCAGCTTTTTCGGCTATGCACTCCAGAATTTCAAAGAAGTGTCCAAAAGCACCATCAGCCCATGACTTATTCAGACCTGATTTAGCAGACTGTCCATTGGGAAGATAACTGGTTCTTGCGTACTTAGCGTGCTAAATATGTTGAAAAATAAGCTTGAAATCCTTGCTGGGATAAGATGACAGCCATTATTTACTGCCTTTTAGGTCTGATGATTAAAATTTTGGCTATAAGCGCCTGTAAGCCTTGATTTTAAAACAAAGTTATCGACTGTAATTAAAAATTTAGCACGTTAAGTACGCAAGAACCACCTAAACGTAGGCGTAAGGTTTTAATAGGCGAAGTAGCCAAGCGAGTAAAACAGATATTTTATGATTTAGCAAAAGAAAAAGACTGGGATATTTTAGCCTTAGAAATAGCACCATATCATATACATTTATTCGTTGAATATCAACCTACTTATGCTATTAATCAAATAGTTAAATTCTTTAAGGGTCGGTCATCTTATCTGCTCAGAAACGAATTTCCCGACTTGAAAAAGATGCCTAGTATGTGGACTAATAGTTATTTTTATTCAACTGCTGGAAATGTTAGCGCAGCAGTAATCAAAAAATATATTGAAGACCCACACCACAAATAAAAAATATCACGTTTAATAAATTCACCGTTGGCGCTACATCCCTGGTCTAAAAGACGCAGGGATGTAGCGCCTATCGGGTTATTTTCATAAAGGTGAGATTTGGACATCTTCTGCCTTCTGTGTTCTACCTTCTGCCACTAGTTTACCGCCTTTAATTAACTTAAGTCGCTGTCCCCGCCATTGAATGGTGCTTCCGACAAAGCCACAGCACCAAATACCAAAGTGAATCAAATCTCGTATGGGAATCAGCCACAAATACTTTTTCGCCACTGGGTCTTGTAAACTTCTCACCCCAACTACCCAAGCCATTACCCACCGCATCACCCAAGTGATAATCAAGCCAGTCCAGCCTAATATTGAGCCTCCCGTAGCAATCAACAACAGCAAGCTGCTAACAACTCCCTGGGTAAACAGAAGTCCCAAATAACCCCAAGGACGGGAAACGCGGATACAACGCGCCCAACGAATCTGGCGTTGGATGGCGTCAGATAAGTTGCTGGTAGCTAAGATATGGTCAACTATATAATTAGATAGCACCACTTTGTAACCTGCTTGGGCTGGTAAGTAGCCAAGTTGGAAGTCGTCTGCTAAATAATCGGCAATTACCGCAAATCCACCAATCTCTTCTAATACTTGTTTGCGGATGACAATCGTGGAACCAAAGGCATATTTTATACCTTCCATCTGATTGCTGACTAAAACCCCTGTAGGGAAATCGGTAGCTGTTCCTATGGCTTCTAAGGTTGTCACCCAGCCTTGTGCTGAGGAACGATATAAACAGGTAACAACCGCCACATTGTGATCTTGCAAAGGTTGGACAACTCGTTGCAAATAGTCTGGACCAACGCGGATATCACTATCGGCGATCAGTAAAATTTGATGTTTAGCAGCAGTGACAGCATTGGCTAGATTACTCACTTTTAGGTTAGCGCCAATGATGCGATCGCTCACGACTAACTGAATATCTACATCGGGGAACTGCTGGATAATTTTCTCGACAACTTCAATACCAGGGTCAAGGCGATCGCGCACGGCAAAGATAATCTGGTATTCTGGATAATCTTGCTGACAAAATGAAGCGAGATTGTGTTCTGCATCACGATCAAGCCCACAAATCGGTTTGAGGATGGTAACAGCCGGATGAAATTCACAAATGATAGGATGGGGGTGACTAAAAAAGGCGATCGCCGCGTATATCCCATAGCTGTAAAAAAAGACAGCAGCTAGGCACAGTATAAATAGTATTATATCAATGATTGGCATGTGATTGTATAAAAGCTCGTTGATTTTATCTTAAATAATACAAATAATGATTTGTGTATAAAACTCCTATATTTTATTATTTTAGTATCGAGATTCAGTAAACACCCAAAAAACCCTTACCAATGACAAATGACAAAGGAGTAATGAGTAATGAGTAATGACAAATGACAATGAGTAATGAGTAATGAGTAATGAGTAATGAGTAATGAGTAATGAGTAATGAGTAATGAGTAATGAGTAATGACAAATGACAATGAGTAATGAGTAATGAGTAATGAGTAATGAGTAATGAGTAATGAGTAATGACAAATGACAATGAGTAATGAGTAATGAGTAATGAGTAATGACAAATGACAATGAGTAATGAGTAATGAGTAATGAGTAATGAGTTGGACAAATGACAAATGACAAATGACAAATGACAAATGACAAATGACCAATAACAATCCCTAGAAGAGCGAATTCAATCACTTATGAATCTGATATACTTTCTTTTACGTTCTTCTTGGGGGATGGTGGCGATCGCGATTGTCACCGGCTTCCTGAGTGGTGGTAGTAGTGCTGGACTGATTGCTTTAATTAGTGCGGCTGCAAATAGCGGTAAAAATTCACCCCTCACATCTATTGCTTGGGGTTTTTTGGGCTTAGTAATAGTGGCACTCATTACTAGTATCACGTCCCAAGTGATGCTAATTCGTCTTTCTCAAAATGCCGTTTTGCAATTACGAATGCGCTTGAGTCGCCAAATTTTAGCTTCCCAGTTGAGTCATCTGGAACAGTTAGGAAATCCTCGACTATTAGCAACCTTAACTGAGGATGTACAAGCAGTAGCCAATGCAGTATATATCATTCCTTTTCTCTGCATTGATTTGGCGATGGTTTTGGGTTGTTTGGTGTATATCACTTGGCTATCTTGGCTAGTATTTCTGTCGGTAGTGGTTTTAATGTTGGTAGGGATAGGTAGCTGTCAATGGCTGTTAAATAGAGGAGAGAAATTACTCGCCCTTGCTCGTGATGATCAAGATGTGTTATTTAAACATTTGGGCACTATCACCGCTGGCGTTAAGGAACTCAAACTTAACTATCAACGCCGGCAAATTTTTCTCACAAAAAACCTCCAATCAACAGCAAACAGATTCCGTCATCACAATGTTGAAGGACTAACCCTGTTTGCGACGACTACTAGCTGGGGTAAACTGCTGTTTTTCTTCGCCATTGGTTTTTTACTCTTCGCGTTACCTAAATTACTCACCATCAGTCCCCAAACCCTCTCTGGCTTCATCTTAACTTTTACATATTTAATGTTGCCGATGGATAATATCGTCAACAATTTACCACAAATTAGTAAAGCTAATGTCGCCTTACAAAAAATAGAGTCTTTGGGTTTATCTTTAGCAAATCGCGCTGAAGTATCAACAGTGCCACCTGCTGTTAAATCTAATTGGCAAAGGTTAAAATTTCAAGGCGTGACTCACAATTACTACAGAGAAACAGAAGAAAGCGGCTTTATTCTAGGACCGATAGATTTAACAATATTTCCTCAAGAACTGCTGTTTATTGTCGGCGGAAATGGTAGTGGTAAATCCACCCTAGCCAAACTAATTACTGGACTTTACGTCCCCGAAGCCGGGGAGATTTACTTGGATGATGAGTTAATTACCGAACAAAATCGAGAATGGTATCGTCAGCATTTTGCGGTGGTATTCTCTGACTTTTATTTATTTGACGAACTTTTAGGTTTAGAAAATAAAAATTTAGATATTCAAGCCAGAGAATACCTCAAGCTACTGCAACTAGACCATAAAGTGAAAGTAGAAAATGGGCAACTTTCGACCACAGCGCTTTCTCAAGGACAGCGTAAACGACTAGCTTTGCTGACAGCTTATTTAGAAGACCGACCAATTTATTTATTTGATGAATGGGCTGCAGACCAAGACCCAATATTCAAAGAGATATTCTACACGCAATTGCTACCAGAATTGCAGAATAGAGGAAAAACTGTGCTAGTCATCAGTCATGATGACCGATATTTTCATTTAGCAGACAGGATCATAAAATTAGACTACGGCAAAATTGAATATAGTAAGCAGTATCAAGGAATTGCAGATGACAGAGGCTAAAAACGTACTCGGTACAAATTTAGAAATTTGCTGTACTTCTCCCCTAACTGGATTTTACCGCGACGGGTTTTGTAGTACCGGTGGTCAAGATTTTGGGATGCACGTTGTTTGCGCCCAAATGACACCAGCATTTTTGGAATTTACTAAATCTCAAGGAAACGACCTGAGTACACCCGTTCCCCAATTTAATTTTCCTGGTTTACAGCCTGGAGATTGTTGGTGTTTATGTGCGGCGCGTTGGCAAGAAGCTTTTGAGGCTGGGGTTGCACCACCAGTTGTGCTTGCAGCGACCCATGCTAGAGCCTTGGAGGTCTGTAATTTAGAGGATTTGAAAAAACACGCTCTCACTGTCTCTTAGGGGTTATAGTTCGTAGTTGCGCTTGAGCGCTCAAGCCCTACTGCGAACATCAAAGCTACTAATTATAGCACTTCCTATTCAGATGAGGTACAAAATTGTATCACGCGATGTAGGGGCACGGCACTGCCGTGCCCTTACCGATGTACCTCACTAGGGCGAGAAACGCTATATCTAATTATGCGACGCTTATAACCCAATACGGTTCAGTTAAGGAAAATTGTAGGTTGGGTTGAGGCTTTGCGTTACCCAACAAACCCGCCAAATGTTGGGTTAGCCTGTGCTTCGCCCCTGCGGGTCTACGTTCCTCAACCCAACCTACATGGGTCAAGGTTTTTGGCTCTAACACCAAGCGTATTGTGATATAACATACCCCTAAATAAAAGGGTGCGTTAGGCTAAAGCCATAACACACCCTACTTCAGATTTGTTAAAGCGCTACTGCGAACTAATCAATATACCAATTGGAAAAATGATGGCGACATATGTAAGTACCTATTTGTCGCATTCTTTTTTGAAATTAGTATTACTATCCCTTACATTTATCTGTCCCATTCAAATCAGGGGTAGCATCGGGATAAAAGGTACGAATCCCGCCATTTTTAGCGACGAAAACGTTAGTAAAAATTTTCCCGTCATCAGTAACATTCAAAAGACAGGCGGCTTTTCCCTCGGATATGGGATTGTTTTTGTACGCTTTTGTGACTATTCTTAAAGTGTCTTCCGCATTCAGGGTGTAGCCATATCCTTTAATGGGAGATTTGACTTGCTTATTACCGTCCTGCATCACTACACCCAAGGTATAAATAACACCAGGAACAACCTCTGCTTTATTGTCAAAATTGGGTAAACGTCCAGCTAAACCTCTGTTTTGCAAATCTAAGTAGCGTCCAAAAAAATGTAATCCACCGATTTTATTTCCTTCTGGTTCACCGCAGAAGATGTGATCAAAGCCTTGGGTGTTAAACCAAATATCGGCCAAATCTTTGAGAAACTGAGTATCAGAAGTCCGTCCGGCTACTATAGAACCGCGAACATCTTGTTTAATATTGGCTAGAACATCGGGAAATTTTTTCAGCAAAAGTTGAAACTGAATCGGACTAACTACGGTACCGACATTACCGCAGAGTTGATTGATTGCTATATCAAAGTTGTTTAACTTAGGAGGAGGAGGAGTCAAGTCTTGTCTACCACCAACAGCAACCTTGATGGGATTGTTAACATTGTCAAAGAAAGGCAGGAATTTGGACTTAGACTGAGTTGGGGGATTTGAAGCTGTTGTATCAGATGTTTTATCATTAGTGGAAATTTTACCACTGCTGAGTTCGCCACAACTCAAATCAACCCAACGCTCACCAAAACCAGGAAATTTGATGTAAGCATGGGTTGGATCTGTTTCTTTGTTTAAACCAATCGCTGCGTAGGTTTCGTCAACAGTCAGAGGGACAGGATTTTTACCGCTGATGGAGGTCGTAGCGTTACAGGATTTGGTCAGCTTGAATGTACCGGTGTATGCTGTTTGCGCCCAAACAGGACTAGGTAAAGCACTGAGAACTAACAACCCCGTGACCAAAGTTAAGCAAACTAGACGATTTAAGTTCTTAACAAAGCGGGAAATTGTTTTTTTGCTCGGAAGGTGAAACATATTTGAGGTCGGTATATTTACCGTTAGCTGTTTTCGCCTCTAACCTACTCTGTAAAGAAATGTTTTGTCAAGAAATAATGAAAAAATTGTGAGTAGGTGCTTTTGTCTGGCGCTACATCAATTTATCCTGATACCAATTCAAAAAATCTTTGCAACACATCGATAATTTGTAGGACTTACGCATTGACAAATTAGATAAATAATGCACTAAGAGAAATTAGGAAAAAACAGGCGGTAGGTGGACGCAGCCATCGCTACGAACTTGTCTTGGTAACGAAAGTAGTTGTCTTGGTAACGAAAGTAGTTGTCTTGGTAACGAAAGTAGTTGTCTTGGTAACGAAAGTAGTTGTCTTGGTAACGAAAGTAGTTGTCTTGGTAACGAAAGTAGTTGTCTTGGTAACGAAAGTAGTTGTCTTGGTAACGAAAGTAGTTGTCTTGGTAACGAAAGTAGTTGTCTTGGTAACGAAAGTAGTTGCCTTGGTAACGAAAGTAGTTGTCTTGGTAACGAAACCACTTGTTTTCTTAACCTAGTTACTTGTTTTCTTAACCTAGTTACTTATTTTCTTAACCAATCGTTATGCACATAATAGCTAATTTGTACAGTGCATAAGTCCTAATCTGTAGGGGCGCAAGGCCTTGCGCCTCCACGTTCACTGTGGTTCAAAGAAATGAAAATTGCTGTAATCACAAGGAGAACGCTAGTAGTCTGTCAATTTTGTTTTGAGGGATTTTTGGTAGTGTGAGCGTCTGGCTCACGCGGGCAAGATGCCCGCACTACAGTCCATCATTTTTATCTTGACACAGTAGTGTGAGCGTCTCGCTCACGCGGGCAAGATGCCCGCACTACAGTCCATCATTTTTATCTTGACACAGTAGTGTGAGCGTCTCGCTCACGCGGGCAAGATGCCCGCACTACAGTCCATCATTTTTATCTTGACACAGTAGTGTGAGCGTCTCGCTCACGCGGGCAAGATGCCCGCACTACAGTCCATCATTTTTATCTTGACACAGTAGTGTGAGCGTCTGGCTCACGCGGGCAAGATGCCCGCACCACAGTCCATCATTTTTATCTTGACACAGTAGTGTGAGCGTCTGGCTCACGCGGGCAAGATGCCCGCACCACAGTCCATCATTTTTATCTTGACACAGTAGTGTGAGCGTCTCGCTCACGCGGGCAAGATGCCCGCACTACAGTCCATCATTTTTATCTTGACACAGTAGTGTGAGCGTCTCGCTCACGCGGGCAAGATGCCCGCACTACAGTCCATCATTTTTATCTTGACACAGTAATAGCTAAATCCCTTCTAACGATTAAACCACTCACTCAGCTTTCTCAGAACTCCCTGCGCCAAATCGCCTAAGAGTGATATGTTATTATCCTTGCTGTCTTTCATCTGGGAGCGAAGAATTGCCAGATTTTGGCGACAGGTAACTGTGTGAGGATGATTGACACCTAATTTTTGCTCTAAAATTGCCAAAGCTTGCTGTAACAAGGGTTCGGCTGCTGTGTAATTTCCTTGGGAATAGTAGAGTAAAGCCAAGTTGTTGAGGCTAGTGGCGACGTGGGGATGTTCTTCTCCCAGCAGGCGTTTTCTCATCGCCAAAGCTTGCAGATACAAGGGTTCGGCTGCTGTGTAATTTCCTTGGGAACGGTAGAGTTCAGCCAAGTTGTTGAGGCTAGTGGCGACGAGGGGATGTTCTTCTCCCAGCAGGCGTTTATACATCGCCAAAGCTTGCTGTAACAAGGGTTTGGCTGCTGTGTAATTTCCTTGGGAATCGTAGAGGGAAGCCAAGTTGTTGAGGCTTTGGGCGACGTCGGGATGTTCTTCTCCCAGCAGGCGTTTTCTCATCGCCAAAGCTTGCTGTAACAAGGGTTCGGCTGCAGTGTAATTTCCTTGGGAATAGTAGAGTAAAGCCAAGTTGTTGAGGCTTTGGGCGACGTGGGGATGTTCTTCTCCCAGCAGGCGTTTATACATCGCCAAAGCTTGCTGATATAAGGGTTCGGCTGCTGTGTAATTTCCTTGGGAACGGTAGAGTTCAGCCAAGTTGTTGAGGCTAGCGGCGACGTGGGGATGTTCTTCTCCCAGCAGGCGTTTATACATCGCCAAAGCTTGCTGATATAAGGGTTCGGCTGCTGTGTAATTTCCTTGGGAATCATAGAGGGAAGCCAAGTTGTTGAGGCTAGTGGCGACGTCGGGATGTTCTTCTCCCAGCAGGCGTTTTCTCATCGCCAAAGCTTGCTGATACAAGGGTTCGGCTGCAGTGTAATTTCCTTGGGAATCGTAGAGTAAAGCCAAGTTGTTGAGGCTAGTGGCGACGTCGGGATGTTCTTCTCCCAGCAGGCGTTTATACATCGCCAAAGCTTGCAGATACAAGGGTTCGGCTGCTGTGTAATTTCCTTGGGAACGGTAGAGTTCAGCCAAGTTGTTGAGGCTAGCGGCGACGTGGGGATGTTCTTCTCCCAAACGGGCTTTGACTGCTGATAAACACTGTTCATACCAAGGTTCTGCTAACCCATACAAACCCTGTCCTTCATAAAATCTACCCAAGCCAACAAACACCCAAATTAAATCTTCATCCTTGACAACATCAATTAAATTTTGGGCTACTTCTTGGAGATGGGGAATAGTATCTTGCACTGACTCGATAACTTCACGGGTGGGAGTTGCAGGAATTTCTTCTGCTTTTTTTACTATAGCTGCGGCAAAAGCTTGTTTAATCTCTACCCCTAACCCTTCATCGCCAACAATAAGGGGAAGTTGTGCTAATTTCCCTATAAGAAATTGCCGAATTAACGAATGAATTTGATAGCAAGCGTTTTTATCTTCTAATCTTTGAATAAGATGACGTTTGTAGAGTTGCTTTTTGGCTTCTGTGACATCCCCCTTTGCCCAATTCAACAACTCACTGGTAGATTCTACCAATTGCCAAGGAATGACACCAGGGGCAAATAAACTCAACAACGCACCGACAAGCTGGGTTTTTTCATTGAGTTCTCGCCAGCTTAATTCAAAGGCGGCTTTTACTCCTAGCTGTCTGCGTTCCAGTGCTTCATCCTCTAGCTGTTGTGCTTTCAGCCTTTGCAGCATTTCTGCTAAGGTTAAATCTGGATCTTCCGCTAAATACTGTCCGACTAATTCCAACCCCAAGGGTAAATATCCCAGCCATTGACATAATTCTTCAGCCCTTGTCTGTTCTCGTTGTATCCGCTGTTCACCGACAAAAACTGTCAGCAATTTTAAAGCATCTGCTGGTGACAGCACATCTAAGGGAATTTCCTCAACAAAATTGGGGTTGAGGTTGCGTAAGCGGGTGGTGATGAGTACCCGAAAGCGGTTGGCTGTTGGTAGTAAATCTCCCAGGTTTTCTAAAATCGTGACATCATCTAATATTACCAACACCAAACCCTCGGATGGTTGCCAATGTTGCCAACACCACCGCGCTTGTTCTTGGGGGTTCAGCAGTTTTCCGCCTAATTCTTTTGGGATTTCTTGACCGATATAAAACAGATAAAATTGCACAATGCTAGCTGCTAAGTCCGATTCTCTCACATTCAGCCAGCAGATACCCCCAGGATAATCAGGTTCATGTCTAAGTGCATACTGGGTTGCTAGTTCTGTTTTACCGACACCACCCATCCCAGCCACCGCCGAAATTGCTACTTTACCCGACTGCAGCATTTTCTGATGGATGAGGTTAAGTTTATCTTCTCGCCCGACAAAATTGACGGCGCCTTTGTAAGGAATGTATTTTGGGGGATTTATCTTTACCCGTTCCCGTTCGGGCGACTCTAGTCAATTTCGTGCTTCATGAATAATGATATTCCCTGAAGTAGTGTTGTAAACTCTACTATTATCGCGATTTTCCTGTTTTTCAATACCTATTGTGTCGGCTTTCTTCGTGGGACTTTGGGCTTTAATAGCTGCAGTTAACTCTGCAATCGCCTTTTTCAGTTCCGGGTTAGCTTCTGCAGCCTGGTTGACTTGATTTCCTAATGCTTCCACAGCCTCCTTAATTTCCGGGTCTGCTGCTGCGGCTTTTTTGACCTCTTCTATTAACACAGCTTCACCAATATCTTCTCGTTCTGCTGGTGGTAAAGCTGCTTGTGCGGCTATTTCGGGTGATTTTTCTTGGAGAACTTGCTTGGCTTTTTCGTAAACCACATCAAAAGCTTTACTTAGTGTCCATTCGGCGAGTGTATTGCCTGCAAAACCTAAAAGAAAGATCGCACCAGCAGTAATTGGGTCCATATAATTAAGTAGAATATTATACCTTTATTAGATATTATATAGCGTTGCCCATTCAGATATAGTAAAATACTATACCTTTATTAGATAATACATAGCGTTGCCCATTCAGATGTAGTACGAGGTGATGTCGCCTGGCGGGTTTGTTGGGTTTCTCCACAGTAAACCCAACCTACAAACCTGTGAATCAACGCGCTAATTTGGCATAATTTGTCAACTCAAACCCATGAACATTCAACACCTCACGTACTCGCCCACTCAACAGCGCCCCTAGTTCCACTTCCCCAGATGCTGGCGGTCCATTCAACGGTTCCCCAGGATTGATAACTGCTGGATGGGCATAAATCTCTACTAAATCTGCTTGAATTTGCGGAATCAAACCCAGCAAATATTCCTCACTTATATTACTAGTTTGCAACAAGCCGTATACCCGGTCAGCAAAACGAATATCATGAGATTTCAGCAACCCTTCACCATAACGCCGCAGTCCACCAAAGACAGCAGACCAAACTAACTTAGTCAGTAAGTCCCTGCGGTCAAGTTTGAGAGTCATCCCCAATTCTTCCGATGGTAGTCTGATGACGCGAATATCAAACTCCGGCGCTAACTCTACTAAAATGCGTAATATTACAGGATGAGCATGTAAATGTAAATGCCCATCAACATGAGAAAGCGTCAGCCCAGAGTCACGGAATTTTTGCAACTGAGCGCGGATTTCTTGGCGCAATTCCTCACGGGCGGCGGGTTGGAATTGGTAACGCAACCCAGCAACCAGGGGACTGTCGGCAAAATTGCCAGATGTATCAACTAAATGGGGAATTTGGCTGGGTGGTAAAACAGACCGACCACAAACCAGCACCAGATGTAAACCTACAGCTAAATTTGGGTGAGAACGCGCCCAGGCGATCGCTTCTTGAGCGGCATCTCCTGTTACCATCAGACTGGTGCTAGTCAGCACACCTTGCTCATGTGCTGTGATAATTGCTTGATTCACACCAGCAGAAAAGCCGAAATCATCACCATTAATAATAGCGAAGCGGCGACGTTGGAGATTGGGCATAGGGACTGGGGATTGGGGGGCTTACAAGGGTAGGTATTTTGTATTTTGAGTTACCGATGAATTTCTGATCATCCGATTCACAAAACTGAGATAATCGTCTAATTCCTCATATTCATCTAATTCTTTTTCTTCCTCGGAAGTAAGAGCAGATTCTTGTTGTTTAATCAATAATGCTTCAATTCGTCCCTGTACTAAGCTAGAAGCTCGAAATATAGGCACTCCTTCTACTAGCTCAATGCGGACAGCACCATCTAATGGTAAACTTTTGGGTAAGTGTAACAATTTCATAAATCAATGCGACTTTAAGAATTTCCTAGTCCCGCGATTTCAAAGTCTTATACAATACCACTAAAACGCTGACACATGTAGATTTCGCGTAGGGGCACGGCATTGCCCAGTGGTGTCAACTTAAGCAAAAAGCCTTGTAAAATCTCGTTTCCAGGCTCTGACTGGAAATGAGATCGCAGAGGCTCCGCCTCTGTTGCATTGAAGGCGGAGCCTTCTAGAATTCATTCCCATACAGAGTATGGGAACGAGAATGTATGTCGGGTAAGCGTTTGGCCTTAAGTTGACACCAATGGGCAATGCCGTGCCCCTACAGCTGGTATCATATCGTGTGGATTTAGGGGTATCTAAAAATTTATCCGGCTAAACAAATAGTTTGAAATCGCGGGACTAGCCCCCCGGAAGGGGGGTGGGGTGTTATTTTCAGATCAGCTAATCTTCTGGCGCGAAAGGGGTAATCTCCAAAATCAGACGACTGCTGTTTGACTAGATTTTGCATTAGCTACAGACTGAGTGCGACGTTCTTTCAAATAAGAGAAGAACTCACCACCCTCGCGCAGACGACGGACTAACATTTGTCTATCTGTCAACATTTCCCGAACAATTGGTATAATCGCTTTGGGACGAAAGTAGAATTTACGATACATCCGCTCAACTGCATCCTCAATTTCGGCACTCGAAAGTGAGGGATATTGCAATGTTGAGGTTTGAATACCGGAATTTGCTACTAAAGCTTGGTTGGTAAACCAGCCGTTTTCCTTAGCTTGTTCATATAATTCTGTACCTGGATAAGGCGCAGCAATGGAAACTTGAATTGTATGGGGGCTGAGTTCGCACGCGAAGCGGATGGTTTCTTCTACGGTTTCCTGGTTTTCTACAGGCAACCCAATGATAAAGGTACCATGTACAGTGATGCCGAGTTTATGGCAATTTTTCATAAATTCCCGCGCCACTTCTAGCTTGATACCTTTTTTGATGCGGTTGAGAATATCTTGATTCCCAGATTCAAAACCAACCAGCAGCAATCTCAGACCGTTGTCGCGCAGGGTTTTGAGGGTATCATAATCTAAATTGGCACGGGCGTTACAACTCCACGTGAGTTTTAACCGCTTCATATGTTCGCTAATGGCGATCGCCCGATGTTTATCTATTGTAAAGGTATCGTCATCAAACATATATTCCCGCACCTTGTCGCCGAAAATGGCTTTGGCTTCTTCCATTTCCCGTCCCACAGCTTCGGGAGTTTTATGGCGATAGAGGTGTCCACCAATGGTTTGCGGCCATAGACAGAAGGTGCATTTTGCGGGACAACCGCGCCCAGTGTAAAAGGAAATGTACGGATGTAGTAGGTAGCCGATGAAATATTTGCTGATATCTAGGTCACGGGCATAAGTTGGGAGTACGCTGGGCATAGCATCCCAGTCATGGATCAATGGACGCTCTTCATTATGGCGCACATGAGCATTCTGGTCACGGTAGCTCAAACCCTTGATTTCTTCCCAAGGTTTGCCTTCTGCTAGTTCCTTACAGGTATAATCAAATTCATTACGACACACAAAATCAATGACTGGGTTATCCCGCAGTGTGTCCTCTGGTAATACTGCCACATGCGCCCCAACAAAGCCAATTTGCAAATCGGGATTTTGCGCCTTGATAGCTTCAGCACACTTGACATCATTCGCCAGTGAGGGTGTACTGGTGTGCATGATAACCAGTTCGTAGTCTTTGGCAATTTCCAGCACATCTTGGACAGTTTGACCATGTGGTGGCGCATCCACCAGCTTACTACCGGGAACCAAGGCTGCAGGTTGGGCTAGCCATGTGGGATACCAAAAAGACGTAATTTCGCGTTTGGCTTGGTACCGGGAACCCGCACCACCATCAAACCCATCGAAGGAAGGAGGACTGAGGAAAAGCGTTTTTTTCACTGAATAGATCTCCTGATCATTAATTAGGATAATGAGTCCCTAAACATTTTTTGATGTAATGTAGTAATAGGCTAGGGCTATAATCACTCTTGACAAGAAATTCAAAGCTGAAAATCAACAGCTTTTTTGACTCCTGACTCTTGACTCTTGCCTATTACCTTTTGACTCAAAATATTAACTCGCTTTCATGTTGACACCCATTAGCTGTTGGATAAGTGCCAAAACATCATTACGGCTGAGTTTTTCTTTACCATTAGCTAGGGCTTCAAGGGTACCATAAGCTAAGGTAAACGGAATTTGACAAAAGTCTAAAGCCGGACCTGGAGGAAGGGACTTGATATAAGCATCTGCCAGTGTTAAATTTCTACTGGCATAATCTCGCATATTTTCTGCATTCCAACCATCAGGTAAGAACTTTACTCCCCGTCCCAAATCTTCAGAGTGGTTACGCAGAATGTTGATCGCTTGTAAACCCCGACCAAATCCTATGGCTAGGGTACGATTCGTTTTTGTGCCATCGTACCAAGCCCATAAGTCCGAAAGCAACAATCCCACCGCACCTGCAACACCAAAGGTATAACGATCTAAATCAGATTCTGTCTGAATTTTCCAGTTTTTTTCTGCCCAATAAGCCATTCTGTCTGCCATCGCCGCAGTCGCATCCCAAATTCGAGGTGCGATTGTCTCTGGTGCTAATATCGACCATTCTCTAATTCTGATGGTGACTTCTGCTAAAGTATTTTCATACTCGCTAAATCCTTGAGAAAAAGCATCAACCGCAAATCCATCAACACCTGCTTGCAATGTTAAGCTAATCGTGCGTAAAAGTTTCGCCTTAGTCGCGTTATCCAATGTTGGATGGTCTTCAATTTCATCAATGGCACGCATACATAAATATGCTGCTGCAACTGCTTCTTGCAATCCTGGCGGTAAAATACTAATTGGAATATAAAACGTTCGACTAGTCTCTTCAAGGATTTGCAGCGCATCTCTACGTAAATCCATATTTTCACTCCCCTCTTGATTGTCACACCACATGAAGTTAGCAGTTTCTTGATGATACTGGATATAGTTTTTACTAAACCTTAAAAACTAAATAAATGCTAGTATTTCCTCTAAAAATTAATAGCTATTGGTATTACAATTAACAAAAATCTCACATTTATCAAAGTCTAATCTAGTATATAAGGCTTTGTCCGCAAAAATGTGTAGTTTATAGTTCCAAATCACATAGTCAAACATAGTCAGACTTATGCAATTTAGCTTTAAGCAACTCTACTTTCAGCATGGACACGCTTAAATAGTGGAGTTATCCGCCTTGGATGTACTACCAGACACCCCCTATCCCTTAGAATAGACTGGAGACAGTCAAACCCTTCAGGATTACTTTTTCTGCCGATGTTGTAGCCTGCGTTCACGTCAGCATGAATCTTCAAACCATCTTTACTGATATACCACGCACGTTTGACACGTTTTCCTGAGAATACATGCTTGATCTTGTTGTTAGGTTGATAAGTTGGGATGATGTCCCAATCAATCGCTGAAGCCTTACTTGTGTAAGATTCTTCTGCTACCTTAACGGTAATACCGACTCTAACTAATTTATAAGTCAGCATTTCGATAAATATTGCGTGTGGTATCTGAGTAAAATTTTGGTTTGTACGTTTACCTAAATTAAGACGTGTTTTCCATTGTTCGTTTTTCCCGATTGAGACGTGAGTTACACCAAGAGATAGAAGTTCATCCACAATCATTTTTGTGGCTTGATGTAAATATGAAGAAACAAATTGATGGCGATTACGAACGATGTTTGCAATTCGCCTTGACCGAGCTTTCCTATTGGGTAGAAAACCTCGAAACTTGGCAATCTGCTTGTTATAAAACTGGTTGGCTGATTTCAATGGTTTACCATTTACAATAATTGGTTGTATTGCTAGATCATTGAAAACAATCGTCGCTAGATTATCTAAACCAATATCTATCGCCGCATTCAGTTCAGGATTCAAACTACAAAAAAACTCTGACAACTCGGTAATTTCATAGACTATTTCGATAACGAAGCATCCAGTTTTTGGGATAATTCGTACCTCACACAAGTCCTCAAACTTTAGTCCAGGCTTTACTGGAATCCTGATTGGCGACATTGATGGGATAATGAAACCTTTATTAAATTCTCTTTTACCAATTGCTTGATTATTGAATTTAACTACGTTTTTGTCATCAACATAATTAGGTGGTTTTGGTCTACCAGTGAACTTAGTTGGTTCAAGTTTATAAGCCACTAATGCTTTGTAGTAAGCAATCCACGCATCTGCATTCTGTTTTAATACGAGTTGAGCTACTTTTGCGCTTATTGCTTTGTAGTTCTCGTTTTGTTTAAATAAAGTGTCTAAGCTAGCTTGTGATTGAGTTCCCCATCCGTAGAAAAAACCTTGACGCTGAGTGAATTGAGCAGTGTTGTAAAGCTGCCGGGAAATAGTGGTAATGTCACTACAATAATCAAACCAGTCATGTCCTTCTTTGATTATGTGCTTTTCTACTTGACGCATATTTATACTGAGCGTAGTCAAAGTATTGATCAACTTTGGCAATGAAATTAGTATATCATTCAAGATACAGTAAGATATGCTTGACTAGAAAACTTAATCAATCTGTTGGAGAATTTAAGGCTTCTACAATTTTTTCGGTTTTGCGCTTTGCCCTGATATCTTTTTCGGGTCGTAATCAACAATTACCGTACCCGTGGGAAGTTGCTCTGTTGGATATGGTATTTTACCTGCTTTGTCATGTCGCCAAGCGGTAAGGTAGGAAATCCCCAAGGTTTTAGCATAATCAGATAATTTCATTAGGACTGTCTTTTAGACTATATCTGACTATGCTAGACTATATTTTGTTTAAAGTTTTATCATACTTTTATCCAGCTATATAGGCAAAAGTCAAGGGTCAAGGGTCAAAAGTCGGCTCTTCCGTACTTAGCGTGCTAAATTTATTAAATAATCAGCTTGAAACCCTTACTGAGATACGGTAATAGCCATTATTTCCTGTATTTTTGGTCATATTGCTGAAAATTAAATTATGAACGCCTGTAAGTCTTACTTTTAAAGCAAATTTATAGACTTTAACTAATAATTAAGCACGCTAAGTACGCAAGAACCATATTTATCGAAATGCTGACTTATAAATTAGTTAGAGTCGGTATTACCGTTAAGGTAGCAGAAGAATCTTACACAAGTAAGGCTTCAGCGATTGATTGGGACATCATCCCAACTTATCAACCTAACAACAAGATCAAGCATGTATTCTCAGGAAAACGTGTCAAACGTGCGTGGTATATCAGTAAAAATGGTTTGAAGATTCATGCTGACGTGAACGCAGGCTACAACATCGGCAGAAAAAGTAATCCTGAAGGGTTTGACTGTCTCCAGTCTATTCTAAGGGATAGGGGGTGTCTGGTAGTACATCCAAGGCGGATAACTCCACTATTTAAGCGTGTCCATGCTGAAAGTAGAGTCGCTTAAAGCTAAATTGCATAAGTCTGACTATATTTGACTATGTGATTTGGAACTATATTAGATGGCTTTATTTCCTAATCAAGATCAATAAAATACGATTGTGACAGTTTAGGATGCGGAATATCGGATGTATTAAAATAAGATGACGTGCTGAGGAGGTAGCAAATGGAGCCATTAACTGCTGGCGGCTTGGGTTCTGGCGGATTTCTGTGAACCATGAATTAGAATCCCCGTGCGTTCACGCCGGGGAGTATGTCAAATGATTTCAGGTTTGTTA
Source organism: Gloeotrichia echinulata CP02 (assembly GCA_038087035.1). NCBI lineage: Bacteria > Bacillati > Cyanobacteriota > Cyanophyceae > Nostocales > Gloeotrichiaceae > Gloeotrichia > Gloeotrichia echinulata. Next base: position 4,443,111 of record CP051187.1, on the reverse strand, counting down.
CCAAATATCACGACGTTATTACAGCAATTTTCACTCATTTGAACCACAGATCTTCGTAGGGGCGCAAGGCCTTGCGCCCCTACCCTGTGGTCTATTTACCTGAAAATGGCTGTAACAAACCGAAACCAAACCTAATCCCCCATACCCTTACTTAAACACGCTACCAAGGGCACGCGCCATATTTTGAGGCTGCATTGCATCCATCGCTGCAGTCGGTTCATAACCGCAGTGAACCATACAATCTGCACATTTGGGATTACCACTAGCGCGACCGTATTGACTCCAGTCTGTTTTGTCTAGCAATTCTTTAAAGGTTTTGTAATAACCTTCATTTAGCAGATAACAGGGTTTTTGCCAACCGAGAACGCTGTAACTTGGGCTACCCCAAGGTGTACATTCATAGTCCTTTTCTCCTGTGAGAAAATCGAGGAACAGCGGGTTATGGTTGAAGTCCCAATTTTTCTCCCCAGCTTTATATGGAGCCAAAATCGACCGGAAAAGGGCGCGTGTTTGTTCCCGCTTGAGAAAATGATCTTGATCTGGCGCCCATTCGTAACTGTAGCCAGGGGAAATCATCATTCCATCAAGATTTAGTGTGGTCAAAAAGTCAAAGAAATCCTGCATATCTTTGGGTTCGCAACCTTCAAAGATAGTCGTGTTCGTAGCCACACGAAAACCTTGAGCTTTAGCGGCGCGAATTGCTTTGACAGCAATATCAAAAACACCTTTGCGGTCTACACATTGATCATGCCATTCCCGCAGCCCATCTAAATGGACGCTGAATGTCAAATATTGGGAAGGTTGAAACTTATGCAGACTCTTTTCTAACAACAAACCATTAGTACACAAATAAATATACTTCTTACGCTCAACTAATCCCCGGACAATTTCATCAATTTGGGGATGTAGCAGCGGTTCTCCTCCGGGAATCGAAACGACCGGTGCGCCGCACTCGTCCACTGCAGCGAAGCACTGTTCTGGGGTGAGGTTTTGCTTCAACACTTCCGTTGGATGTTGTATTTTACCACAACCAGTACAAGCCAAGTTACAGCGAAACAGCGGCTCCAACATTAATACTAGGGGGAAGCGTTTACGCCCTTTTAAGCGCTGAGTTACAAGATACTTACCGATATCTATAGCTTGTTGTAAATTAACCGCCATGATTCTGAACACTCCTCTGTTATATCGAAAAACACCACATTGACATCCTCCCACCACTAATTCGGAGTACCGAATATAGTGGGGGATTCCAAAGATCGCTCTTTGGGTTTCCTCTTTCCACGAGTTGACTTGCTTAAAGGAGTTTCCTCACTCAAGTATTGGTCAGTCTCTCCAGAGGCGTTAGTTCCGACGTGACCCGCCGTACTCAATCCTTTTTCTAATATGTTCCGCGCTGCGTTCCAATCCCTATCTTGGGTATACCCACAATGAGGACAAACATGAGTTCTGGTGCTAAGAGTCTTTTTGACAACCTCTCCACAATTAGAGCAATTCTGTGAGGTATAATGTGGTGGAACGGCAACCGTGACAACACCAAACACCTTACCAAAATACTCAACCCATTCACGAAACAGCGACCATGAAGCGTCACTAATCGACTTAGCCAATCGGTGATTTTTCACCATATTTCGCACCATCAAATCTAGCCTTCGGCAACGGCTTCGCCGAACATACGCCACGAGGTCGTTAGACCTCACCACGCACCTTGCTGTCTTTACAGCAAAGTCTTTACGCTGGCGACTTACTTTGAGGTGTTTACGAGCAAGTTTATTTCTAAACTTAATTCTATTTTGAGAACCTTTTCTAGTCTTAGACATCCGCCGTTGCAAACGCCTCAAGGACTTTTCACTTTTACGAAGATGTCTAGGGTTGGCGACTGTTTCTCCGTTACTATCTGTATAGAAGTGGTTTAACCCCACATCAATACCAATAGTTTTACCAGTTGGTTCTCGTCTTTCAACTCGTTCATGGTCAATGCAAAACTGGCAATAATAGCCATCTGCACGACGCACAACCCGCACCCTTTTAAACTGTTTCCTGTGGTAGAAATGCAGGTCACGAGTTCCCCAGAGTTTGAAAGTTCCTGCTTGAAACCCATCAGAAAAAGTGATATACCTGCGGTCTTCAGAAAGTTTCCATCCACAAGTTTTGTACTCAACAGAACCATGTGTTTGTTCTTTCTTAAACTTTGGAAATCCCTTTTTTCCTGGCTTATTTTTCTTGCAGTTATCAAGGAACCGAGCAATTGCAGACCAAGCTCTTACCCTTCGGGAAGGCTTCGCCAACAGCACTGGCTTGCCTTGCCATCGAATTAAGCTTGGCGACCCAAGGAAACTCAATATTAGCCGCAAGTACAGCGCAGAACTTACTGAGGTCGTATCGCCCAATACCCTTGTTATCCATCCAGTATCTAAGGCTGGCATTGCGAACAAAACGGGCAGTTCTAATCGCTTCATCAAGCGCTTGATACTGTCCGTCTTCTCCCTCAAGTTTGGCCTCAAATACCAGCATATTTACGTCATGTACATTAACGTAAACCATAACATGGATTGGCAAAAAACTCAACTGTTCCCTTTCCCTTACTGGCTTGCAGCCAGTTGTGGTCGGGGAACGTTTCGTTTTTTGCCCTCGATTCATCTCGCCGCCAAATCAAAGATTATGGCGGGAGCCTTCTCTCCGATTTAGGTAAAAAGCAAAACTTAAGATTGCCGACTTCTTGAAGGATACCACTGGCGAATGGTAGGTTTAACGGTCATCGCCTGCTAAAACAAGATTTTTGGCAAGGTTCTTAGCAGGGTTTTTGGCGTCGAACGATGATCTTGGAGGGCGCAAGGCCTTGCGCCCCTACAGAATACTAATCTGCTGTACCCAGTCCCCAGTCCGCAGTCGCTTTAAACATATCTCTGACTGACAAACCAATCGACAGCATCTTTAAGGGCGGTTGTCAAGGAAGATTGAGGTAAACCCAACTCTCTGACCGCCTTGGATGCATCGTAATACATAGGTTGTTGCGCCATGCGGACACCATCTAAAGGTACTGAGGGCAATTTACCCAAAGGTGCGAGAATCTTTTCATCAACCCAAGCAACGCTTAAAGGTAGCCAAGCAGGTACAGCCTGCTGGGGCGCCTTTATACCTGTAAGATGGGCAAGTTGTTCGAGTAGTTCCTTTAGGGGAAGATTTTGGTATCCTAAAATATAGCGATCGCCTGATTTACCCCGCTGCAAAGCTAGTAAGTGCCCCCTGACCACATCTCGCACGTCAATAAAATTCAGACCAGTGTCCATATAAAAAGGCATTTGTCGCCGTAAGAACCGCAGGATAATATCACCAGTTGGGGTAGGCTTAATATCCAACGGTCCGATGGGACTACTGGGATTGACCACAACTATTTGCTGACCTGCAGCAGCTGCTTGCATAGCTGCTTGTTCTGCGAGAAACTTAGACTTTTTGTAGTCACCCACCAATTTGTTTAAGGGACTCTGATGTGTTTCATCTACGACTTTACCAGATTCCCCCACGCCAATTGCAGCTACAGAACTAGTATATACACTACGTTCAATCTCTGCTTTTTGCGCCGCATCCAACACATTGCGCGTTCCTTCCACATTGTGACGGTAAAGTAACTCTCGGTCAGTTTGCCACAAAGAATAGTGTGCTGCAACGTGAAATAGGTACTGACAACCAAGCATTTGTTTCCAGAGATTTGGGTCATTCAAATCACCAGAAACAATTTCTACCTCTAATCCTCGTAGATTTTCTAGATTACTGCTAGGGCGTACCAGCGCTTTAACTGTGTATCCCTCTTGCAGCAACAACCGCACCAAATGGGCACCAATGAAACCAGTGCCCCCCGTCACAAATGCTTGCATCAATAGCTACCCCTCTTTTTATACCGGGGGAACCAATCATCTAAAATAGCGTAGACTACAGGCACCACAATTAAACTGAGGATCGTGGAACTGACCAAGCCGCCAGCAATAGATACAGCCATAGGCGATCGCAATTCTGAACCTGCGCCTAAACCCAAAGCAATGGGCACCATACCTAAAATTGTCGCCGCAGTGGTCATAATAATTGGTCGCAGCCTTACTGGCCCCGCCTTGAGGATGGCTTCTGTTCGCCCCAAACCAGATTCCCGTAATTGGTTAATGTAATCGACAATCAAGATGGCGTTTTTGTTGGTAATCCCCAGCAAAAACACAAAGCCAATCAGGGAAATCATGCCAAAATCGCTCTTGGTGATTAATAATGCCAGCATTGCCCCAACCAGCGCCAAAGGTAAAGAGATACCAATTACTATCGGGTCTACCCAGCCTTTGAATAGCCAAATCAAAACGAAGACAATACACAACGCCGACAGACCAAGAGTAGTGCCAAAACTGCCAAAAACTTCACCCAACCGGGCAGAATCTCCTCCCAGGTCTAAAGAAACACCAGCAGGAATCACTTTTTTAGCTTCTGCTACCAATTTATCAGTGGCATCACCCAAGGATAAATCCTTACCAAGGTTAGCGCTGATATAGGCTACCCGCTGATTCTTCAACCGTTCAATGTGAAATACCTTGTCCTGTGGATTGGTTTCCCCAGTGACAGTGACATCAGCAAATCCTGGTAATTTCACCAGTTTGTCTTTAATATCCTTGGCTGCTTTGCTGAGTGCTTTTAAGTCATTACCGCGTAACGCCACCTGCAGAGGTTTTTGACCGCCTGTATCCACAAATTGAATATCTTCCACACTGGTAGTCACACCAGGAAGAATCGGCAAAGTTGACCGGAATTGGTCTTGTAATTCCGCCGTCTTGAGTTTGCGGTTATCTTTCAGCTTCACATAAAGCGTACCTTTATTTGGCTCACCACCGCGAGAACCAACAGTAGTAAATACCGTTTCCACATCTGGCGATTTTCTCACCACCGCTTCCAGTTTCTTCGCCACCACCAGAGAGTCATTTAAAGGATTGGGGATGGGGGATTGTGTAGGGGGAAGTTTTCCGGCTAAACCTTGTGGGGGTAAAATAGGTAGGGGTGCGGTGTAAGCAATATTGAACTCACCGCGATCAAGTTTGGGAATAAATCCTTTGGGAATCAGGGGAATTAGGGCTACACCTGCAACAAAGCTGAATACAGCTAACCCCAACACTATCTTGCGGTGACTTAAAGACCAACCCAGCAAGTCACGGTAAGCTTGGGCAAAGCGTACCCATAACATTCCTTCTCGGCGTTCGGTACGAGAAGATGGCGGTTTGAGCCAGTAAATAGATAAAACTGGTGATAAAGTCCGGGCTACCAGTAACGAAGCCAGCATTGCTGCTGATACAGTAATTCCAAAAGGCTTGAAGAACTGACCAATTACCCCACCCATCAAACCGATGGGTAGGAAAACAGCTACCGCCGTAAACGTGGCTGCGGTGACTGTCAGTCCAATTTCATTAGTGGCTAGAAAGGCAGCTTGGCGGGGAGTTTCACCCTCTTCGACGTGCCGCATGATATTTTCCACATCAACGATCGCGTCATCAACAATACTACCAATTACCAAAGCTAAAGCCAATAGGGTGATTGTCTCTAAGTTGAAGCCGAAAATTGCCATGACGATAAACGTCGCCAACAAAGAGGTAGGAATCGCTAACGCCGAAATTAGGGTGGCTTGCCAATTCCATAAAAAAGGAAAAATGACGATCACCGATAACACAATTGCTTCAATCAACGCATCAATCGTTGAATGGGTGGCGTTGCGGATATATTCTGCTTGCGTCGCCGCTAAAGTCAGTTTGACATCCTTGAGGGTAGAGCGTAGCCTTTGGACTTCTTGCTCTACCCGGTTCACCACTTCCAACGTGTTAGCTGTGCCTTTTTTGATCACCTGAAATGCTAAAGCATTTTTACCATTAAACCTAACTAATGTCCCTCCTCCTGTAGGTAGAGATGTTGTATTTGCCGATAACACAGGAGAAGATGTAATCGGAGCGCCTAACAATGATACTTTCAGGACTCCAGGCAATTTAGCGATCGCCGGCTGAATTTGGTCTTTAGTCAACTTAGTCAAATCCGTGAGATTCTTTGAGGAACTCTCAATGGCATAACTAATCGCCGCTGACTCGTTCAGGTTCAGGGGAATAATTTTCGTAGATGCACCCTGAGTTAGTTTAAACTGCTTCAGTGCAGTTTCGACTTGACGAGTCGAGGTGTCTAAATTCGTACCAACAACAAAAGACAAACTAACTGCAGTTTGTCCAGGATAAGTCGATGAGCGGATATCCTCAAGTCCTTCCAGAGATTTGAGACGCTGTTCTAATGGCTGGGTCAGTTTGGACTCAGTATCCAGGGCTGTAGCCAGAGGGGCTGTAGCATTCACCACCACCACTGGAAACGTAATATCTGGAAACAAAGCATACTTAAGGGAACTGAAAGCTAATAGCCCAGCTACCGTCACCGCAATCCAAAAACTGACCGTCAGCCACGAAAATTCAATCGCTAACCTGGAAATATTGAACCGTTCTCGTGCAGATTTTGAGCTACTAGACTTGACCATCTTGGAAAATTATCGTGCAGGTGACACAATTATTAGACATGCTACAGTAATCACCACAACTTTGCTATTTGTCTTTGCTCAATTCTCCCTCTCTCCCCATCCCCCATGACCCATATCATCCTCGTCCCCCAGGGAGCAGAGTATCAAGCTGTATGTCGCGGTTTGAGTCGTGTTAGCGGTTCCAAGCCAACTGTCATCGCCATTCGCGTTGGTATCAAATCCCTAACCACATATCTGCACAAATTGCAAGCACAGGGACAATTTCCCCATCATCCACAGATGAAAGTGCTGCTGATGGGTTTATGTGGTAGCTTAACCCCCATGCACACAGTTGGTGATATTGTCCTGTATCAAGATTGTGTTTATCAGGGAAAACAGCAAGAGTGCGATCGCACCTTCACAGCCGAAATTCACTCACACCTCAACTCCCCAGTAACTTTGGTCAAATCATTGACAAGCGATCGCCTGGTTTGGTCTGCAGCCGAAAAACGCCGTCTAGGTGAAAAGTTTGCTGCTGATGTTGTTGACATGGAAGGATTTGCCGCTTTAGAGTTCTTTAATGCATTGGCTGTGTCAGTCGCCATGTTGCGAGTGGTCAGCGATGACTGTCACCACGATATACCTGATCTGACCTCAGCAATTAGCGCCGATGGTTCTCTCAAGCCTTTTCCCCTAGCATGGGAATTACTCCGTCAACCTGTTGGAGCTACTCGATTGATTCGCGGTTCCTTACGGGGATTGAAAGTTTTAGAAAAAGTCATAAAACCTTCTTTGGGGGCACATTAATAATCCTAGGGTGCGTGACGCTTCGATAAATATTGTACGTAGTTACAAGACTTATGGCGTCACGCACCATTCTTTCAATCTGATACCAATTCAAAAAATATTTGCAACACATCGATAATCTGTAGGGGCGCAAGGCCTTGCGCCCCAAAAGCGTGGTCTATTTACCTGAAAATGCCTGTAAGTTAAGGAAAATTGTCGTAGGGGCACGGCATGAATAAAATTGTCATTAGAAGAAAAGATTTTGGATGTTCCCTACAGTGTATACCATTGGAGTCTAACTGAACTGTATTGAGCTAAAAGCTAGAAAACAACTACGACTCTTAACCGAACCGTATTGAGTCCTGAGTAAGTTTAAATTATCTCAAATTCAATTTTTCCTGATGGAGAGAAAAATCAGAGGGATATAGAGAAGGTAGATGCACTTTAATTCCATGACAGCCCTCAGCCGTAGACTGAGGGCTTTTATCATTTAAAAATACTTGGCAGTAAACCGGGAGCTAACCACAATCCATAGCCAATAAATCCAAATAATAAGGTAATTAATACAGTAATGATATAGCTAATGCACATCAATAACCCATCCGATTCAATTGTGGCAACTGCTAACAGTAAAATACCTACGGTGGGGATGGGATTGGTCAGGGGAATTGGTGAAATTAGTAATATTGTCAACCAAGAAATGCAAAGCCCATTTAATCGCCAAATCCAAGGATTATTTGCTATTTTCGCCCATCGGGGACGGGCAATTTTCTCTAATATCTTAGTGATTCGACGCAGGTTTTGCAAAATTATCTCGGCAAAAGGGCGAGGAAATTTGTAGTTAGCAATCTTTTGGGGTAACCAAGGCGATCGCCTCCCTAACACCATCTGCATTGACAACAGCAAGCAGGCACCACCAAAAGGGCCAGTTAATCCTGGTGGCATGGGAAACAAAAATGGCAACACTAATAATGCAATCACCAAGCTAAAACCCCTTTCGGAGGTTTCTGCGAGAATATCGCCTAGTGTCAGTGGCTGTTCGGCTAGGCGTTGCAAAAGTGACTTGATGTCTTGAGAAAATCTCAGATGCATTTGGTGTCAGTTAATTGCTATTTTCCACGATAGCTGCTTTTACCTTTTAAATCTATGGTAATGGTGGCACGAAAACCGCTAAAGCTTGAGGTATAACTCGGAAGTGGGCTGGTGTATGGGTTGTAATTTCACCATCCGTATTTATGGGACGCTCTTTACGAGTATACACTTCAATTTCTTGACCCTGAAGAAACCTGACTTGTCGCCGATTTATATGTCTTCCTTGTCGCAGTGCTGGGAGTAAAAGTATTATTTGCCACCAATGTTCAATTTCTAAACTGTAAAGATCTAGCCTTTGGTCATCGATTGTAGCATCGTGAACTACTGCCATCCCACCGCCATAATAACGACCATTTCCTACGGCTATTTGTACCGTTCGCCCATGAATTGATTCGCCATTGACTCGAATTTCTGCGCTAAAAGGTCTAGCTTCCCAAATCACCCGCAATGCAGTGGCTAAATAAGCGAATATTCCCCAACGGCGCTTTACTTCTTTGGTCAGTCGTTGGGTAATTTTTACACTTAGTCCTAAACTAGCAACATTAAAAAAATATTTGCCGTTTACCCACCCTAAATCAATACGTCTTTGTTCTCCGTTGGCAATGATTTTACAAGCTTCGAGTAAAGAGTTAGGAATTTTTAAAGTCCTGGCCAAATCGTTGGCAGTTCCTAATGGTAAAATTCCCAAAGGTAACTCGGTTGTAACTAAAGCATCTACTGCCGCATTCAGGGTACCATCGCCACCACCAATGATGACTAAATCAACTTCATGCTGATATTGCAAGATGACTTCACGAAGGTGTTTGGCGTTTTCTGTCGATTCCTCGATTAAATCAATACCTAGGTTCTCTAAGCAATCAATTGCTTCTCTGAGACGTTTTTGTCCTTGGCGAGCATGACGATTTATTAACAGAAGTGCGCGGGGACTCATGGGAAGGACCTTTAGATGATTGGGGAATTGGGAAGCAGGAAAGTAGAAGTGTACAGATTTTGTTGAAAAATTAAATGTGTGGCTTATATCTGCTGCGGTTGATAATTAAACAGGGGTCAAGTGTTATGAAAAATACCAATAACTCAGGTGTTCACCGCCTCTTATGTCGTTGTAGTCGTTACTTTTTTGGGTTTGTTTTATCGAGTTTAGCTTTATTAGCAATTGGGTTGTTAATACCTAGAAAATGGGGCACTTATTCACATGCTCATTGTGATGTAGATATTTGTGTTGCTAATAGGGGGATTCATTCTGATATTATAGTACCTACAAGAAATTATGTTTTTGATTGGACTATATATATATCTCTAGATAGAATCGGTGGAATAGATAATTATCATGATTACAAATATTTAAGCTTTGGTTGGGGCGAACGCGATTTTTATATGACAACCCCAACTCTTGCATATTTAAATTTATCCACGACTTTTAGAGCCTTATTTTTACCAACACCCTCTATAATCTATGTTCAAGGTTATCAATTAATTCCAGATTATCTCGAAGTTAAATGTATTAAAGTAAATCAGACAGATTATTTAAACTTAATGGAATTTATTCAAGCTACCTTTGAACAAGATGCACAGGGTAGAAAAATTCGCCTAGGTAATGGTCACACTGCTAATGCAGGTTTTTATGCAGCGGTGGGAAGTTACTCTATATTAAGAAATTGTAATACTTGGACAGCAGAAGGCTTGCGAAAAGCTGATGTCAATACTCCCCTTTGGGATGGGCTACCTGCTGGCATTATGTTGCATTTAAGAAGTAGTTGCAAGTGAAATCCCCTCACAAGTTCCTCATTTTCTTACTCTATCATGAGTAAAGTTTCTCAACTTTGAGAAATATTACAGCTATTTGCTTTTATACAGACCAAAATGTAAATACATTAAACGCAACGTTTCTACATAGGTAGGAACTTCAGGTATATATTATATTTATGTGACAATGGTAATTAAAAAAAACCCAGGACTTACGCACTAGGCTATTCGTGGAGATCGGGCATAGGGCATAGGGCATGGGGCATTGGTGAATTTTTCGATCCCTCTGCCCTATGCCCCATGCCCAACCCAAACCCTTGATTTTTCGTTACTCATGCGTAAGTCCTAAAACCATATTAGTGACACTCCTACACCAATTGCAAGCAATGTGGTGTAGGCTTCCGAGTCCTGTTAAGGATATCAGGAACTTCTTTCCCTGCGGGACGCTACGCGAACGTGGTACTCCATTTTTCCCACCACAGCATTTTATAGTGAGGTACGTGCCCTGCCCCACTTTTGGTCTTAAAAAAATTCCAAGTTCAAACTAGTTTCCTTGAAAATTTTACTTACAGGAGGCAGCAACGCATACACGGTTGCATTTCCCTATAAAACCCCATATTTTCAGTTTTCTTGGCGTACCTTCTCCCTTTGGGAGAAGGTACTATGTTAGACCAGCATTTTAGGCTTTGTCGTCACTGAATACAATAGCAAGAAGTGATTACCTATCTCAAGATATTGAGAAAAACTCAACTGCCCTCTAATCTGTTTTACCTGCGGTAAAAAACAATTAGAGGGCGTCTCGTTTTTATCCCGTCATTCATCCCACACCAACTTCGGGTATGATGTGGGGCTTCTGCCGGGTTAAGCTAAAAATAAATATACCTGAAACCCTCTTACTACCCCTTCCCACTTTTAAAACATCCTCTGAGGGATTTTTGCAAGAGGTCTAATAAGCCCCAATTCAATTTGTAAGAAATGCGGGGATAAAACCATACTGAAGGTATAAATATCAAAGCCAAGAAAGTCGCACCTAAAACACCTCCAGAAATACAGATTGCTAAAGGTCCCCAAAATGATCCACCATAGAGAAATAGTGGCATAAACCCAGTCACAGTAGTTAAGGTCGTGGTTAAGACATGGCGAGTTGAAGTAACAATGACTTCTCGTATTTCTTGACGGTTGTTTCGAGAATCAAGAGGTAAATCTTCTAAAGCAGCTAATATAAGAATGCTATCGTTCATTGCTAGTCCAACTAAGCCAATGGTTCCCACGATTGACATAAATCCTAATGGATACTTAGATAACCACAGAGATAATAATGCTAATCCAATAGAACTGATTCCCACGAAAGTAATTAAAGCTGCAAAACGGAAAGAGTTAAAAGATAGAACCAGAGTGGATATGAGCAAAATCGTCAACACACCTACACTAGCGACCAGACCAGCTAATGCACTATTTCTTTCTTCTTCTTCTCCTCCAAATTCGAGGGTATAACCCAGAGGAAGACGAAAATCTCCTGAGTCTAGATTTGCTCGGAATTCATCTAAAACTGTGGAAGCTAAACTATCTGGTTGAATAAAACCTTGAACTGTATTAACTCGCTTACCATTGCGTCGAGGAATAACCGCTAATTCTGGAATCAGTTGGAAATCTACAAGCGATGAAACAGGGATATTGGGTCGTCCAGACTGAGATTCTCCTCCCAACAGATCTAAAGAAGCAATTTGTTGAAGATTTGAGCGATTGCTGTTACTCACCCTGACGCGCACAGGTAATTCTTCCGTTGATTCTAAAATCGATCCGCCCACAGATCCTTCTAAGAGGGTATTGAGTTGATTAGCAATCATGGCATTATCTAACCCGGTCAGCCTGGCTGTTTCTTCATTAATTTTTAACCCTAATTTGGGTTCAATTTCACTTAAATCAGCGACTGAATAGGAAATATCAGGGAGTTTAGCAAGTTCTGTTCTCAATTCTTCTCCTACTTCTCTGAGAATATTCACATCTGAACCATAAATTCGTAATTCGATGGGAGCGCTAACAGGTGGACCTTGTTCTAGAAGACGTACCGATACCCTTGCCATTGGTAGTATTTGCTTCAATTGTGATTCTAAACTTTGAATAAATTTAGGATTCTCGGTAGCAGAATTAAGCTGAATCAAACCTTGAGCAAAATTAGAGGTATCTCTAATTCCATCCGACAAATTGTAATAAAAGGGTGGAGCATTACGTCCTAAAAACCATTGAACTGCTTTAACTTCCGGATTATTGAGGAGAGTTTTTTGTGCTTGCTTGACTTTTTCTGTGGTTACCTCTAAAGCAGTCGTGGATGAAAGTTGTATTTCAATGGTTAATTGATCTCTTTCTGCAGGTGGGAAAAACTGTTCCGGTAAATCCGCAGCTACGACAAACCCAGCCAGAGGTAGGAGTAATCCTAAAATAATTCCCAGAATTGGCACAAACAAAATCCCACTCAGAATCCGGCGGTAAAGCCAAGTTAAAGCAGGAAAACTAATTCCTGCATTCCACCATGCACTGAGCAAATGGTTTTTGGGTCGGCTCAATTCGTGTAGTCGGACACTGAGAACGGGAATAATTGTTAATGCTAAGAACAGAGAGCTAACTAAGGCTAACATTACACTTTGGGCAATGGATCTCACAAATTCCCCTGTTCCTCCCTCTAATAAGGCAATTGGCATAAAGGACAAAATTGTGGTGAGGGTAGAAGCCATTAAGGGAATGCCCAAATATTTTACCGTTTGCGGAATTACAATCTTGGCAGAAATCCCTTCTTGTAAGCCTTTTTGTATTTCATCAACAACGACAATGGAATTATCAATCAAAATTCCCAAAGCAATCACAATTCCAGTCACTGACATTTGATGCAGGGGAATTTGGAAGAAATTCATACCCCCAAATACCATGAGGATAGATAAGGGTAAAGACGTTCCCATGACAATTGCTGCTCGCCACCCCATCATCACAAAAGCAGTCAACATAACGCAACCAACACCTAACCACATATTGGCAAATAATCCCTCTAGTCGCGCTACTACATAGCGATTTTGCTCAAAAATGATATTTAGGCTGACACCATTAGGAAGTCCTTGACGAAAGCGATCTATTATTTTTTCCGCAGCTGCAGTCCATTCATCAATCCGTTGACCTGATTCCATCATCACGGCAATGACAATGGCAGGTTTTCCATCAATTATGGTTAATTCTGGTGGTGGGTCTTCAATGCCCTTAGTCACCAAAGCAATGTCCCCTAAGCGGGTAAATTGTCCTCCATTACTGTAACGAATGGGAATCTCTCTAATTCTAGACAGAGATTTTAAGCTGGTATCTACTTCTAATAACAAATCATTGCGGTTACTGCGAAGTTGTCCTGCTGCCACTTTGGCATCACTAGTTTGAATTTGCTGGGAAACCTCTGCTACTGTTAAACCTAATGCAGATAACTTATCTGGATCAATAGTGACCATGATTTCTTCAGCAGGAACACCCACTAATTCAACTTTATCTGTTCCCCAAAGGTTCTCAAAGTCATCAAATAATTCCAGACCAATGCGACGCAAAATCGAGTAATTAGGAGGTGTATCCAATTCCCAAGTTAGAGCGGTTAATAAACTAAAGGCTTGACTATCTCCTTCTTCATATATCGGTCTTTGAGCTTCTGGGGGAAGTTGGGGAATGATATCAGCTATTCGATCTCGAATCCGTGACCAAACTGGATCTGTATCTGTAATTTCATCCTTGAGGGAAATACCCACTCTCGATTGTCCTAACTCGGACGTAGAGTCAATGGTATCAATTTCTTTAATACTAGATAGAGATTGTTCAATCTTTTCGGTAATCAAGGATTCCACTCGATAGGGACTAGCACCAGGTAAAAAGGTGGTGATGTCTGCCGTGCGATTAATAGTCGGTGGATCTTCCATGCGAGGGATTAACTCAAAGGAAGATAATCCCCATACGACAATGAGAGTTAAGGTGAGAATTAGCAGCTTAGAGTTGCGATAAAATAAGTCTTTCATTCCAGTCCATAAAATTGAAAATATGCCAGTTAAATGCTCCAACGCTTATGCAAAACTCAATACACGTTTTTATTGTTAGTGAACCAAAAAAAAGCATTTTAACGCGAGTGGCAAAGATTAAATCTTTTTACAAAAACATAATCTACGGATTGACCGCTTATACCCTGGGAGCTTTTTTGTTAAAATGTAACTTTTCAAACATTCTCTTAGGGAGAAGAGCTTACCAAACTTGTACCATTTGATCAGCAACAATGCGATCTGCGCCTTCAATAATGACTTGATCACCAGGGGTTAATGTCCCTCTCACTAACAGGCGATCGCCTTGAATGGAGAGAACCTCTAGATCTTTGCGTTTAATACTAAACATTCGAGGATTCTTGGGATTTGCTTTTCCTAACACATAACAAGACCATAACCCCCGCGTTCCTTTAACTAAAGCTCCTGTTGGTAACCAATAGCCTGATAAGGGTATAGACTGGGATAGTTCTACACTGACGATTTGCCCTGAGCGAATTCCTCTAGTCTGATTTAAGTTGAAAATGACAGTAACTGTGCGGGTTGTGGAGTCAAGCAGGGGTAAAATCGAGGTCACTTTCCCAGTAATCACCTGTTCTGCGATTTTTAAGCGATGGGTGCTACCAATAGGCAATTTATTCGCTGTTTCTGAGGGAATACCAATCCTAGCTTCTAGACTATTATCTTCTACTAAGCGGACAATGGCTTGACCAGAAGTGACAACAGTACCAATATTGACATTTTGCTGGGCAATAGTACCACTATAGGGAGCTTTGAGTTGGCTTTTTTGAATATCTAGGTAAATCCTTTCAATTTGAGCATTAAATTGGTCAATCACGGACTTTTGCAAGGAAATCTGTTCGGGGCGACTTCCAGCCAGGAGTTCATCTACCTGACTTTGTGCCTCATCAACTCGCGCTTGTTGGGCTTTGACATCTGTCCTCACTTCTTCAAGTTGTTCTGATGAGATTGCACCAGCTTTGAGCAAATTTTGTCTTCTTTCGAATTTGGCCTGGGCTAAAACCATTTGTTCTTTAAGATCCCTGACTTTAGCTTTGGACGCTGCAATGGCTTGAGAACGAGGACCGGCTTGTAATTCTTGCAGTTGAGCCACAGCTTGTGCTCGCTGTGCTAACAGTTCTCGTTTTTGTACTTGTAAATTTCTAGTATCAAGGATGGCAATTAACGACCCTTTCTTGACCTCTTGGCCTTCTTCAACTAATAAAGAAACTAATGTCCCAGATTGCTCAAATCCTATGTCACTAGTACGTTTAACTACAACATTTCCTGCATAGCGACGGGATTCTTGATGATTAGTAACTGGATTAACTACTAATGTTCTCACAGGAAGAGCCTTAGAAGCGACAGTATTAACAGCAACAGGATCAGCTTCTGTCGTACTTCCTGAAGACGTGATTCTTTCTAAGATAAAATTACGGCTAGAGGGATAAACCAAAGTTGATAAAAACCCCAATAAACCTAAAAGGATGAGTCGCCAAGGCAATTGAGAATTCTTTTTCTTTGATTTGCTTATGTCTGATGGTGTGTCTGATGGGGATACAGAATTGTGGTGATTCATGGTGTTAATTACATCTGGATAGAAACCTAGCATCTTAGCAGCACCTAGAGATAATAAGCCTGCAAATAGAAAGGCAATTTGAACTCCCCAAGGATTACTCGGCGTTTTCCCTAACATCAAGATTAATCCAGTCAATAATGATCCGAATCCCTGACTAAATTGAATAATTAGTCCTCGTGTACCAAAAAATATAGCTTCTCTTCTACTTCCCTCTTTTTCCGTGTCTTCCTCAATAATATCAGATAAAATGGCATTAGGTAAACTAAAAAAGCTTGCTAAAGCTAAATGGGATATAATGATAGTAATTAACCAAGGCAGAAGGGAATCTTGAAACCAAAAGCGACCTACTGCCATAATAATCATCCCTACACCATACCAGATCATTGAGCCTTGAAAAACTCGTTTTTTGCCATATTTTTTCGATAGAGGGATAACAAAAGCAAATCCAGCGATCGCACTGCCAATCATGGCAGTATTAATGACTGCTCCAAAACTTACTTCTCGTTTCAGTAAAGCAATGACCAAAAAAGTGGGAATTACAGAAATAATACTAATTACCATCCAGGCGAGAATCATCGCCATAATATAAGTACGAAAACTGGGATTGGAAAAGGCAGAGGATACAGCAGTTTTAAAAGTCGGATATTTCCCTTTAGGGGGGGCATATTCCTCTTTTTCTAAAATTGGCATAGCTAGGGTAATTAATCCCATAAGACTAATCGTTATTCCCATTCCCATAAAACCATATGCATCTGTTAACCAAGGCGCGATAATGCCTCCTATAGTTGCACCAACTAGTCCGAAAACCCCAATTTGGGTGGAGAGTTTCACCCGTCCTTCAGGTGTTTTTGCCAAAGTGGGTAGCCATGCAAGATAGGGGACATGATAGATTGCCATTCCCACATAAAAAATCCAAAGCATTAACCCTAAATAGAAAACGCTGGCAATTTGATTAAGATTAGTTGGTGGATTAAAAAGGAAGAAAAACCCTCCAATTAGAGGTAATAAACTAATCAGTAAAAAAGGCCTCCTTTTACCCAAAGGACTCCAAAAGCGATCTGATAAATAACCAACAAATGGCTGTGCAAATGCTCCACCAATTCGACTCACCATCATTGCCATTCCCACTAAAGCTGATGGCACTAAAATTGGTAAATTATTATCATTAGGAATACCTGGATCATAACGATAAATTAGCATCGCTAACAAAGCATTGTTGAGAACAAAATTACCAAACCACCCTATAATATAAGGTATGTAATCTATTTGTAATCGGTGCGTTTTATTAGAACCAATAGGAGTCATGGGAGAAATATTTAAGGGGTTACTGAATAAGTAGTCTACAAATTGAATCCAGGTGTGACAGAAACTTTGTTTATTGATCTGTAAAAGGTTCTTTCTCAATTTAGGATTCAACCAGAAAATAAACTTAATACAAATTTGAACAAAGATAGGATTTGGAAAAATTTCCCAAAAGATTTGAGGTGGTAATCAGGTAGGTAAACAAAAAGTTCAGCTTGCAGGCTTGTCAGGCTATAGTTTGACCTCTATGATTACCTTGAATTCGTATCACGAAAATTCATACCTACCAGGTGAGAGGATGCGATAAGGATCTAAACTGTCTTTAATTTTCCTCATAAATATCTGATAATCATCTTTTGGAGTAGGTAAACTATCCATTGACTGAGTACTGAGGCGATAGGGATAATAGCCTTGAACCATTAAAATTTGAAGTAGTTCATCATGACAATCTAAGGCTTTTTGATCTTCCCCTTCTACTAAACGATCATAAAAAATGGTAGCATTAATATTAATATTCCGAGCAGTAACACAGTTCATTCCGATATTAGGTTCAAAGCCATATTTTTGAGTAATACTGCTAATAATTTCTAGGGCTTTTCTGACGTGATTCCCTTGAAATGGAACAGCAGGAACACACCAAATCATGCCACAACCATCTTCATCTAAGTTAAAGTTAGGGCTAGGAGGAGTTTTTTTGCGCCAATAAGCCATTTGTAAAACTCTCTCTGTAATCATTCCCCGTTGCGGATTTTTATTATAAATTAAATCCACTTTATCTTTAATTTCAACTCCAGTAAATATTTTGAAAATCGGACTTAATTTTTTAGCCATTTCAAATTTATTTGCGTCAAAAAACATTAATTTATTGACGATTCCTTTGAGGGCTTTTGCAATCAATTTACGTTCTACTTTTCCTTGTTCAGGAGTTGCTGAATATAAAGCTCCTTCACCTATCCAAACTCCTCCTCCCCATTGATGACTTAATTGTTCTAATAAATCAGCAGGTAAGGGACTTTTTTCTTGAGTTTCTTGCCAAGGATATTGTTGTTGAATAGACAACATCCGGTAATCATTATTAATGTGAAAGGTAGTTTTGATTATTCCTTCTAATTTAAGACGGCGTAAAGCATCAATTAATGCCTCTAAATTACTATCTTTGTCAATACTATAGAAAAAGGCTTGAAAATACTTGGGATAGGGTATTAACCACAAGGTCATTTGTGTGACAATGCCGAGATTAGATTGAGTAAAAAGTCCATCAAAATAAGGTCCGACTCCCCAACGATTTACCGCTCCAGCTTGGGGATTTTCAAAGCGATTAAATCCGGTATGAATACACTCGCTAGTAGGTAAAACAACTTCCATCCCACAAACATGATTAAAGCGATCACCTAATGGACCTTTGGCTTCTCCCCTTTCCATAATATTGCCAATTAGACTTGAATCAGGGGTACTGCCTGTCACACTCATGAGTAATTTATTACCTTTTTCTTGTAAAAACTCATAAAGTTGTCGTTGTGTTACGCCTGGTTCAATTGTGACATAAGCTAAGGTTTCACTGTAATCTAAAATACGATTTAGACGACTCAAATCCATTAAAATACAACCATCTGAGGTAGGAACACGAGAACCGTATCCCCAATTTTTTCCGGTACTAATCGGGTAAATAGGAGTTCGATATCGATTAGCAATTTTCAGACATTCTTGGATATCTTCGCGATTGCCAGGACGAATAATAGCAGGAATTTTAGCTGTCGTTTGATAAGTAGCTGTTTCAGCCTCTAGACGTTCTTTGGCATCAGTAATAACATACTCTGAACCTAATAAATTTTCCCATTCTGTTAGGGCATTACCTAAACTTTCACCAGTTGAACCAGAAGAAATTACATAATTCATGGTATTATTTGTCTAATAAATAGTTGCAAAGCTTATGGAAATTTAATATGAAGCTGCATATAAAAGAGCTTCTAACATAAAGTTATAAATCGATTTCATCTGTAGAAAGTTACTAGTTTGGACAACGATAGAGGAGACAGAAGTTTTGAGGAGATTCAAGAAAATTTTCAGCGATAAAACCTATTGTTTTGTCTCTTGAAAACAAGTCTTCAATAAATTATCCTGACTCCGAGACTTCTGGCTCCTTCCTCCCTAATTAACTTTGAACAGTTTGCTCATTTCTAGAAAAAATTGAGCTAAAAGTCGGAATGAAACGAGGCCGGTTGGCAAAAACTTCTTGATAATTGGTATCCTCAATTAAGGCTTCCTCTTCGGCGGGAACACGTTGCGTCATTAACCAACCGTTAATTAAAGTAAAGACAATTGCTGTCAGATAGGCTGTATGAAATAAGGGAACAACAGCCAATTCAGTCATCATGGCGCACCAGTTCGGATGACGAATATACTGGTAAATACCCTTGTCAATCACGGGAGTACCAGGGACAGTGACCACTTTATGAATCCAGCGATCGCCTAAAGCCCGAATAGAGGAATAGCGCAAGCTTTGGGCGCAGAAGGTGGCAATGATGGAAAATATGCCTAAAGCCGGAATAAATGGTCTATCCAAGAGATAAACTTCCGCAATCATACACAACATCCAGCTAGATTGAAAAATCTTGACAAATCCCACATAGTTAGAACTATGTAGTTTGCCACCATTTTCCAAGACTTTGGTCATATTTTGCTTACTCAGACGAGTCACACGAACGCGCTGCACAATAATGTAGAAAATAAGTGCAATAAACGATATTTGGCTTAACATGGTAAAAATCCTTAAAATTGGACTAGAATAGCCTCTAGAGCGAATCCAGGACCCATAGAAATCATCAATCCATAGGAACCACTAGGGTGTTGTTGACGAGATAGGGTTTCATCAAGAATGCAGAGAATAGTAGCTGAAGCAATATTGCCAATTTTCCCTAAAACATCCCAACTAACCTGTAGAGCATCTGATTCTAGGTTAAATTCTTCAATTACTGCATCAAGAATCTTCGGACCCCCTGGATGTACCATCCAACAAGAGATTTGATCAAGTTTAACGCCCTGTTCTTCCAGTAGGGATTCAACGGCTTTTCTGACTCCTCCTTTGACGTAATCGGAGACTTCAGGACGTAAAATTTGGCGAAAACCATAGTCGGTTAAAGGTAATGCCATTAAATTCTCGGTATGAGACAGTAAAAGTGATTGAGTCCCTAAAACCTTGAGTTTTACTTGACCCTGCTTCACTAAAGGATGTTCATCTCCTGCTAACAGAACTGCTCCTACCCCATCACCGAATAAAGCAGCCACCACTAAGGTCATGATGACATTGCTATATTGAGAGGTATCTTCAGGTAATTCCCACAATAATTCTGTTAAATCACTGTGAATTGATCCTTGCCAAAGTCCAGATGAGGGATCAGTGGTAAACAAAATTGCCACTTCGGTGGGATGCCCATCAAGATAGTCCGTCACCCGTGCTAACCCCTGCGCTCCTCCTAAACAACCTACTCCTGATAAGGCTGCTCGTTTGACGTTTAAGGGAAAATCGATGCGGTTTAGGAGCAATCCCTCCATTGAAGGGACTGCAGGAAGAACGCTAACAGAGGTGATATGGGAAATGTCTTTTGGAGAAATATCCGCTTTTTTGAGCAGATCACTGACAGTAGATTCAACTAAATCCATTGTTCTATCGACCATAGCCCTAAAGGGTTCAGCGATACCTGGTGGTTCATCTGGATCAAAATCATCAAGGGGAATGGTAAAGTATCGCCCATTAATTTTGACATTACTGAAAAAACGATTAACTTGCTCTAGGTCAAAGAAGGTTTGTTCAGTAAAATCCAGGTTATTTTCTTGGCAATATTCACGAATAATGTTAGCGCAATGATTACGAATATTTGCTTCTAGGATTTCTTGGGAATAGTAATGATTAGGAAAGCCAGTTGCCGTCTCAATAATGTAAGTCATTTTTATTGTCCGAAACCAGAAATCTTGGTGTTTGATTAATCAGCAATCTATTACTAAAAACGATGTCTACTTAAGCTAATAATTTTTTAGCTAGTTGTTTTGCTTGTCGCATATAACCCAGTTTGTCAATAACAAGAGAATGAGTTCCGCTATGGGATTTACTTTCTGAGGGCAAAACTGTTTTTAGCTGATTTTTAAGGGATTCAAATTTTTTAGCAAAACGAGAATTTTTATCTTGAGCCTTAAGATAAGCAGCTACTAATTGACTTTGTTCTTCAAAAACACGCCAATGTGTTCCCGTCGGATGTACCATCCCAATCACAAATAGGTTGTTTTCATCGGGATGAAAAACATTCATGTAGAGATTAGGATGAGGTTTACCTTCTTCCCAATTTAAGGCCAGTTTGTCAATAAAGGGAAATTCAACTTTATAACCTGTAGCATAAATTATAACATCAATTTCTTCACTTGTGCCATCTTCAAAAAATACTTTTTTGTCAGCCATTTTTTGAATATTAGGCTTATGGGTCACATCTCCATGAACATAGTAACGGTAAATTTGTTGGTCACTATTGGGAATGATTAAGCCATTACTTTTGCAATTAGTAGGAATGTTGTATTTTTTTAAGTTAACTCCTTGCAAAAATAGCGTAATTGGAGATAAAAATGACATCATTTTCATGTGTTCTTGAGCCGGAATCATATTCATTATCGGGGTGTTAATCATGACCCATTCCGGAGGTAAGCCAAATAAAAATTTGGGCATACATAAGAATCCACGGCGTGTACTATGGAAGGTTTTACGTCCATTAATAGCAGCTTCTACCACTAAATCCATAGCTGATTGTCCTGCTCCTACAACCAAAACTATTTTATCACTTAATTGGAGAGGATCATCATAGTCTTTGGAGTGTAATATATCTCCTGAAAAGTCACCAGGGAATTGAGGAATATTGGGTTTATTGTGATAACCACTGGCAATTAATACCCCTTTATAGCGTCTTGTTTCTCCATTGCTCAAGGTGATATCCCAAAAGCTACCTGCTTTTTCAACTTGCTTAACAGCTATCTCAAATTCAATGTGATCATATAACCCAAAATGACGGGCGTAATCTTGGAGATATTGATAAACTAAACGATGATTTGGATAATCAGGATAATGATCAGGCATCGGAAAATCCGAAAAAGGCTGGGTTGTTTTATGTCCAATTAAATGGGTGTTTTTATACATTGGACTATCATCACGATCATAAATCCAAATTCCCCCAACATCCTGAGCATATTCAATTACGTTAAAGGGAATCTTGGCTTTACTTAAAGCTCTAGCGGCAGCTAATCCCGCAGCGCCAGCCCCAATGATACAGTATTGGTGTTTGTAATCTAAAGTCATGTTTTGTCCTCTTTTGATAGGTGTAACTCAAGCAGTTATTTGTTCAGAAAAGTTGAGAAGAGTTTGGGCGATCATTTGCAGAATTATTTCAGTATGTTGATTTATAAAGAAATGTCCCCCCGATAATAAATGCAAAGTAAATTGTTGATTGGTTTGTATTTGCCATTGTTCAATTTCAGCTTGAGAAACCTTGGTATCATTACAACCTCCTAAGACAGTAATGGGACAATTCAAGGGATGATCTTGACGATAAAAATAGGTTTCTATTAGTTTAAAGTCTGCCCGTAATATGGGTAGATAAACTGCCATTAAATCTGAATTATTTAACACCGTTTCTGGTGTTCCTTGATAGCGGCGTAAAGCATCTAAAAATAGCTGATCAGCAAGGCGGTGAATAGGCAAATCTGCGTTAGGAAGTTGAGGTGAGCGAAATCCCGACATAAATAAATGTTGGGGCATTCTTTGCTGATGTTTAGCTAATTCTCTAGTTAATTCAAAACTAATTAATGCCCCCATGCTGTGACCAAAAAAGGCATAAGGTTGATCTAAATAGGGCTTGATGACAGGAGTTAATTGGTTAATTAGAGATTTGAGAGAGGTAATTGGGGTTTCTTGAATGCGATTTTCTCGTCCCGGTAACTGAATTCTACAGAGTTCAATTTGCGATGGACAATGATTCACCCAAGTTTGGAATGAGGATGCAGATCCTCCCGCAAAAGGGAAACAGAACAGGCGTATTTTGGTATTAGGATTAATGTTTGTGCGAATAATCCAAAGGTTTGGATCTGTGGAAATATTTTCTACTTTTGCGACTTTCTTGCCTTTTTTTAGTCTCTGTTTCACTGAGACTTTAGGAGTTGAAGCAATTTGAGTATCTTGGAAAATTAATCCCAAGACTTGTGGTAAAAACTGATTAACACTCAATCCAGCTAAATATTCTACTGGCACGGTGATTTTTAAATCTGCCTCCATCTTCCGTCGTAATTCAGTGGCCATGAGAGAATCAAGTCCCAGACTAGATAGAGGCTGAGTTTTATCCAGTTTAATCTTCGATGATCCCGTAATTTGTCCTAAAACACGGGTTAAATAGTTTTCTAACTTTTCTAACCGTTCATTGGAGGGACTGGCTAAAAGGGAATCTATAGAGAGTTTAGGGGAAGAATGATTAGATTTAGAGGATTTTGGAGCATCTGAAGACTTAGATCTGATTTTAGCCAAATATTCCAGCAGTTTTGGCAATAACTTTACCTCTTCTGGAGTGAACTCTCCCGTCTCGGCTAACTGCTGCGCTTGAGTTAGGGGTTGACTAATTAAAGATAAATTCCGTGAATCAAGGTAATTATCAGCTATTTTTAGCCAATAACTAGACTTTTCAAAGGGGTAAGTTGGTAAGGTGCAAAGTTTACTTGCTGAGTTAACCATGATCCCTTGCCAATTGATATCAATACCTTGAACATAAAGCTGGGCAACACTCTGCAACAGTTGTTGTAGGTCGGGATTATTTCGTCGTAAACTAGGCAACCATAGGCGATCGCTTGAAGGATCTATTGAGCGTCCCATTCCCAATAAAACGGGATGGCAACTACATTCAATTAAAACCTCATATCCCTTATCTAATAAAGTTTTTAAGCCATCAGCAAAGCGAACCGTAGAACGCAGATGACGACACCAATAGTCTGGGGTTTGGATTTCTGACTTGATCAGTTTGCCGGTGACATTGGAGATTAAGGGAAGTTGGGGGGAATGATAGGTAATGGTACGGGCAATTTGATGAAATTCTCCTAAAATTTCTTCCATGAGGGGGGAATGGAAGGCTTGCGACACCTTAAGCTGAGTAATTTTGATATCTTTGCCCTCTAGCTTAGTGACAATAGCTTCAATGTCCGAGGATGCACCCGAAAGGACAATATTGTTCTCCCCATTGATCGCTGCGATCGCAACGGTTGTCGGATAGTCAGCAATTAGAGGTTCTATCTCAACTTCTGAAGCAGATACAACGATCATTGAGCCAGATTGCTGCACAGAATCCATCAATTTTGCTCGATGGACGACTAATTTTAAGCCATCTTCTAAACTAAACACCCCTGCTACACAAGCCGCCACATATTCCCCTAAACTATGCCCCATCACACCCTGGGGCATAATTCCCCAGGATTGCCATAGTTGTACGAGGGCGTATTCAATGGCAAATAGAGCAGGTTGAGTATAACAGGTTCGATTTAAGCGATTTTCAGATATTTCGTCTGATTTTTGCGGATAAATTAAGTCTAGTAAAGAAAAATCCCAGTATTCACTTAAAATAGCATCACAGTAATCCAGAATTTCACGAAACAAGGGATAGGACTGATAGAGTTCTTGTCCCATGCCAAGATATTGAGAACCTTGTCCCGTCAACAGAAAGGCAATTTTTGACCGTTTTTTACCGTTGGTATAACCTTGTTGGATGACAACAGAAGGATTATGGTCAGCAAATTCTGTCAAATGTTCTTGAAGTTCTTGCTGAGTAGATATGACACAAGCCAAACGATGGTTTAGTTGAGAACGACTAAAATTGCTGGTGTGGCAAATATCCGCAAGAGAAAGATGGGGCTGATTTTTGAGATAACCTGCGTAGGTTTCAGCTAATTTAACTAACGCAGATTCAGTTTTAGCAGAAAGGGTGAAGAGATATTTACCAGGAACTATAGAAGCAGGGGGCGTGTTTTCTTCTGGTTGAAATTCTTCGACGATAATATGTGCATTAGTCCCGTTTAAGCCAAAGGAACTGACTCCTGCTAATCGATACTGATTATGGGATACCCAAGGCAGGATTTGGGTGGGGATTTTAATCTTTTGGCTATCCCAGTCTACATGAGGGTTAGGGTTATGAAAGTGAAGATGAGGGGGAATTTTTTGATGTTGCAAGCATAAAATCACTTTGATTAGTCCAGCAATTCCCGCAGCACCTTCTAAATGTCCAATATTGGTTTTGACAGATCCCACGAACAACGGATGAGGATTTGTAGCAAAAACTGTTGACAATGCCCCTAATTCAATGGGATCTCCCAGAGATGTTCCAGTACCGTGGGCTTCAATATAACTGACATTTTCTGGTTCAACCTTGGCATTCTTCAAGGCTTGACGAATCAGTTGTTCTTGGGCTACTTGATTAGGAACCGTTAAACCACTACTCGCGCCTCCATGATTAACAGCAGACCCTCTAATTAAGCCTAAAATATGATTATTATTTTCAATAGCAGCAGATAAACGTTTTAAAATAATTACTCCACAACCTTCTCCTCTCACATAGCCATTTGCTGAACTATCAAAGGTTTTACAGCGTCCATCAGGAGATAACATTTGAGCGCGGGATTCCATAATGCTCACCAAGGGAGTTAGCATTAAATTGACTCCTCCGGCTAAAGCTATGTCACACTCTGAGTTGCGTAAACTCTGACAAGCCAAATGAACAGAAACTAAAGAAGAGGCGCAAGCAGTATCGACAGTTAAGGCGGGTCCATGAAAACCAAAAAGATAGGATAACCGTCCAGCCGCCACACTGATGGCATTTCCGGTTCCCGTATAAAGGTCAATAAGTTCAGGATTTTGGCTAAAATCGGAGTAATCTTGGGTCATCATGCCAATAAAAACCCCTGTTTGACTTCCTCGTAAATCTAATGGTGAGATTCCTCCTTGTTCAAATGCTTCCCAAGCAACTTCTAAGAGTAACCTTTGTTGGGGATCTGTTTGTTCCGTTTCTCTAGCAGAAAGACCAAAAAAGTCAGCATCAAATTGATCAATCGGTTGATTTAAAAAGCCTCCGTGACGAGTATAGACCTTACCTTTGGCATCGGGTTTCGGATCATAATAATCATCAATATTCCAGCGTTGAGGGGGAATCTCGGTAATTCCATCCGTTCCTGACTGCAATAATTCCCAGAAAGCTTCAGGAGAATTGGCACCACTGGGAAAACGACAACTCATCCCCACGATGGCAATGGGTTCAGTTTGAGCTTTTTCTAAGGCATTTAGTTTAGTTTTCACTGCCCTAAGCTGATTTAAGGCATCTTTCATCAAGGTTGCTTGATCAGGTTTTGAGGGAGTCTGTGTCATGGTGAATTAGTAAGTGTGAGTAGCAGTTGATCAATCAGTGGATAAGAATGCTTTTAAATAATGAAACAGCCCTGCGCTAAACTAGGGGCTAGGATTCGGATAGAGAGCGTGAATTTTGTCTATTTCTGCTAATATTTCTGGATATAATTCTAGATTCACACTGGAAATATTTTCCTGTAACTGTTCTAAAGTGGTTGCACCAATAATTGTGCTAGTTACAAACCAACGCGATCGCACAAAAGCTATTGCCATTTTTGCTGGACTCAGGTTATATTTCCTAGCAATATCCACATAACTTTTGACTGCTTTTTCAGAGTTTGTTTTCTCATAGCGACGACCAATACCTTTAAATAGTCCATAACGAGATTTTTCTGGAATTCCATTGAGATATTTTCCAGTAAGTGTGCCAAAACCTAAAGGACTATAAGCTAGTAAACTAACATGATGAAAACGACAAGTTTCTGCTAAATTAATGTGAAAAACTCGGTTAGTTAAGTTGAAAGCATTTTGAATAGATACGACCTTTGGCAACCCTAATTTTTCCGCTATATGACAAAATTCGCTCACTCCCCAAGGGGTTTCATTGCTTAAACCCAAATACCTGATTTTTCCTGCTTTAATTACATCAGCAAATACTTCTAATTGTTCGGCAATTGGTACTGTTTCTCGCTCTTGAGTTTGGTCATACTCAGGCGCATTAAAAAAAAGAGGAACATAGCGATCTGGCCAGTGAATCTGATAGAGATCGATATATTCAGTTCCTAATCGTCTTAAACTGTCTTCTACTGCCTTGGTAATATTTTTACGATCTATGCGATTATCTTTTCTTATATAAGATAAGCTATCGCCTGGTCCTGCTATTTTAGTTGCAACAATTATTTTATCCCGTTGTTGCTTCGCTAACCATTCACCAATATATGCTTCTGTTTTTCCCTGAGTTTCTGCTTTTCTTGGGACAGGATACATTTCTGCTGTATCCAAAAAATTAATCCCTGCACCAACACCATAATCTAATAGTAATTTAGCATCTTCAATAGAGTTTTGTTGTCCATAAGTCATAGTACCTAAACACATTTCTGATACTAATATATCACTATTTCCTAACTGATTATATTTCACTGGTTTTTCTCCTTATTTCATAAAAATTGAAGTCTGGATAATGCCATCGAAGATAATATTTTGAAATCTTGCAAAAATCAAAAGAGCTTAAAATATACAAATCACTTTTTATCATTTTATAATGAATTTAATTCCTGTAACAGCAAATCAGCCACTTCCTCTTGAGACAAGTCATCTAATTCGTCATTGACTACAGCTGTTGAAGGGGATTTATGACCTATTCGCAAAGGTTTTAAAGCAAAATCTAGGAGAATAATCTCAACCATGAGGTAATCTACCAAAGTTTCCACGGTTGGATATTTAAACGTTAGGGTTGAGGGAAGAGATTCTCCTAAGTCTCTACCTAAACGGTTTCGCAATTCCACTACCATCAATGAATCCATTCCTAAATCAAAAAAGCCCTGATCCACTTGGGTAAATTCTGTAACTGGAATACCTAGAATTTCCGCAACCACCTTCTGGACATGATAGGTGAGGGCATCCTGGCGTTCATTAGCAGGAATTTCACCTAAAAACTGCAGGAAACTCCCTTGTTTTTTCTCTTTTTGATGTGATGGCTGTTGTAAATCGCTGAAAAAGGGAGGAATTATTTGACTTGCTAAGGCATTAAAAAAGGTATTCCAATTTACAGAAGTCACCGTAATTTGGGGTGAAGAGAGTTTCATCACTTTTTCTAACAGATTTAAGCCTTGTTTGGGATTTAGATAAGTAAATCCTTGCTTAAATAATCGTCTTTTCTCTTTTTCATTTAACTGTTGCACCATACCACCTTCTTCCCAGGGTCCCCAATTAATAGTTAGAGCAGGAAGTCCTAAAGAGTGCCGATAATGGGCTAAACTGTCCAAAAAGGCGTTAGCACTGGCATAATTTCCCTGCCCTGATGAGCCTAAAACCGAAGCAACAGAAGAAAATGATACAAACCAATCCAGTTGATCCCCTTGACTGAGAGTGTGTAAATTCCAAGCCCCCAGAATTTTGGGCGCAAATACACGATTAAATTTTTCCCAGGTTTGCTGTTGTAAAACGGCATCGTCTAAAACCCCTGCGGCATGAATAATTCCTTTCAAAGGAGGTAACTGACTATGGATAAAGGCGAAAACTTGACGCATCTGAGATATTTTGCCCACATCCCCTGCTAAGACCTCTACTTTTACTCCCTTTGCTTCTAATTGACTGATAATTGGTTCAATACTTGGATTTATTCCCCGACGACTTAATAAAACTAAGGTTTTCGCTCCTTTTTCAATTAACCATTGTGCAGTTTGCTGTCCCAATGCACCTAAGCCTCCAGTGATGAGATAGGTAGCATTTTTATCAATGGTTAGAGAATTTGTAGCGGATTTAGGTTTCAATTTTCCTAAACGGGCAACATATCGCTGACTCTTACGCCAAGCAATTTGTTGTTCTCCATCCTGACTTTGGAGAGAAACAAATAATTCTGATGCCAGGGTTTTGCTATCATTCCCACCATCACCATCAATGCACAGACAACACAACTCAGGATATTCTAAAGCTATAGTACGTCCTAGACCCCATAGGGAACTTTGTTGGATAGTAACAGCAGCGGGATGAGAGGGGATATTTTGAGCAGATTGAGTGGCAATATAGAGCCGAGGATGATGACCAATGTCAATCTTGGTTAATTGCTGTACTAAGTATAGCAATGTTCCACAAAGTTGTTGCTGACTTTCTGCCAACATATCACTATTTTCTGGAGATTTGTCATAATCTAATCCCCACAAATAAACAATGCCTTGATAAGTATTTTCTAGCAGGGTTTGCCAATTTTTAGTTGACTGGGTGACAAGGCTACATTCATGTCCTTGTTGTTGTAATTGTGCTGCTAGTTCTGCTCCTACCCCTTTTTGATCAGCAAAAATTAACCAATTTCCTGTCTGAGTAAAACCTTGGGGAATCATAGGTAATGCTTGCCATCCCACCTCATATAAGCTATCTGTCAACCTCTGGCTATGGGATAATAGGGTTTGAGGTGTAACAACTTGAAAGGTTAATCCGTCAATTTCGCTGATTAATTGCCCTGATTCATTGCAAATAGTCAAATTGGCGGTAAAAATTCCATTTTTCTCATTGCTGTGATTTAATTGACCATGACAATACAAAGAGGTTTCCTTAGCCCCATAAAAAACTAACTTATCTATTGCTGTGGGCAGATAGGTTGTATTTCTTGGCAGCGATGGAAATAATGCAAACATGGCATGAAAACAGCCATCAAGTAAGACTGGATGTAGTTGGTAACTATTCTTTTGAGAAATTAAGTGATCTGGAAGTTCAATTTTGGCAGTTATTTCGGTTTGATTGCGGAAAAGTTGGGTAATAACCTGAAAACTACTGCCATAGTTCACCCCTTGATCCAAACATTCTTGATAATAGCTGTCAACATCAATTTCTTCTTGACAGCCTTGCTGAATCTCTGCCCAATTGATGGTTAACGGATCACTTTCATAGCTAGCTAATTTTCCTGATATATGCAGAACCGGAGATTGATTTCCATCTTCCGATAAGCTGACAATTTCAAACTTGCGACCATTAAGCAAGCTTAATTGCACCTGTTTAAGTTGATCTTCGGGAAGAACTAAGGCTTTTTCTAGACTAATTTCCGTCAGGCTTATTTTATTTCCTTTATATTGCTCATTTCCTGCGGTTAACACCATTTCTAGATAGGCTGTGGCAGGAAAAATGGGAGTATCAAACACCAAATGATCTTGTAAAAAAGCTGGGTTAACTTTATCAAATTCGGATTGATAGTGAATTTCATTTGCACCCAAAAGACAGAAGGATTTATGCAAGAGGGGATGGAAAGCATTGGCTGTCACATTAGAGTTTTTGGCTTCAGGTTCAGGGTAATCTAACCAATATCGCTGTCTTTGAAAAGGATAAGTTGGTAAAGCCAGTTTTTGGCGATGATAATCTTGATTAAAGCCCTTCCAATCAATTTTTACACCTTCAACATAGAGTTTTGCTAAACTCTTTAACAGAGTTTCCCAGTTGGAGTATTTGGGACTGAGACTACCTAACCAAACTCCATAATCGGGTAAGATTTGTTGTCCTAGAGAAATTAAGGTTGCTTTTGCGCCAATTTCTAAAAATATATCGGTTTTTAACTGACTTAATTGCTCAATTCCCTGAACAAATTGAACTGGAGACAGAAGATGATGAACCCAGTAATTAGGGTTAGTTATCTCTGCATTAATTACATTCCCTGTAATATTAGAAATAATGGGCAGACTAGGAATATGATAGGTAATAGTTTTGGCTATCTCTTGAAATTTCCCAATCATTGCTGTCATTAGCGGAGAATGAAAAGCATGGGAGACCGTTAAGGGACGACTTTCAATATTTTTGGCTTTAAATTGCTGTAATAATCTGTTAATAGCTGCCGTTTCACCAGAAATGATAGTATTCTCTGGGCTATTTATCCCAGCGATCGCCACGATTCCTGTTGATGTTTTCAGTTCATTACTCACAGTCTCCGCATTGGCAAACACAGCAGCCATCATCCCTGTTTTAGGTAATTCTTGCATTAATCGTCCCCGATGGGCAATTAATTTTAAGCCATCTGCTAAACTAAACACTCCAGCTAAACAAGCAGCTACATATTCTCCTACACTATGACCAATCAGATAATGGGGCTTAACTCCCCAAGATAACCACAATTGGGCGAGGGAATATTCTACGGAAAATAAGCAGATTTGAGTATAAAAAGTTTGATCAATTAAGGGATTATCTGTTTTTTCCCCATATAAAATTTCTAAGATAGATTGCACCCCATATTTTTGTAAAATTTGATCGCACTTATCTAAAGCCCGACGGAAAGTAGGTTGGGTTTGATACAATTCCTTCGCCATTCCCTGGTATTGTGAGCCTTGTCCTGTGAACAAAAAAGCTACTTTAGGAGGCTTCTTCCGTGTTAATACCTTTTTTTGACTTAAATATAATGTTTCTCCTCTATAGACAGCATTTAGTTCTTGCTGAAGCTGTTTTTGATTCTGAAAGGGGATTGCTAAACGGTGATCAAAATGCGATCGCCCAGTATTGGCAGTATAAGAGATGTCTTCGTTGGATAGTTGGGTATTTTCACTCAAAAAAGTCTCATACCGTTGGGCTAATTCCTGCAAAGCTTGGTCATTTTTGGCGGAAAGGGTAATTAAATGCCAAGGGAGTTGTAAATTTTCCTTGTCTTCTGCTTTTTTTTCGTTTTTACTTTCTTCAACAATTAAATGTACATTTGTGCCACTCATCCCAAAAGCGCTGACTCCTGCCATCCGAGATACCTTCACTGGAGACCAAGGCGTTAATGTTGTCGGGATCTTGATTGGTAGTTTGTCCCAAGGAATATAGGGATTAGGAGTATTAAAATGAAGATTAGGGGCAATTTGTTGATTTTTTAATTGTAAAACCGTCTTGATTAGGGCAGCAACCCCAGCGGCACCTTCCAAATGCCCCATATTTGTTTTTACTGTCCCCAGCATTAAGGGATTGTCTGGACTACGACCCTGACTATAAACCTTCCCCAAAGACAACACTTCAATGGGATCACCTAAAGAAGTTCCTGTGCCATGAACTTCGACATATTGCAGGTCTTTGGCCTCAATTTTTGCTCTTTTTAGAGCTTCTTTTAATAAAGATTCTTGTGCTTGTCCATTGGGGGCTGTTAAGCCATTACTACGTCCATCATGATTGACAGCCGAGCCACGAATCTGGGCTAAAATGCGATCGCCCTCTTTAATGGCATCAGCCAACCGTTTTAACACCACGACACCGCAACCTTCTCCTCTGCCATAGCCATTAGCAGAAGCATCAAAGGTTTTACTACGACCATCGGGAGAAACTGCCTTTAATTTACAGTTGCTGATGGCGGTAGCAGGAGTTAACATTAAATTGACTCCCCCTGCTAAAGCTAGATTACATTCTTGATTACGTAAACTCTGGCAAGCTAAATGAATGGACAACAATGAGGAAGAACAAGCGGTATCCACTTGCATTGTTGGCCCTTGAAACCCAAAAATATAAGATAATCTACCAACTGCAATGGCGCGACTAGTTCCTAAACTGTTATAAGCATCAATATGGTCAAGAACTGCGTCATGAAAACATAACTGAGCATAATCATCGCGGAAAATGCCCATAAAAACTCCTGTTTGACTATTCATCAAACTTTCGGGAGCCATTCCGCCATTTTCCAAGGCTTCCCAACAAACTTCTAACAATAATCGCTGTTGAGGATCCATGCCAGCAGCTTCTCTAGGACTGATGCCAAAGAATGAGGGATCAAATTCGTCAACCTGATCAAGAAATGCGCCGTGACAGCTATACATTTTTCCCGGTATGTCGGGATCTTGATCATAGTATTTCTCTAAATCCCAACGGTTAGTAGGAATTTCCGTCATGGCATCAATTCCATTAACTAATAGTTGCCAATAGCTATCTGGATCATTCACACCTCCTGGAAAACGACAACCTAGCCCGATAATAGCAATGGGTTCAGTTTGTGCTTTAACAATGGCATCAAGTTGTTGATATCTTTCTAAAAATGCTTTCTTTTGGTCATTCATAATATTATTACTATCAAATTTTAAATACTAGGTGGTAGCGGAACCTGAAGTTGTAGATAAATATGAATTAGTGACAAGTGCCGAAGTTAAGAAAATAGTTGTTTTAGGCATTATCTTCCACGCGTTCGACACTGTGACTCTTAAGCAATGAGTTATTAGCAGTCTAGTTGCCTAATAAGGCAGACATTTCCTCGTCTGATATTTGACCTAAAACTTTCAAGACTTCTTCTTTCTCTGGTAAATTAGCTGAAACAGTAGAAGCATCTGTGTGATTGAGACCTTCAGCTAAATAGTTAGCTAAAGCTTCAACGGTGGGATAATTCCAAACAATAGTAGCTTCAACCTCCAATCCACACCAATCAGTAATATCTTGGGCTAGTTCCACTGCAAAAATAGAATCCAAACCAAAATCAGCAAAAGACAGGCTGGGTTTAATGGTATCAGGATCAACTTTGAGCTTTTTATTCAACCATTCACAAATCCAAGTTTCCAGCATTTCTGGAGTTTGATGATTGAGAGTAATGGTTTGAGTGGCTTCATTACCATTGCTTATAGGCTTGCTGGCAAATTCCACCACAGCTAGAGGATTAATTTTTGTCTTAGCTTCTGGATTTAAGACTAGTAACTCATCTAATTCATAATCTGATCCTGCCAAGCTTTGCTCAATATCATCAATAGACTGAGTATAATCGTTAATTCGTTCGGAAATTGTCTCAACTTTAGAAAATAAAGTTTCCGCGTTGACTCCTGTACGTGCGCTTTGCAGACATTGCTCAAAGTGTAACTGACTCCAGGCTAAAGCATGATCTCGTTTCTCACTGGGATGAATTTCCCTGATTTTCGCTGTTGCTGCTACTAAAGTTGCATAACAAGCTAATTCTCCAATCAAGGAATAAGCCCAAGCGATCGCAGAGGAGCGATCATTAAATATCTTCAACTGAAGACAACGCTGATTAATCTCTTGGGTTGCTTCTTGAAGTTGGGATGCTAATTCAGGTGCATCGAGGATATCTGCCAAAAATTCAGCCAGTTTTTGAGTATGAGTAACGCTTTTACCTAAAAAGATTTTCAAACTTTCATTAGGTCCTTCACCGATGCGTAAGACTCTGGCATCCCGGAGAATTTGGGGGGCAAGATTGGTTTCCATGTAACCTCTGCCTCCCATCATTTGCATTAAACTATCGGCGGCTTCC
Source organism: Gloeotrichia echinulata CP02 (assembly GCA_038087035.1). Lineage (NCBI taxonomy): Bacteria > Bacillati > Cyanobacteriota > Cyanophyceae > Nostocales > Gloeotrichiaceae > Gloeotrichia > Gloeotrichia echinulata. Next base: position 4,408,737 of record CP051187.1, on the reverse strand, counting down.
CATAAATAATCAGCGCCAACAATTTTGGCAATTACTGCCATTTCTCGTGGTACAGCGACCTGACTATCTAAAGCTGTGGTAACACATTTTAATAAACTTTCTGTTGCTACTGTTGCCCCAGTTAAATGGTCAAGTTTGGCAATAGTAACGGGATTTTCTAGTAACCTACCAGTAGCGACTGAGCGACGGGAAGCATAGCGCAACATTAACTGTAAGCAGCGTTTCATACCACCAACGCCCATCATGCCAATTCCTAACCGGGCATATACTAAAGCATCATCAGCGGGTTCAGTACCATTGCCCAATTCTCCGAGTAATTGTTCTTTAGTGACGAGGACATCATCGAAATAAATGGCATTTTGCATAATTCCTCGTAATCCCATGCTTAAGGATTCTTTCCCTAAGCGTAATCCAGGGGTACCTTGACGAACAATAAACCCAGTCAAGCCATTGTTACCAGATTCTTCAGGATCAATTAAACGGACAAAGACATTAATCATTCCTGCCCATCCAGAACCATTCCATCGCTTCATACCGCGAATTCGCCATTGATCCTTACCATCTGGTATGGCAACGGTACTAATTGCACCAATATTTGCACCTGCTTCTGGTTCAGTCATACCAAAGGAAGACAATTCTCTGCCAGTTGCCAATAGAGGTAGTAATTGCTCCTTAATGGATTCTGTTCCATAATTTACAATCGGACGAATACCCAAAGTATTATTGAGACTCACCATTGTAGCCAGGGTGAGATCAATTGCAGATATTTGTTCCATTACCCGCATAAAATCACGATTATTGAGAGCAATTCCCCCATATTGTTCGGGAATCTGCATTCCCATAATCCCGTGATTACCAAAGTCCATGACAATGTAGGGAGGAACACAACGGCGATCATCAATTAAGTGGGAATTAATGCGATTTTTGGCATAATCTCGTAACCAATCCAGGATTTTATCCGCTTTTTGTTGACTGGTTTCGGTAGTAGAAGCTTTTGGTTTAGATAATGGTTGTTGTAGGGTGGGCATCGTCGAATTTATAATTAATTTGAGTTGATTGTTTAAAAATTGATCGCGGCAAGCATGGCGCTGAATCTTCCCACTAGAGGTTTTGGGAATAGAAGCAGGTTTAATTAAAACAATGGCATAAGCTTGCAATTCGTGGTCTTGGAAAACAGTGCGACGAATTGTTTCTATTACTTCTTGCTGGTTAAAATTCCGTAAGGCTGTTCTTTCGACTTCTTGAACAATAACTAACCGTTCTTCTCCCTCAATCTCTATACCAAAGGCGGCTGTACAGCTATGGCGCAAATCTGGATGACATTGTTCAACACTCTGTTCAATATCTTGGGGATAATAATTACCTCCACGAATGATAATCATATCTTTGAGCCGTCCCGTGACGTAGAGTTGCCCTTGATGGAGAAAGCCCAAGTCTCCTGTGCGTAAATAGGGACTTTCAAGAGTATCTGCAATCACTGCTTTAAAGGTATGTTCTGTTGCTTCTGGACGTTGCCAATATCCTTGAGCTACACTTTTACCTTTGACCCAAATTTCCCCGACTTCATAGGGTTGACAACGTTCGCAAGTATGAGGATTAACAATGGCAATTTCTGTCTCAATTTCCGTTTGTCCACAACTAACTAAAAGTTGGGAATTTTCGACTTCTTCAGTAAAAAGAATTTGATTACGACTTAAAGCTTCTTTGTCAACTTGGCAAACTTGAATAGACTGATTTCTACTGACAGCCGTTACTTTTAAAGTCGCTTCTGCTAACCCATAACCTGGACATAATGTACTGAATTTAAAACCACAGGCAGCAAATTTTTGAGCAAATTCAGCGAGAATTTCATATCTGACCGTTTCAGCCCCATTTAAAGCTACTTGCCAATTGCTTAAATTTAAATCTTGAAGCTGATCATCTGTAATTTTATCTACACAACGAGCATAGGCAAAATTAGGGGCAGCAGTATGGGTAGCACCATAATTAGATATTGCTTTTAACCAACAAATGGGACGTTGCAAAAAGGCTATAGAGGGCAACATATAGCAGGGGAATCCTTTATAAAGGGGAAGCAACATCCCATAAATCAACCCCATATCATGAAAAGTTGGCAACCATGTTACCATGCGGCTATTTTCATCATGATCCCATCCTAAATCTAGATCCCGTAAGGTTTCTAACAGATTTTCATGATTAACCATTACTCCTTTGGGAGTGCCAGTCGAGCCAGAGGTATATTGTAAAAATGCTAAGGTATTACTCTTAATCTGTGTTGGTTCCCAATCATGACTATTTTGGATGTTTAAGGTATCAGTAGCTAGATAGGTAACATCTGTTGGCCGGAATTGGGTTTTTAAAGCCTCTAATTGGGATTCGCTAGTTAAAATCAGACTAGATTGGGCATTAGCAATGATTGAAGTCAACCTTGCCATTTTCTGATTTTTTTTGGGTAAATTAACGGGAATTGCCACAACTCCTGCTAATAAACAACCAAAAAATCCACTCACAAACTCTAAGCCAGATGGATAGAGTAATAATACACGTTCACCTGGTAATACCAAAGATTGCAACTTAGCGGCGATCGCTTTGGCTTCCTGTAGTAACCCCTGATATGTCAGACATTTCCCTTCGGTTTTTCCATCCACCAAAAAGGTGTAAGCCATCCTATTGGGTTGATTTTTGGCTCGCCAATTTAAAATATCAAGTATACTGGCTAATTCAGTGATATTGAATTTTTGCTCTAGAGAAATAGTCATTGTCCCCCTCTAAGTAGTATTCATGATTTTTTTGGTTCTTCATTACTTGTTATGCTAAAAACATAAATTAGCTCATATCCCTTGATGGGCAAGAAAGGCGGCTTTTAATCTTGACGTTTTAGCTTTTGGGAAAAATCTAGGTTTTAACTACCTGAAACACTGGATTTTAAAGACCAGTCCCTAATTTGAGTTGAAAATTCAGCATAACGCCTACGAAAGACCCATTTTTTTAGGCTAAATTAACAGACTCTCCATAAATTTCTCCATAACACAGCTTATCTGTCCCAAAACGCCCTCCATACTGACTGAATGGTTCATCTGCATAACCCAAAGCCAACAGACAACAAACATCCACTGATTCAGGAATTTGAAAATATTCCCGTAATGGTTTGGCCACAAAACCTTCAATTGGACAACTATCAACCCCTAAACTTTGTGCAGCTATCATTAGATAAGTAACAGCAATCATTACTTGTCGGTTTGTCCAAGACTCATAAGACTGATAACAGGGTTTGAATTGGAAAAAAGGCGGAATAGCCATATGCATAAACTTAGCCCGTTTTTCTGAGATAGTACCGATTTGCCGTCCTAACTCAATCACTTCATTTATATAACGACGATTGCTTACAGTGCGATCGCCACAACAAATTAAGACAACAGGTGCATCTACTAACTTATCCTGTTCAAAGCCAAATTCTCTCAACTTTGCCTTATTTTCAGAGTCTCTAACTACAATAAATCGCCAAGGTTGCAAATTGTAACTTGAAGGAGCTTGAAACCCTAAGTGAAAAATCTCGTTTAAAATTTCATTAGAAATTGGATCAGTCCGAAACTTACGTGTAGACCGCCTTTTTTCAAAAATTTCCTTGATATTCATTTTTGTTTATCCTCTTTTTGTAATCGTTATCCTAAAAAGCTCTCAGGAATCGCTGAACCCCATTGATAGAGAATGTCTAAACCCCCAGCATGAACTGATGTTTCGGTGCTTTCATTAAATACATCCCCGTCTGTAAAATGTTCAATCAAGCTGCCAAATGGATCTTTCCAATAGTCAAATACCTGACTTCCCAACAAATGGCGACCAACTCCCCAAACTGGAGTCCATCCTTTTTCAAGTAACCAGTGATGACCAATGCTAACCGCGTCAAAATCTTGTACCTCAAAGGCGGTATGATGCACTTTCGCTTCAGATCCTTGTAACATAGCAATGGTATGATGATCGACCCATTCGGAACCTTTTTGACAGCGCAAAAACCCCCCGACTGTTAAACTAGGATGTCCGTAGTAAATCAAATCTGATGCTTTTAAGCCAAACGTCTTTTGATACCATTCATAACTTGTTTCAAAGTCTTTTACATCAATTCCAATATGTCCTAAACGTAAAATCGGACTCGGCTCTTTCTTGGGACGTTGAGTAGTACCAAACCGTGTTTTAACACTACCATTATTCCATAGCATCGGTTCAGGCATGGGTAATGGTTCTACTTCTTCAATCCCATATACTACTTCTATGTTAAATCCATTTGGATCAGTTATTATTACCCGTTGACCACCACCTGGTGTCTTCATCTCTTCAATTGTCGATGCTTCAGATAATTCTGCCAGTTCTTGTAAAACTTTTTCAGAAATTGCTTCTAATGCAAACCCAACAAATCCAGGTGTTTCCGCCAAATTGACCACATATATATGGTGGCTTTTCCCTCTTCCTCGAAGGTACAAACTATTTTCACTCTTAAAAGAGGTTATCATTCCGAAATCATTCAGAAATTGTTCACATTCCCTTAAATTAGGATGCTTATAAGTAACATAAGCTATATCTGCAATCTTAGTCATAATTTACTTACTCACGAAATTCAACTTTAATCTTTTTCTTCTGTTTTTTCTTCTGTAATCAGACTTACAATTTACAATTTTTTTGTTTCTTAAATAGAAAAAAGTAATTAAGCTTAAGTTGTATTAACGAAATTCAGTTTTTATTTACTTATCTTAATATAGTTTGGGTTTTTCACACCCATCTACTTAATCTTTCCAATTGCTCGGCTCATCTTCCACCATTGGTCGCTGTTTCTTTTTTGCGTGGTCTCTATTGGTTTTTTTGCTGGTGGTCATAGCTGGTCTCAATCGCTCAATTACTTGTCTAGATTGAGTTTCCCACTATTTTTGACCTCTGCAAATACTCCCCTTGACCGAAGAGGCGGAGGGGCAGGGGGCTCTTAGCAGGGGGAGCAATCCCTGTCCCGGCTACGCAACGCTACCGCGAACAACACGCTCTGCGCGTTCGCCCAGAAGCCGTGAAGCGGAGCGGAACATGGGTATCAACGCGAGTGCGTCTGTCTCCGACACGCACTCGCGTTCGAAGAGAAGCCCCGCCCATAAGAGGGCGTTCTCGATTGGTCGGAGTACAAGATCCGTTACTACCTCCCCCTTGCCCCCTGCTAAGAGATCCCCTGCCTCTTGTGACAATTTTCCCTTTTCCTTAACTTGTCACCAATGCAGGGTAGGCGCAAAGAAGTCTCCCAAGTTTTTATCGTAAGTAATTTAGACGAACCTGATATAAATTGTAAAGAGGCTTTAAACCCAGTTTTTCGGGAATCTTAGATCCGCAAGAAAGTATTCCCCTCCTCGCTTGCGGGGAGGGGAGCAATACTGCTCGGTTAACGAATTTCTTGGTTGAGGCAAGCTCTTGGAGCAGGGGGAGAAATGGAGGCTGGCGTTGAGTTTTGCCTCCCCTGCTTCCCCTGCCTCCCATGCCTCCCCTGCAAATCCTACGCAGTATTGGGGAGGGGAGCGTTTGCGTTAGCAAATGCGGGGTGGGGTTCCGGGTATTATGGTTAATTGCGCGGACATCATATCAACCAACGTCATCATGGGCGAAGCGGTTAAAGAGGAAGTCTAGAGCATGGTTACGCAGTTTGTAATACTCTGGATCTTCCATGATGCGGGCGCGATCGCGTGGGCGTGAAAAGGGAATTTCCATAACTTCGCCAATCTTGGCGTGAGGACCATTGGTCATCATCACCAATTTGTCAGCCAAGAACAGCGCCTCATCGATGTCGTGGGTAATCATCAAAACCGTACAGCGATTATCACCCCAAATTTTCAGCAATTCTTCTTGTAATTCTTCTTTGGTAATCGCATCTAGCGCTCCAAAAGGTTCGTCTAAAATTAATACCTTGGGACGAATCGACAAAGCACGGGCGATAGAAACCCGCTGTCTCATACCGCCAGACATTTGCATGGGTTTCTTTTCCATCGCGTCACTCAGACCGACCATTGCTAAATTATCCCGCACAATTGCCCGCTTCTCAGCTTCTGCTTTATTGGGGTAAACCGCATTCACCGCTAAGTAGATATTTTCAAATGCAGTCCGCCAAGGTAGCAAAGCATAGTTTTGGAATACTACCATTCTATCTGGGCCAGGCTTGGTAATGGGTTGTCCTTCTAACAACACTTGTCCAGTGGTGGGAAAGTTAAAACCGGACACCATATTTAACAGCGTCGATTTACCACAGCCAGAGTGACCAATGACGCAAATAAACTCACCTTGATTAACGTTAAGGTTAACACCATCAAGTACAGTGAATGGCCCTTTCTTTGTGGGGTAGACTTTGGTAACGTCTTTAATTTCTAGGAAAGGCTGACTGCTGCTAATTTTAGTTGTTGCTAATGGTTTTCCCAGTGTGCGGTTTTGCATGGCGGTTTTATATTTAAAAAGTTTAAGGTTAAAGTTCAAAGGCTCATCGTCGGAGCAAAAAGCCTCATCGTCGGAGCAAAAAGCCTCATCGTCGGAGCAAAAAGCCTCGTCATCGGAGCAAAAAGCCTCGTCATCGGAGCAAAAAGCCTCATCGTCGGAGCAAAAAGCCTCATCGTCGGAGCAAAAAGCCTCATCGTCGGAGCAAAAAGCCTCGTCATCGGAGCAAAAAGCCTCATCGTCGGAGCAAAAAGCCTCATCGTCGGAGCAAAAAGCCTCATCGTCGGAGCAAAAAGCCTTATAGTAGGGTGTGTTATGCCGTAGGCTAACGCACCACCAGGGACTTTCGGTGCGTTAGGACTAACGTCCATAACGCACCCTACTACTATCCTCTGGACTCAAGCTACAGTCTTCCTTGGTGCATCCAGGATGACTTCAGCAATGGAAATATCGCGTTTAATCTTCAAGTTGTTAAGATAAGCCATTGGATCATCAGCATTAAAGGGCGTACCATCGAATAGTTGGATGGGTTGGCGAGTGTAGCTAATATCTAAACCTAATTCTCTCGCTGCGGTGCTAAATACACGCACTCGACATACCCGTTCTACAACCTCCACCCAATTTCTGGGGAAGGGAGTATCACCCCAACGCGCCAATTGACTCATAATCCAAAGTTGTTCTGTGCGGCTGGGACGGTTGATGGCAGAATCAGAATAAAATTGGTGATGGGCGTATTGCCGCATGGGATGGTCTAAGCTGCAGCTATCACCATTGGGATCTTCGAGTTGAATGTATTCTAAATCAGTGCTGACGTATTCTCGACTTGCCAAAATGCGCCGAACTTCTTCAGCATTGTCTGGCTGAGAACAGTAATAGCAAGCTTCTAACAAAGCTTTGGTCAAAGCAATGTGGGTGTTAGGATAGGCTTCTGCCCAATCTTCCCGCACACCGAGAACTTTACCGGGGTGTCCCAACCAAACTTCTAAATCAGTGGCGATGGTAAAACCGATACCTTCAACGGCGGCGCGGTAGTTCCAAGGTTCACCTACACAGTAACCATCTATACTTTTGTTTTGCAGGTCGGCGACCATCTGCGCTGGGGGAATGGTCTTCATATCTACGTCCACATCCGGGTCAATTCCACCAGCAGCCAGCCAGTACCGCAACAGCAAGTTGTGCATAGATGCGGGATGTACTACCCCCATTGTGTGCCTTTGGTCACGGGTGCGAAGCAGATAATTTTTTAAGTCTGATAAATTTTGGACGCCTTCATCATAAAAGCGTTTAGCTAAAGTGATGGCGTTACCGTTGCGAGCCATCGTCAGGGCGGTAACAACGGGTATGGGTTGGTTATTATGTCCTCCCAATGTTAACCACATTGGCATACCTGAAGGCATTTGGGCTGCATCCAAGTAACCACCACTGATACCATCAACGATACCCCGCCAGCTGCTTTCGCGCAACAGATTAACTTCATCTAAACCATGCTTAGTGAAGAAACCTTTTTCTTTCGCAATGGCTAAAGGCGCACAAGCAGTCAGGGGTAAGAAGCCAAGATCTAAGTTGACTTTTTCTAGACCATGACGGGCGATCGCTGTTGTTTTTCTCGCCCGCAGTTTTTTGATGCGCTTCTGCTGGTTGAGGAAATAAATCATCTCACTTCGCAAGCTGTAGTAGCTGGGATGTTCTACTACTTCCATGCGTTTGCGGGGTCTGGGAATATCTACTTCTAAGATGTCACCAATTTTAGATGCTGGACCATTGGTCAACATCACAATTCTGTCAGACAACAGCACCGCTTCATCTACGTCATGAGTTACCATCACAGCGGTAACTTGGTTTTCTTCGCAAATTTGCATTAGCTGTTCTTGCAAATTCCCCCGTGTCAGCGCATCCAAAGCACCGAAGGGTTCATCTAACAATAGTAACTTGGGACGAATAGCTAAAGCACGTGCGATCGCCACCCGTTGTTTTTGTCCACCCGATAACATCCCTGGCTGTTTATCAGCATGGGGACGCAAACCCACCATATCGATATGTTTGTCAATAATAGCTTTGCGTTCAGCATCGGGTAAACCTTTCAACACTGAGTCTACAGCCAGGGCAATATTTTCGCGTACTGTCCGCCAAGGTAGTAAGGAATAATTTTGGAATACCACCATCCGGTCTGGCCCTGGTTTGCTAATTCTTTGTCCTTCCAGAGTTACCAAACCTTCAGTAGGTAAATCCAAACCAGCAATCATGTTTAATAAAGTGGATTTACCGCAACCGGAGTGACCAATCAAAGAAACAAATTCGCCTTTTCTAATCTCGAGGTCAATCCCTTTGAGGGCGATATATTGACCACCACCGGTTAATTCAAAAACCTTATCAATTTGATCAACACCAACAAATACGCTCATGTGTCATTTGTCCTTTGTTATTTGTCCTTTGTGCTTTGTCATTTGTCCTTGGTGTTTTTTCATTAGTCCTTAGTTTTTTACAAATGACTAATGACTAATGACGAATCACTATTTTTGTTCTGGTAAAATCTTGTTTTGCACCCAAGACATTAATTTATCAAGCACCAGACCAACAACGCCGATGTAGACTAGAGCTAAAATTACTTCACTCACTTTGTTGGCTTGATAAGCATCCCAGATAAAGAAGCCAATACCGACAATACCGGACATGACAATTTCTGCCGCAATAATCGCTAACCAAGCCAAACCAATCGCAATTCTCAAGCCTGTGAAAATGTAGGGTAAAGCTGCAGGGATGAGGATATTAAAGAAGTATTCTTTTTGGGAAAGTTGCAGGACTTTAGCAACGTTATTGTAATCGCTGGGAATTTCTTTGACGCCTACGGCTGTGTTAATTAAAATTGGCCAAATTGCGGTGATGAAAATTACGAACAGTGCTGCAGGCTCGTTTTGACGCAGTGCGGCTAAGGAAATTGGCACCCAAGCTAGAGGTGGTACTGTACGCAATAACTGAAAGATGGGATCTAAAGCTTTGGACATGGTTTTATTCACGCCAATTAAGATACCCAAAGCAATACCAATAATTGCTGCCAAAGTGTAACTAATAGCTACCCGTTGCAAACTGGCGAGAATCTGCCAAAACAGACCTTTGTCAATACCGCCTCGGTCATAAAATGGGTAGATAATCAGTTCCCTAGTTTCTTCTACTACTTGTATTGGACCGGGTAAAGTACCACCAGCAAAAGAAAATACTTGCCAGATAACTAGAAAGATAATCAGGGCTATAGTTGGAGGTATTAGGTCAGGCAATTGTTTTTGGATAGATGCTATAAAGCTATTATCTAAATTATTATTGGGACGGCGTTTGGCTGAAAATGTGGTCATGGGTTTTTCCTCTGGTTAGTTCGGTGTTCTCTTTAAGTTACAGATTCATCTGTGTTTATCTGTGGTTGATTAAATTTTGTATATTACACCCAAATGCCAAAATTTTGAATTGAAATTACGTTTCTTTAACCGCCGATAAACGCCGATAGACGCAGATAGGTTATCTATTTTTTTTGCACAGAGTCTATCAATTTTGTGCATCTTGATTATACGTTAACTTTTTTGATTTTGAGACTCTTTAAGTAAGCAGTCGGATCTTCTGGATCAAAGGTGATGCCATCAAAAAAGGTTTCGACGCCACGAGATGTGCTTGTGGGAATATCCGCACTATTAATTCCAGCTTCTTGGGCTGCTTGTCGCCAAATATCTTCTTTGTTAACTCTGTCGATCAAATCTTTGCCTTTAGTTAAATATTCTGGTGGTAAAAATCCCCAGCGGACGCTTTCTGTGATGAACCATAAATCATGGCTCTTGTAGGGATAAGAAACGCTACCTCTTTCATCTTTCCAGTAATAAACGGCCATTGATTTATCATTAATTACACGCCCATTGCCCATGTCGTAGTTACCTTGTAGTGCATCCCTGAGAAATGTTGGTGTTAAATTAAAGTAATTGCGGCGTCCCAAAATTGCGGCAGCAGCGTCGCGGTTTTCAAAGTTATCTAACCACTGTTGCGCTTCCATAATTGCTTTTAAAATTGCTTTGGTTGCTTTGGGATGTGTATCCACCCAGTCTGCTTTCATCGCAAAGTATTCTTCGGGGTGATTTTTCCACATTTCGGCTGTTAATACTGCCAAAAAACCAATTTTGTCTTTGACAATGCGGTAAGGCCAGGGGTCGCCTGTGCTGAAGGCGTCCATTGAACCTGTTCTCATATTGGCGACGGTTTGCGCTGCTGGTACGGGAATTAATTTCACATCTGTGTCGGGATTAATTCCAGCCGCTGCTAACCAATAACGAATCCAAAATTCTTGGTTGACTTTGGCAAAGGTAAATGCAGCAGTAAAGGGATTTTTTGTGGATTTTAATTCGTCAAAAACGATTTTTCCCCCTTTAGATAAATCTAGTTCAACGCCTTTACCTGCGTGTTTGCTAGAAAGCGCAATTCCATTACCCTGGGTGTTTAATTGTGCCAAGAGATACATGGGAATTTTCTGCTTACCCTTGGTGATTAAACCTTCAGTTATTAAATGCGGCATTGGCATTTGATATTGTCCACCATCTACGCCACCACCAGCCGAACCAATTTCGGTGTTATCGCGCATCGAACCCCAAGAAGCTTGCTTGGAAAGGTCTACATCGGTCATCCCCCATCTTTTAAAGAAGCCTAATTCTTTAGCAATAATCAGGGGTGCAGCCTCAACAATTGGGATATATCCCAGCTTGACTTTGGTGGTTTCTGGTGTGGTTTCTGGTGTTAATTTCACCGCTTCAACTTCTTTTGCTTGCGCTGCACCACCGGGTTCTGGAGGATTTCCCAAACAACCTTTGAGCAATACAGCCCCGGCTGCTGTCCCAGCTGTTAGAATAAATTTACGGCGAGAGAATTGATTAAAAAATTCTGTCATCACATCTCCTTGAAACTGTTTTTATTGTTTCTCTACATGACAATTAACACAAGGTAAACCTATCGTTTCTTGCACAAACAAAAAAAATTTCCAACTATAGCTATTGAGCCGAATACAACCTTGTCCCTAAAGAAAAGGCTATCTCGAGATCTTGTTCAAAAATTGGCTGGCTGGATTAACTTTAATCTGGTGTGATGTAGATGCATCACTCAGGTTGTTTAAATTAGTTTACAGTGTTTCTGGTAAAAATGGCTCATCCTTAAACAGGATTTATTAAATAAATATTAGATTGGATATATAAGTAAAAACTTATCATGGTTGATAAATCATGGGTAAGCTCTCTAACGTATAGATTTTTATCGATGATAATTATTATTTTTTTCATGGGAGGTAATGCTTTTTGGCTTTATTCAATAGATTTTAATGAACAACTATAGATAAATTATGATATGAGCCATTGAAAAAATATAGATAGACAAAATTTACACACTTATATACCAATACAGTTCAGTTAGGCTCGAATGATATACACTGTAGGGGCACGGCATCCAAAATTTTTTCTTCTAATGACAATTCTATTCGTGCCGTGCCCCTACGACAATTTTCCTTAACTGAACTGTATTGACTTATATACCAATCCGGTTTGATTGTTGCCAAAATATAAGTATGTCTAATATCGAATCCGGTAGCATCTGAATCAATACTCTCTACAAGGGTTTCACGCTTTGCGATTTTCAAAACCTACGCAGTATGGGGTAGCATCTGAATGATTAAAAAACCACAGAGGCGCTGAGGGCGCAGAGTTAGAAAGAGGAGTAATGTAGTTCAGCAGGAAACGTAATCATTCTGGTCTCAAATCATTAGATAGTTCCACAATACCTCTAGACCCATCAATCCGTACTCGTTGACCATCTTGCAGCATCCATGTAGCTCCCCGCACATCCATGACTGCAGGAATTCCGTACTCACGCGCAACTATCGCCCCGTGAGAAAGTCGCCCCCCAGCTTCAGCAATCACGCCGCCAGCCCTGACTAAAAGGGGTGCCCAGGCTGAATCGGTGTAAGGTACTACCAAAATTGTCCCCCGATCAATTTCTGGGATGTTTTGTAAATTTCGCAACACCTTGATTCGTCCCTCGGCTTGTCCATGACTGGCGGGAATACCTTGTAAAATTTGGTCAGAGTAGATCGCGGAGGGGGCGAGGGGGTGCGGGGGTGTATTACCGTAGACTAGGAGGGGTATTTGATTGAATTGACTATCTTGGAGAAATTGCGATCGCCTGTTTTGCACTAATTCCTCTAACTGATTGATCAAGTCTGAATCATTACCCGCAACTAGACGCCGCACTTCATCCAACTCTAGAAAAAAGATATCCCCAGCCTCTGTCAGTAATCCAGATTTTAACCAAATTTTCTCTAGGGCGACAAAACTCCAACGCAATTCGGCTAATAGTCGAGAATAAATTTCGGTGACTCGACCTTTGAGATCCACCCGTCGTTGCACAAATCCCCGTTGCTTTTTTGCTGATAAGGCGCTATTAATCGGATCTATACCGCCTTTTGGTGGTTCGTTTCCCTGCATCAACTGTATAAATAACTGTTTTACGTACTGGGGGTCTTCCCGCCAAGTCAGAACAGAAATATCAGTCCCAACTTCACTTAAATAGCCATAGTCCTGAAGCAGTTCATTAAAGTCAGATAAAATATTTTCACCCTCTGGGGTTTGCGCCAATTTGTCGAATACCAACTCTGGCTCAATGTCCTGTAAAATTTCCTTGGCATCTATAGCTAAAGCACTGAGCGATCGCAATACTGCCACCTCTGGTGTTAAACTGTGATCGATTTTACCATCTTTGACCCGAAAAATTGCCTGTCTTAGGGCAGAACTGATGGGGGCGAAAATGCTGTAATATGTGCCCCGCTGCAGTAATTCCAGGATGATCTCAATTCTGTTCATCAGTTGGTGTGGTTCCTGCTGATCTATTAATTGATCAGCCAATTCCGATAAGGCTGGAATAAACCGTTGGCGATAATCTTCTTTAAATTCTTTTTCTAAACTTAATTCTCGCTGTAGCAAGCGTAATAATCCTGGTAGATTCTGGAAGGTAGAATTTAAGGGCGGTGTACTTAATTTGGCGCCTCTGGTTAAAAATTCCAGACTTTCGGGCGGTAAACCCATCCTTAAAAAAATATCTCCTAAGAGGGATGCATTAAAATAGGCTCTGGAGTAATGCAGTGTGGCGGTGGCTGTGAAATCTAATCCTATGGCGCGATCGCCCAAAACTATCGTAAAAATTTGTCCCCAAACACCACAAGTTAAAGGACGATTAATCGACCAAGTTAACGGGTGAATCACACCGGGGATAACTTCGGCGGCTATTTTTCTTGTCCAGATGGGTAAAAGGGTGGTGATGGGTCTAGATTGTAATACCCACAGGGTTTGACCGTCGTAACTCCATTCGATATCTTGGGGAATGCCGTGGTAGCGTTTTTCTAGTCGCCGGGATAAGTATGCTACTTGCTTGATTAATGCCTGTGGAACTTGTCCGACGCCCTCTAATTGGATAGATGAATGATTTTCCGTTTCGATGACAAAGGCCCGATATTGTTCTGGTGTTACCTTCCCCGATACGACTTGACTGGCGCTACCTGGCAAAGCTTCAATGATCACAGCATCGCCTTGCTGGGTAATTGGATCGCGACTGAAAGCTACACCAGAAAATACACTCTGGACTTGTTGTTGAATTATTACTGCCATTGCGGCTTCTGGTAAACCGCGATCGCGGCGATATTGCACGGCAGTAGGATGATTATAGGAAGCTTTAACTTGGGCGATCGCTGCTTGTAATCCCTGTTGACTAGTAACGTTCAATACAGTTTCGTACTGTCCTGCAGCGGAAGCATGTTCTGAGTCTTCCCCAATAGCTGAGGAACGGACTACTAGGGGTGATAATTCCGAAGGCCCAAAAAAATCACTCAATACTTGGGGGTCATTGACTGAGGTGATTACCCAGCCTTTCGGTACTGAGTAACCTAATCGCTTAATATCAGATAATGTCGCTGCCTTTTGTCCGAAGATAGCAGCATCCAAATCATCATCTAGAGAGACGATGGTTTGATTGCCTCGCAAAAATTCCAACATCCCTTGAGATTCTGTTTGTGCTTCTTGGGTTGGGAGGTTCAGGTCATCGGGGATTTGTGTGTAAATCCAGGCGAGTAATCCAGCCAGGGTAATCGCCGCCATGATTCTGGCAAAATCGCCAAGGTGCAATAATGCCACCAACAGGGGAAATAGAACCAAAACCCCATATTTTATTATCTGTCTTGAACGCAAAACTGTAAAGCTAATGGCTGCGAAAAAACAGACAAATGATGTCACCAGTGGATCATGTACCAGAAAACCCCAAGCTACATTTGTCGTGCCGGCGCCTCTGCCCAGCCAGTATCTACCCCATACTAGGCCAATCAGGGCTATAATCTCCCAAGTTGACCCCTCGCCAAAGAACGCACGGGCGATGAGAACTGCCACAATTCCCTTTAAAGCTTCTGACAACACTGCCAGAATCCCAGCCAGCTTACCACCGTGGTAAAAAGCCGCTGAGACGCTAATATTTCCTGTACCCATTTGCGTCAGACGCCGCCGCTTTAGGGCATAGGTGATCCAGGCTATGATTGGTAATCCGCCCAAAAGGGGGCAGGCAATTAATATAACTAAGACACCCCAAAGTTCATGCATCGTCAATTTCGCATTTTAGATTTATTCTGCTGCTTGCATCTTAAATGTCAAATCCTAAATCTAAAATCTTACGGAAATTTTAGTCATGGTTTTAAGGGCGCTTTTATTTGTTGGTGATGGACACTTACCTGTGGTAGAACCAGTTGGCGCAAGTGTCCGCCTCACCAGCCAATAACTAAACTATAATTAGTTAGTTTATCGCATAAGCAGCCTGCAATGCCCAAATAATCAAACCAGCTATAGATCCCAAAAGCAACACGGTAGAGATAGTGACTACTTTAGGGGAATCAGCGCCCTTAAACTTCATAATTCCGCGATTTAAGTCGGACATAGCTTTGTAATACTCCTTTGTTACAGTGCTAATTTGCCCGTCTCGATTGTAATCTTTCTATTTTCAGATGATGTTAAATTACTATTATTATTTTGTTTAAGCTTTCCCACATACATCAAGTTGGGGGCTGGGGACACAACGACCGCTCAGTGCATCGCTGGGGACTGGGAAAACATTGCAAAATATGTCCTGGGTCGAAACCCTTTTATTCCTGTATATAAAAATCATCTAGTGTAACTCTTCACGGTAATAATATCTACACAAATCAAGCATACAGGTCGTTAGACATCTTGGGAAATGAATGTAGAGACTGCAGGATACCGACTCTACAAGGGTGTTACAGCAATTTTCACTCATTTGAACCACAGATATTCGTAGGGGCGCAAGGCCTTGCGCCCCAAAAGCGTGGTCTATTTACCTGAAAATGGCTGTAAGTAACGGATCATTAATTTCACCAGATATCTATTGGTCATTAGTCTTAGTTTAGGGCATATTTACATTTTGTAATATAGTTCGGTTGATTGCTGGGCGATTAATTTTCGCAAATTATTGGAGGGTGTTGCAGGTGAAAATGGTGCTAATCATAATTTTGACAGTGGTTACGGGATTGTTGATGGCGATAGAGGTAGGACTGCGATCATTTTTTGGCTTTGGGAATCCCCTGATTTACATTGGGGATGAGGAGATTGGTTATTTGTTAGCGCCTAACCAGCGCACTCGCCGCTTTGGTAATCGCATTGAGATTAATGAGTATTCTATGCGAAGTGCGCCGATTCAAAAGACGCCAGCAGCTTCTACATTACGAGTGCTGATTTTAGGAGATTCTATCGCTAATGGTGGCTGGTGGACAGATCAGGATCAGACAATTTCTAGCCTGATGATGCGTTCGTTAGTATCAACCAGTGTTGGTAAATATCATGGTGCTGAAGTATTAAATGCGTCAGCAAATTCCTGGGGACCGAAAAATGAATTAGCCTATTTGCGGCGATTTGGCAATTTTAATGCCCAAGCAGTGGTGTTAATTATTAATACCGATGATTTGTTTGCTATCACACCAACTTCTTTACCAGTAGGACGCGATCGCAATTATCCAGATAGTAAACCCCCTCTGGCATTAGTGGAAGTCTGGCAACGTTATCTGGTTAAGCAAAATCCGATACCCGAAATCACAGCATTGCAAAATGAACCAGGCGATCGCGTGAGGATGAATCTCGAAGCTATCGGCGAAATTCAAACCATTGCTCGTGAAACTAATAGCCAATTTTTGTTAGTTATGACTCCTTTACGACGAGAAATTGGCGCACCAGGCCCCCGTAATTACGAAATTACAGCACGCCAGCGCCTCAGTGATTTTGCTAAAGCCCAGCAAATTAGTTATGTAGATGTGCTACCAGTATTCAACTCCCACAAAAACCCCCAAGCTTTGTACCAAGACCACATTCATCTCAACTTGCAAGGTAATCAGCTGGTCAATCAACTTATGGTGCGATCGCTTTTAGACATGTTGGGTCAATCAATACCGCAAAATGGTTCTCCTGTCAAGTAAATCAACAATATATCTACCCGACTGTAGAAACCGTACGGCACGGTCTGCTACAGATCTCGAATCCAAATAGCCAATCCGCCCCCACGACCGCGAGCTGCAATTATATCTTGAGTCACGAAAAAGAACGCAAAGAAGGGCAGTTTAGCTATAGGCTGGTTGTAGAAATCCCCATTCTTTCCTTTAGCAGAGCGAATTTGCTTATTGACCAAAACACGACCAAAAAGACTGATTTGCATTTGGGTAAAGTCAAACGCCAAGATATTTTTTTTGCCTAAATATTGCGCTGGTCCAGTAAGCTGTAGCAAAACCGAACCCAATTGAACCTGATTACCAATTTCGCCTCTACCTGCAGCCTGTTCTAAACTGCTACTGAAGGAAATATGAATTCCGACAAATTTGGGTAAATACAAACCCTTACCCAAGACAATTCCCCCACGCTGTCTAACTTTTTTCGTCCCAGTCACAAAGCACAGTCTCCATTGACCAATCAGAGACTCAAACGGATAATTCAGCCGTTGCTGCTTGGCAGTTTTTTCTGCTTCTAGTAACGCATTTACCAGCACATCAGCCCTAGGGCGTTTACTCCCCTCTCGATACGCAACCGCAGCCTGGGATAGGGTGCTGACACAATCAGGTGTAGCCGTAGATGTCAAATTAGCAGTCATAAGGTCACTCTTGATTTAACTATTTATTTGCATTTACATTAAGTCCGTATTACAAATCCTCAAAAATATAGCACAATGTAATTAGAAGTTTTTGCTGATTTTCCCATTAGGGACTTCCAATTAAAAAATATCCCATAAGTAGAGTGCCTCAGGAGCGAGAAAACTTGGGTTAGACAAGAGATTACTGGTACTAACGCACCCTAGGGACTCAAATATAGGGTAATTTATTTTTTGGTAGTCCATTACTGGCAACTCAACTAACTGTTTTTAGTGTAGTGTGGGTAGAGTGAAGCTCACAACTAGTACTATACCAATTAAACTTTGCGTTTTTTGTAGTCACCGCTTTAGCGCTCAACTTAAGGACTAAAGTCGTTACTACTTACTCACAATAATGGTGTTGAATTGGTGGATTACTAGACTTGCTTACTTGTAAACATTGCGAGGTGACAATATGGAAAATAACAAGATCCTGAGTCAATATGCAGTAGGAGAACGGAATTTTAATGGAGTCAATCTGCATCAGGTAAACCTTTGCGAAGCTGATTTGAGAGGTGCAAATTTTGCAGCAGCTGACTTAAGTGGCGCCGACCTCAGTCGAGCTAATTTAAGTGGCTGTAACCTAACTCGCGCTAATCTGACTGATGCAGACCTAAGTGGTGCCAACTTAAACGGTGCTAACTTGAGTGAGATAAATTTAATAGGTTCAGACCTAATTAGCGTTAACCTAGAGGGAACAAACCTGACTCGTGCAGATTTGCGGAGTGCGAATTTAGTTTTAGCAAATTTGTTTGGTGCAAATCTCAGCGAAGCCGAAATGAGTGGAGCCGATTTAACTGGTGCCAATTTGAAGAGAGCAAATTTAATTGGCGCAAATCTCAGCGAAGCAGAATTTAGTAATTCAGATTTAACTGAAGCAATCATTACTGAACAAGAAATGACTGGGGAAATTTTGCACGTCGGTTTATCTCATAAATGGATAACTTGGGCTGGTAGTTTCTAATTTTCTAATGTGTGAGGATACAAAAAACTTTCAGGAATATCGCCTGGAAGTTTTTTTAGTAATTTATAGCAATTTGAAAAAAGAAGGGGACAGATAGGGTAGGGGATCTACGCCTTGCGCCCCTACAGATTATCGATGTGTTGCCAAGATTTTTTGAATTGGTATTAATTATAAATTAAGTCTCATGTTTCTACTATATAGCCTTGCCACTTTCTAGAGAGTGAACTAAAATTTGGCAATTGGGTCTATAGGTTATAAAAATAAAAAACTATCATCTACAAAAAGGAGTAAATAAATTATATTATGCGAATACTCATGATATCGTCAACTTTTCCCTATCCACCTAGTCGCGGTGGCACGGAAATTAGAACTTTTAATTTGCTCAAATACCTCCAGCAGAAACATTCGATAATTTTAATTACTCAATATAACAAAGACGTATCAAATGCTGAATTAGAGGAATTACGTAAATATGTCAGTGAAATGATAGCGTTACCTTTACCAGCAGAACCCCAAAATCAAGGTGGTATGAGAGGATTATTGCCAAAAGTAGGGCGCTTTATGGAATCAGTCATGAAAGCAACGCCACCAAACGTTTTGCATCGCTATTCTCCAGAAATTCAAGCGGTAGTGGATAGTTATGTTCAGGCGAAAAAGTGTGATGTGATTACCTGTGAACATAGTGTGAATGAAATATATATAAGACCAGAATATCGCCACAATATGAATACGGTTGTTGATGTACACAGTTCGGTTTATGGTTGGACTCGTGACCATCTAGAAATGGACGCTTCACAGAATCCGCTACGCGATCGCCTGTATTTGGAGTTGGTCTTAGCCCGTTACGAAAAGCGGTATTGCACTAAATTTTCCCAGATTGTCGTCACCACAGAGGACGACCGCCAAGAATTTCTCAAACTTCGTCCTGACATTGATATTCAAGTAATTCCTAATGGTGTAGATTTAGAATTATTTCCCTATCGTTCACAAGATATAGGCGGACATCAGTTAATATTTGTCGGAGCAATGGATGCATCTCATAACATTGATGCAGCTCGTTTTTTTGCTTTAGAAGTATTGCCAGAACTGCAAAAGCTTTATCCTGATGCTACATTTAGTATTGTCGGTGCTAGACCAACACCAGAAGTTTTAGAACTGAAAAATATTCCTGGAGTAGTTGTCACTGGTTCTGTACCTTCTATGGTAGAATATCTACATCAATCTACTGTTTGTGTAGTCCCGCTACGAACTGGTTTTGGGATTAAAAATAAAACTTTAGAGGCAATGGCAGCTGGTGTGCCAGTAGTAGCAAGCAATCGCGGTTTAGAAGGACTAGCCGTAGATGGTGCGGGAACATCGCTACGCGCATTACGAGCAAATGTCCCCACCGAGTATATCACGGCTATTAGTCAACTATTTGATAACCCACAACTACGCTCTCAATTGTCTGCTAATGGTAGACAATTAGTAGAAACGGAATTTACCTGGGATATAGCCGGTCAACGCTATGAGCATATTTGTCTTGGGAGTAACTGCTAACCGTTAACCGTTAACAGTTGCGATTAAATATCAGGACTTACGCTAGTGTCACATTTAAAGAATGGTGCGTGACGCCACAAGTCTTGTGACTACTTACAATATTTATCGCTGCGTCACGCACCCTACGATTATTATTGTGCCCCCAGAGTAGGTCTTAAAAAGAATACTCTGGATAAATAAAAAAAAGAGTGCATAAAAAATTACATTAACAAACTAACTGTATTCACGCTCACAGAACAACTTAAAATTCATCCTATGTCTGTGGTATTAGAGGCTTGATTCCTACGGTGGAAGTTAGGCTAGGCTGGCGAAGTTATGCTGTTAAATAATCGCAATTATCTTAGGTCAGCAACTAGTGCATTATATTTAACTAATTTATAAGATTTTTATCACCAAAGGTAGACGCAATTTTTAGCAACAAGCTGCAAACTGTTTTCTGGCAATTTATCTGCGACTGTAAATGAAGTATCAACCCTATATCATTGCTATATTATTAATTTGCGGACGACATCTAGATTCAGCATATATATTGAGTTGTAACTACCTGGTGATAGAACTAATCGGATACCAATACTGCGTAGGTTTTGGTTAAAAAATAAAGTTCCTCAACTCAATCTACGAATATTGTTAACCGAGCAGTATTGAATCGAATACTAGTAGTTTAGTAGTTAAATAATTGGCAATCACCCAGGATAAATGTACAGTTTTAGACTTTATTTTGGCAGATATCACTTAGTAGCTAAAGGAGCGCTGCAATTTATTTCAGATATATATTGGACTTTTCTGCTTAACTTCTGCAAGCAAGTAGCGGTGATTTAAGGTGAACATAGAACAATTTATCCAACGCGCAGAAACATTGCATACACGATTAGCAGATTTGTATCAAACTGCTAGTGTCTTACCTTGGATTCCACCGGATCTGCTACCGCAAGCTTTTAAGGAACTCTATACCACCTCAAGGATGGTACAGTTAGCAGCAGAGGAATTGTATCAAGAAAACGAAGAATTAATACAAACCCGAAATTGGTTAGAAGCACAACGCCAGCGTTATTATGATTTATTCGAGTTTGCTCCCGATGGCTATTTAGTAACTAATTCCGAAGGTATCATCGAAGAAGCTAACCTGACTGCGACTCAGTTGCTCAAAGTTTCAAAGCACTTTCTGTTAGGTAAATCCATGATTAACTTCGTCCCTTTAGAAGAACGTCAGCGTTTTTGTAGCGAACTCATCGATCTTTCTCAATCAGACAAGGTTAGAGAGTTAGTTATACGCTTACAGGAACGTCATGGCGATATCTTTGACGCAGCTTTGACAGTAAAAGTTGTGCGGAATCAACAGGGAAAAACTATTTCTATACGTTGGCTAATGCGTGACATTACAGAGTATCAACGAGCGGAATCTGTCTTAGTAAAAAACGACACTGATATTAGCCAGGATCGCCCTATACAAAAATATTCTAAAGGAGAAATTATAGTTCTCAATCCGTTGGTGATTTGCTATGTTCGTCAGGGTTTAGTTAAGTTGAGTACATTTTGTGAAATGGGTGAAGAAGTGCTGATTGGATTAGCAACAAAAGGTATGATTTTTAGCTCTAGTATGACCTCTTTACAGATTTACCAAGCTATAGCTATATCGGATGTTGAATTAGTGTCAATTTACTTAGCAGAAATAGCAAATTCTCCAATACTGAGCCATATTCTTTTACCAAAATTCAATCAGCGGTTACAGCAGACAGAATCTTTATTAGTCATTGCTGGTAGACGCAGGGTACAAGACCGGTTACAGCATTTCTTGGAGCTTTTGAAGCAGGAAGTTGGTGAACCTATGCTTGAAGGAACTCGTCTCAGTGTTCGCTTCACTCATGAAGATATTGCTAGCGCTTGCTGTACTACTAGAGTTACGATTACACGCTTGATAGGTAAATTACAACAAGAAGGTTTTATTAGTTTTGATGCTAAAAAACATATGATTTTGAAAAATATATAAATTGGTTGATTGTTGATTGTTGACCTTAAGTAGTAGTTAGTAGTAGGGTGGGCAATGCCCACCACAAGCTGGATTAGGTTGTCTTAGCCCTACGTGGATTTCAAAAATCAAATATGAGTCTTATATATATAGCGTTTCTCGCCCTAGTGAGTACATCGGTAAGGGCACGGCAGTGCCGTGCCCCTACATCGCGTGATACAATTTTGTACCTCATCTGAATAGGAAGTGCTATATCCTGATTTTATCTTAAATTGGTAAAATCGCGATCGCAGTATTCAAAGCGGCTATGCAGACACTTGGCAGTACAATTGGATCATCGGGCTATATTCTGGCTTTGGACTTGGGCACAACGGGTAATCGTGCCTTTGTGTTAAATGCAGAGGGTCAGATTGTGGGGCACGCTTACAAAGAACTAACTCAGTATTATCCCCATCCAGGATGGTTAGAACATGATCCTGTAGAAATTTGGCAAGATACTTGCTCTTTGATGCAAACGGCGATCGCTAATTCCCAAATTCTCCCTGGGGAAATTGTGGCAATTGGGCTGACTGTGCAGCGCGAAACTTGCCTAATTTGGGATAAAATCACTGGTAAACCCCTCCAACGGGCAATTGTCTGGCAAGACCGCCGTACTGCTCCCCTGTGCCTGCATTTACAACAGCAAGGCTATGCTGCGGAGATTTACGATCGCACTGGATTGGTGATTGATGCCTATTTTTCGGCTACTAAACTGAGCTGGCTATTAGATCAGTTTCCTGATGTTGACCGCACCAACTTGTTAGCTGGGACAATTGATACTTGGGTGCTGTGGAACTTGACAGGACGCAAAATCCATGCTACAGACCACAGCAACGCCAGCCGCACCATGTTAATGAATCTCAAAACGGGGGAATGGGATGAAACCCTATTGGATCTGTTCCAGATTCCGGCGGAAATTTTGCCGCAAATTCAGCCCAGTTTGGGATTATTTGGCGTCACCGACGCGGCTTTATTGGGGGCGACCATTCCCATTACCGCGATTTTGGGCGACCAGCAAGCGGCGTTGTTTGGTCACGGCTGCGATCGCCCTGGTTTGATGAAATGCACCTACGGCACTGGTAGCTTTTTAGTCGCTCATACTGGTGCTGAAATTGTCCGTTCCCAACATCAACTCATTTCCACCGTCGCCTGGACGCAAAACCACAGCGGGACAATGGAAGTCGGCTATGCTTTAGAAGGCAGTATGTTTACCAGTGGAGCTTGTATCCAATGGCTAAGGGATGGACTTAAACTGATTAAAACTGCTGGCGAAACAGAAGCAATGGCGAATCAAGTTACAGATAATGGCGGAGTATATTTTGTCCCCGCCTTTAGTGGGTTGGGTACACCATACTGGGATATGAGCGCCAGGGGAGCCTTTTTTGGCTTAACAGCTAACGTCAAACCCCAGCATTTAGTCCGCGCCGTCCTCGAAGCGATCGCCTATCAGGTTCTGGAAGTAGTACAGGCGATTAATGCATCTAGCAGCACGCCGGTGGGGCGATTAACAGTAGATGGTGGCGCTTGCGAGAATAATTTTCTCATGCAATTCCAAGCAGATGTCTTAGGTATTCCCATTGAACGCCCGATGATGCGTGATACTACCGTGCAAGGTGCAGCATTTGCAGCAGGTCTATCTGTGGGTTTTTGGGATAGCTATGCAGCACTAGTGCGCCAACGGCAGATTGAGCGCGTGTTTGAGCCTAGTGACAGGAGAGATAATGCATTGAAACAGTTTGTTAATTGGCAACACGCGGTTAAACGTACTTTGGCGTGGGTAGAGTGCTGAGTCGAGATGGGGACTAGGGATTGGGGATTGCACTTCTGGTGCGGACGCTACGCGTAGCTTGCTTCCACGTAGTGGTACGGCTCCGCTCAGTGACCAGGGATTGGGGATTGGGATATGGGGCGACAAATGACAAATAACCAATGACAAATAACCAATGACAAATAACCAATGACAAATGACCAATGACAAATGACCAATGACAAATGACCAATGACAAATGACCAATGACAAATGACGCCCCACAAAATATTCACCCAGAGATTTTCTGACCAATTAAATTTGAGTCCCAGGTATAAACACCAATTTTGTCTGGAACCCTAGAAAATCTTCCTGTGCGATATCCTCTCGATAACTCATTCAACACCTTACTTTTGACCTCTCGAACCTCCTGTGCATCGAGTTCTCCATAAAGTCCGCTGATGATTTCGGCGACCGTGAAAGCTTTCCCCGAATTTTCCTCTAACAGAGAGGTGATTGCATCAATTAAAAATTGACCATCAAATTCTCTCAGCATTGGTACTACCCTGGTTTTAGGCATTATCAGAGGCTTTTTCTTTTTAGGTCTGATAATCCTGGGAGAGCCGTTAGCATTCGCCCTGAGCAAAGCTAAATCAAGAGTATAACAACCAGGCTCGTCAGGAATAGCAAACCAAACATTTCTTTCTCTACCCTGTGTCAGAGAAGATTGGACTCTACCTTTAACTACCTTAAAGATATAGGGTTGTAAATCTCCATAAAGCGATCGCACAATGAAATCTATATGGCACACAGTACCAACATGTTCTTGCAATAGCTGTTTGATCGCTTCCATCCGACTAAGCGGGTGAAACTCAGCCAGCATGGGAATATC
The DNA here is from genome assembly GCA_038087035.1 of Gloeotrichia echinulata CP02. Lineage (NCBI taxonomy): Bacteria > Bacillati > Cyanobacteriota > Cyanophyceae > Nostocales > Gloeotrichiaceae > Gloeotrichia > Gloeotrichia echinulata. Next base: position 4,383,911 of record CP051187.1, on the reverse strand, counting down.
AGCCCCTTTGATAGAGTTATAGTTACTCTCGTCGAAGGTAGTGAAAGCTTGATACTCCTTTGTTTGTGTAGCAGCAGTTGGGGAATTATCTGGCTCTAAGTTATCAGAGTCTTCAAATTCAGATTCAACAGACTCCACTAAATCGATATTAGCGATCTGATCATGTGAAACAGATAAACGCTTTTCTTCCTGGGGTGGTAGAGACAAAAGCCTCTCTTCAGGTAGAGTGCGGATTTCATGAGTTACATCATGTGCTATTAGTTGGTTGTTAGCATCTGATGTTGACCAAGTAGATAACAATGCTTCCACATGATTCAGCTGCGATCGCGCCTGGGTGTAGAGGCGTTGGTACTCTTCGACAATCTGAGCATAGTAGTCTCGTAACTCGACGAGTGGCCTGACGAAAGCGTCAGGGGGTGGTTCTATACGTCCCTTTGTCATAATTTCTTAATCAATCCAAATCACTGATACTTTTGTAAGTCATTGGTCTAGGTTTAGCCTTTTTGCTTTGCTCCTGCAATCTCTTAGGTGCTTGCGGAGGGCGGCATTGCTCGCAATATAATGGTCTAGGACCGAAAGTCTCGCGTTTTGTCGTCTCATTGCACTGCTTGCAGACAAAGTTGAAAACACGAGTGTGAATCTCTCTTTTGTGCGCTCTGACAGTATATTCTCTAACGTCAATTACCTTACTAGCCATAATCACCTGTTGTGAATTTTTGTCCTATCAATATAGCTATTCAAGCAAATCAAAATCCATCAGTGTGTATCAAGTTGCCAGTTTTCTTCAAATTAGTCATTTAACTTCATTGAAGACCACTGTCTAATAACTCAATTATGAGTGATTAAATACAGGATACATGTATCAGAGAAGTCTAAAGCTATTAAACCTGTAACTTCTTTTAAACAAGAGTAAGGGGTGTGATATCTTCCCCGGATTTGTGATTTGTGATACATGATGCCATGTCTGACCATCAGTTGGTATCTGTCTATGGTCAAGCGATGATGGGAGGGGGGATGGCAGTATACAGTGTAGGGGCACGGCACGAATAAAATTGTCTGCTATTTGAAAATATTTTGGATGCCGTGCCCCTACTACGACTTTAATCACTAAGTATTGATAAATTTTTGCTGGACTCACAGTCCGCCAGGGACTACAAGTCCCTGTCTCATAGCTTAAGTCCTCTATAAGAGGACTTGAAACTATATTTTTTTTAATGTAAGATGCATCACATATTTTTGGTGGATTCATGGTTTATGCGTAAAGGTGCAAGATCTGAGCTACTTGCGATCGCCCTTTTTCTCCTCATCCTCTAGCTGCTTGGCGCGTTCCAGAACGGGGAAGCATTGGTTAAGTAGCCAAATCATCACTTCAATTGCTGCGTCGCCTTGCTGGATGCGGTCTTTGGCTTGCATACCCAGGAGGGAGATTTGCACAACTAGCAAGAAAGTGATGATTTTTTTGCGCGGGTTTTTTGTTGAAAGTATTTTTTTGACGGCTAGAGTAGCAAATTGTTGAGATGGACGTGTGGACATTGTTAAAACTCCTAACTGATTACTTAACAAATATCCGCAGCAACCCATAACCCACTAGAAGCCAGTCAATGCGAATTGATGCGAGTACCCATCTGCACCCTAAAATTTCCTCCATGACTCAATACAGTTCAGTTAGGCTCGAATGATATACACTGTAGGGGCACGGCATCCAAAATTTTTTCTTCTAATGACAATTTTATTCGTGCCGTGCCCCTACGACAATTTTCCTTACAGCGATTTTCAGGTAAATGAACCACATTTTTATATCTCACGCATTCGCGCAGCGTCCCGTAGGGAAGGCGCATTCGCGGAGCGTCTCGAAGAGAAGGCGCAAAGGAAGAAAGAAATACAGATATCGAGGTGTGGTCTAAATACCTGAAAACTGCTGTAACTGAACTGTATTGCTCCATGAATGGCTAAATTATAAATATCAGCCCTGGGGATGAGAAATCGCGGCTATAAAAACAAAGTCCGCCTTTGCTGACTTGATGTAATACCATTTCACCAAAACCGTGATACATATATATGTGGCGTAGGGGCACGGCATTGCCCAGTGGTGTCAACTTAACGCGAAACCTTGTCCCGACTCCGAATGAATTCGGAGTCTAATAGCAAAAGTCATCTGAAGATGACTAAATACCCCCCGCCAAATCTTGAGTCTACTTCAGTAGACTTTAGCTATTAGCCTTGGAATTCATTCCAAGGTGGGTAGGTTAACCTTGCAATAAGCCATCTGTAGCTTAAGTTGACACCTATGGGCATTGCCGTGCCCCTACCAACGTATTTGTTTCATAATGAAAATGGTATAACCCGCGCAGGCGGGTTTGGTCTGTGTAGCCGCGAATTCCATTCGCCCGGTTTAGAATATGACTACGCCAAACAACTCTACTGATGAACCCAACGCGCAGACCTAAAGGTTTTCTTGGTAGTAACGAAGGTTTGAAAAAACTCCAGGCGAAAAAGCGTGAGAAACGTTACACCTATGAAAACATCAGAAAAGAAGCAAATGTAACTCTTGATCAGGTTAAGCGACTTTTTAACCCACAATGGGGATACAAAATTGGGACAGAAGCTATTGAGTTAATTGCTGCTGTTCTCGACTTGCAACCAGAGGATATTGTTGGCTTTGATGCGTGGAATTCATCAGCTAACGTTAGTGAGGTAGAGACAACAGAGATTAACTGGCGCCAAATTTGCAACGCTATGCTAGAAAGTCAGCAAGCAGCAGCAAGACTGAGACGCCAAGCTACAGAACGAGGTTTTGAACTTAACGTTTATGTTCCCTTGGGGTTGGTGGAACGCAAACAGCAACAACGCCGCCAGCAAGATGAACAACGAGAACGGGAAAAGGTTTATGAGTTAACCGAAGAAGTTATTGTTAAAACTTATGAACATGACGCCTTTCTCAATCAAGTAATTGGACAACAACCAACGGGAAACAATAAACATATAGCCATCATCGGCGAACCGGGAGCAGGTAAGACTACTTTATTAAGCACAATTGCTACTTATATTAAAGACCAAACACAAAACTTATTTATCTATATTTCTCTTGCTAACTTGCAGGGAAGAACGATAGAAGAATATTTACTTCAACGATGGCTACCGGAAGCACTGAGATTCGTTAAATCTGATTTTATTGTTACGCCAGCCGAAATTGAACGTCAATTAATTGAGTGTTTTGGTAAACTACGAATTTGGCTACTGTTAGATGGCGTCGATGAAATGGGGGAAAATTCACCGACGCAAGCATTAGCCAAAATTAATCAACAACTGACAGAATCTTTGAGACAGGCGCGGGTGGTGTTAACTTGTCGGTTAAATGTGTGGGATGCTCAAGTTAAGAATACACTGTCAGGATTTGATACTTATAAAACTCAAGAATTTCAACCAGAACAAATTTATGACTTTATTCAGCAATGGTTTACCTGTGCTAAGAATTGCCAAAAAGGGGAAACACTACAGGCGAAATTAAAAGCAGATAGGCATGACAATATTCGTAAATTGGTAACAAATCCTCTGCGGTTGGCGCTGTTGTGTCAGACTTTTGATTTGGATAGTCAGGGAGAATTACCAGAAACTAAAGCAGCGCTTTACCAAAGGTTTACCCGTTATTTTTATGATTGGAAATCAGAATTATTTCCTGATTTGAGTGACTCTGATGATTTAAAAGATGAATTACACAGCGCTTTAAGCAAATTAGCTTTCGCAGGCATTAACAGTAGTAGTAGGTTTCGCTTACGGCGGCGTTTAGCGCGTCAAGAAATAGGTGAGGAACTGTTTAAATTAGCTTGTGATGTTGGTTGGTTGAATTTAGTAGACAGATTAGCACAAAGCGATGAAGAAGTTTACGCTTTCTATCATCCCAACTTTCAGGAATACTTTGCCGCGTTAGCGGTGAAAGATTGGCACGAATTTCTTAACCATATTCCCGATAACCCAAAACAAGGAACTTATCGCATTTTTGCACCGCAGTGGAAAGAGGTAATTTTGCTGTGGTTGGGAAGGGAAGATGTGAGGAATGAGGAAAAAGAAGCGTTTATTCGGGAGTTGGTGGAATTTAATGATGGGTGTGGTGAATGGAATAGGGAAGATATAGACAAAGGCTTTTATGACTATCGCGCCTATTTTTTAGCAGCAGCGGGAATAGCCGAGTTTAAACATTGTTCCCGAACAGATGAAATAGTCGAGCAAATTGTGAAATGGCGCTTTGGTTATTTCAACACTAATCAACACAAGTGGGTGAAGTTTCTTGGTGTTATTGTAAATGAAGCTGAAACAGCACTACAACAAACAGAACGCACAAAAGCGATCGCTACCTTGGTGCAACTGCTGCAATCACAGGATGTGGATGATGACACCCGTAGGCTGCCAGCATATGGCTTAGGGAAAATCGACCCAGGCAATGAAAATGCGATCGCTGCTTTGGAGCAACTGCTGCAATCACAGGATGTGGATGATTACACCCGTTGGCTGGCAGCATATAGCTTAGGGAAAATCGACCCAGGCAATGAATTTGCGATCGCTGCTTTGGTGCAACTGCTGCAATCACAGGATGTGGATGATTACACCCGTAGGCAGGTAGCAGAAAGCTTAGGGAAAATCGACCCAGACAATGAAAATGCGATCGCTGCTTTGGAGCAACTGCTGCAATCACAGGATGTGGATGATTACACCCGTAGGCAGGTAGCAGAAAGCTTAGGGAAAATCGACCCAGGCAATGAAAATGCGATCACTGCTTTGGAGCAACTGCTGCAATCACAGGATGTGGATTACCGCACCCGTAGGCTGGCAGCAGAAAGCTTAGGGAAAATCGACCCAGGCAATAAAAATGCGATCGCTGCTTTGGTGCAACTGCTGCAATCACAGGATGTGGATAATTTCACCCGTAGGCAGGCAGCAGTAATCTTAGAGAAAATCGGCACAGGCAATGAAAATGCGATCGCTGCTTTGGTGCAACTGCTCCAATCACAGGATGTGGATGATGACACCCGTAGGCAGGCAGCAAAAAGCTTAGGGGAAATCGGCACAGGCAATGAAAATGCGATCACTGCTTTGGTGCAACTGCTGCAATCACAGGATGTGGATGATGACACCCGTAGTGACGCAGCATATAGCTTAGGGGAAATCGACCCAGGCAATGAAAATGCGATCGCTACTTTGGTGCAACTGCTGCAATCACCGTATTTGGATAATTTCACCCGTTGGCAGGCAGCAGTAAGCTTAGGGAAAATCTTACAAAGTAATGAGCAGCGGTTTTTAGCGGTAAAAGCTTTAAAGGATTATTTGCAATTTAATGCTAACTACAATGTCATCTGGAAATGTGCCCAAAACATGCCCTACCCTGATTTCTACAATGCATGGCATGATGGCTAGGGTTCTTCTACCTCAGTCAACACAGTAGGACTTACGCACTGTACAAATTAGCTATTATGTGCATAACGATTGGTTAAGAAAATAAGTAACTAGGTTAAGAAAACAAGTAACTAGGTTAAGAAAACAAGTGGTTTCGTTACCAAGACAAGTACTTTCGTTACCAAGACAAGTGGTTTCGTTACCAAGACAAGTAGTTTCGTTACCAAGACAAGTACTTTCGTTACCAAGACAACTACTTTCGTTACCAAGACAACTACTTTCGTTACCAAGACAACTACTTTCGTTACCAAGACAAGTACTTTCGTTACCAAGACAACTACTTTCGTTACCAAGACAAGTGGTTTCGTTACCAAGACAAGTAGTTTCGTTACCAAGACAAGTAGTACTCTGTCAAGATAAAAATGATGGACTGTAGTGCGGGCATCTTGCCCGCGTGAGCGAGACGCTCACACTACCAAAAATCCCTCAAAACAAAATTGACAGACTAGTCAAGATAAAAATGATCGACTGTAGTGCGGGCATCTTGCCCGCGTGAGCGAGACGCTCACACTACCAAAAATCCCTCAAAACAAAATTCACAGACTAGGGCGTGTTTTCAAACTATTTGTTTAGCCGGATAAATTTTTAGATACCCCTAAATCCACACGATATGATACCAGCTGTAGGGGCACGGCAATGCCGTGCCCCTACGCGAAATCTACATGTGTCAGCGTTTTAGTAGTATTGTATAAGACTTTGAAAACACGCCCTAGTACTTTCGTTACCAAGACAAGTTCGTAGCGATGGCTGCGTCCACCTACCGCCTGTTTTTTCCTAATTTCTCTTAGTGCATTATTTATCTAATTTGTCAATGCGTAAGTCCTAAGTCCTACACAGGAACCGCTATAAAGGAATTTTCGCCTTTTGAAACACCTGCTCAACGGTAAACTCCCACCCTTCAAACAAAGAATCGGTGATGATTTCATCTCCCATATAAGTTTGTGGCGCCGCATCAGGATAAAATACAGTAATGCTTCTGGCTTTGCTATCTACCACCCACACCCGCAAGACTTGAGCATCTAAATAATTTTTGGCTTTGGCTGCCATTTGTCCAAAGGTTTGACCGGGGGATATAATTTCAATTACCAAATCAGGCGGAACAGAACAAGCTCCTTCCTCATCCCAATCGGCGGGTAAACGTTCATTAGATATATATATTAGATCTGGTGTTGGTCCCCAATCTTTACCCCGATGAGTTAATGCGAGAGTCAATTCTGGACAAACTTCTCCTTTACCAGCACACAATTCCTCAATCAAATGGATAAAGGCGCGAGTCAATTTTGAGTGGAATTTTTTAGGTGACATCTTCGGAATTGCTTGACCATCAACAAGTTCGTAGGTGATATCTCCATCGCCTGGGGGAAGGTTGAGGAACTCTTGCAATGTCAATTGATTACTGGCTTGGAGTATCATAATCCAAATTCGGGAGTGGCTAATAAAATTGTAATTACATATCCGCAACACCGCATTTACCCCCACCCCCAGCCCCTCCCCGCAAGCGAGGAGGGGGGAGAGTAATTTATGAAGTTGCTTGCATTGTCTGCAGCACTTGGCGGATAATATCCGTTGGCACCTCATCGGTAATTGTTACTTTACCAATTTGTGTAGGCAGGACAAACCGCACTTTACCCCCTTGGACTTTCTTATCTAATTGCAACGCCTCAATGATGGCTTCAATATCTACCCCTGCTGGTAATTGCGTGGGTAAACCGGCTTTTTGAATTAAGGCGTTTTGGCGTTCTGTATCTTCTTTTTGCCACAATTCCAGTTGTGTAGCTATGTGCCCCGCTGCTACCATACCAATGGCAACGGCTTCACCGTGATTGACTACTCGATAACCCGTAACGCTTTCAACTGCATGGCCGATGGTGTGACCATAGTTAAGAATCGCCCGCAGTCCGCCTTCCTTCTCATCTTCTCCCACGACATCGGCTTTCGCTTGACAAGAATGATTTAATATGTATTCAATCAGTTCTGGCTTAACGTAGCGGATTTGATTCAGGTGTTTACTGGCTTCCAATTCGGTAAACAATTCAGCGTCCCAAATGACGCCGTATTTGATTACCTCCGCCATTCCCGCCCGAAATTCGCGCATCGGGAGAGTTTTCAGAACCGCTGAGTCAATTAATACGAAGCGTGGCTGATGAAATGCGCCAATCAAGTTTTTCCCCTGGGGATGGTTCACTCCAGTTTTACCCCCCACAGAAGAATCTACCATTGCCAAGAGGGAAGTAGGCACTTGGACGACATTAATTCCCCTCAGCCAGGTTGCGGCTGCAAAGCCTGTGATATCACCAATTACACCTCCCCCCAAAGCCACCATCGTTGAGGAACGTTCTAGGCGATTTTCTAAGGCGATATCGTAGAGTTTTTGGATCGAGTTGAGAGTCTTGTAGTGTTCACCCGCTGGGAGATTGTAGCTAGCTACTTCAAAACCAGCGGCTTTGAGCGAAGCGATCGCTCTTTCTCCATAATGCTTGAAAATCGTCGGATTAGAAACCACTAGTACCTTTGAGCCTAGCTGCAAACTGGTTAAATGTGTACCCAGTTCGTCTAAACTTCCAGGTGCGATCGCAATCTCATAAGACTGCTGTGGTAAATTGACATTAATCACAGAACTCATTACCCACCCTCAAACAAGCGCCAGTGCGCTGTATTCTATCGCAATCTGGGACGTTAGGGATTGGGGAGTTCGGGATTGGCGATTGGCGATTGGGGATTGGCGATTGGCGATTGGGGACAACTGACCAATGACCAATGACAAATGACAAATGACCAATGACAAATGACCAATGACAAATGACCAATGACAAATGACCAATGACAAATGATTCAATATAGATATTGAAGTATTGTGGAGAAAGGTAAATGTTTGCAGTTGTAGCTTATATCGGTTTCTTGGCTTTGTTCGTGGCGATCGCTGTTGGTCTATTGTTTGGTCTGCGTGCTGCTAAGGTACTGTAGCACAGATCCTCGTAGGGGCACGGCATTGCCGTGCCCCAAGCGCGTGGTATATTTTTGGTGTCGCTGTTGGTCTATTGTTTGGTCTGCGTGCTGCTAAGGTACTGTAGCACAGATCCTCGTAGGGGCACGGCAATGCCGTGCCCCAAGCGCGTGGTATATTTTTGGCGATCGCTGTGACTCTGTTGTTCGGTCTGCGTGCTGCTAAGGTACTGTAGCACAGATCCTCGTAGGGGCACGGCATTGCCGTGCCCTTGTATCACAGATCCTCGTAAGGGCACGGCATTGCCGTGCCCCTACAGCGTGGTATATTTGCTGTATTGTTATTTAACCGACAACGGCTGGAATTACCACTTTCGCGTCTCTTTGTACAGGAGGACGCATTTCCATTCCCAGCAAATTCAGCATTTCTTTGTCAGCGTCGTAATCTGGACAGGGTGTTGTCACTGTTAACATTTTGTTGTCGTCGCTGGAAAAGATCGAATTTGCACCAGCCATAAAGCAGAAGGCTTGTTCAACTGAGGAAAGTCTGGCTCTACCGGCACTGAGACGCACATCAGCAGTTGGCATGACAATTCTGGCTGTGGCAATCATTCGCACTATATCCCAAAAGGGGACATCTGGCTGATCTTCTAAGGGTGTGCCCTCTACTTGGGAGAGAATATTAATTGGGACGGATTCTGGATGCGGCTGTAAATTTGCCAGTGTCTGTAACATTCCTACACGATCATCTACGGTTTCGCCTAAACCGAGGATGCCGCCTGAGCATACGGTAACATTTGTTTGACGGACATTTTCAATTGTGTTTAGGCGATCATCGTAAGTTCGAGTGGAAATGATTGTGCTATAATGCTCCGGTGAAGTATCTAAGTTATGATTGTAGGCGTATAATCCTGCATCTTCCAATCGCTTGGCTTGGTCTGCAGTCAGCATTCCCAGAGTACAGCACACTTCTAAACCCATTGCGGTAACATCCTTGACCATATCTAGGACTACCTCAAATTGAGAATTATCCCGCACCTCACGCCAAGCAGCACCCATGCAAACGCGGCTGACACCTTTGAGTTTAGCTGTTTGCGCTATACTAACTACTGTTTCTTTTTCTAGAAGTGCTTGGGGCTTGACTTCTGTTTTGTAGCGGGAAGATTGAGCGCAGTAGCTACAATCTTCGGGACAACCGCCTGTTTTAATAGAGATGAGCTTACAGACCTGTATTTGTTTGGGGTCATGATATTGGCGATGCGCGCTAGCAGCTTGATAAATCAGCTCTAGCAATGGTGTATTATATATCGCCTGGATCTCTGTTTTCTGCCAATCGTAGCGTATTCCCACCGACATCTTTATCCTTTTTGTAGACTGAACTTACAACAATTAAACTTGTAAATATTAGACATCAGCTTATCAAGATTTTCGTGATGTGGCAGATTGGCAGTACAAATACTCACATTAATATTTGAAATAAAAGAGTTCATCTGGTATTTTTAAAGCCATTACTATTTTGTTACTTTTGAGTTTTCTCACCGCCCTAGGATAGCCCACCCAAGGCTGCTCCTGCTAAATTTATGAATTGTGGGCAATGCTCATGATATTTCTGTAAACTGCGTCACATATTTCTTCTAAAGCTTGCAAATCTATGAAGACACAGCCTCACGAAATCATTAAACCGTCTAAAGCATCTTCCGCTACCACACCAATTCCTTTGACTAGTTATGTTATCAGAACTATAGAAATATTAAAATCAGTTATTATTTCTATCGAAATTCCCAAAGAAGCAGTCTGGCCACTTATCGGTGGCGTGATTCTGACAGCAGTCATTTTTGTCATGATTGTTGTGGGAAATATCACTAACGGATTAAACCAACCATTATACCAATTCCCAGGATTTTTCGCTAATAAGGTGGAATTAACTGCTGATTATCATCGTCAAGCTATCCTCTCCGATTACCTCAAGACGATGACCCAGATTATGTTAGAAAAAAATCCCAGACTTGTTCAAGATAAATTATCTATTTTTCGGGGGATGACTCAGGCTACTTTACAGGAGTTAGATCCAGGACGCCAGCGCTATGTCGTTTTGTTTTTACAAGATGCAAATTTACTCCAAGTCTCATCGAGACATCAAGCACCACTGCTTTTTGGAGCCAATCTCGTGGGAGCTAATTTACAAGGTATAAATTTAAAATCTGCTAACTTGCAAGGTACTAATCTCACTCGCGCAGACTTGCGGGGTACTGACTTACGGGGAGCTAATTTAGCCAATGCTAATCTGACTAATTCATGCTATAACAATTTTACTGTATTTGACAAAAAATTTCTCCCAAATAAACTAGGGATGAGAGAACTTACAAACTCCCAAAAATGTTCTTGATGGTGAGTGGTAAAAATCAAGCAAATACAATGTTTCAAAAGCCTATATTCCCAGGCTTTTGAATTTTTCATTGTACGAACCCGCAACATCTCCCAGATAATTGCTACTTTATGCAGTCAGAACTACCTTTGATATCGAGCGATCGCCTGTTATTAAGACTGGCGATCAAAGAGGATATACACGAACTTGTAAGATACTTTACTGTTAACAAAACCTATTTAACGCCATTTTACCCTACCTGGACTGATAATTTCTTCACGGAAGAATATTGGCAATATCAAATTGAGAGCAATTTACTGGAATTTATCAATGACCATTCTTTAAAACTATGTATTTCCCCAAAAAGAAATATAGCTAAAATTATTGGAATTATCAATTTTACTAATTTTGTCCGGGGAGCCGCCCAATTTTGTTATGTAGGATATAGCCTAGCGGAAGCTCAACAAGGTAAGGGTTATATGACAGAAGCTTTGAAAGCAGCAACTCAGTATGTCTTTAACGAATTAAATATACACCGCATCATGGCCAATTATATGCCCCATAATCAGCGTAGCGGTAATGTCCTCAAAAGACTCGGCTTTGTAGTTGAAGGATACGCTAGAGACTATTTGTTAATTAACGGACAGTGGCAAGATCATATCATGACTAGTCTCACAAATCCTAACTGGCAAATGCCATAAATTGGGATTGGGGATTGGGGATTGGGGATTGGGGACTGGGGATTGGCGATTGGGGACTGGGGACTGGGGATTGGGGATTGGGGATTGGGGATTGGGGACTGGGGATTGGCGATTGGCGATTGAGACAAATAACAAATAACAAATAACAACCGTCAACCGTCAACCGTCAACCGTCAACCGTCAACCGTCAACCTACTTAACAGAGGTACTATAAAAGGAAGAATAAATTAAACTCTAATCCTAATGACTTTGGCAGAAACTCCCAATCCTTTTCTTACTCTCAACTACGAAAGTGCTTTAGAATCTCTAGGTAATGACTATTATGACGAAGTAGCTGCAGCGGAATTTCCTCTACATATCCTGCGCTGGCGTAATGACGCAGTACTACCCCGTTTAGGATTAGATCCCCAAGCAGTCACAGACGAAGATTTTATCACAGCATTTGGCAAATTTGCAGAACGTAAACCATTGTTGGCGCTGCGTTACCACGGCTATCAATTTGGTGAATATAACTCGGCTTTAGGGGATGGTAGAGGTTTTCTCTATGGACAAGTACGCGGTGTTGATGGTGAATTATACGACTTTGGTACAAAAGGTTCTGGTAAAACGCCCTACTCCCGTGGTGGCGATGGTATGCTGACACTCAAAGGTGGAGTGAGAGAAGTTCTCGCAGCAGAAGCATTACACCATATGGGTGTACGCACTTCTCGCTGTTTGAGTATGATTGAAACAGGTTTATCTTTGTGGCGGGGTGATGAACCTTCACCTACGCGCTCATCTGTCATGATTAGGATGAGCCTTTCTCATATTCGCTTTGGTACTTTTGAACGATTGCATTATTTCAAACGTTCAGATTTAACCCAAAAGCTGTTAGACCATGTAATTGAGCAGTATTACCCGCATTTAATCGCCGAACAAGATAAATATACCCTATTTTATGCCGAATTAGTCAAACGAGTTGCAGAATTAGTAGCGCAATGGATGGCAGCAGGCTTTTGTCATGCAGTTCTAAACACTGACAATATGTCGATTACGGGGGAAAGTTTTGACTATGGCCCTTATGCTTTTATTCCTACTTATGACCCATATTTTACCGCTGCATACTTTGACTATTATAGACGTTATTGTTACAGCCATCAACCAGGTATTTGTAAATTAAATTTAGAACTTCTTCAGGAACCATTGAAGTCAGTTATTGACCAAGGAGATTTAGCAGCGGGATTAACCAGATTTGATGATTATTATCACGCTGAATACCGCTGTTTGATGTTGAAGAAGTTGGGTTTTGAGCAGTTACCATATCCAGAAGCCGATGAGCTTTTACAGCTAACGATTGAATTTTTACAAAATAGCCAAGTTGGTTATCATCAGTTCTTTTATGAAATCGCTCGTACCTTTTCGTCTAAATGGCGAGATGACCCTGGTTTTGTGCTGCATGGTTCAGATATTGCACCCGCTGCGGGAGCTTCGGCAATTTTTGATAATTGGTCAATTTTATACCACAAAATTTTGAATAATTTTGACCCAGATCAACTAGATACAATTGCCAAAACATTGACTGTGCAAAATCCCAAAACGGTATTATTAAGACCTGTGATTGAATCAATTTGGGAACCAATAGCACAAGAAGATAATTGGCAACCTTTTTATGAATTAGTTAAGCAAATTCAGTCTCGACATTAAGTAGTATTGGGGGCGCAAGGCCTTGCGCCCCTACAGATTATCGATGTGTTGCAAATATTTTTTGAATTGGTTTGAATTGATATTATCCCCAGTCCCCAGTCCCTATTCCCTATTCCCTATTCCTTCTTTTATAATCTAGAATAGAAATTATAGACGAAAATAGAGAAGTAATACCGTTTCACTTTAAGTATGATACAAATACGTTGGTAGGGGCACGGCATTGCCGTGCCCTTACGGGAAATCTATATGTATGATACAAATACGTTGGTAGGGGCACGGCATTGCCGTGCCCTTACGGGAAATCTATATGTATCAGAGTTTTGGTGAAATGGTATAACCTCTATTTCATCTCGACCAAGCCAATTTTAGATTTTAGATTTTAGATTGTTTCGGTTCGAGCAAAGCCCCTTGTGTGCCTAACAAATCCAAAATCCCAAATCCAAAATCCTCGAGCAAGGTACCCTTGTGGTCGGGGTCAATCCAAAATCCAAAATCCAAAATCCAAAATCGTTTGACTCCAGCCAACCCAGTGCGTAATAACCTGCAAGAAACTCATTTAAACCGCGCTCGTGCTAGTCTCCGCCAAGCTTTGTCTTGGTATGGATATCTTCGTAAATCAGGAAAGCTGTCATCGAACCCGGAATTAGTTGGTTTGGTGAAGCCGGAATTAGAAGCTTTGAGCGCCACACTCAATAAGCTAGACTCGAACGTGATTAGAATTGCTGCTTTTGGTTTGGTGAGTCGTGGCAAGTCGGCGGTGTTGAATGCCTTGCTGGGTGATAGAATTTTGCAAACAGGCCCGTTAAACGGTGTCACCCAATGGCCTCGTTCGGTACGATGGCAGCCTGGCGGTAAGGTTCAGGTAGAATTAATTGATACTCCTGGTTTAGATGAAATTGAGGGCGAATCACGGGCGCAAATGGCGCGAGATGTGGTGTTTCAGGCTGATTTAATCTTATTTGTAGTTTCTGGTGATATTACCCAAACAGAGTATCAAGCACTACTAGAATTGCGGCAGTCACAAAAACCCCTGATTTTGGTGTTTAATAAGATAGACCTCTACCCAGATACAGATCGCGCAGCGATTTACAAAAATTTACAACAATTGGGTGCAGGTCATCACGCCACTTGGTCTACCTTGGGAAACCCCAAGACCGCAGTGGCTCCCCAAGCCAAGCCACTACTACCGGATGAAATTGTCATGGTGGCTGCTGAACCAGCACCAATGGAAGTAAGGGTGGAATGGCCTGATGGTCGCGTCAGTTATGAATTGGAGACACCACCACAGCAAATAGAAGAACTACAGCAGACTATTCTCAATATTCTCAATCGTGAGGGGCGATCGCTGTTGGCTTTAAATGCACTGATTCAAGCACGGGATGCAGAAGCTGCGATCGCCCAAAAAACCATTGACTCACGCGAACAAGAAGCTGAAGAAATTATCTGGCAATTTACTAAGTATAAAGCCTTGGCAGTTGGTCTAAATCCTATTGCCTTTTTAGATATTATTGGCGGCGCTATTGCTGATTTATTATTAATTCGTTCGCTAGCACGGTTATATGGTTTACCAATCACAGGTTATGAAGCCGGAAAGATTTTCAGAACGATTTTATTGAGTTCCGGTGGCTTATTGTTAGGTGAATTAGGTAGTAGTTTTCTCTTAGGTTTAGGGAAGAGTACTGCTGCTTTAACTAGCGGTGATAATCCCATCAATATTACTACTTTTGCCGGCAGTGCGATCGCCCAGGCTGGTATCGCCGGTTATGGCGCCTACGCCATAGGTAAAGCTGCACAAGTCTATCTCGAACAAGGCTGTACTTGGGGACAATTAGGCGCAAGTACCGTAATTCAAGAAATTCTTTCACAAGTCGAACCCAATACAATTTTGTATCGTTTGCGTCAGGAATTAGGCGGACAATTTGGTGACCTGTGAAATTTGTTGTCAACCTAGGGGCGCAAGGCCTTGCGCCCCTACCATAGTCTATTGACATCCAAAGTGCTGTATATTCAGGGTTGGAAACAAAATTTTTAGGTAATTAGGTAAGCGATGCCATTCGCACAATGTCTCATAGAGAAGGAGGGCTACGCCTAGGCGTAATCTTGATCCACCACATCATTACATTGTCGCTGGCAAAATTCAATACAAGAGTTATCTTAATACCTCTACAATGCCAAAGTTTTCAGTATAATTTCTAATTGACAAAATTCGTGTGATTTGAAAACTTCACAGATCACCTATATAAGCACTTCCAAGTAAAAAAATATCCAATTTGTAGGGTGTCTCAGCAGCGAGAAAACCTGAAAATAGGAACAGATTACTAGTACTGATGCACCCTACGGACTCAAATATTGGGTAATTTATTTTTTGGTACTCCCATAGAAACGTAAAGGAAAAATATGCGAACTCTCCTAAACCTATCTCGCGTTCTCATGCAGCCTGCTCAGACAAAGCCTGAGTCGGATATACGAACCCAAACCTATGAGGATGTCCTCGTCATTGGTCAGGTGGAGCGAGTAGCCATTCGTGAGATAGCCCCAGAAAAAGCTATATCCGTGCGAATTGATGTTTCGGGTGAAGTTGAAGTAGCTTCACTGTCATTAGATAAGCCGTTACCCGTAGGAACCATCCTATCCCTAGACAAAGCGCCCGCTGAGATTGCTATCTCTGCTCAAAATATCAGTGAAGCTATCAACGATCGCTCCCTCAAGATTTCTTTCTTGGACAGACAGGATAAAACCCTTGTCAGTTACCGACTTCGGTTGACCGCCCTCCGAATTTGCCTAGATGTAGACGCGGATCGAGACGACCGGGTTGAGGAAGATAGCCCTGATAAAGCCCATTGGCGATGGGGTCCCGATGGACATGGTGCCGTCCTCCTGGTGAACAACGATCAGGATCGCAATAGCCCCAGCGATCGCTCGGATTTTTTAGATGACCGGATTAACGGGCCTCTCGATCTCAAAGATCTCAGCCGGATGGTCGTTAACCAACCCGGACCAGACGTTCTCCCGGCTGGTTGTGAACTGCGCTTGCACGTCACTGATGATGCGGCTAAACGCATCCGCGTCTTTGACAGATTCACCCCAGGGGGTCGTCAGTTGCTCGGTCCAGGTGTTCCCACAACAACCTTACCAGATATTCAGCGAGAGATCCGGCTGGTAGTAGAGGGGCTACAGTATCCAGATGTAGGGTTTGATGGACTGGTCACCATCAACCTGAGCCTAGTTCGCCGTCAGCGACAACTTTACTCGGATCGCGTTGTTTTTCGGGTCGCGCCGTGGATCATGACCCCCAACACCCTCCGGCCTATCCAAGTTTACGTTTCTCGGCTAGCGGACGGCTCGAATCAAAAGTTTATTCGCAGTCTCGCTCTGGTCGTCAAGGAAGCCGGTGCCAAATTGGTGGAAGTCCCGCCCGATTTAAACCGAGGCGATAAATGGATGCAGGACGAGACCGAAATTGGCTACTCCCAATCTGCTCGGATAAAACTCCCCGTGGTTCTCGATTCTCCGCGCAATCGAGGCCTAGATATCTTCCCAGAGAAGGGACTTCTCGGACCGGACTTCGGTTATGTCACGCGGGGTAAAGACAAGCCCAATTCCCTAGATTCTTTTGGCAATCTGGAGGTCAGTCCTCCCGTCACAGTGAATGGGGTTGACTATCCTCTAGGTCGGATTATCTTTGGAGGAGCAATGCCTGTAGCGACGGCGGGGCGGCGCTTAATGCGGGCGGTGCGTGACTTTCTCTATGCCCAGAAGGTACAGGCACCGATTGAAGTTTATTCGGACTGGCTAACTGTCGGTCATGTGGATGAATTTATGAGCTTTGTGCCTGCACCTACTGCCAAAGGATTTAAACTCTTGCTGGCGAGTCCAAATAAATGCTATGCTCTATTGAAGGGTTTAGACGAAGATGGTCATGGTCGTGCCCTCCTCCGAGAAGGAAAGGAACTGGGACGAAAACGAGCCGATATCAGCGTTTCCAAGTTGCTCGATCTAAAAGATCTTGCTGGCGACAACTACCGTTACCAGGGATACATTGACTGGAATCGCATGGTACTCAAGCAGGAACTAGGACTCGAAGAAGAGGATATTATCGACTTACCAGCCCTCTATGAGTCGGGAAAACTCGCTAAAGCGGAAACTTACCTGCCGAATATGGTGAATATGATTGTCCTCGGTAAGCATCTTGGCATTGCCAAACCCTACGGACCAAAAGTCCAGGGTAAATGCCAGTTTGAAGCTTATGTAGAGGATGTTCTAGGCAAGCTTGGTCTAGTTTGTCACTTTCTTGATGACTTTGATGTCTACTTTCGGGAATTCGGGGACGTACACTGCGGCACTAATGTCCTACGGGAGTCCTTTACCGAAAAATGGTGGAATCTGAAGCCACCGGCAACTTTCGATGTTTAAATGTAACTCCCTCGACCGAATGGCACTAAGATAATCCCAAAGGCTTGTGTCGTCTTCCAGCCTCCATCCTGGGAATATCTTCTCATAGGCTCTGCCTCTTGTCAAGCTACTGGAGGCGGAGCCTCCCAGTTTGTTTAGTATACTTGATGCCAAATTAGATAAGCTTATCCTGGCTGTATATTCCTGGTAATGACAGGTATAACAGGAATTTTTGGCTGCAATAATATCATGGACAAGCCACAAAAGTATAGAGAATAACTAAAACCTGATTTTCTATTTGTTACGCTGTTTATATTAGAGTTAAGCAACTTCTACCAAAGTCTTCTGAGAATTTATTTAGCTTGGCAATCTCAGATACAAAATTGAAAAATTGATTCGTTTTTACTAGTGATTACTAGTGAATTTAATCTTGACATTTGGTCGCATTAAAGATTAGGCAAGGGTGATTATAACTCAAATTTTGCTAACTATAGCACAATACAGTTCAGCTAGGCTCTAATGATATACACTGTAGGGAACATCCAAGATTTTTTCTTCTAATGACAATTTTATTCGTGCCGTGCCCCTACGACAATTTTCCTTAACTGAACTGTATTGAACTATAGCAATCCTAATTAGGGTGTGAAAAATATCCGTGGAGGCTACTGACTGTTAACAGTTAACAGTTAACAGTCAACAGTCAACACTACAAGATACCTTGACTGTGACACTTTTGTAAGTCCTCTTTCTATCTCAATACAAAAAGGTAAAACTATCATGCAGAAACCAACAGAAGTAGTTCAAGCTGCTGTTAACGCCGAGCTAAATGGAAGTAAAACTCTTGAGAAATCCATTCTAGACGCCACTGTTGAAGCTCGTACAACCTGTGAGCAAAACGGTGATAATTCTCCTGACTGTGCTGTAGCGTGGGATATTGTGGAAGAATTGCAAGCTGAGAAATCCCATCAACAGCAAACAAAAAAACGCAAAACCCAACTCGAAACTTACTGTGAAGAACACCCAGAGGCGATTGAATGTTTAATTTATGATGTCTAATTTTATCTCAAATCAGCTATTGCTGATTGAGTAATTTGCTCAATTGCTTCTAAATCTGGCGCTGGTGTTTCGCTTTCCATTTTCAACCATAAAAGATATTCGATATTTCCAGCAGGTCCAGTAATCGGCGACCAAGTTAATCCTTTGTATTTCCATCCTAGCGCTTGAGCCGCTTGCAACACCTGGAAAATCGCGTCTGCTTGGTCATGAGAATCGCGCACCACGCCTTTTTTTCCCACACGAGACTTTCCAACTTCAAACTGTGGCTTGACTAGTAAAACTGCTTCTCTAGGAGGTTGCGTCAGTGACCACAAAGCAGGTAGAATCTTACTTAATGAAATAAACGAGACATCGACTACTGCCAAATCAGGAATCGGATCACCCTCAGCATACAACTGGGCTGGTTGTAGCTGTCGTAAATTGGTACGTTCCCGCAAAATCACCCGCTGATCATTTCGCAGACGCCAATCAACTTGTCCGTAACCGACATCAATACCGTAAATTTTTATTGCGCCAGCTTGTAACAAACAATCAGTAAAGCCACCTGTAGAAATTCCACCATCAAGACAAATACGTCCCGCTACAGGAATTGTAAAGAATTCTAAAGCCTTCGCCAGTTTCTCTCCGCCACGAGAAACAAATCGCGATCGCTCCTTAATCTTAATTTGAGCTAAAATATCAACTTCTGTACCAGCCTTATCAACAACTTGCTGATTAACAGTCACTTCCCCCGCTTGAATTAGCCGCTGTGCTAAGGCGCGAGAAGCACATAAATTTAACTCTACTAATAATATATCAAGTCGTTGTTTAACCAATTAACTGGACTCTCCTGGTAATATTAGACCTAAAGCACGATTGAGAATTTCTTCTTGGTTAACCAGCTTTTCCAATTCCTCTAGCTCATAACGACCTTCTTCAACTTCCAGGGAAGCTTGATCAATGGCATTTGAATAAGCTTCTACCAAAGTCTCCCATAGTTCTTCTGGTGTGAGATAATAACCTCCAGCCTGACGCCGCTTATTTTCTCGCTGAATTTCCCTAACAGAATTCCGAATTGACACATCCCAAGAGCGAGTAGAACGATTTTCAGCTTGTTGTTTAATCAAATGCAACAGGAGAATCACAGCATAGCTACGAATCGTCTTGATGATATCATTTCGGCTCATTTCGGTTAATTCTTCCACAATCATCAAAGCGCCTTGAACATCGCCTTGAACCAGCAAGTCTTTCAGGGTTAATAATTCTTCCATAGCTAGCGCCTCAAATATGGGCAACTTCTATTGTCGCGTATATCTACCCATAGGGTGGGGGACGTAGCGGTTTAGCAATGCTAAAGCCCCACCCCGCGTCTACGGAAAAAAGCAAACGCACCTTGGCAAGAAGTCAAAGTGCGATCGCTCTATTATCTTTCTTGTAGGGTAGCCTTTGACACTCTCAGGTCTAAAGACACTGAGATTCTTTAAGACTTGCTTAAAAGGGATAGTCAAGTATCCCCCTAGACGCTCAAAACAACTACCCAAAGGTATTGCAATTGCGCTTACTTTTCTTTTTTTTGTTTTCCGAGTCCATCACAACGCCAGTTCGGTACGCTTCATGTTTTCCCATTACAAGTTTTACCCAGAATCGCAACCTGTGCGAATGCGAGGTAAATCAGGGGTTACTCCTTACAAAACACTTCAACACGTAGATGGTTATTCCTACTCACAATTTGATCATATCATTTTCCACACTTGTTAAAACAAGCCGTGGCGTGTTTCCTCCACGCATCTATTGCCAAGTGGCTTCTACACGACCCGTGATGTTTTTGTGACTGGCTAAATATCAGTCTCGCTCAACTCACGGGTTAAGTGGTCAAATGGCTCATCCACAAAGGCAACATTAGCTACACCAGCCGCCGCAACTTGTTCCTTAACGATATCCTTGATAATTTGGATACCACGAACCGTCGGACTAATAGGTACGCTCAAGGAATTGTAAGTTTCCCGCAGCCCTTGCAGCACGCGCTCATCCAACACATTTGTGTTACCCGCAACTAAAGCATAGGTGGCGTAGCGCAGGTAGTAGTCTAAATCTCGCAGACAAGCCGCATAACGACGAGTTGTATACGCATTTCCACTAGGACGTATCAACTCTGGCAGTTCTTCAAATAACTTCAAACCAGCCTGCTTGACAATTCCAGCCGCATTGGAATTGATTATCGCCGCTGCTTGGACTCTAGCTGTACCACTTTCAAAATAAGACTTGAGGCTGTCGATCGCATTCCGATCAAAATACCGCCCAACTACGTCATAATTCTTAATTAAAGTTGTTACTGCATCACGCATTTCTTTTTCTCCCAATCATTACTATTTATGGTTTGATATTTATTTGGCTGCAGTTACGCACCAGCAGCCTTTTGTGCCAATTAATCAAAATATATAAAAAAATATATATATTTGGATTTGGCACAAAAACAATCTATCCGCTATTAAAGGATTCTATGCCAAAGTTGTCCCCATGAGATGAACTTTCCTGTTTTGTGCAAATGGTTACGGAAAGGTTAATTTAAGTTGCAAATTCAAGATTCTGTAACAAAGGCTACAAAATTTCCTAATGTCTACTCTTTAGGATATTGCAGGTGTGCGACAATTTAGTTCATCACAGCAGGGTCAGCATGGTTTAAAGATTCTGGTTTTAGTTTAGTTAATTGGCAGAGAAGGAGTTATAATGACAACCCCACAAGAACTCTTGAAGAAAATTCAAGACGAAAAGATTGAACTGATTGATCTCAAATTCATCGATACAGTAGGCACTTGGCAGCACTTGACTGTGTACCAGAACCAAATCGATGAGAGTTCATTCACTGATGGCGTACCTTTCGACGGTTCCAGCATCCGGGGTTGGAAAGCGATCAACGAATCGGACATGACAATGGTTCTCGATCCGAACACTGCCTGGATCGACCCCTTTGATAAAGTTCCGACATTAAGTATAATTTGTAGCATTAAAGAACCACGTACAGGCGAATGGTACAACCGTTGCCCACGGGTTATTGCTCAGAAAGCAGTAGATTATCTCGTGTCCACTGGTCTTGGTGACACAGCCTTCTTTGGCCCTGAAGCAGAATTCTTTATCTTTGATAGTGCCCGTTTTGCACAAACCGCTAACGAAGGCTACTACTTCTTAGACTCTCAAGAAGGTAGTTGGAATTCCGGTAAAGATGAAAGCCCTAACCTAGCCTACAAACCACGCTTTAAAGAAGGTTACTTCCCAGTTTCGCCCACGGATTCTTTCCAAGATATCCGTACAGAAATGCTGTTAACAATGGCAAAACTAGGTGTACCCATTGAAAAGCATCACCATGAAGTGGCTACTGGTGGTCAGTGCGAACTCGGTTTCCGCTTTGGTAAGTTGATCGAAGCTGCTGACTGGTTGATGATTTACAAATATGTCATCAAGAACGTTGCCAAGAAATACGGCAAAACCGTTACCTTCATGCCTAAACCACTGTTTGGTGACAACGGTTCCGGGATGCACACTCACCAGTCTATCTGGAAAGATGGCAAGCCTCTGTTTGCAGGTGATAAGTATGCTGGTTTGAGTGACATGGCATTGTACTACATTGGTGGTATCCTCAAGCACGCACCAGCGCTGTTGGCAATCACCAACCCCAGCACCAACTCTTACAAGCGCCTCGTACCTGGTTATGAAGCACCCGTGAACTTGGCTTACTCCCAAGGAAACCGTTCGGCTTCTGTGCGGATTCCTCTGTCTGGAACTAACCCCAAAGCCAAGCGCTTAGAGTTCCGTTGTCCAGATGCTACTTCTAACCCCTACTTGGCATTTGCAGCCATGCTATGTGCAGGTATCGATGGGATTAAGAACAAAATTCATCCCGGTGAACCCTTAGATAAAAACATCTATGAACTCTCTCCAGAAGAACTGGCGAAGGTTCCTTCTACTCCCGGTTCTTTAGAATTGGCCTTGGAAGCACTAGAAAAGGATCACGCTTTCTTAACCGAATCAGGCGTGTTCACCGAAGACTTTATCCAAAACTGGATTGACTACAAGCTAGCTAACGAAGTCAAGCAGTTGCAGCTGCGTCCTCATCCCTACGAGTTTTACCTCTATTACGATGCTTAATGATTCTTTAATTAAGTATTGTATTTGACGCTATATGTTCTGCCACCCTCAAGGGTGGCTTTTTTTGCTTAACGGAATCACGGAAGTCCCCACCTTCAACGAAGTAAAATGAGTACGCCCAACAGAGCAACGGCGAACGAGACGCGAAACGATGATGGTTGTTTCTTTTGAAGCTCCGGCTTCAGCGGATCTTGCCGGAGTACTTCACACAGACACAAGCCCCTACAAAAACATAGCCGTAAAGACAGGCTGTTACAGCGTTTTTCGGCTAATTTCGGCTAAATAGACCACGCTTTTGGGGCGCAAGTAAGGCCTTGCGCCCCTACTGAAAATGTGATGCCTACTAGCTCATCGTCGCGTTGCTGTGTCCATAAATCATGCGTGTAGTAGGATCTATCTTCCCTTGAATCGGGTTCCAGTAGTGAGATAGTTCTTCATGAAAACCGAGTTCTTGTGCAGAACGCATCAGCATTGATTGTTGACGATTCTTAACTTGCTGATATTGACGCGCCATGATTGCACGAGATTTTTCTTGAATAGACATACTCTGTTCTCCCTAGTTTTTTAGTTATATTTGATTGACTTACTCTCTCAATAATTAATCTAGCGTAAATTCTGTAGCTTAAGTTACAGAATTTAAATTCTTAACAAAAATTAATAATTGACTACTTGTTTCTTAAAATTAATCGCTGATAATCATTAATTAGTTACAATTATTTACATTTATGCAATTAATGTCACAAATATCTAAGTTATTTTCATGTCTGACACTTTAACGAAGCTCAGTTATCAGACCCTTCAACACGGCAAAAATTACTTTAGTCTGGCTCACAAAATTTTAAGTTCGCGCCTGAGAAGCCTAATTTATCCTACCTTTGAACAGAATACCAAACCTTTCGCAAACGAGGTTGTACTCCAACTGCAACAAAGGCTGAATCAGCTACTAGAAAAAGATTGGCAGGATGCTGAACAGGGTATATATCCCAATAGCTCACTGTTTGATAACCCTTGGGAAGACTTTTTGAGCTTTTATCCACTTGTATGGCTAGATTTACCTCAAATCTGGGAGCGGGAGCAAAAAAATAAATATCAAGATTTTGCACCGGAAATCGAGACAGATGGATATCCCAGCTACTACGTGCAGAACTTCCATCACCAAAGCAATGGCTACTTGAGCGACTTGTCAGCCAATTTATATGACTTGCAGGTGGAAATTCTCTTTGGTGGGTCTGCTGATGCGATGCGAAGGCGTATTCTGGCTCCTCTAAAGCAAGGAATAAAAGCGTTTGAGTCTGTTAAACCACGGCAAATCCGGATTCTAGATGTAGCTTGTGGAACTGGGCGGACTCTGAAGCTGATTCGGTCGGCCTTACCTCAAGCATCCCTATTTGGGACGGATTTGTCACCAACTTATTTGCGAAAGGCAAATGAATTACTAACCCACATTCTGGGAGAATTACCCCAACTTTTACAAGCAAATGCCGAAGAGTTACCCTACCTAGATGACTACTTTCATGCTGTAACTTCTGTTTTCCTCTTTCACGAGTTACCAGCGACAGTGCGTCAAACAGTGATTGAGCAATGTTTTCGTGTGACAAAACCAGGGGGAGTGTTTATTATTTGTGACTCAATTCAGTTGAATGATTCACCTGAATTTGCTCCTGTTATGAACTATTTTTCCCAAACATACCATGAACCCTACTACAGGCATTACACTACTGATAACTTAGTAGAACGTTTAGAGAAAGCAGGCTTTGAAAATATTGAGACAGAATTCCACTTTATGAGCAAGTATTTCATCGCTCATAAACCAGCTTGAGAATGACTGTTGACTGTTGACCGTTAGCAGTCAACAGTCAACAACTGTTAGTTGGTAGATTGATTTTTGCAAGTTTTCTAACGCGAAAGCTATTTCATACATCGGCAAAGGATGCCAAATATATACCGGAGCGAAAAATATTTCCTAGAGTAGAGCATCAAATGCTCGACGCATGAGAAAACCTTTGAGGGAATAAAGTGGAGCTAGGGGAAGGCTATTGTTCTAGCCTCGAAAATCTCGGTCATATACCAAGTTGAACAATAATGGCGACAAATCGATAACTGAAAGCTATTATTGAATAACTCTTTCACAATCCAAAATCCAAAATCTCAAATCCCAAATGGTATGATAAAACTTTAAACAAAATATAGTCTAGCATAGTCAGATATAGTCTAAAAGACAGTTGGCAGAAGTCACTCGATAATTTGACTCCTGGACGAGTCGCTCAAGCTATGGGTGGAGTTTTTGCGGTGATTGGTACTCCAGCCCTTCCACCCAAACCTCGCGGAAAGTCCCCTGGTTGGGAAGCAGGAAAAAAGCGCCACCGTAAAAACCGATGCCCGATTGTAAAAAAAACCGTAACACGACCACGTAAAGAGCCATCAGTTGCGGTTTAATACTAAAGATTATTCATAATTTCGCTAAGTCTCTGATTAACTCAGCCCTGCTGGGTCGTTTTGCATAGCTTAGTCTAAACTCCAGGATATCAGGGCAAAGCGCAAAACCGAAAAAATTGTAGAAGCCTTAAATTCTCCAACAGATTGATTAAGTTTTCTAGTCAAGCATATCTTACTGGATCTTGAATGATATACTAATTTCATTGCCAAAGTTGATCAATACTTTGACTACGCTCAGTATAAATATGCGTCAAGTAGAAAAGCACATAATCAAAGAAGGACATGACTGGTTTGATTATTGTAGTGACATTACCACTATTTCTCGGCAGCTTTACAACACTGCTCAATTCACTCAGCGTCAAGGTTTTTTCTACGGATGGGGAACTCAATCACAAGCTAGCTTAGACACTTTATTCAAACAAAACGAGAACTACAAAGCAATAAGCGCAAAAGTAGCTCAACTCGTATTAAAACAGAATGCAGATGCGTGGATTGCTTACTACAAAGCATTAGTGGCTTATAAACTTGAACCAACTAAGTTCACTGGTAGACCAAAACCACCTAATTATGTTGATGACAAAAACTTAGTGAAATTCAATAATCAAGCAATTGGTAAAAGAGAATTTAATAAAGGTTTCATTATCCCATCAATGTCGCCAATCAGGATTCCAGTAAAGCCTGGACTAAAGTTTGAGGACTTGTGTGAGGTACGAATTATCCCAAAAACTGGATGCTTCGTTATCGAAATAGTCTATGAAATTACCGAGTTGTCAGAGTTTTTTTGTAGTTTGAATCCTGAACTGAATGCGGCGATAGATATTGGTTTAGATAATCTAGCGACGATTGTTTTCAATGATCTAGCAATACAACCAATTATTGTAAATGGTAAACCATTGAAATCAGCCAACCAGTTTTATAACAAGCAGATTGCCAAGTTTCGAGGTTTTCTACCCAATAGGAAAGCTCGGTCAAGGCGAATTGCAAACATCGTTCGTAATCGCCATCAATTTGTTTCTTCATATTTACATCAAGCCACAAAAATGATTGTGGATGAACTTCTATCTCTTGGTGTAACTCACGTCTCAATCGGGAAAAACGAACAATGGAAAACACGTCTTAATTTAGGTAAACGTACAAACCAAAATTTTACTCAGATACCACATGCTAAATTTATCGAAATGCTGACTTATAAATTAGTTAGAGTCGGTATTACCGTTAAGGTAGCAGAAGAATCTTACACAAGTAAGGCTTCAGCGATTGATTGGGACATCATCCCAATTTATCAACCTAACAACAAGATCAAGCATGTATTCTCAGGAAAACGTGTCAAACGTGCGTGGTATATCAGTAAAAATGGTTTGAAGATTCATGCCGACGTGAACGCAGGGTACAACATCGGCAGAAAAAGTAATCCTGAAGGATTTGACTGTCTCCAGTCTATTCTAAGGGATAGGGGGTGTCTGGTAGTACATCCAAGGCGGATAACTCCACTATTTAAGCGTGTCCATGCTGAAAGTAGAGTCGCTTAAAGCTAAATTGCATAAGTCTGACTATGTTTGACTATGTGATTTGGAACTATTAGATGCCCTTGACCTCAATGGATAGTCTGAATGACATCCTTGAGATCAGAGGGAATAGAACTGAAAGTTGGTGATGCAGTTAATACAGGCAGTATGCTTCGCCCTATAAATACAAAGGTTTACTCGGACTATATATACAGAGCTTACGGATAAACTACTGGGCAAATGCGGAAATTTTGACATACCTCCTCTTCCTAAAGGAGCGAGGATTCCTTGACACTTCGCGCTGGGTTGCGCCACAAGTGGTCTTACCATCCCTCCATGTCCGTTTAAAGTCTCCCAATGCCCTATGGCGACTATACCTGAATTTTATCATAAAGCCGTCCTAGAAGGACGGGGCTTGAATCCCATTTTTTTGGTCAGTAGATCAACTGTCATATCTCAACTAGAGAAACTGTGTAAAAGGATGTTAAATATAACATCCCAACTGACTGTACTATGAATCTCTTAGTACAATAGAAATCCCGCGTCTACAGAAGTACTGAGCGTGGGGTTGTTACACAGCAGGATGAATGTTACCGTAATATTCCATTAACTCTCTGCGTCCACTACCGCGATGCGGTGCAGGCTTTTCTGGCTGATTGGCCTTAGGTTTAGGTTTCACTGAGAGCAGCTGTTGTGAAGCAGAGGGGGAAAGGCGCAGATTGGAAAAGCGATAGACCATTCCTTGGCAGTTCAAAGCTAAGGAGCCGAACACCAAACCCGAGACTAAAAGTGAAATTGCAGCACGCATAGCAGATGTCTATTTTAGAACTCTCTAGATTACTGCTACTTAGTTTTCATTACTGCATCCGGATAATTTGGTAAAAAGTATTGTTTTTTACTGAAAATAAATCACATCGATAATTCCTCAAGATTTTCCACTAGTAACCAATTACCAGAGGCATTCGGGCGACCCCAAATTTGGAGCAATTGCTTATGGGGATAGGCTTGTAGCTGTTGATCAATATGCGATCGCAAGGTCACAAGCTGCCAAGTTTGTCCTTGATTACTCACCGGGGCTGTGATAACGAATCTGTAGTCTTGCTGATCTTGGCGATGAAAAATCCCTACAAAACATTTACATTGCCGTAATATTACTTGATCATCATCTGAGTGATCGTACGTAACCAAAGATAAAGCAGGATAATTGCCACTCAGTGGATAGGCTTCTGGATTACTTAAGTAATACATTTGCCAGTCCAGCCATCCCGAATTATTCCGTAGTAAATTAAATAAAGGAATAATTGCCGCTCTTGAGCGCTCATCTTGCAATAAAGCTGCTTGCAGCGCCAATGCTTGTAAATCCCTCGGCTGACAGTCCAACTCAACACACATAGCAGCCGCCATTCCCGCTGCTTGACCTATACCCATCACCACAGGTTGCAATCTGGTTGCTCCATTGGCAATATGGGAAACAGATATATTCTTTTCACAGACCAAAAAACCATCTGTGGCAGATGGAATCAGGCTACTATAGGGAATAGTAAAGGGCGTTCCCGTCCAACGTCCCCCCCAACGGATAGATTTCGGTTGTAGTGGCCAGGTGAAACCAGGATAATGGTGGTCATTCGCATAGTTACCAATAGCAACAGCATCTGGCTGCAAAGATGCAACCCTACCCCCAGACATGGGCAAAATATCCTGTTCGCGGATAGTGGTTAATCCCACCAACCGGCGACTTTCTCGGTAATAGGGATGCAAGCCAAACGCAG
The DNA here is from genome assembly GCA_038087035.1 of Gloeotrichia echinulata CP02. Taxonomy (NCBI): domain Bacteria; kingdom Bacillati; phylum Cyanobacteriota; class Cyanophyceae; order Nostocales; family Gloeotrichiaceae; genus Gloeotrichia; species Gloeotrichia echinulata. Next base: position 4,355,491 of record CP051187.1, on the reverse strand, counting down.
GCTGGTTACTGGGAAAGACATCTTGCGCCAAGCCGTAGCGACGACCAAGCTGATTTTGGATGAAATGGGCAAAATTTTGGCTGTGCCAGCGGCATTCTTGAATAAACTCCCTTCTAGAGGAATCTGACTCTATCAGACGCCCTAACCCTTCGCCGTAGTCATTGCCACAAATCGGCCAATTCATCATGAATAGACCCCCAGGTAAACGTCCATAATTTAAAAATGTCTCTGGACCATAGCCATCCCAAGCCCCAGCAAACAAAGACGGATCATAATTAGGCGCTTGGGGAATTTCTGGAGCAATTTCTGCACCAAAATCTTGCATTAACACCACCCCAGTAGGGGCTTGCACGGGATATCTTTCTGTGAGAGAATTAAAATCATCTGGTGCGCTTGGTTCTCCCCACTCCGATTTCAATTCCCAGCCCCAGCGATAAGGAATCTCAGCTAAAGGCAATAAATCGCCTAACTCTGTGGCGTCAAGAGTAATTTTTGCCTTGACAATAAAATCAGCAAACCTGACGCCAGTTATACAATTACCCTCACGGAAAACCTCTAATGGCACTTGGCAAGAAATCCACTGCAGATTGGGCAATTCCTGCACCCAATCGGCAAAAATTTCCGCACCAATGCGCGGGTCATAACTAAAAAAGCTCACCCAGCTGTGATCTAATCCTCCCGGTTGGCGCCGTCGTAATTCTTGTAAAAAGGCACCCCATAAACCGGTTTGAAATGCTTCTAATTCATTACCATCGGGGACAGATACCCCAGCGGAGGTTAACATTCCTCCCAACCAAGGAAATTCGCTCACCAAAATAGTTTTCGCACCCCGTCGCGCTGCTTGGATTGCTGCAGCGGTGCCACCGGTGCCACCACCGACTACTAAAACATCAGCTTGATATTGATTAATCATTTTTTACCTCTGGGGAATGGGGATTGGGTTATGTGTTACAGCGATTTGCAGGTAAATGAACCACATTTTTATATCTCACGCAAAGGCGCATTCGCGGAGCGTCCCGTAGGGAAGGAAGAAAGAAATACAGATATCGAGGTGTGGTCTAAATACCTGAAAACTGCTGTAATGCAAACCGGTATAGAATATATCAAATTTTTGAGTGACTATTTTATAAGTGAGCTAGCATAATTGTGTATACATTACCGATGTTATACTGCGTATTATTATGGATGTAGCTTTAATCGTTAAATTTCTGGCTCCCTGTCTACCCTTTCTGCTGAATGTGGGGAATAAAGTCGCAGAAGGTGCATTACAGACAGTCGGTGAGGATGTTTGGAATAAAGGAAAGGCGATTTGGGCTAAGTTACAGCTGAAAGTCGAAGCTAAGGAAGCTGCGAAAGAAGCTGCGGCGGATGTGGCGCAAAATCCAGAGGATGAAGATTTACAAGCGAGTTTGCGGGTGCAATTAAAGAAGATTTTGGATGCTGATACAACACTGGCTGAGGAAATAGCTCAGATTTTGCAAGCGTCGGCTGACAAACCTGCTGACAATATTTCGATGAGTGCTAATGCTTACGACAACAGTACGGTAAAGCAAGTTGGGAAAATTGAAGCTGATCAGGTGACTTTTTAACTCAGCGATAGCGCTTCCCATTCAGCTAGGGTACAAAATTATATCGTTACATGTAGGGGCACGGCACTGCCGTGCCCTTACCGCCGTGCCCTTACCGCCTAGATTACAAAATTGTATAATTCGGGCGGGCAAGATGCCCACCCCACAAGAGTTTTATCTTAGTTGCAAATACCAAGTTTCCAGTTCCAAACAGGAACTTTCCAGTTCCAAACAGGAACTTTCCAGTTCCAAACAGGAACTTTCCAGTTCCAAACAGGAACTTTCCAGTTCCAAACAGGAACTTTCCAGTTCCAAACAGGAACTTTCCAGTTCCAAACAGGAACTTTCCAGTTCCAAACAGGAACTTTCCAGTTCCAAACAGGAACTTCCGAGTTCCAAACAGGAACTTCCGAGTTCCAAACAGGAACTTTCCAGTTCCAAACAGGAACTTCCGAGTTCCGAACACCAAGTTCCGAGTTCCTAGCACCAACATCAACCATAATTGTTACTTGCTATCAGCAATGACAGAAAAACCTCACGCCAGTAACTCGAACAATATTGAAATGAACGTCACCGCCCACGATAACAGTACGGTGACTCAAATAAGGCAGATAAATGCTGCAGAAGTCAACATTGTCAACATTATTGTTGAGCCACCAGAACAAATCCCTCAACTAGAATCGCCCGGTGTTCTCAAAGCGGGGAACCCTCAAAAAAGTTTAGCTTACTGGCAAGGAAGAAAAACAGAAATTGCCCAAATACAACAATGGTTCCATGATCAAAATACCTTCTTAATTGGCATAGAAGGCATCGGTGGTACTGGTAAATCGATGCTGGCTGCGAAAATTTATGAAGAAATTGCAGGTTTCCCTAAGCGATTTTGGGGTGATGTCAGTAATGGCGCAGGTTTTAGCGATTTAGCCCGCCAAGTATTAACAGAATTTGGCTTTCGCGTTCCCGAACAAGAAGTGCAATTAGTAGACGCCCTGGTTAAGTGTTTACGCAGCGGTGAATTTTTACTGATTATTGACAACCTGGAGAGTTTATTACAACCAAATAGACAGTGGGGAAGTCAATTTTTCGGCGACTTTTTCAACGCTTGGGTGGAATCTGGCGGTAATAGTAAGGTGTTAGTCACCACCAGAGAAAGACCAGAATTAAAAGGCTTTGCATGGCTACCTCTGAAAGGTTTGCAAGTTGAAGAAGGGGTAGCACTGTTAGTAGAATTGGGCATTCGGGGAGATTTAACGCAGTTTGTCGCACTGGTAGATGGGCATCCCCTACTGTTAAGATTGGTAGCATATTTATTAAAAGAAGAATATCCCCAAGACCCGGATTTAAAACGATTAGCAGATTTAGGCTTAGGCAATTTGCAGCAGTTGTTAACAGATTCCCACGTGGTAGGTGTGCATCGCCGCCGGGAAAATGTGGGGATGGTTTTGGTGTTGGATGCCAGTTTTAATAGATTGAATGAATTACAAAAAGCGTTATTACTGAATATTAGTGTTTATCGTGGTGCGGTTGACAGTGCAGCCGCTGCAGCGGTGTTGCTGGGGTATTCAGCAGCAGAGATTGAGGGAGAATTAAGGAATCTGGTTAAGCGTTCTTTGTTGGTAGAAAAGCTTAATGGTAAGCGGCGCTTTGAGTTTCAGCCTGTGGTTTTGGAGTATGTGCGGTATAAAGCTGGTAATCAAACAGAGGCGCATGAACGAGCCATTGATTATTATCGCTCAATTGCTAAACAACCCCCTTGGAAAACGAAAGATGATGTTAAAAAATACTTGGAAATCTTTCATCACTTTTATGAGTTGCAAGATTATGACTCTGCCTTTGTTGCGCTTCGGGTTTGCGATGAATTTTTAACCTTGCGGGGTTATTACATCGACCAAGTAGAACTATATGGGCAATTGATCAGTAAATGGCAAGAAATTGGCGATAGAGAAAACTGGAATTATCGAGCTTCTCTCATTTCATTAGGTAATGCTTACAACTCCCTAGGAGAGTACCAACAAGCGATTGATTACCACCAGCAGTCTTTGGAAATCTTTAGGGATATAGGCGATCGCAATGGCGAAGGTTTATCCTTAATGAATTTGGGTCTTGCTTACTTTTTCCAGGGGCAGTACCCACAAGCAATTGATTTGTTCCAGCAGTCTTTGGAAATTGCTAGGGAAATTGGCGATCGCAATACCGAAGGTAAATCCTTAGCTAATTTAGGTCTTGCTTACCTTTCCCTGGGACAGTACCCACAAGCAATTGATTTGTTCCAGCAGTCTTTGGAAATTGCTAGGGAAATTGGCGATCGCAATACCGAAGGTAACTCCTTGAGCAGTTTAGGTAGTGCTTACTTATCTCTGGGAGAGTACCAACAAGCGATTGATTACCACCAGCAGTCTTTGGAAATTGCTAGGGAAATTGGCGATCGCAATTCACAAGGCAAATCTTTAATGAATTTGGGTCTTGCTTACTTTTTCCAGGGGCAGTACCCACAAGCAATTGATTTGTTCCAGCAGTCTTTGGAAATCGCTAGGGAAATAGGCGATCGCAATTCTGAAGGTAAATCCTTAGCTAATTTAGGTCTTGCTTACTTTTCCCAGGGGCAGTACCCACAAGCAATTGAGTTGTTGCAGCAGGGTTTAGAAATCGCTAGGGAAATAGGCGATCGCAATGGCGTTGGTAAATCCTTAGCTAATTTAGGTACTGTTTACTTAAAACAGGGACAGTACCAACAGGCGATAGAGTTCTACCAGCAGTCTTTGGAAATATTCAGGGAGATTGGCGATCGCAATGGCGTTGGTGCTTCCTTAATTGGTTTAGGCATTGCTTACCGTTCCCTGGGAGAGTACCAACGGGCGATTGAGTTGTTGCAGCAGGGTTTAGAAATCGCTGGAAAGATTGGCGATCGCAATTCTGAAGCTAAAGCCTGGTTTAATTTAGGTTTGACATTAGAAAACGTCAACCGAGAATCAGACGCGCTTGGTGCTTATCTCAATGCCTATGAACTATATCAAACAATAGGACTTTATGCCGATGTGCAACTTTGTAACAATGAAATCGAGCGTCTGTCTCAACCAAAAGCGCGTGTAGTTTCTCGGCGTGGGTTTTGGGGGTGGTTGCGGCGGTTGTGGCGTTGGGTTTGCGGTTGGTTTCGGCGGTTGTGGCGTTGGGACTAATAGTTTGCTTACAGGTATTGGAGCAGAAAGCCCACCAGTAACAGACTGAAAATCCAAAAAATTTTCAGTCTGTTACGCCCTTCAGGGGTGGGGACGGGCAGTTTCCTCAAGTCGGGAAACCCGCCCACGGAACTGCCCTCATGAATGCGTTGCACCTTTAGGTGCAGTCCCACTGCTAGCGAGTTTTTTGATTAGCAATATACTTTTTGATTGTCTCACTTGAGGCATCACCCGCAGTTCCACAAAAATAACTTCTTGTCCACATTGAAGGCAGTCTCAATAAATGTGGAAATTCTTGCCTTAGCACCCTAGAGGTATATCCCTTTAATCTAAACATAATTTGATCTGGGGCTAATGTTGGGGGACAGCTAACAAAAAGATGTACATGGTCTTGCATTATTTCAAGAGCTAGAATTTCGCACTCTAGCTCTTTTGTCTTTTCATAAAGTAACTCTTCAAGTCTGATGGCGACATTTCCAATCAACACTTTTTTGCGTCTTTTTGGTATCCAAACGAAGTGGTAATTAATCAGGGTGACTGATGTTGTCTTGTGCCTGTAATTTCCTGGCATATATGAAGTATCTGTAAAGTTGTGGTCAATAGCTTGTATCTATCGACCATACTGTACTATATTATTTCTGTCATCACAAGGTCGTTCGCGCAGCGTGCCGTAGGCAAACGATGTTAGTCTTAGAAGCAAAGTTAAAAGGTAAACAAAGTCAGTACAATTTAATAGATGAAGCTATTAGAACTGCTTTGTTTGTCCGTAACAAAGCTCTAAGGCATTGGATGGATAACAAAGGTGTCGGTAAAAATGACCTACAAAAGCTTTGTGCTGTACTAGCCAAAGAATTTGGTTTTGCCGATAAGCTTAACTCTATGGCTCGGCAGGCTTCTGCTGATAGAGCATGGCTTGCGATTAAACGTTTTTACGATAATTGCAAAGCCAAGAAACCAGGAAAGAAAGGATTCCCTAGATTTAAAAAACGTGGGCATTCTGTTGAGTACAAAACATCAGGGTGGCAACTTTCTGCTGATAAAAGATACATCACATTCAGCGATGGTTTTAATATTGGTAGGCTTAAATTAGTTGGGACTCGTGACTTAAGTTTCTACTCTATTAAACAGATTAAACGTGTCAGAATAATTAAACGCGCTGATGGTTATTATTGTCAGTTTTGCGTTGATATTGAGCGTAAGGAACAGCATCAGCATAGTGGGAATCAAGTAGGAATAGATTTAGGCTTAGAGTTTTTCTACACTGATTCTGAAGGCAGAACAGTAGAAAATCCTAGATTATTGCGTAAGTCAGAGAAGGCTTTAAAGCGTAAACAAAGAAAGGTTTCTAAGTCTAAAAAAGGTTCATCTAATCGTCGTAAAGCTGTTAAAAAATTAGCTAAAAAGCACCTCAAGGTAAGTAGACAGCGTAAAGATTTTGTAGTTAAGACTGCAAAAGCGCTCGTCCAGTCAAACGATTTGGTAGTCTATGAGGACTTGCAGGTGAAGAACATGGTTAAAAACGATCATTTAGCTAAATCTATCAGTGATGCATCATGGTCATTGTTCACTGATTGGGTAGACTACTACGCCAAAGTTTTTGATACTTGGGCGATAGCAGTTGCACCCCACTACACGAGTCAAGATTGTTCTGTTTGTGGGACACGGGTTAAAAAATCATTGTCTACTCGTACCCATAAATGTCATTCTTGCCCAACAGTGCTACACCGTGACCACAATGCAGCGATTAGAATTTTGGACAAAGGATTGAAAAGTACCGTCGGGCGGACGGAATCTAAAGCTTGTGGACAGAACGACCTCTATCTAGGTGGGGAAACTCCTCTAGACAAGTCGGCTGGATGAAACAAGAATCCCACCCCTTCAAGGGGTGGGAGCGTCAATTCACCAACAACTCACCCACCACCAAAACTCTCAACTCCGTCACCCGCTTTAAAGCTGCATCATTGGTCAAAAAAGCCTCACAACCAGCAATTATTGCCGTCGCCACCTGCAACGCATCGGGTAACTGAAGGTTATAACGCACCCTAATTAAAGCCGCTTCTCGCGCAATAGTAGCATTAATGTCCATAAAAACTACTTCATCCTGCTGCAATACATCTACAAAAGCCTGCTCTAAATCTACTAACCCCTGACGGATAGCACCCACCAAACACTCTGATAACGTTATTCCAGATGCTACTGCTGTAATGTCAGCTTCTAAACGCTCAAAAATTGGATCGACTAAATCGACAAACTGCGGATTACGTTCTACAAAATAAATTACGGGTGCTGTATCGAGAAATAAGCGAGAAACTCCAGCTAAAGCATCAGCAATTCTCATTCCTCTCCTCGCAACAAACGTTCTCGCTCCTCATCTCCTTTGCGTCGAGTCCGCGAAACCCATTCCTGAGCATCCTCACCCAATAGCGGATAGGGTGCCATACCCTTCAAATCGCTCCACTTGCGTTTTGGTTGCGTTTGGGTGATGTGTTTCTTCACACGTTCGACCAAATACTCCATCACTGTCAATTGCTCTTGAAGAGTCAGTTGCTCAATCTCGCTGAAAATTTTTTCAAGTGACGGACTCATTAACTTAACCCTTGTCCACTGCTGTAAATTTTAGCTTCTTTAATTCATAATAACTAATTGTAATTGTAGCTGTGAAAAAATCTTTAATTGATACAGATATTGTATCGGAGATTCGCAAAGGTAAAAATTATCAAATAAATGCATATTAAAACTATGAACACAAATCAAGCACTATATACAAAGAATATCGCTGAGTATTTCAACTTTATCGCGCCTGGAGATATTAGACTACAAAACACAAGAATAGGAATAGAAACAATTCTTTATGAATACATTGATTGTGGACGTTCGCCGGAGGAAATCGCCCAAATTTATCAATCAATTTCCTTAGAACAAGTATATGCGACTATTCTTTACTATTTGCAAAACAAAGAATTTGTCAGTGCTTATATGCAAAACTGGTTAGAACATGGTCATAGAATGAGAGAACAACAGCGACTTAATCCGCCACCAGTATCAGAAAAGTTACGCCAACTCCGAACTGAAAGACAAGCTAAAAAACAAATACATGACGCTGAGATATCTGATTGATGAAAAGTCAAGCCCGCACAATGGTTACAGAACGCCCATTTGTTGTAGTTGTAATGGATGTTGTTAATCGCTCCTCAATGGGCAAAGCTTTGGTACGTAAATCGAAAATAATCAACCAACCAAAATTTACCCCCAACCTGGCCAAATAGGAATCTAACTGTTCAATCCCTGATTCCATTGGGTCTCTCCTTTTATCCCGCCAAGCTTTTAACTCGATTCCCAATATTACATTCCCATATTTGAGACGCAAATCCATGCGATCGCGTCCAATCGCATATTCCCGTTCCAGGGTGCCACCCCCATTCACCACACGATGCAAAAATGCCATTAGTACCAAATGTGGTGCTATCTCATGGTAGGATGCGCTACGAAGTAACGGTTCCCCATGCTGTCGCCAGAATGCTAAAAATGCTTGTAATAAGTCATCCGTATTTAACTCACCTGACTTAGTTAACCAAGTAGGTGCGATTTGAGGTAAAGAAGCCATTGGTGTCACGGTTAATACTCTAGGTAACACCTCTCGATAAATCGGATTTGCGATCGCCAGTCCTCCCAAGGGGTCCATTTTACATAAACCCAGGTCGATGACAAACTGAATATCATCATTTGGTACATCACCCAATTCTAAACCTGCAAGTATCGGTTCAATAATTGCCTTTACCCTTGGTTCTCGTAGTCTTTCGGCTAAGGAATCAAGATGAGTATCTTGCCTTTTAATTAGCACTTCTTTAGCTTCGTGAATATGCTCAGGTGTAATTGCGATCTTCGTATCTGTTACCATTTCTTCGACAATTTCTTTAGCAAGAGCATTTACTAACCAAGGCTGTCCCTGAGTCAAATCAAACGCTGTCTCAATTGCTTGTGAGGTAAAAACTTGTCCCGTGTCATCGGTATGTTGTTGGTATAGTTGCGCCACTTCTGTGGCATTAAAATCTCTCAAAGTTAGGGAGCGGACTTTGATATTAAAGGGACTGGCTGTATTTAATCTATCGCTACCACCAGAAGCAACCTTATAATCCCGCACATCTCGTAAACCGATTAACCCGACAGATAAGGGAAAGTTTTTTGGACGTTCTGGATAACCATCGCGTAACTGCCGCAAAATCGAAATCAGTGCTTTATCCTGCAAAGAGTCAATTTCATCTATAAACAGAACTAAAGGTCTGGGTGTTGCCTGTGCCCATGCCTGCAAACTAGCTCTAATCCTTTGTCCTGCATCCTCGAACGACCAAGTAGGTGGTTGTAGTTCTTGAGGCAAACGGATTGCAATTGTATCACGCCAAGCACCAAGAATTGCTAATTCGGCTGCTCCTGGATCATCACTAAACGGTGCCCCTACTTCCACAGATACCATGACTGCGGTGTAGCTTCCGCTTTCTGTAAGCTGTTTTGCTAAAGCCATCATTGCCGTAGTTTTACCAGTTTGGCGAGGAGCGTGGATGACAAAATAGCTTTCTTGAGCAATTAGTCGCTCTAAAGAAGGCAGCCGAACAGTTGGCGGTAGCATGTAGTGAATATCAGCCTTACAAGGCCCTGCGGTATTAAACCAACGAGGCATAGGGAGTTGAGGACTTTTGGGGGATGTTCTTACTGTAGCGCTTCTTTTGACCCGGCTTCTACCCGCCAGCAGAAATAGGCGTTGCTGAATCAGAGTATGAATTGGGATTTTGCGACATGACTAAAAACGATTCTTTGCGCCTTTGCGCCTACCCTGCGGGAACGGCTCCGCCGAATGCGTGAGACTAATTCATACTTTAAATCAGCAACGCCAGAAATAAAGACTCAAAATGAACCAGGTAGACTACCTCCGCATTAGCCTAATCGATCGCTGTAATTTCCGCTGTCAATACTGTATGCCAGAGGAGACGGAACTTGATTATATTGTCAAGCAACAATTATTGACTGACTCCGAACTCCTGACGCTAATTCAAGAGGTGTTTATCCCTGTAGGCTTTACTCGTTTTCGTTTGACTGGGGGGGAACCCTTACTACGTCCCCGTGTGGTGGAATTGGTCAGACAAATTGCTGCTTTTGACCAAACCCAAGACCTCTCAATGACCACCAATGGGTTTTTGCTTGCACCCTTGGCACAAAACCTTTATAATGCTGGTTTGCGGCGTATTAATATTAGCCTAGACTCTCTCGATGCCGACACCTTTGACCAAATTATCGGCAATCACGGACGTTCGCGCTGGCAAGAGGTCTGGGATGGTATTCAAGCAGCTTATCGCGTCGGCTTTGACCCTCTGAAGCTGAATGTAGTGATAATTCCAGGGGTCAATGACCACGAAGTTTTAGATTTAGCCGCTTTGACCATTGATAAACAATGGCACGTCCGGTTTATTGAATTTATGCCTATTGGCAATTGGGAATTATTTGGCGATCGCGGTTGGGTATCTTCCGCAGAACTGCGACAACGCATCCGCCATCGCTGGGGCTTGACAGATTCGCAAATTCGTGGTAATGGTCCAGCCGATGTCTTTCAAATACCGGGAGCGAAGGGAACATTAGGATTTATTAGTCAGATGTCCGAGTGTTTTTGCGATCGCTGTAACCGGATGCGCCTGAGTGCTGATGGCTGGCTACGCCCCTGTTTATTGAATGAAAAAGCTCAAATTGACCTGAAAACTGCTCTGCGTCATGGCATTAGCACCACCCAATTGCAAGAGCAGGTCAGGCTATTACTAGCAATCAAGCCAGAAATTAACTTTAAGCAACGCGACTCTGGTACGGCAGCCGCTTACACTCGTACCATGTCGCAAATTGGCGGTTAGTCATTTGTCATTTGTCATTTGTCATTTGTCATTTATGAAAGACTAAGGACGAATGACCAAGGACTGATAATTACGCTTGTCGTGAGTAGTATTCCACAACCAGCAGTTCGTTAACTTGTAGCGCTACCCATTCCCGCTCAATCACGCCGTTGACTTTAGCAAGCAATTTGTTTTTGTCAAACTCCAGATGGCTGGGGAGGTTAGCTAAACCGGGATATTGTAAGTTAGCTTCCGCCAATTTGCGAGATGCTTCTTTATTTCTGACAGCTATTTCCTCACCGGGACGGATTTGGTAGCTGGCGATATCCACTACACGACCATTGACAGTTATATGACCGTGATTTACCAGTTGACGAGCTGCTGGAATTGTGGGAGCTAGACCCAAGCGAAAAATCGTATTATCTAAACGCATTTCTAGCAGTTGCAACAGCACTTGTCCGGTAGAACCAGTTACACGTCTGGCTTTGCGGACATAGCGTAGTAGTTGCTTTTCTGTGAGACCGTAGTTTAAGCGCAGCTTTTGCTTTTCTTCTAGACGAATGGCATACTCAGAGCGCTTCTTACGGTTCTGACCATGCTGACCAGGTGGATAGGCGCGTCTAGCGCTTTTACGAGTTAATCCTGGCAAGTCGCCCAAGCGACGTACTATTCTGAGGCGGGGCCCTCTATATCGGGACATGAGTTTCCTTAATCTAATCCTGTTTCAACTTTATTTATCCAGACATACCATTTTGACACACCTTTTTCAATTTTAGATTTGGGATTGAAGATCCAAAATCTAAAATTTAAGATTTTAAATCTTAAATCTTAAATCTTAAATTTCGTCATTTGAGGTAGCATAACCTTGGTTGTTTGGAGAATAGTAATGTTACAGAGCAAAACAGAGGTTAGCAGAGGTAGAAAGCAACTAAGCGCTTTTACCTACGGAATGTTACAGACTAAAGTAATTCGGGTGACAGCACCTGTTTTGGCTATAGCTGGATGGTTGGCAACGATCGCCCCTGGAATAACTGCCCCTACCTCCTACAACAATGATTACCGTGGCTGTGCGGCTCGACTCTTGAATGTGGGTGTGAGTCCAGAAGCAGCAGCAGCAGGCTGTGCCACGGCACTGCGTCCGAGGGAATTATCTGCCTGTGTGTCTAAAATTAGTAAGCAGGCAAAAATTAGCGGGGTGGATGCCCTTGCTACCTGTAGACAAGCGCGAGTCCCGGAAGATTTAGCCACTTGTGTAGTTGGGTTAAGTCAAAATACTGAAGAGGCTGCTAAACCAGCAATTTTAAATTACTGTGGTCGGAGTTTATTGCCCGTGCGCTTTGCTCAGTGTGTGCTGGGCTTGCGTAGTGAAATCAAATCGACCGTCACTGTTACCCTTGATACTTGTATTGATGGTAGCGATCGCCTTGGCAGTGTTACACCCGGTTCTGTACCGCCAACTCAACGCCCCACAGAATTTCGTCCCACTTTTGAGACTACTCCAATTCCAGCACAGCCTGGCAGTAAGTAAAAAAGCAGGGGAGAAAACAGTTAACTGTTAACTAGGGGATGGAGTTTCCTGGCGACTTCCAATAAAAATTCACAAAAACATCACGGGTCGTGTAGAAGCCACTTGGCAATAGATGCGTGGAGGAAACACGCCACGGCTTGTTTTAACAAGTGTGGAAAATGATATGATCAAATTGTGAGTAGGAATAATCATCTACGTGTTGAAGTGTTTTGTAAGGAGTAACCCCTGATTTACCTCGCATTCGCACAGGTTGCGATTCTGGGTAAAACTTGTAATGGGAAAACATGAAGCGTACCGAACTGGCGTTGTGATGGACTCGGAAAACAAAAAAAAGAAAAGTAAGCGCAATTGCAATACCTTTGGGTAGTTGTTTTGAGCGTCTAGGGGGATACTTGACTATCCCTTTTAAGCAAGTCTTAAAGAATCTCAGTGTCTTTAGACCTGAGAGTGTCAAAAGTCAAAAGTCCACAACTAGTGTGGACTTTTGATTGTTGATTTTGACTGCTGCTAGTAGTGCGTAAAAAAAAATCGTACGCAGTCTTCTGCATCCTGATTATTAGTCTTCTTTTTTACCAAAAACCATCTGTAAAATCATGGGAACGCCACCGTCTTGGTGATATTTATCTGCCCAAGCGCGGATGACTTCATCCAATTCTTCTTGAGCCTGATCCCATCGTTCTGGTGGAATATCCAGCTCTTCCAACACTCGCATAGCATTTGGTCGCCGTTCTGCCCAATCTTTCATTATCCGAAAATACCGAGCGGTATCTTCGACCATGATGTAAGTACGCTCCTGATCGTCCGCTGGCGCATAAAAAGGACGGGTCAGAGCATAAAAGGGCATTCCCCAAGGAGAATCAATCCGCGTAACAGTGCCTGAGTATAGCAGACGGCGCTTAATATGCTCCGCCAAAGCTTCACTTAAAGGCATCTGGTTCTGGGGAGGCATATCCTCTTGCGATCGCTTGTGCAGAAATTCAATTAATTCCAGAAACTCAAAGGAGGTGATTAACTGGGCGTCAGGCAGATTACTGGGCAATTTCTGCTCAATTTGCCTTTTTTCTTCGGTTGTCAGACTTGTGCCGGGAATACGCGATCTCCCCGGTCGCCAAGGATATTTTTCCATCCAGACGTAAGGCAATTGAATTAGATAACGCGGTTCCTGAGAACCGAGCATCTTCAACAATTTGCCCTCAGTCAGGGCTTGTCTGACTTCCTCTACAATGATTTTCACCCGCTTTGGCTCTAAGTGGTGCAAATGCCCTGTCATCCGCAGGTTTTGTCCCTGCTCCAGATAGGTCATGTAAATAGCACACTTAGCCGCTGTTGCTGCTGCATCTAAAAATGCCCCATGCCTGTGCCCACTCGTCCGCATGGCACTGAAAGCCAGATAAAGCATGATCTGATCCATCGCACTGGGGCCGAGACGTTTGATCAGATCTATGTCGTTACTCATATTACAGACAATTGAATAGCACGTTTACAGAGTTATTAGTCAAAGGAAAGTAAGTAGTATACACCCGACTGAAGGCAATATTTTCACCAAACCCTCCGCGTCGTGTAACCAAGTGGCTTTAGACGTGGAGGCTAAGGCTCAGGCACTTAACTGTTGTCCTCCTTGCGGGGTTGAATCAGCACAGGAGTAGTGCCTATTTATTTCCCTGTGTGCCGGGAATCGCCTTGCTAGGTCAGTATTGTTAGCCTTGACAATGTTTAAGGTCGGTAACTATCTAGGAGAGACTGGCTTAAACCTTAAGCCTGTTTAATCCCTTAGTTCTAGAGCCTGGAACTGGCTAGGTATTCCAGGGTAGGTCTTGAACTCTTACCTTAAACTTAAGTACCAGAGGCGCGCAAGTAGCTCGCCGAAATGTACTTAGTCTGGTCAGGTTAGGGCAATTTCTGCGCCCCCGCTTTTAGGCGTGGGGTTCCTGACTCCAGATTATCTATTATGCTTTAACTATATGATTCTTGGTAGTCAGAATTGTTATTTTATGCGTAATTTATGGTACACACCTATAAGAAGTATTTTTGCTTAATAGAACCAAGCATCACATGGATAGATTCCGGTCATCCCGAAAGCTTTTGCCAGTAAGCTCTTACGCCATCTGAGTAAACTTTATTGTTTCCAGAAAGCTAAAAAAGCCTGTCATGTGTATCCTAGTTTTCTTGCTTCTTTAGCAGTGGCAACAGACACAGTGATTTTACTTACATGCGTCTTTGTCCTGCCTAGGCAAGATAGCACTGTGAAAACTACTTAATTTAATGTGGCTGAGGAAAAATAGCTCTCTGACAAAAGACTATTCCCCTGCTCATCAACTAAACCCGCAAGGAGTCCCACACCGTAATCTTCTCTACGTTCGCGGAGCGTGTCGCAGACAGACGCTGCGCGAATGATTCGGTGTCGGGACCAATTGCGGGGTTGTTTTGTCGCGTCCTGTGACCATTTTCTGGTCACTGAGCGTAGCCGAAGTGTTGCACAGCCAGAAGAGGGAGGAGGACAGCGACAAAACAACCAATCTTTTATACACGAATCATGGAGATAATCCTTTCGTGCAAGTTGTAAGTCCCTTAGCTCACCACTACCAAAATGTCCTTTCTGCAAGCACTACTAATCAGGTAGTTTGTAAATAGTCCAGACTAGGGAAACATCTGTTCGTACGTGTCAGGTAATGGCTTGTGAGCTAGTCATCTCTTAGTTACAAGCTGATTCTTGTAAGCCTACACACAACCATTGGTCAGTGTAGGTAGTTGACAATACCTGTTAATTTTTTACAAAAAACTATTCTCAATTATAGCATTTTTTTATTAATTTTCTCTGAGGTTATATATTCTAAACAATTAGCTAATTTTTATTAAAAAAAATTATACTAAAAATAAAAATCTAGATTTATTGAGATTTGTGTAGCAAATATTCCCTAGGAAAAATCAGGACTTACGCTAGTGTCACATTTAAATCAGTAGTCAACGAACAGTGAACAGTTATCAAGGCGTAACGATAAACACATCACTCTTGAGTGATAACTGATAACTGATAACTGATAACTGTTAAAATGTTCCCTGTTGGTCTGTCCCATTAATTTTGATAGGTTGTTCGTAGTTGCGTTTGATCGCTCGGACAATCAAGAGCGCTCAAGCGTAACTACGAACAAATCAATTCACCTATCAGAATTAATCTGGTGGAGTAACAGGGCTATTTCATTCTCATCTAGCCCGCCTCAGAATGAATTCTGAGTCTAATAGCTAAAGTCGTCTAAAGACGACTGAGAAAAGGTTATAGTCCGTTTTAACGGACTTTAGCTATTAGCCCTACACTTCAGTGTAGGGCGGTTTATGTCTAGAATGAAATAGCCCTGGGTGGAGTAATAGCACAGCGCGGCGTAAATAAACCACCCATTAGAAACTTGACAAACCCTGAGTAAAAGGTAATTACGTGCTTCGTAGCGGGGCGTAGCCCATGACGAATTACGAATTATGAATTACGAAATTTAATTTGTGGAACTAGAGGACTTAACTTGATTTTGCAAGCTTTCAAAGCTGAAAGCAGCGGCGCTAAAAGTTACTAGTAAAACTCCCAAAATCTGGACAATTTCCAAGCTGTCCTGAATAATCAAACCAGCGAAAATGACGGTTAAAATTGGGACACTGGCGCCGATAATCGCTGACCGAGATGCACCTAGTTTACTAATCCCAATATTATTCAACACATAACTGCAGAGAGTCAGTACACCCAAAATAAAAGCAGTTAAAATAATTTCCAATATCTTAGTCATGTCAATGTTCAGACTCCAGTCGCTCGGTAAAGGTATGAGCAAACAGATACAGCTCAAGAGCAACATGGTAGTGAAGTTAATTAGAGTCAAAGAGACAGGATGGACTTTATTAGCACACAACCTTGTTAGAATAACGTAGGCAGAAAAAGCGATTCCCGCAAAAATAGCGGCGCTGCTCCCCAGCACAACATTACCTGTACTCGTACTGGATGCACCTCCCAAAACTAGCAGTTCACCGCAAAAAAGAGCGCCGATCGCACCGGAACGGAATAAGCTAGGGCGATCGCGAAATAAAAGCCAAGACAACAGTCCGCTGATAATCGGATAGATAAAGAAAAGCGCGATCGCCGCGCCAGTTGTAATTTGACCAATCGCAATGTAAATTAGCACCTGGGAGAGAAACAAACAGCATCCACTGGCTATTGACAACTGCAAAGTTTTCGGTTTTTTCCCATCAGTAGAATTTGGTTTAGCTCCTGCGGAATCAAACAGATTTTGCAAGTCTTCCCATATTTGTGAATGCATCATCGGCGCTAACATTAACATTAGTGGCACAACGACCAGCAACCGCAGCATTAAAATTAAGAAAGTATTCCCCAAGTTCGGCAAAATCAAGCCCTCTACCGTCACTCCTAGAACCTGAGAACCTTCTTGAAACAGCACTTTAATGGCGACGTTATACAGCGATGACAACACCGTAGACAACACAATCAACAAAAACCCTATCTGAATAGGTGACAATGTTTGAGCGCGGGGTGTGCTTGGTGTTGGGGGTGTTGCTTTTTCTCTGCGCGATAGTGGAGTAGGCTCTCTCCTAATTTTGCGTTCTGGTAATTCTCTGGGAATAACAGAAATTGGCTCAGGGGAGTTTTCTGTTGGCGCTGGTGTCATTGTTGATGACAGCACAGGCTCTAATGTCGTTTCACTGGCTGGTAATTCTCTGGGAATAACAGAAATTGGCTCAGGGGAGTTTTTTGTTGGCGCTGGTGTCATTGTTGATGACACCACAGGCTCTAATGTCGTTTCACTGGCTGGTAATTCTCTGGGGATGACAGAAATTGGCTCAGGGGAGTTTTCTGTTGGCGCTGGTGTGATCAGCGATGACACCACAGGCTCTAATGTTGTTTCACTGGCTGGTAATTCTCTGGGGATGACAGAAATTGGCTCAGGGGAGTTTTCTGTTGGCGCTGGTGTGATCAGCGATGACACCACAGGCTCTAATGTTGTTTCACTGGCTGGTAATTCTCTGGGGATGACAGAAATTGGCTCAGGGGAGTTTTCTGTTGGCGCTGGTGTGATCAGCGATGACACCACAGGCTCTAATGTTGTTTCACTGGCTGGTAATTCTCTGGGGATGACAGAAATTGGCTCAGTGATTTGACTCGTTACTCCTCCCAGCTGCGGTGATGGTTTAAAGTAACCATTCTGTTCTGGCTCACTCAGTTGTAATACAGTAGGTGATGAAACTTTTACTGCTGGTTGTTCCGGCGATCGCGACTCACGAGACGGTGAAACATTTACTACTTTTAGTGAAGTTTCCTCAACTGTTTTTTCCAACCCCTCCAGACGATTAATTAACTCCGTTAAAATAGCTTCCCCTTGCTGTTGTTGGCTCCGCATCTGAGACAACTGTTGGGAAATATTACCTTGATAGCTCTTAATTTCCTGTTGTAGGGAGTTAAAGGTAATGCTGAGGGTGTTATCCAAAGCACCAAAAAGTTGTTCAACCTTTTCATTGTTCACAGTTTCAGGGGTGCTGAGGGACTGTTCTGACTTCAGCCCCGCTCTGGGGGTGTTCTCTAATGTTTGGCTAGCTAAAGTAGTCAGAGATGATTGCAGCTGCGAAGATATATGCTTGGCCAAAGCTTCTGCTAGCTGACGAATTAGCACCTGCTGCTCTGTGATTTGTCGTACTTGTTGTAACTGTTGTTTTTCATCGACCAGGCGTTGAATCTCATCACTTAAACGGTTTTTGTCCGCCTGAAGCCGCTTTACGTCTTCCTGTAACGACCTGAGGACATGCTGCTGAAGATTTTCTAAATCCTCAACTACACCCCATAAAGCAGTTTCTGCTGCTCTGGATATCTCGCCTCTTACTCGCGGGTTGTCTGGTTGCTTCTCAAATCGCCCCATTAGCTTTTAACCTCTAACACCTTGACGATAAAGCTGCTTCCTGTATACTGATTTGGCACTCATCCTCAGTTCTCGTATTTTCTCAGATAAACCAAAAATTCTAACAGGACTTATGCATATCACCGTAATTCTTTCATGCTGAACACAAGGTTGGCAAAGCATATAATGTAGCAAATAAGTAAATCGGTCAAATGTAACTTGTGTGACAGTTTAAATCTCTGATCGAGATTAAAATATGCGTATTTTTTTGTGAAAATTACCAAATCTTACCTTCCCCTCGAAAATATTCTAGTTAATTAGCCGCTATTGTGCAAAGATTAAGCCGATCCAAAAAAGCTAACAAATGTCCGCTTTTTCTTCCTGCAACGACTAGGAAGTGTCGGCACTATCCAGTCCACAGGCTAACACGGTCAATCTGACCGCTTCTTTTCTTAAATTAATAGCAGCATTCAAATCTCTATTACACTCAAAAATGCCCTATGCCCTATGCCCACAAGTCCTATCTCCACGAATAGCCTAGTGCGTAAGTCCTGTCCAAGTCTGGTTATGATTATTGTACCTATGCTATCCCCCCGGATGGGATAATGATAATATATATAGTCAGGGAAAGTATAGATATCTTTCCTAGTTACCAAAAAAAACTGAATCACCGCCCTAAAAGTGCGGTGAGAACGTCAATGCATCTCTCCATTCTGGTTATATTGAGGAACTCATTGTGGTTGCCACGCCGGAAAAAACACAACACACCCACGAGCATCTATCAGCTAAAGACCGTGTAGCCGTATTGCTTATGGGCTACGGCGAAGTCGAAAGCTATGAAGATTTTGCTAACTATAACGAACAGGCTTTAAATCTACTGACAGCAAAATTTGCACCTGTCCCCACTTGGATTTATCCGCCCCTCGCCAAGCTTTTGGCGTTATTTGACCGTCATGAGTGGGGACACACACACCACGATTTTATCTCCCCACACAACGCCATCTTTGAAAAGCAACGTGCTGGAATCGAGCATGATTTGCAACATAAGTGGGGTGAAGGGGTCAAAGTCTTCAAGGCTTTCAACTTTTGCGCCCCTTTCTTACCTAACCAAGTTTTGGCGGAAATTAAAAACCAAGGCTTTGAAAAAATTCTGATTTATCCTTTACTGGTAGTTGATTCGATCTTTACCAGCGGGATTGCGGTTGAGCAAGTTAACAATGCTTTAGCCGAGTTGGCTGATGGTAATGAACACTGGTTAAAAGGACTGCGCTATATTCCTTCTTTCTTCAATGAGCCAGCCTACATCAATTTGATGGCTCGTTTGGTAGAAGAGAAAATTAACCCTGACATAGCAGCAGCTTACCTACCTTCTCAAATCGGGATTGTGCTGATGAATCACGGTTGTCCCCACAAAGCTAAAGGCTTCACCTCTGGGATTACCGAAAGTCAAGCACTGTACGACTTGGTACGTGATAAGTTGATTAACCGCTATCCTTTAATTTCTGTCGGTTGGCTCAACCATGATACACCCCTAATTGAATGGACTCTGCCCAATGCCGAGCAAGCAGCCAATAACCTGATTCAATTGGGTGCAAAAGTGGTAATTTTTATGCCGATTGGCTTTGCGACAGAAAACCACGAAACTTTATTAGATGTGCATCATATCATCCATGCTTTAGAGAAAAAGCATCCCCAAGTGGACTATGTGCAAATGGCTTGTGTCAACGACCATCCCGAATTTTTGGCTATGGCTGCTGAATGGGCGAATGCTCATATTGGTGAGTTGCTGTCGGCCGAAGCAATGACGGTTAATCCCCAGTTAACCAATCACCATCACCACCATCATCATTAAAGTTAGGAGTTAGGAGGTGGGCAAAATTTTGCCCACCCCACTAGTAGTCTGTCAATTTTATTTTGAGGGATTTTTGGTAGTGTGAGCGTCTCGCTCACGCGGGCAAGATGCCCGCACTACAGTCCATCATTTTTATCTTGACAGAGTACTAGCAATAATTAATCGCCTCTCAACTCCCAACTCCTAACTCTAACTAACGCCTCGCAGCTTGCGGGTGTTGTCAACTAAACTTTGAGCAAATTGATCAAAGCGTTGGGAAAGTTTTTCATCTAATAGCTTGCCCTCTGGACTGAAGGCAGCGTAAGCTTGTCCAATGGCAATTTGTTCTGGTATTACCCAACCATGTACCCAGCGGACAATTAGCCTTAGGTCGTTGAGGGCGTTGCTATTCGACTGACCACCTAATACGCTAATCAGTCCAGTTACTTTACCAGACAGTTCTTCAAAGCTCATCAAATCTAGGGCATTTTTTAGCACGCCACTAACGCCGCCATGATACTCAGGTGTGGCTAAAATTAACCCATCGGCATTGTAAACGCTATTCCGTAATCGCTGAACGTCTGGATATTCTGGATACTCCTTACCGCCATGACAAAAAGGTAACTGCAACTGGCGCAAATCCAGAATTTCTATCTCTGCGCCTAGCGCTTCTACCCTTTGTGCTGCTATTTGCAAAGCCAGATAGGTATAGGAGTTGGGTCTTAAACTACCACCAATAGCAACAATTTTCACCATAATTAACCCACAAACTCTTAATCTACGAATACAATAATTATTAAAAAACGGAATCGTTATGATTATGTTTATTTTAGCGATTTGTGGCCTAATATGTCAATTGACACTCCTCAGCCTAAAGGCATGAGGATTCTTGGTTCAACGAGTCCACTTAGCCTAGACCCCTTGCGGTATCTAGACCAGAGGTGGTTCTCTCCCCAAGCGTTAACTTTTGGTCTGCCCGACCATAGTTGCACAGCGTGGCGTGCAAAATTTGTTTGTTAGAGGCATACTGCTATATGCCCATACAATGCCGTTCGTCTAGTACCTATGAATCTTTTACCTACTTCCAGGTAATACTAGAACTACGAAGTAGAACCGTCTAGATTCAGTTGTCTTGGCGTAGCCTCTCCCTTTGGGAGAAGGTACAGCGTCTACGTGTTAGGTAGCAATAGGGTTTTTTAAGTGGTTAATTACCCTTCCACATCTCATATTGTACCAAAAGCCGTCCTAGAAGGACGGGGTTTTAAACCCAATTTTTCGATAACCTGACTTGTAGGGGAATGACCCACCCAAATTCTCGTTATTACCGCCAGTAGGGGCGCAAGGCCTTGCGCCCCTACAGCATGGTCTATTGACCTTAAGTGACTAGTAAGGCCCAATGTGTGGCAATAAACCAAATATTGGCAGCAAATACACTAAGGCTATCAAAACGACTATAGAAGCTGCTAGCCATAAGACAACATCTCTGTCAGAACTACGCAAGAATGTTTGTAGAGTCAATGGCTGAACTTGCTTGTATCCTCTCATGGACAATGGTAACTTGTCACGATAATCGGTGCCGTAGCGTGCCATCCGCTCAAAGGGTAACTCGCCCTGAGAATGCTGGGGTAAAACCCGACGCCGTTGATAAGGAACCGTATCGTTACCAAAGTTGTTGATATATTCTTCGCTGTTGAGCAAATCGTTAATTAAACCTTTGAGTCCTTTAGTAGCCAGGACTATTGACCAAGCAAATTTTTCGCGATCGCCATAAATCTTCCGTCCCAAAATCCGTTGTACACAGATTTCCACAAAGCGATAATTATTGTTGGCATCGTAATTAAGCCGACGAAAAGAATCGGATAAGACTAATCCGTAAATAAAGTCTTTCACCGTAATCTGTCTGGCTTTGAGTTGAGATTCCAAAAAGATTTGTCGATTACTAGACAGCATCTGCTGCTCATGAAAAATTTGCCGATACGCAGCAGTAATCAAGTCATCCATTTCCGTGGTTGACAGCAGGTTCTCTGTTGTGTAAATTCTCGGTTGTTCATCACCAGGCACCTCAAAGCCAATAACACGCTGATTTTGAGATGAAGGAGCATACTCCAACAAAGGAATTGACATAATAAATACCTCTATGCTAGAATTAGGAACAAAAAATCACGGCATTGATCGAGTTAGTCGCACTCAATAATCGCAGCCTGCCATCCACATTCGGATTTCAAAATTCAGAACACCCCTGTTGAGAAAATTCCCCTTAAGATTTGCGGGAGAAAGTAGTATTTCTGAATATCCAATAGACAAGCTGATTCTCCTCGCCAAAACGCGAATCAGGATAAGATTGTAGGTGAGATTCCGTAATAGATTTTGGTTTGGGGGCACAATTCCCAATGGGAGGCTCAGATGAGTAATAGGATTTGTTTGCAGATTGCAGAGAGCATCAATCCCAAAAGACTGAGCGCAGGGAGCAGGGAAAATTTGAATAGTAGGTTACTCCAGGGGTGAAAACAATGATGGCAAGCCTGAAGATAGTTTTCCAGTTGTTGATTCACAACCCTGGTACACAGAGAAATGTAGTCATCCAAATTATAAACCACATGAATCATTTCTGGATCGAGAGATAGACTCAGAACTCCATACAGCCGTTAATTAACCCTAGTGTAAATGGGTCAGTTGTTTAAAGTATTATTTAAAACTGGTATGAAGATCCGTGAGCATGGCTTAATCTGGAAGTTAAACTAGATGAGAAAAGATTTATTTCCAGTTATTTCAATTTTTGCTAGAAGAATAGGCATAAAACCAGCGATCAGGTAATGCCAGCCAGACACAAGGTAATTATTATGACAAATTTCGGGAAAAAAGCATTGAAAAAACAGCCATCGGTAAAGCGCGTTCATTGGACTGGGGCCCTAGCAGCGAGTTTGATTGTATTACCAGGGATTTTGGGGGGTTATCCCGCATTAGCGCAAAAAGCAGAGCGCAATAATTCTCCCTTAACTTATGGCCAGTTGATTCAGAAAACAGACCGAGGGGAAGTCAAAAAAGTAGAACTTGACGAAGCCGAACAAATAGCAAGGGTATATTTAGCCGAAAAGCCAGATTCACCGGTAGAGGTGAGGCTTTTGGAACAAAACACAGAGTTAATTAATAAGCTTAAAGAAAAAAACGTTGATTTTGCTGAAGTTTCCTCTGCCAACAGTCGAGCTGCGGTGAGTTTGTTGATTAACCTGATGTGGATTTTACCACTTTTGGCGTTAATGCTATTGTTCCTCCGCCGCTCTACCAATGCTTCTAACCAAGCGATGAATTTTGGTAAATCCAGGGCTAGATTCCAAATGGAAGCAAAAACTGGTGTAAAATTTGAGGATGTGGCTGGGGTAGAAGAAGCCAAAGAAGAACTACAAGAAGTTGTTACCTTCCTCAAACAGCCAGAAAGATTTACCGCTGTAGGCGCACGTATTCCTAAAGGCGTGTTGTTAATCGGTCCTCCTGGTACTGGTAAAACTTTATTGGCAAAGGCGATCGCTGGCGAAGCTGGTGTACCATTTTTTAGTATTTCCGGCTCGGAATTTGTGGAAATGTTCGTGGGTGTGGGTGCTTCCCGCGTCCGCGACTTGTTTAAAAAAGCTAAAGATAATGCTCCCTGCTTGATTTTTATCGATGAAATCGATGCTGTAGGACGACAAAGAGGTGCTGGAATCGGTGGTGGTAACGATGAGCGCGAACAAACCCTCAACCAACTACTGACGGAGATGGATGGTTTTGAAGGTAACACTGGCATCATTATTATTGCTGCCACCAACCGCCCGGATGTTCTTGACGCAGCGCTATTGCGTCCCGGACGCTTTGATAGACAAGTGATAGTTGATGCACCAGATTTAAAAGGGCGACTAGAGATTTTAAAAGTCCATGCGCGGAATAAGAAAATTGATCCGGGCGTATCATTAGAGGCGATCGCTCGTCGTACTCCTGGTTTTACGGGCGCTGACTTAGCCAACCTACTCAATGAAGCTGCAATTCTCACCGCCAGAAGACGCAAAGAAGCGATTACCCTGCTAGAAGTTGATGCTGCTGTAGACCGGGTAGTCGCCGGGATGGAAGGTACCGCCTTAGTAGACAGCAAGAGTAAGCGCTTAATTGCCTACCATGAAGTAGGACACGCCTTGGTCGGCACCTTACTCAAAAACCATGACCCCGTGCAAAAAGTTACACTCATCCCCCGGGGACAAGCCTTGGGATTAACTTGGTTTACGCCCAATGAGGAGCAAGGATTAATTTCCCGTTCCCAACTCAAAGCCAGGATTACTGCCACTTTAGCAGGTCGCGCTGCCGAAGAAATTGTTTTCGGGAAGCCGGAAGTTACCACTGGTGCAGGAAATGACCTGCAACAAGTAACAAATATGGCGCGACAAATGGTAACACGATTTGGTATGTCTGAATTAGGGCCATTGTCTCTAGAAAATCAGAGCCAAGAGGTATTTTTGGGACGTGATTGGATGAATAAATCAGAATATTCTGAAGAAATTGCTGCCAAAATTGATTCCCAAGTCCGCGAAATTATTAACCATTGCTACCAACTATCAAAAAAATTGTTGCAGGACAACCGCAAAGTTTTGGAGCATCTAGTAGATTTGCTATCAGATGTAGAGACAATTGATGGCGAACTATTTCGGAAAATTGTCGCTGAAAATGCCCAATTAGCCGAGGCCAAATTGACTGTCAGTCTGTGAAATGAAGTCTTATATCCCCCTAAATGCCCCTTAAAAAGGGGGACTTTGAGGACTTTCTGCCCCTCTTTTCCAGGGGGGGTTGGGGGGTATCTGCGCCCAATTTTAGCAATAACTAGTCGTTTGAAATCGCGGGACTAGTACCTATCTATAATTCTAGTTTTTGCGAGAAATATATCTATTGATTGATAGCTACCTTGGATATTAGTATTCCTGATGGACTTGGACTTGAATTGTAAGAGTAAATCGGATTATTCTCAATAGTCATAATTGTTGTTTAAGGAAACAAATGAACAAATTTATACTCAGTTTGCTTTCGACTCCCGTGCTTCTTGGCTCAATCCTATCTGTGGGAGTGATGATCAATCAAGCCCAAGCCATAGAGCCTGCAAACAGATCAACTGACCGTCTATCTTGTATCCGCAATAAGCATAAAATCGGTTTGGTATGTGCCAGAGCTTCCGTATTAGCTGAAATTCCCGATTATCAGCCAGAAGCAGGGATATCTAAAGATGATGTTCCCATACTAGAGTTCAATAACCAAGAAAGCGATATGGCAATTACTTTATTTGGCTGCGATTGCCCTGCTTGTATAAATTCTTTACGTGCGATGCGTGGCGCTACACCTTTGGTTTACTGAGGGGTATTAACACTTATGTAGGGATATCAGGCAGTTAAAAACGAACCACCCTACCCTACGCCATACTTTTACCCAGGTTGGCGTAGAAGATATCACCAAGCTAGTGGTCTGTCCCATTAATTTTGATGGATTGTTTGTAGTTGCGTTTTAGCGCTTTTAATTGTCGCAGCGCTAAAACGCAACTACGAACAAATCAATACACCTATCAGAATTAATGAGACGCACCATTAGGTAATATTCCTGCCCAAAGCGAGTAATCTTACCTGATTGCGTTTACCTATTGCCTATAGCCTCTTGCCTATTGCCTGTATTTACGAGTAAGTTCTTGAATCAAATAGGACTGCCGTATAGGTTTATGATTTCTACACAAAGAATAATTTATTGCGTAAATCCCATCTGTACTCACCCGATGAATCCTGTAGGGAATCGTAGCTGTGCAAATTGTCACACGCCCCTAATTCACCGCTATCTCTGGGCGTCTGGGACATTAGCAGCGACAATTCCACCAGGAACAACGGTGGCTAATAGATATGAGGTAATTACGCAGCAGATTTGGCTGGATACTCAACCGGGAGTACCGCCAGAGGTACCGGAAGAATTACCCGAAGACGTTATTCCTTATCTACGGTTATATCAAGAACGACTACATCTGCCGCAAGCATACGGGTTTACTCGCGCCCTAGAACCTAATGCGGGTGATATCCTATTGCTGGAAAATGCACCGATAGATGAGAGTGGGCGCCTTTACCCCATCATCGCCGATGCATGGGAACAAGCAACAGCGGTACGACAAGTTTACTGGTTATGGCAAATCATTGAACTTTGGACACCTTTATTAGAATTGGGAGTTGCTAGCAGTTTGCTGCTACCAGATAACCTGCGAGTCCAAGGTTGGTGTGTGCGACTGTTGGAACTTCAGCAGACATCAGAAACTATGCCGCCTAGTTTACAGAATCTGGGGCATTTTTGGCAGCCTTTGGTAGCGACAGCGAAAACAGCAGTAGCCCCAGGGTTACAGAACATCGTCCAGCAATTGTGTAGTACAGAAGTCGATTTAAGGGGAATTACAACTCAACTCAATGCTTTACTACTATCATCGGCGGCAGAATTACCATTAAGACTTGAGGTGATCGGCGCGACAGATACAGGTCCACAATTGAGGCAAAATGAGGACACTTGCTACCCTGTTGGTAATCTAGATGACTACTTATTGCCGTTATCGATTGTTTGTGATGGTATTGGTGGGCACCAAGGCGGTGAAGTTGCTAGTCAATTGGCTGTGCAGTCCTTAAAGTTGCAAATCCGTGCTTTATTAACTGAAGTAGCAGAACAAACAGAACTGGTATCACCAAATTTGTTAAAGCAACAACTAGAAGCCAGTTTGCGGGTAGTGAATAACCTGATTTCCGTCCGTAATGACGAACAGAAACGCCAAGGTAGAGAACGCATGGCGACAACTCTGGTAATGGCGGTGCAAATATCGCAACGAGTGCTAAGTACGTCTCTTGATCAGATAGAAAATGGCCATGAACTTTACTTGGCGAATGTCGGCGATAGTCGTGCTTATTGGATTACTCGTAACTATTGTCAGTTACTGACAGTAGATGATGACGTAGCAACGCGGGAAGTACGCTTTGCCAGGACTCTGTATCGAAAAGCACTATTAAGACCAGATGCAACTGCCCTGACTCAAGCATTAGGAACAAAAGATGCCGAATCTCTGCGTATTTCGATTAAACGCTTCATTGTGGAAGAAGACGGCATATTGCTACTATGTTCCGATGGTTTAAGCGATAATAACTGGGTGGAACAGTCCTGGCAGGATTACGCACTACCAGTTTTAACAGGTAAACTAGCTCTAGAAAATGCTCTTAGCAATTGGATTAACCTGGCAAATCAAAAAAATGGTCATGATAATACATCAATTGTTCTCACACTTTGCCGTGTTTCCAAAGAATCTTTAGTACCGATTGCTTATACACAGCCTGCTGTAGAAGTTGTAGAAGCTGAAATAGAAGAAGAACCAGCATCTTTGGCTGAAACTGCATCAGGACTTGTAGCGGTGGAAGTCAGGGAGGAATCAATCAATAGCCAATTTAAAAAATCACATCTGGGTAAGCCTTTGGTGCTGGTTGGGGGATTTTTGGTATTGCTGGTGGGGGGTACAAGTGTAGGATTATTAGTTTGGGCGCAACTTCAACCCCAAGCATTCCACCGCATGTGTCAACAACTTCCCCCAAGAGTGCAGCAGTTGTGTCCGCAACGGAATAGGGACTAGGGATTGGGGATTGGGGATTGCACTTCTGGTGCGGACGCTACGCGAACGGCTCCGCTCAGTTACCAGGGATTGCACTTCGGCTCCGCTCTGTTACCAGGGATTGGGGATTGCACTTCTGGTGCGGACGCTACGCGAACGGCTCCGCTCAGTTACCAGGGATTGCACTTCGGCTCCGCTCTGTTACCAGGGATTGGGGATTGCACTTCTGGTGCGGACGCTACGCGAACGGCTCCGCTCTGTTACCAGGGATTGCACTTCGGCTCCGCTCTGTTACCAGGGATTGGGGATTGGGGATTGGGGACTTGTACTGAGCTTGTCGTACCACTACGTGGAAGCAAGCTAGGCGTAGCCTCTGTCTCCGACACGCTCCGCGAACGTAGAGAAGTATTGGGGATTGGTGAAAAACAACAAATGACAAATGACAAATGACTAATGACTAATGACAAAT
Source organism: Gloeotrichia echinulata CP02 (assembly GCA_038087035.1). Lineage (NCBI taxonomy): Bacteria > Bacillati > Cyanobacteriota > Cyanophyceae > Nostocales > Gloeotrichiaceae > Gloeotrichia > Gloeotrichia echinulata. The sequence goes on along the minus strand of CP051187.1, from coordinate 4,327,546 downwards.
GACTAATGACAACCTTCAACAGTCGAAAAAAATCAGGTCAATCATGAGAAAATAAGAAAAAGCTAGGTGTAAAAGTGGTTATGAAAATTGGCGATCGCGTCCGAGTTAAAGAGTCGATAATAGTTTACCATCATCCTGAACATCGCAGTCAGGCTTTTGACCTCAAAGGCACAGAAGGCGATGTTGAGGCTATTGTTACCCAATGGCAAGGTAGACCTGTAAGCGCTAACCTGCCGATTTTAGTCAAATTTGGTAAAAAATTTAAAGCCCATTTACGCCAAAATGAGCTAGAAATCAGTCAACCACCCATCACTTCCCTTCGGGTAAGTGAGGGCTTGTAAAAGCCTAGTTGACCAGATTAAGCCTTAATTGGCTACGTTAGAGGCAGGACGATTGTAGGTAGGGGCGCAAGGCCTTGCGCCCCGGAAGATCATTCAACAACGCCAAAAACCCTGATTTTCCCCTACGGTGAGGGATCAGACTTACCATTCGCGACTCCTTATCCTTGATGAGTGGGGATGAGGAAGTAATGTTCCCATACTCCATGCCCAATGCCCAATGCCCAATGCCCAATCCCTCTAAAATGAAAATATGCTGGACTTTTTCAATCCCCTCTTAAATCGCCATCCAGAGCGAGTCAATGCCAACGTTGAAATCTACACTTGGCAAACTTGTCCTTATTGCATCCGCGCCAAGTTGCTGTTGTGGTGGAAAGGTGTCAAATTCACTGAATACAAAATCGACGGTGATGAAGCAGCCAGAGCGAAAATGGCTGAACGTGCTAACGAACGCCGCACCGTACCGCAGATTTTCATCAATAACCAACATGTCGGCGGCTGTGATGACCTTTATCTGTTAGATACGAAAGGTCAACTTGACCAGCTTTTAGCCCAAGCATCTGCTTAGGAATCAACCTAGAGCATTTTTCTGATAAATGAAGTACAGAGCTAGGGGCACGTTTTGCCGGCGCCTGACAATAATCTGTAGCTCATGAATTTGCAATCTGCTCTAATTATAAATTATCAGTTATGATTTTTTTTAATTGCTAGATAATGTAATATTTATCACAATTGTTCGTGGATTTTCAGTCTAGGGGCTATTTAAAATATTTTAGCAATAATTAATATGTTAATTAAAGACACACAATATCTTATACATCGGCAATGGATGAGTCGCGCCCTAGAATTGGCACAAACAGCAGGTGAAGCTGGTGAAATCCCGGTAGGTGCTGTAATTATTGATTCGTCAGGTAATATGGTTGCCGAAGGTGAAAACCGCAAAGAACGAGACATAGATCCCACCGCTCATGCAGAAATTATCGCTCTTAGGGCAGGTGCTAAAAATTTACAGAGCTGGCGTCTTCATCAATGCACTTTGTATGTAACTTTAGAGCCATGCCCGATGTGTGCTGGTGCGATCGTACAAGCCCGCTTAGGTTTACTTGTCTATGGCGTAGATGATACAAAAACTGGTGCGATTCGTACGGTTGCAAATATTCCCGATAGTGCTGCTTCTAATCACAGTCTACAAGTCATCGGCGGCATTTTAGAATCGGCCTGTCGTCAGCAGCTGCAAGCTTGGTTTGCTACGCGGCGGACTAAGAGAATATAACGGACAGAGGTAAAACTGTCCAATAGGTATGACACAAGTCACGGAAGAAAATCTACGGTGTAACTAATCAAGCTTTCGTTATATTTTATCCGACTATCAGCAGCCACCGTCATGATGGAATTTTACTCTACTGAAAATGCCTGCCAGGAAAAACCAGTAAATACTCCAGCTGTAACAAATCCTAGGGTGTCTTATACTACGTCGCGGGTTTCTCCTTGGTTAAGCCCCTTGGCGTATCTATTAGGGCGTCACTTCCTTCTACCATTATTTTTTCGCCGCATTAAAATTATCGGACAAGAACATATCCCTACCACTGGTCCTGTGATCCTTGCGCCTACCCATCGGGCGCGTTGGGATGCCTTGCTGGTACCCTATGTGGCTGTAGGTTGTATCACAGGCAAACACCTGCGGTTTATGGTCGCAATTACTGAATGTCAAGGATTACAAGGCTGGTTTGTCCGACGTTTAGGGGGCTTTCCTGTAGATATTAAACATCCCTCAATTACCACTTTGCGCCACGGAGTTGAACTACTTCAGCAGAAAAAAACCGTGGTGATTTTTCCCGAAGGCGGGATTTATCGGGATGGTGAAGTTCACCCATTGAAGCAGGGAATTGCACGTCTGGCTTTGGCTGCTGAATCTAGTCAGCCAGGACTGGGAGTTAAAGTTGTACCTATCAGCATCAATTACAGCCAACCTTATCCAAAGTGGGGTACAGATGTTTGTATTCAGATTGGACTGCCAATCAATGCCGTAGATTACACGAATGGCTGTGTCAAAAAGAATGCCAAGCACATGACAGCTGATTTAGCCCTTAGTTTACAACAGTTAAGCCATCAAGAATCAGAAATCGCCAGTCAAGCATTTGCAGAAATTCCTAATTCTTAATTTTGTCCTTTGTCAGTTGTCCTTGACAAATGATTAATGACCAAAAAGCGAGACGCAAGCCCCTGGCTTTAGACATGGGGATAAGTCGGGTGCGGCTTTAGCCGCATTGAAAAGATGTATAGTAGGATGACTTTATATAATCTTGGTTCTTGCGTACTTAGCGTGCTAAATATGTTGAAAAATAAGCTTGAACTCCTTGCTGGGATAAGATGACAGCCATTATTTACTGCCTTTTAGGTCTGATGATTAAAATTTTGGCTATAAGCGCCTGTAAGCCTTGATTTTAAAACAAAGTTATCGACTGTAATTAAAAATTTAGCACGTTAAGTACGCAAGAACCGAATCCCCCGGCTTATAGCCGTGGGGAGTATCAATAAGTTCCCAAATTTAAGGCCCAGCTATTGAGTTTGCCTATATCTTGTAACGCGTAGTCGATGACCCACAATTGCCAACGTCCTTTTGCTGGTAAGGATAGTAGCTGTCTGAGTCCTGGGTGCGATCGCACTGTGTAAGTTGTTCGTAAATCGGTACGCCGCCCTAATGTACGATTTTGCAGCAACACACTTTGATTATTGGGCGCTATTAAATAAATTTCTAAATCACCTAAAAAATTATGGGTAATATTTACCGTTACCTGAATATCTTGGACTGGACTTGCATCAGCAATCACAATCGCACTCTTGATTCCTTTTGTGTCATTATCGGGAATTGCTAAGAGGTTTTTATTTTCTCCTCTGATTTGCTTTGTGCCACTTGCAGCAAGTGGCCTCATCTGTTGTGCTAATAACACTGCATTAGCTGCATTGACTTTGCCATAACCAAACCATTGGGAATGGCCATTTTTATTGTAAGTACCTTGACGCAAACCCAGTTGGGAGTCAGGATTCGGGTCTACAATTTTATCCGCGCTGTCTTGGAGAATCCGTTTGACCTGTTGGGCAGTTAGGTCAGGATTTGCTGACAAAACTAGTGCAGCAACTCCCGCAACTACAGGAGTTGCACTAGAAGTACCACCAAAGTTATTCGTAAAGTTGCCTGGATCGTAGCCTGCTGCACCCATTTGGTCGGTAGTTAATATTCCCAATCCAGCGAGGGAAGTAGCGATCGCCGGTTGGGTTTCCATAAAACCGGTATCTTGAAACCACATACCTGGTGGTGCATTGTTACTAGGGGCACAAACTGAAATATTCACTCCCCAATTACTGTAAGCAGCTTTCTTATTTAAACTAGTGGAAGCAGCCACGGCAATTACATCTGGATGTACCGGAAAACCACTGAGCCACTCTGTATTACCAGCTAACAGGTTTTTCGGCCAATTCCGCTCCAACACAGTACCGTCAATGGGGCGGTTGGCGTTCCCGGAGGCAAACACAATCACACAACCTTTACCATTGCGTCCTTGGGTAGCAGCACGGGTAATAGCAGCGCGTTGGCGCAAAGACAGGGGGAAATAAACAGCCGATGCTCCCCAGCTGCAAGAAATAACACTAGCTCCCTTGGCGATCGCCCAGTTAAATATGTCCTCAATTGATTGATCATCCAAAAACCCAGTGGTACGAATTGGCATTAACGCGCAACCAGGAGCAACCCCGACAATTCCCGCACCATTTTCTTCAGCAATGGCTATTCCTGCACAAGCTGTACCGTGACTAGTTTCCTCTTCAGCCGGCAAGGGTAAAAAGTCATTTTGCTTCAAATCTCTGGGGGCGACAACTTTTCCCCGACCTTGAAAATCTGGGTGGTTCAAATCAAAGGAATCATCGACTATAGCCACAACCACCGAACGGACACCGCGAGTGATATCCCAAGCTTTTTCTACAGAAATATGAGAACCCACACCCAACAGTTTACCACCATTGTGGTTAAGATACCATTGCTGGGCATAAAGAGGGTCACGGGGTTTGTAATGCGGCTCCTGTTGCACGAGGATGTTAGGTTCAGCTATTAAAACCTCTGGGAGTCCTTGCAGCTGGTTGGTAATTTTCAGGGGATTTTCGGTTGCTTGCTTACTCACAAGAAACACGAAAGTGTTAGACAAACCCAGGACTGGTTTGTCTTGGACTAAGTTTAAAGCCGATATTATAGCATTAATCCTACCAGCATCAACCCCAGGGGCAAATTGAATTGTGATTTGGTTACTGAGATAAACAAAAGTCCCAGGATTATCTTTAATTTTGTAAACATGACTGGCAAAGGCAACATTTTCCGCAGCCCGTGCTTGGGACATCCCCTCGTCTAACAGGTTGGGTGCAATCGTGAAAACTTCTAGCTGTGCTTGGGGAATACTGCGACGCCAAATAGCCCAACTAACCTGAGATAATTGTTGGGAAGATACATTTGTCACAGGGCTGACGGTGAAGCAATCTAAAGCTTTTTCTAAAATCAGTTCTTGACCACCGCGTTGTAAAATCAGCCCCTGACTGTTGGCTGGTATACCCGGATTAGCAAAATTAGATGAATTTAGGGGATCATTCATAGGCGCAATTTACCTACTATGCAGCAGCAATGGGAACTCTCATCAACCAGTTCTTAGTCTAAAACAAAGAAACTTAGTATGTAGCTTTGCTTTGTTATAGACAAAAACAGAGTTAAGATACCCGAAGTTTACATTTTGTTTATACTTGTCGCACAAATTCAACCCATGAACTTTGCTACAGATGTTCCCTTAATTCGCAACACTTGCTTATCATTCATAGCAGCCCTTAGCCTGCTATCCCCAGTTTATGCCCAGACACCAACACCACCAAGCACAAATACTCAACCACCACAACCTATTGACCCCAACGATCCTAATACTCTGCGTCCTACAGTCGAAAATAACAGCGTATTGAGTATTAAAGGCGGTCAGCGGCTCCTACAAGAGGCAGATGATGCCGTTTCTGCCCAAAAATACGATGTGGCTGCCAAAAAGCTCCAAGAAGCACGTCAGATTTTTAATCAGCTATCTAATTTTTATCAGGATTTAAACTCCAGCTTCACTGGAATTGACAACAGAGTTTCTGATTCCCAGCGGAAAATGGCTCTAAATACTGCCCAACTACGAGATGAAAGCACTTATCGCCTAGCATTGGTGCATCGGGCGCTCAATCAGCCAGAACTAGCTGTACCATTATTGGTGCAAATTATCAAAAGTCAAAACCCGACACGGGAATTAGGTAAGAAAGCCTATCAACAGCTATTTGAGTTGGGTTTTGTGGATGCTCCCTATCCTAGACAAGGTAGCAATTCCTCTTCCTCATCTCAAAAATAATGCTATTAACAAAGCAGTGCGATTCATTATTAATCAATGCCTCAGTGACCGAGTAGGTAACATTGTAATTGGTTGGAATATTGGACAGAAACAAAATTCCAGCATGGGAAAAAGAAATAATCAGAATTTTGTAGTTATCCCAACCAGTCGATTAATAGACAGGCTAAAACAACTATGCCCAGAGTACGGAATTACTTTAACAATAACTGAGGAGGCGTATACTTCTTTGGCATCATTCCTTGATTGCGACTCCCTACCCAAATATGGCGAAAAGCCTGAAGGGTGGAAAGCAAGTGGAACCCGTACAACTAGGGGACAGTACAAAAGTCATGATGGCTCCATTATTAATGCCGATTGCAATGGAAGTGCTAACATCATGAGAAAAGTAGCCACACAGCTAGGATTAAACCTAGCCGAGGTGGGTAGGGCATCTTTGACAGTGCCACAACGAATTGATTTGTTTACGAGATTAGATAAATCATATCGCAAACGTTGCGGAGTGCGGCTTATAGCCGCCGTAGCAACATCAGTTTAGAATCCTCCGGTTTCTAACCGGGGGAGATGTCAAATATTCTGTTAATAATAGAAAAGAAGTTTTTTCAGGAATTGCGATGATTAGTCCCCAGAAGGTTGAGGAAATGATCAAAGCGGAACTGCCAGACGCCCAGGTTCAGGTAAAAGACTTGACTGGTGGCGGTGACCACTATCAGGTGACAGTAGTTTCATCGCAGTTTGGCGGTAAGGGACTGGTGCAACAACACCAGTTAGTTTATGATGCGGTCCGCGAAGCTATGTCAACTGAAGCCATTCATGCCTTGGCAGTAAAAACCTATACTCCTGAAGCATGGCAGGCAACAGCCGCTTCGTCAAGTTAAGAGTTATGAGTGAGGACATCACTCCCTACTCCTCAATACTGAACCCTCACTTTTGAACGCAAACAAGGAAACGAAAAACTATGACGCCAGAACTCAAAGAACAAATTGATAAGTTAGTAACAGACAACAAAATTCTAATTTTCATGAAGGGAAACAAATTGATGCCTCAATGTGGTTTCTCCAACAACGTTGTACAGATTATCAATACATTTGGAGTTCCCTTTGAGACGGTTGACGTACTAGCAAACTCCGAAATTCGTCAAGGAATTAAGGAATATTCCAACTGGCCGACAATTCCCCAAGTGTATATCGATGGTAAATTTATTGGCGGTTCCGACATCCTGATTGAAATGTATCAAAATGGTGAATTAGAGCAACTTCTAGCAATTGCTCTAGCTTCGTAAAATTCTCTTGGTTTCTAGTCGCCTCTAGGCTAAAATAACGGTTTTTGGCGTCGTTTGTAGGGGCGCAAGGCCTTGCGCCCCAAAAGCGTGGTCTATTTACCTGAAAATGGCTGTAAGTTAAAAGTCCCCTCAGTCGAATGTAAAAACCAAAACATGGCTGAGGGGATGGTTTTTCTATTCAAAATTTCACACCACCACACCTCTTGCTCAATTCAGATAATATGCTATAATTATCTGCGTTGATGAGCAAGTTACTAAAAATGACCGGGCCGAGGGCATTAGTAGTAATCGTGTTGTCGTTCTGGTTCTGGTTGTGTCATGGCAAAGTTCGATGCGTCGTACAAGTAGCGGCTTGCTTCCTCTTCTAGACGATGAATCAGATAGGGTTCGATAACGTTTCCATGTCGCAGCGCGGCTAGATATCCATCCAAATACATCCGCATATCATCCATGCGATAACCGCGATTCCATAGCTCGACGAAGGCGTCGGTGATTCTTTGGTAAAAGCGGATGGTTTGTGTGTCTTGGAGCATAACTGCTGTGTTAATCTCTTTGGAATGAGAATTGTAAATGATCCCGCACCAAATGTGAAGTATTAGTTCCCATTTGGCTTCAAGTCGTAGCCAACCGATCTACTTTGGGCAACACCCCCCAGCAGTTACAAGGTATTCTGATCCTATTCCAGAAAAGACAAAATATGATTATACGGTAAGTTAATTTTATGAATTATTTGGTCAACATCCCCATGCTACTTATGGATGTAGGGCTAAAAGTTGCCAGTAGAAAATGCGCTTTCACCAGCAAGCTGAAAGACTGATTTCGACAGGTTTAGCTTTTTTGGTGATAGTGTTTTAGTGCATTCCCCCCTTCCAGGAGTAGTAGTCTGTCAATTTTGTTTTGAGGGATTTTTGGTAGTGTGAGCGTCTCGCTCACGCGGGCAAGATGCCCGCACTACAGTCCATCATTTTTATCTTGACAGAGTAGTAGGATGTTTGAGCGGAAGTTATTTCCTAAAAGTCTAACAAAAATTTAAGAACATTACTAATCCGCTTTGGGCAAGGCTTAACTTAAATTTTTTGCCCCAATTTCTATGAGGAAATGTAAAGCTAATAGCAATTGGAGTAACAAAGACTACAAAACATTGGCCTTGGGCTTGTTACTTTGAAAATCATCGACGCTAAGGGATCTTGCCACCGTGGGTTCGGTTTGTATTGAAATCGTTGAGGGAAATCCCCATCTCAGGTCGTTGCTGGGTTGGCACTTGCAGCAGTTGGAATATCGTGTGCATCAGGCCGCCAGCATTTATCAAGCAAGGGAAGTGTTTTTAAGCCAGCAACCGACACTAGTCATTCTTGATGCTGATTTACCTGATGGTGATGGCATTGAGTTTTGTCGTTGGTTGCACCGTCAGCAACAACCTTTAATTTTAATGCTATCAGCCCGGACTAATGAAGCCGATATCGTCGCCGGCTTGAAAGCAGGGGCTGATGACTACTTGAGCAAACCTTTTGGGATGCAGGAGTTTCTCGCACGGGTAGAAGCGTTAATTCGCCGCAATCGGACACCTATTGCGCCGGCTTATTTAGATTATGGCGCTTTGCAAATCGATTTAGTACAACGTCGTGTGCGCTTCCAAGGGGAGTTTATTGATTTAACGCCCCAAGAATTTAGCTTACTCTACGTTTTAGCACAAGCAGGAGGTGTACCCCTATCTAGATCAGAATTGCTGCGTCGCGCTTGGCCTGACGCTATTGATAACCCGCGCACTATTGACACTCACGTTTTATCGCTGCGGAAAAAAGTCGAACTTGATCCCCGACAACCTAGCTTGATTCAAACTATTCGCAATGTGGGATATCGATTTAACATGGAAATTTTGAATACTAATATTCCCCAATCACAAACAAAGTTACCTAAAGAGAGATTTAGTAATCCACGTTCTACCCTGAGTACTCAACGGTTGTAGGGGAGATGGGGATATGAGGGCGATGGGGATATGAGGGATATGGGGGATATGGGGGAATAACCTTGACCCTTGACCCTTGACCCTTGACCCTTGACCCTTGATACTTGCCTAACTCCATTCTTCAGCGTCTTGATCTGCTGCGTGTATCAAGCTAGCTCGTAGATTAACCCAGTCTACCTCAGAGGCTGTTGTATCTGCCAACAACTGACCTTGTTGTAGGTGCAATAGTCGTGTGCAAAATATCTGTGCTAGGTCTAGCTGATGATTGACCATTAAAATTGTGGTGTAATGAGTGTGAGCCAGCTGGGTTAAAACGAACAGCAGATGGGAAGCTGTACCGATGTCTAGGGCTGAGGTTGGCTCGTCTAATAGTAAAATTTTAGGTTGGATGACTAAAGCACGGGCGATCGCTACTAGTTGTCTTTGTCCTGCTGAAAGTTGCACTTCAGTTTTGGCTAACCAATCACTGGGAATGTGTAGTTGTTCTATCCAATAATTTACTCGTTGCTGAATTGTCTGTTTGGGTAAACTACGCAAAACTAATGGATAAGCCAAGGCTTGTTGAACTGTCATCCCCAAAAGCTTTGTTTCTTGCAACACAAGTGTCACGTCTTGGCGTAGCTGGATAATCGGAATTTGCTGATATTCCTGATTTTCTAAATATATTTTGCCGCTAGTGGGTTCATTCAGGCGATTGATTAGTTGTAATAAGGCAGTTTTACCAGCGCCAGATGGACCTACAATGGCAATGCATTCACTAGGGAATATCTTCAAGGAAATATCCTGCAATATGGGGTATCCTCGTTGATTACCTTTAAGCTTGGTATATAGATTAATTTGTTCTAGGCGGAGTTGGTCATTTGTCATTTGTCATTTGTTATTTGTTATTTGTTATTTGTCATTTGTCATTTGTCATTTGTCATTTGTCATTGGTCATTTGTTATTTGTCATTTGTCATTGGTCATTTGTCATTACTCATTACTCATTACTCATTACTCATTACTCTTTGTCATTGGTCATTACTCTTTGTCATTGGTCATCCCCCCAGTCCCCAGTCCCCAGCGATGCACTGAGCTTGCCGAAGTGTCCCCAGTCCCCAGCGATGCACTGAGCTTGCCGAAGTGTCCCCAGTCCCCTGCTATAACTGATAACTGTTAACTGTTAACTGATGAGCTGTGGTGATAGTCCAAGCGTCTATCAACAGCAGGAGTAGGGTAAATATAAGTAAAATAAAATACATCCAAGGTTGGGCTAAGGGGCGAACGTCTGTGGTATCAATGCCGGTCTTGGCTTGTACTTGTCTTACTAGTTGGGTAAATCCGGCTACACGCATGGGGAGTAAATACGCTTGTCCTTCTTGGCTGAGAAAATAATAAACGATACCTCCTTGACCTGTGGTACGAGGTTTTAATTCTTTTACTTGTGACCAAGATAAAGACCAACCTTTACGGAAAAAGCGAGGAACCCAGGTGGGGTAAGTAACTTGAATACCCTGGTCGTCTAATATTACTCGTTCTGTTAAGACTGCATACAAAGCAACTAAACCGATGCTAATTCCTAGCCATAATAAGGCTGGTGGTATGGATGCGGCTGTTACTTGGGCTAAAAAAGGTAATGGTACGGTGAGTGCTACATAGAGACTCAGGAGGGTGATCCGAATTAACGGTGATAGGCGAAAAATTGAGGTGTTGGTTGAGTTGGCTGTCACGGTTCAATTAGGGTGGTCTTCTCTTTAATTATCGCGGGAATTTCCCTCGACTAGACACTTGAGCCTTTGAGCCTGACGGTTGAGGGTGTAGGGTGCGTCAGACCTAAAATATTGAAAGCACATCTATTGTCTCGTGGTGTGACCCACCCTACAAATTATATCAAATCCGGTTACGGTCACACAAACGTTTTGGGCACAGCAGTGCTGTGCCCCTACAAATACCATGTGCAATCACCCGGATTTGATATTATAGGCGATAACCGAGACTGAAATAAAATCCATTGTCTTGAGTATTATCACCTTTATCATCCAATTTCACCAGCCCAAGACCATAATCTAAGCGCAGATTAAAGTTTGGTGCTGGTTTCCATATCACTCCTAATCCTGTGCTGGCTAAAAGGTTCTGTTTTAGTAAGCGGTTGGGGTTATCATCGACATTCCAAACTACTCCCAAATCAAAAAATGGTGCTAGTTGTAAGACGGGGTTTTTGCCTTGGTCGCGGCTTACAGTAATCTGGTCTTCTAGAGAAAGTCTAAATCCATTATCACCCGCCCGCACATTTTGCCGATAGCCGCGTACTGATTGACCACCACCAATGACAAATTGCTGACTAGATAATAAACCATTGGGTGTTAGTTGCACATCAGCTTGGATAATTAGGCGATTATTTTCATCGAGGTTTTGCACTCGTTGCACTTGTCCTAACCAACTGAAAAAGTTACCATCAGGCGTGGGGTCAACATTAATCGTAGCATCGAATAAACCAGTACCAAAACTGAATTGCGATCGCAATGCCCAAGCGCCTTGTAAATCACGCTTGACGTAATCTTGACCAAATTTAATTACGCGGGTACGGCTGTTACCTTCTGCATCTGGGCCACTATCGAAGCGGCTGGGTTGACCAAAGAGAAAGGTTTGTCCATTCTGCACTGCAAAAGCTAAGGATAAGGCAAATTCTTCTGCAAGCGATCGCACTATGGGTTGGCGATAACTAATTTCATAAAGTTCGGATTCTCCCCGAATGTCGAGAACTTCAAAAGGCGATTCGGTGACTTTATTATTGTTAATTGTAGTTCGCAATTGTAAAGTCCCATTCATGGCATTTAATGGCACTCGATAACTGAAATCATAAAGATTGGAACCGCCTGTGGTTGTGCGGTAATAAGATGCAGCTAATTCATCGCCAAGTCCTGTGAGGTTACGATAAACACTACTGATTCCCAATCTTTCGGAACCAACGCTAGGTGGTGAGTAATTGTCAATACTTAAGGCTGTGTTAAAGGATTTGGCTTCGGTGACGCGCACTCTGAGGATACTTTTACCTTCGCTACTCCCTGGACGTAAACTGGCTTCCACATTTGCGAAGAGTGGATCACTCCGCAGCAACCTTAATTGGTCTTCTAGTTTAATTGTTGAAAGCGGTGTTCCCGCACCTAGAGAAATTCGCGATCGCACATATTCAGGATTTAATCTTGTGATTCCTTGAATGTCAATTTTCTCTAAACTACCTTCAATTACCTGAATTTTAACAACGCTATCGGTAATTGTTTGCGCTGCTAAAATTGCTCTGGAAGTAATATAACCCCGCTTCAAATACAACTGGGTGATTTGATTAGCAACTTCTTGGAGTTCTGCTAAAGTGACTTTCTGTCCTATTTTCGGCTGCGTGTATTGATTCCAGTCAGCTGCGGTAAAAATTGTACTCCCTTCAACCTGAATTTCTTTTACCTCAATAGTCACCGCAGCTGGCGCCGGAGAGGTTTCTGGAACAGGAGGCTTTTGTAATTCTGGCTGTGGTTGTGGTGATAGGGGTTCTGGGATTGGTGCTGGTTGGGGAAGGCGATCGCGATTGGGATCTCCTTGTGGGTTCGGTGCTTGTGCGAATGTCTCTATAGCATAACTTGGTGATAGATACCCAACTAAGACAGCGGTGGGAATTAAAAACACACACGACAAAAATCCTAGTTTGAAGATAGGGACTGGAGATTGGGGATTTTTATTTTTTATTTTTGTATCAAATTCATGGGGGTTGGACGGGAAATTGTCTCGCATAAAATCCTACTAATTTTTATTTTTCTGTAGTAAATAACCATGAGCAAATATAGGATTCCTATTTGATTTTTGAAATATACTTGTGCTAGGCATTGCCGACCAGATATGGCTTTTGGTGGGCAATTCCCACCCTACAGATAGTTTGGTTTATTTCAAAAATCAAACTGGATTCCCATGACATTGTTAGTAGTATTAAAACAAACTAGAGAAAATATTGAAAGTTGGTAAGAAGACAAAAACCATCTATTGAATAAATATCCAAGAAAGAAAAAAACAACTATTTTTTTGATGGATAATAAGTATAAATACACTTACGTAGCACAGGAACTACACGATATGCTCTTAAGAGGAATCACTCAATTTTCTTTGGAGAATTTTATATGTTACGTAGATTAATGAGCGTTGTTGCTGGCGCTGCAGTTTTGAGTAGTTTAACAGCAGTATTTAGCACTCCTAGCTATGCTGCTGATGTACGATTTTTTTGTGGTGAACAAAATGGTAAACTGTTTACCTTTGCTCAACGCCCCGGTCGTGATCCTGTCAGAGTAGTTAACTGGAATTCCAGAGAATTTTCTCGTTCTGGATATAATCCCTTAACCCGCTGTAACCAAGTTTCAGAAAGATTTCAGAAAGAATATAACCGCAATGGGTTAGCATATATAACCGTTGGTATCGTTAATGGTTACCGTGTGGTTTGTAACGCCGAACCTCTGGGTAGTTGCAACTCCGACAATATTTTGTTCACCGTCAATTCCAAAAATGATGCAGTAGTCTCTGTGCAACAAATTTTTGTCATTCGTGATGGTAATGCTAGTTCTAGAATCTATGTCCAAGAGTCTTCTGGTCGGACTTATTTAGACTTAGGTAAAGTCATCAACAGTGATGCTGCTCAACCAAGCGATTCCCCAGAGGCTACTCCAGCAGCAGAACCATCTGCTAAACCAAATTCTGGTAGATTTTAGGAATTTAGGACTTACTTACATGTCACAAAGAATGGTGGGTGACGCCACAGGTCTGGTAACTACGTATAATATTTATTGAAGCGTCACGCACCCTAGGAGTTGAGACGATGAATTGCATCTATGGTCAGCACTTTTGAGGGTGTAATTGAATTCTGGAATTAGGTAAAATATGCGTTTTCCCAACAATAGTATTATTGCTTGTGTTGGCAGTCTGGTTGTCGGCTTGTCAACACAGGCTGCTTTTTCATTAGAGGCAAATTTTAGTGAAACGGCTAGTAATGGTCTGGAAATTTCTGGGGAATTGTCATTAACACAACTACAGAATCGCGCTCGTGCAATTACAGTTAAAGTAATAGCTGGTCAAGGTTGGGGTTCAGGTATTTTAATTAGAAAACAGGGTGAAAATTACACGGTTCTGACTAACGCCCATGTCATCAGAATTGCCCATAGGTATCGAATTCAAACCCCCGACGGGAAAATTTATTCAGCGCAACAAATTACAACCAGATTTCACGATGATGATTTAGCATTGCTCAATTTTAGGAGCGCGAATAATTATGCGATCGCCCGCACTACATCATCGTCAATATCAGTCGGTGATGAAACTTTTGCAGCGGGGTTTCCTGATGATGAACAGGGATTTGCATTTACAATCGGCAAAGTTGACTATGTTTTACCTCAACCTTTCCGCGATGGCTACCAATTAGGCTATAGCAACGATATTCGCAAAGGTATGAGTGGTGGACCAGTCCTAAATAATCGGGGTGAATTAATCGCTGTTAACGGTAAACATAAGCATCCACTTTGGGGAAATAGTTACATTTTTAAGGATGGTTCTACACCAGTTTTAGCAATACGTCAACAACTAGAAAATTCCAGTTGGGCGGTGCCAATACAAACATTTTTACGACTCGCTCCTCAATAAAGGGGCATGGGGGATGGGGCATGGGGCACTTGTACTGAGCGAAGCCGAAGTATGGGGCATGGGGCACTTGTACTGAGCGAAGCCGAAGTATGGGGCATGGGGCATGGGAGGAATAATAACTCCTTACTCCTTACTCCTTACTCCTTACTCCTTACTCCTTACTCCTTACTCCTTACTCCTTACTCATTACTCCTTACTCCTTACTCATTACTCCTCACTCCTTACTCCTCACTCCTTACTCATTACTCCTCACTCCTAACTCCTCACTCCTCACTCCTTACTCCTTACTCCTTACTCCTTACTCCCCTGGAGGAATACACACAATGGTAAATCGCTATCTGTTACCGGCTTGCTTGCTCGGCGCGACAATGGTGATTGTCGCGAGTCCGGCTTTTTCGCAAAGCGCCTCCCAGCCAAAACCAGCGCCTGAACCGCAGGAAATAGCCAGGCTGGCTAAAGCTACAGTCGTCAGAATTGAACCTACGGTAAATTCCCCAGGTTCTGGTGTGATTATTGGTCGCTACCAGGAAGGGGGAAAGAATGTTTATGTGGTATTAACGGCAAATCATGTTGTTCAGTACGAAGATGATGAGTATTATGTTGTCACACCATTACCTCAAGGTGGGAGACAACGCCAAAGAATTGGGATTTCTACTGATAAAGATATTGAAAGATTGCCTGGTGTCGATTTAGCAATTGTCAAATTCAGGAGCGATCGCATTTATAAAACTGCTACCATTGGCGATTCTAAGTATATAACAGAGGGCGCTCTAATTTATGTGGCAGGATTTCCTAACCCTGGCGCAGCAATTAAAAAGCGCGTCTTTCAATTCACTGGTTCTCTGGTTTCTAGTCGCTTAGATGGCGAGTCTGTTGAGGGCGACAAAAATACCGCCAGTGACCAAGGATACACTATTGTTTATACCGCCAATACCAGAGCGGGTATGAGTGGTGGTCCAGTATTAGATGCATCAGGGCGAGTTGTGGGTATCCACGGTCAAGGTGACAGAGACCCAGGTAATAACGGTCAAGTGTCTCAATCAGGTAATCAAGAAAGTGGACCTTCTGCAGGTACAGACAAAACCGGATTTAATTTGGGGATTCCCATTGAGAAATTTTTGAGCAAAAGACAAAGAAATAGTAACAGGCTTGGTCTGAGGTTTGATACTTCAGCGCCTGGTGTGTTTAATGTGACTATTTCGATTAGAGGTGGAGGTGGTCGTCCCAGTGTACCAGCGTCAATTCAAGAAGAAGAAGATGCGGCGGTGGAAAATGTGAATGACAAACCTGCAGCATCATCAAAACCGGTGCCATCTCAGCCTACAGTTCCCCAAAATACTGCTCCTGCTCCCAGTCAACCGGCTTCTGGTTCAGGACGGCTTTTTTAACTCACCGTAGCAGCCGTAGGGTGCGTTAGCCAACGGCGTAACGCACCACCAAGATTGACTAAAAGCTCCGCTCACGAGGCTAAAAGCTCCGCTCACGAAGCTAAAAGCTCCGCTCACGAAGCTAAAAGCTCCGCTCACGAAGCTAAAAGCTCCGCTCACGAGGCTAAAAGCTCCGCTCACGAGGCTAAAAGCTCCGTCCACGAGGCTAAAAGCTCCGTCCACGAGGCTAAAAGCTCCGCTCACGAGGCTAAAAGCTCCGTCCACGAGGCTAAAAGCTCCGTCCACGAGGCTAAAAGCTCCGTCCACGAGGCTAAAAGCTCCGTCCACGAGGCTAAAAGCTCCGTCCACGAGGCACAGGGCACAGCAATGCTGTGCCCCTACGAACCGATAGAGCCGTAGGGTGCGTTAGCCAACGGCGTAACGCACCACCAAGATTTGCAGCCGTAGCAGCCGTAGGGTGCGTTAGCCAACGGCATAACGCACCACCAAGATTTGCAGTGCATCAGCGTAACACACCACCAAGATTTGCAGTGCATCAGTTAAAGATTTGCGGTGCGTTAGCCTGCGGCGTAACGCACCCTACAAATTACTACAAATTTCTACCACTATATTGTTTGAGGAAGTTTATGAAATCTGTCACACCCAAAATTAACTTACTATTGTTGATGGGCACAATTGCTCAAGTACTTGTTCTGGGAATGAGTGCATTTGCTCCGGTGCAAGCTCAATCTATCACCCCTGCAGCCGATGGCACAAATACTGTTGTCACTCCTAACGGTAATAGCGTTGATATTAGTGGGGGTACTCTTTCGGGAAATGGTGCTAATCTGTTCCACAGCTTTCAAAAGTTTGGTGTTGACTCGAACCAAACGGCTAATTTTCTCTCTAACCCGAATATTCAAAATATTTTAGGACGGGTTGTTGGTGGCGAAGCATCTATTATTAATGGACTAATTCAAGTCACGGGTGGGAACTCAAATCTGTTTTTGCTCAACCCATCTGGTATTATCTTTGGTGCTAACGCTAGTTTAAATGTCCCTGGTGATTTCACCGCTACTACTGCTAATGGAATTGGCTTTGGTTCAAATTGGTTTAATGCTTTTGGTGATAACAACTACGCGGCTTTGGTGGGAACTCCCAGCGGTTTTAATTTCACCACAGCGCAACCAGGAAGCATCGTTAATTTGGGTAATTTAGCTGTAGGTAACGGGAAAGATTTAACTTTAGTTGGTGGTACCGTCGTCAGCACGGGAGAATTATCTGCACCAGGAGGTAATATTACTATCGCCGCAGTCCCCGGTGAAAATGTGTTACGCATTAGCCAACCGGGAAATCTTCTGAGTTTAGAAATTACTCCTGGTGCGAATACATCTGGTAATATATCCGTTGCCAGTTTACCTGAACTGTTAACAGGTGGAAGCGTCAGCAATGCTAATGGTTTAACAATCAACAGCAACGGACAGGTAGAATTGACTGCTGGTAGCATTCCGGTAAATAGTGGCGATGTCGTCGCTAAAGGGGTGACAGCAAATACAGCAACTTTATCAGCAGCAAATAATTTAACTTTGTCAGAAAGTCAATTGGTAACAACTGGCGATTTAAATTTATTGGCTGGTAATACTGTCAAGGTGCGCGATAGTGTGGTCAATCCCTTTTTAGCGCAAGCGGGGGGAAATCTTTATATTCAGGGTAATCAAAGCATCGATATTTTAGCTTTAAATCATCCCCAAACACCCTTTATTAGTGGGGGGAATTTAACTTTAGTTAGTGATGGTAATGTTTCTGGCGATGCACATTTTGCCAGTGGGGGACAATTTGCGATTAAAAATTTAGCCGGTGGTGCGGGTAATTTTGTCAGTTTATTTGACCCAATTATTCGTGCTAACGGTGATGTTAGCTTTGGTAATTATACAGGTGCGGCTTTAAAAGTTGAAGCAACGGGGAGTATTCAGGCTGGAAATATTACGATTAATTCACCAGATACGAGTGAGAGTATTCCCAGTTCTGACCCGGATTTTACAGCTTTAACTACTAGCAATGCTTTAATTTTACGCGCTGGTTTAGCTTCAGTTTCTCCTACTGGTCTTCCTAGTTCTGCGGAGGGAACAAGTTTTACAACACCAGCCAGTCCCTTGTTACCAACGGGAAGCATTCAGGTGGGGAGTATCAACACCTACACCTCATCAAATGGAATAATCAGCAATGGTGGCACTGTAATTCTCCAGGCTACAGGTAATATCACCGCACAATATATTAATACTTTTGGTGGAGATATTAACCTCACTAGCACTAACGGTGAGATTAACCTCACTAGCACTAACGGGATATATACTGGTGGTTATTATGCAAATTCGCAAAATCAACAAAATGGTGGCAATATCACCCTCAATGCCTACGGCAATATCAACACAGGGTTTATATCTTCATATGGAGGATATGGTGGATACATTAATAATGTTAATCAGAGTAATAGTCGTAATGGCGGTGCTATTAACATTACTTCCAGCAATGGTAACGTCACCACAGGATATATAAGCTCAGACTCAAATAACTACTACTACAATTCTTCAAACTCAACAGCCTATTATGGAAATGCTGGTAATGCAGGTGCAGTCACTATCACGGCAAATAATGGCAGCATAACTACAAATAGCATATCGACATCCTCATATGCTGGGTCTTATAATAATGCAATTCCTGTTAACAGTGGTAATGGTGGAAATATCACCCTCAATGCCAAAGGGAATATCAACGCAGGGTATATAAATACAGGTTCATACTTGTACAATAATAATGGGGGTAATGCTGGTAATGGGGGTGCTGTTAACATTACTTCTACCAATGGTAACGTCACCATAGAAGATATAGACTCAACCTCATCAGCCAACAACTCTGGAAGCTCAACAACCGACAATTCTGGTAATGCTGGTAATGGAGGTGCAGTCACCATCACTGCAAATAATGGGAGCATCACAAATCGAGGATATACCAACAGCAACAACATCACAGATACAGGATATATAACATCAGGTGCATACTCAGAAAATGGGAATGCTGGTAATGGGGGTGCAATTACTTTAAATGCCAAAAATGATATTTCCACCGGAGTGCTAGTTTCTGCTGCTTATGCTCCAAAAGGCACCAGCGGCACTGGGGGTAATATAGACATCAATACTGGTGGATTATTTCGTGTAACTGACAAAATTAATGATTCGACCATACAGAATTTCCCAGCCGTCAGCATCGCTTCCTTTGGTGGTTCTGGTAACGGTTCTATCGCTATCAAATATGGCGGTAATGCTACTTCTTTTGTTGTCGGCGACGCCACTACCAACGGCACTGCAGGAGCAATTATTCCTAGTTTAACTAACATCATTTCACCTATTACATCTTTTCAAGGCAACATTCTAATAAATAGCCAAACACCAGCACCCACGCCAACAGCAATACAACCACCACAAGTAAATACACCCAATCAAGAAACAACATCAGAAAAAGAGCAGACAGGAACGACACCCACCACCATTGCATTACCATCAACTAGCAGTAATCCACCCATACAAACCAGCACAGCTATTGAAGAAAAAGAAGAAAAATTGACGCAGCAATTTAATGTATTGGTAGGACAACCGACAAATCAAACTCCAATCAAAACTACAGGAGAAGCACGGGCTACCCTGCGTCAAATTCAAGCACAAATAGGCATTAAACCAGCAATTGTTTATGCTTCCTTTACTCCCGAAAACTACATACCTGGCTCTACTAATTCCAACTTTGCAGCCCAAAATAGTGACGTTCTCGATTTAGTTATCGTCACCGCCGAAGGTGAACCCATTCGCAAACAAATACCCGGCGCAACTAGAGCCAAAGTTCTCGCAGCGTTGACAGAATTTAGAAGTGACATTGCTGACCCTAACAAAATTGTCACTGCTAATTCAACCGCCAGCAAGCAACTGGGAAAAACTAATAACACCAGCTATTTAACCAGCGCCCAGCAACTTTATCAATGGCTAATTGCGCCGCAAGAAGAGGAATTGCAAAAACAGGGAATCAAAAATTTAATGTTTGTCATGGATGAAGGATTGCGATCGCTCCCCATAGCAGCGCTCCATGATGGTAAACAGTTTCTCGTCGAAAAGTACAGTGTCGCACTGCTTCCCAGTCTCAGTCTCACTGATACTAAATACGTTGGCGTCAAAAACACCCAAGTCTTAGGATTGGGTGCAGAAATGTTTACCGCAGACCAAAATCAACCAAGTTTACGGGCTGTACCTGTAGAAATTTCTGCTATCACTCAAAAACTGTGGCGCGGAAAATATCTCCTCAACCAAAGCTTTAAACTAGAAAATCTTAAAGGACAACGAGCCACAACACCATACGGAATTGTTCACCTAGCTACCCACGCTGACTTTCCCAGTTTAGAAAAAGGTGGGCGCAATGAATCATACATCCAGCTTTATAACCAAAAGCTGCGACTCAATCAAATACGCGAGTTAGGCTGGAATAATCCACCAGTAGAATTACTAGTGTTAAGTGCTTGTCAGTCAGCTTTAGGCGATGCTGAAGCGGAGTTAGGTTTTGCTGGGTTAGCTATACAAACTGGGGTCAAATCAGCCGTTGCTAGTTTGTGGTACGTCTCCGATCCTGGAACTTTGGGACTAATGACGGAGTTTTACCGACAGTTAAATACAGCACCAATTAAAGCCGAAGCCCTGCGACAAGCTCAAATAGCCATGATACAGGGCAAAGTGCGAATTGAAGGTAATGAATTTGTTGGTACTAACGGTAGCATTAAACTCACACCGGAAATAGCCCAATATTTGCGCCAGAATATCGCAGGTGATCTCTCCCATCCATTTTACTGGGCAGCGTTCACGATGATTGGTAGCCCCTGGTAAGCGATGGGGTGGGCGACAATTCAATTGTATTGACTTGCAATTGAATTGTATCGACTCGCAATTCAATTGTATCGACTCGCAATTCAATTGTATCGACTCGCAATTCAATTGCATCGACTCGCAATTCAATTGTATAGCATTGTAGAAAATTGTCGTAGGGGCACGGCACGAATAAAATTGTCATTAGAAGCAAAAATTTTGGATGCCGTGCCCTTGTCGTAGGGGCACGGCACGAATAAAATTGTCATTAGAAGCAAAAATTTTGGATGCCGTGCCCTTGTCGTAGGGGCACGGCACGAATAAAATTGTCATTAGAAGCAAAAATTTTGGATGCCGTGCCCTTGTCGTAGGGGCACGGCACGAATAAAATTGTCATTAGAAGCAAAAATTTTGGATGCCGTGCCCTTGTCGTAGGGGCACGGCACGAATAAAATTGTCATTAGAAGCAAAAATTTTGGATGTTCCCTACAGTGTATATCATTCGAGCCTAACATCCCTGTATTGTCTTATATCTCGCTTCCACGCAGAGCATGGGAGCGAGACAAAAAACGCCAAAAAGGGCGCAAGGCCTTGCGCCCCTACTGGATTTGTTGAATTAGGGCGTCTGCATTTTTGACACCATCAATCAATCCTCTTCCAGAATAAAGCTTTTTCGCTTGCTGCAAATCGGCAATTGCTGCTTGTTTATTTCCTTGGTCAATGTAGACTATAGCGCGATTTTTATAAGCATCAGCAAAGTCTGGTTTGATCTCAAGTGCTTTAGTAAAATCTTCAATTGCTCCCTGTTTTTCTCCTAGTTGAAAGCGGGTAAAACCTCGACCATTATATGCTTCGGCGTATTGAGGATTGTGTCCTATTGCTTGGTTAAAATCTGCGATCGCATTTTTGTAATCTGGAATTCTATAGTAGGCAACGCCCCGATTTAGGTAGGCTTGAGCATCGCTAGGATTGCCTTCAATCACCATTGTTAAATCAGTAATAGCTTCCTGATTTTTCCCTAGATTAACACGGGCAGCGGCACGATTGACGTAAGCATCGATATATTTGGGATTCAGTTCCAGTGCTTTAGTGCAATCACCATCAGCTTGCTGATATTCTGCTAGATTTACATAAGCACCACAGCGACGACTGTAAGCTTCAACATATTTAGAATTAATATTAATTGCTGCAGTCGCATCCTCAACTGCTCCTTTATAATCTCCACTAAAAAAGCGAGCATTTGCCCGTTCGTAAAAAGCTGCAGCATACTGCGGATTAATTTCAATCGCTTTGGTAAAATCCTTAATTGCTTCCTGCTTATTTCCACTTTTAGACTTAGACAGTCCTTGCTCATAAAGTTCTACATTCTCAGATGGATGTACCTGTTTATAGATAAGCAACCCAACACCAGCAAGTATAATGAACGTGATTACACCAGCGACAATAGATCGATTATTCAATGGTTTACCCTTCACTCCTACATTAACTTTATTTAAATAATTCAGTACGTCAGTCGCTGAATTGTAGCGTTCACGATGGTCAAATTTCACCATTTTATCAATCACGTTTGCCAAAGAATTGCTAACTTTGAATTGGTTACGCCAGAGGATTTCCCCTGCTTGATTATTATTAGTCCGTAGAGTTGATAACTGATTATCTCGTATACCCAAAAGCGCTTGAATGGCAATCATTCCTAATGAATAAATATCACTATTAAATTGTGGTAAACCATGAAGTTGTTCTATCGGCATATAGCCGGGAGTACCGATAGCAATAGTAATATTTGACGAATTTGAACCTGCTTGATTGCCAATTTCTTTTACAGCGCCAAAGTCAATTAGCACTAGCTTATTGTCAGAGGAACGCCGCATTAAATTACCAGGTTTAATATCGCGATGAATTACACCTTGACTATGTACAAATACCAAAATTTCTAAAACTTCTGTTAATAACGTAAAAACTTGGTCTTCACTCCAAGGTTGACCTGGTAAAATTTCTTGGTTTAAAGGAAAACCATCAATAAATTGTTGAACCAAGTAAAATTCCTGATTTTCCTCAAATTCTGCTAATAGTCTGGGTATTTGGTCGTGTTGACCTAACCTTTCTAATATTTCTGCTTCTGTTTTAAATAAGCGCCCGACAGTCTGTAAAGCTTGAGGATTTTTACTTGAGTAAGTCAGTTGCTTAACTACACAGCTTGGATGACCAGGGCGCAGGATATCTTTCGCCAAAAAGGTCTTCCCAAAAGCGCCTCCACCCAATACTTGGACAATTTCATACCGTCCGCTCAAGACTTGACCGTTCATCGTAATATCAACGCCACTATAAGTAAATTTTAAAACTTAGATATTTCCTTTTTTCAAGTTTAATTACTTAAAAAAATGGCTTTGATACCAAATGGGGATTGGGGGGATGAGTAATGAGTAATGAGTAAGGAGTAATGAGTAAGGAGTAAGGAGTAATGAGTAATGAGTTATGAGTTATGAGTTATGAGTTATGAGTTATGAGTTATGAGTTATGAGTTATAGCACTTCCCATTCCGATGAAGTACAAAATTGTATCACGCGGTGTAGGGGCACGGCATTGCCGTGCCCAGGAGGGTGTACGTCACTAGGGCGATAAACGCGATATGAGTTATGAGTTATGAGTTATGAGTTATGAGTTATGAGTTATGAGTTATGAGTTATGAGTTATAGCACTTCCCATTCCGATGAAGTACAAAATTGTATCACGCGGTGTAGGGGCACGGCATTGCCGTGCCCAGGAGGGTGTACGTCACTAGGGCGATAAACGCGATATGAGTTATGAGTTATGAGTTATGAGTTATGAGTTATGAGTTATGAGTTATGAGTTATGAGTTATGAGTTATAGCACTTCCCATTCCGATGAAGTACAAAATTGTATCACGCGGTGTAGGGGCACGGCATTGCCGTGCCCAGGAGGGTGTACGTCACTAGGGCGATAAACGCGATATGAGTTATGAGTTATGAGTAATGAGTTATGAGTAAGGAGTAAGGAGTAATGAGTAAGGAGTAATGAGTAATGAGTAATGACCAATGACCAATGACAAATGACCAATGACAAATGACAAATGACCAATGACAAATGACAAATTACAAATTACAATCGATAGCCGAGAGAAAAGTAAAATCCACCGTCTTGGGGATTATCGCCTTTATCATCTAAACGAATTAGGGGAAAACTATAGTCTAGGCGCAGATTAATATTTGGTAGTGGTTTTAACAAAACTCCTAATCCCGTACCTGCTAAAAAGTTCTGTCTTTGCAAGCGATTGGGGTTATTGTTGACGTTCCAGGCGACTCCCATATCAAAAAATGGTGCTAATTGTAACACTGGTCTTCCACCTTCTTCACGGCTTAAGGTAATCTGGTCTTCTAAAGACAAGCGGAAACCGTTGTCACCAGCGCGGACGTTTTGACGATAACCGCGCACTGACTGACCTCCACCAATGACAAATTGCTGTCCGGGTAATAAACTGTGGGGTGTGAGTTGCAAGTCGGCTTGGGCGATTAAGCGATGGTCTTCACTCAAGAGTTGTTCTCGTCGTATTTGCCATAACCAGCTAAAAAAGCGACCATCGGGCTTGGGGTCATGGTTAATGGTAGCATTGAATAAACCAGTACCAAAACTGAGTTGCGATCGCAATGCCCAAGCGCCTTGTTCATCTCGGTGGATGAAATCTTGTCCGAATTTAATTACACGGGTGCGACTGTTACCTTGGTCATCTGGTCCAATACTAAAGGGTGTAGGTCCTGCAAAGGTAAAGGTCTGACCATTTTGGACGCTAAAGCCTAAGTATAAAGCAAATTCTTTTCGCGTTGACCGTTCTAATGGTTGACGATAAGTAATTTCTGATAGTTGAGATTCTCCCCGAATTTTCAAAGTGTCAAAAGGCGATTGAGTGACTTGGTTATTGTTAATTGCAGTTCGTAATTGCAATGTGCCATTCATGGCATTTATTGGCACTTTATAGCTAAAATCATAAATATTTGAGCCGTTGGTTGTGGTGCGGTAATAAGCAGCAGCTAGTTCATCGCCGGCGCCTGTTGGGTTACGATAAATAGCGCTAACTCCTAATCTTTCGGAACCGACGCTAGGGGGCGAATAATTATCAAAACTTAAGGCGACATTAATTGGTTGAGCCTCAGTAACTCGCACTCGCAAAATCCGTTGACCTTCTTGAGTTCCTAGGCGTAAACTAGCTTCGATATTTTCAAATAGAGGGTCAGCGCGTAGTAACCTTAATTGTTCTTCTAAATTAGCGGTTGAAAGTGGTTTACCCGCACCTAAAGCAATCCGCGATCGCACATATTCAAGATTTATCCGTTGTGCGCCTTCAATACAAATATCTTCTGGTTTTAAACTCCCTTCAATTACTTTAATTTCGACAATACCATCCTGAATTTTTGTTATGTCTGGAGGAATTGCTCTGGAATAAACATAGCCTTTCTTCAGATATAAATCGGTGATAGCATTAGCAATTTCATTGATTCTTTTCTGAGTTGCTAGTTTTTGGGTCTTTGATGGCTGAATATATTGATTCCAGTCAGCTTCAGTTAAAATTGTGCTGCCGATTATCTTAATATCTTCAATGGGAATATCTTTAGTATCTGGAGCAGGTAATGTTTCTGAGTTATCGGTCTCTGGAGAATCTTGTGGTAACTCAAAGGGTTGCTGACAAGGATTATTTTGATTTTCTGGCTTCGATGTCACAGATTGACTCACCAACTCCGCATAACTGGGCGATGTACCCACAAGTAACAAAGCGCTGGGAACTAACAGTAAACTCCAAGCAAACTGTAAACTAAAGCGCATACAATTTTCTCCCTTAAATTTAAATTGTTAATAATATCTGGCGATAGAAAACATAAACTCTCACGTAACAAATATTATCGGATTTTTTCTATATTTATTGTTAACTAAAAAACCAACAAGCTTTTTATAAAAAGAAAAATAATATCAGCCTAATCTTAATATATCAGGAGATTTATCTAATTTTATGCAAAATATATAATGTAGGAAAATGTATAATTTAACGGTGAAACTCTATTCATTATTTGGGATGATTTATATCATGTTTTGATAAATACTTGTCATTGCGAGACGCAATGAGTTAAGGAAAATCGTAGGTTGGGTTTCGTTCCTCAACCAAACCTACGAATTTTAAGTTTTTTGAGCTTAACCGAGCAGTATTGGAGCTACAGCCCTGAATGCGAACAAAAAAAGATTTGTTTAATGGCGTCGAATTACTTATCAAGGAGAAAAAAATCATGTTAAATCGGTATTTATTACCAAGTTCTGTAGTTAGTGCAGCAATAGTATTTATAGCTAGTCCAGTTTTGGCGCTAGAAACCTTACCATCCAACCAAATTGCTCAAATTGCTAGAGAAACTGTAGTCAGAATTGAAGCTAGCAATGGTGTTGCGGGTTCTGGAGTAATTATTAATCGCGAGACCAAAGGCGGAAAGAATATTTATGTTGTGCTGACAGCCAAGCAAATAGTTCAGAATAAAACTCAGCAATATAACATTATTACTCCGGTGTTTGACGAAAGTGGTAAACGCCAAAAAATACAGATTTCTCCAGATGGAGATATTGAAGAAATACCGGATACCGATTTAGTGCAACTACGGTTTCGCAGTGACCGGAATTATAAAACTGCAAACACTAACGCAAATCCCACAAAATGTGCTGGTGTCTATGTATCTGGATTTGCGAAGAGTTTAATAAATAGAAAACGGGTATTTCAGTTCATCTCAGTATTTGATGAAAAAGCAAATGATATGGGGATGATTGGCGCCCCTATATTTGACGTATCAGGACAAATAGTTAGTGTTAACGGTTCCCAGGAAGAAGCTGCAAATAATAGTAATGAATCTGCGGATGACTGCAAATGTCCTCCCGGAACACGAGGATTTGGAAATAAACGCAAATTTGGTCGGCTTCTGCGGAGTTTTTTACAACGCTTGGATATAAATCAAAATAATGTAGCGGATAGTCCAAAACCTACATATAGATCTCCGTTTTCTGAAGGAATTGCATCTGGTAGTGTTAGAGGTTCTGAAATTTGTATCAATCCTTATATTGACATAGTAGAACCGACAAATATTGAGGTGGAGAAATGAGTTAGGAGTAAGGAGTTAGGAGTAATGAGTAATGAGTAATGAGTAATGAGTAATGAGTAATGAGTAATGAGTAATGAGTAATGAGTAATGAGTAATGAGTTAGGAGTAATGAGTAATGAGTAATGAGTAATGAGTAATGAGTAATGAGTAATGAGTAATGAGTTAGGAGTAATGAGTTAGGAGTAATGAGTAATGAGTAATGAGTAATGAGTAATGAGTAATGAGTTAGGAGTAATGAGTTAGGAGTTAGGAGTAATGAGTAATGAGTAATGAGTAATGAGTAATGAGTAATGAGTAATGAGTAATGAGTAAGGAGTTAGGAGTACTGAACCGCATTGACTTAATAACATCATAAATTTTAGGAAATGTGTAATGCTAAAGATTAATTTACTATTATTGACAGGTGCGATCGCTCAGATAATTGCTCTTGCAATGAGTACACCTGTAAAAGCTCAATCAATCACGCCAGCAGCTGATGGTACAAATACCGTTGTCACACCGGATGGTAATCAACTAAATATTAATGGTGGTACTCTTTCGGGAGATGGCGCGAATCTCTTCCACAGCTTCCAAAAATTTGGTGTGGACTCTAACCAAATTGCTAATTTTGTTTCTAACCCGAATATTCAAAATATTTTAGGGCGGGTTGTTGGTGGTGATCCTTCAATTATTAACGGATTAATTCAAGTTACTGGGGGAAATTCTAATCTGTTCTTGATGAACCCCGCCGGTATTTTATTTGGTACAAATGCAAGTTTAAATGTCCCCGCTGATTTCACCGCTACAACGGCTAACAGTATTGGCTTTGGTGACAATTGGTTTAATGCTTTTGGTGATAACAATTATGCTGCTTTAGTCGGAAACCCAAATGCTTTTGCTTTCACCACAACAGAACCAGGAAGTATTGTTAATCTGGGGAATTTGGCTGTAGGTAATGGCAAAAATTTAAATTTATTCAGTAATACCGTTGTCAGCAATGGAGAACTATCAGCACCGGGGGGAAATATCACCGTTGCTGCTGTACCTGGACAGAATATTTTACGCATCAGCCAACAAGGACATCTATTAAGTTTAGAAGTTCCTGTTTCTATTTCTGTGCCTTTTTCTCCTGCTTACCTGCGCGAACTTTTAGCAGGTGGAAGTTTAGCAGATACTGGAGATGTGGTAGTTAAGGGAGTAACAGCACAAACAGCTACTCTTTCTGCGGTTAATAATTTGAATTTGACAGAAAGTCAATTGGTGACAACTGGCGATTTAAATTTATTGGCTGGTAATACTGTCAAGGTGCGTGATAGTGTCGCGAATCCCTTTTTAGCGCAAGCGGGGGGAAATCTTGATATTCAGGGTAATCAAAGCATTGATATTTTAGCTTTAAATCATCAACAAACACCCTTTGTTAGTGGGGGAAATTTAACTTTAGTTAGTGATGGGAATATTTCTGGCGATGCACATTTTTATAGTGGTGGACAATTTGCGATTAAAAATTTAGCCGGTGGTGCGGGTAATTTTGTCAGTTTATTTGACCCAATTATTTTTAGTCAGGGAGATGTGAGTTTAGGAAACTACAGTGGCGCTTCCCTACATATCCTATCAGGTGGTAGTGTTAGCTTAGGCAATGTAGAGATTACAGGAGCAGGAACAGCAGCAGAGACAATAAACCCTGCAAACCCAGATTCATTCATTGCTAATTTGGCAACTGTCACTTTATCAGATAATACTTCTTTAACAATTAATGGCAGTGCTACTCCTACTTTAGATATTAGAGCCGGTATTGATTGGACTGCTTTAGGCGGCTTATCTCAAAACAAAGTTATCGGGGTAAGTCCCACATTAGCTAATAGTGCTAGTAATGCCAGTATTACTGTAGGTGATGTGAAGATAAACGCACCTTCTGGCGCTAATGGTACAGTCTTTTTGTCTAACCAGTTTAAACCTAATCAAAATTTAGCCAGTGGAGCAATTCAAACTGGAGTGATAGATTCAGGAGTAGGTGGTTCTCTCATAATTGATTCCAGAAGTTTAGTTAACAGTAGTGCCTTTCCTTTTACTGTGACAGGTAATGCTACCATTCGCAGCACAGGTCAGCAAACAACTCTCAGTTTAGAGTCGCCAACCTTAACTTCTAAGGACAGAATTGTGTTGTCAGGGTTTATTAATCCTGGTCAGTTTACCAGTGGTCAAAAATACAATGTCGCTTTTGTCATTGATGTTTCTGGTAGTACTAGCCTTGGTTTTGGTTCCAGTTCAAATGTTGGTGACGTGAATGGAGATGGTCTGGCTAATACCATTTTAGATGCAGAAATTGCTGGTTTTCTGGCGCTGAACAAGTCAATTATTAATTCTGGAGCGGCAAATAACACATCAGTTGGTGTCATACCTTTTGATAGTTTTGCCACTCTGAAAACGTTCACAACTGCAAATGCTGATGTAGAAACTTATCTGCGCTCCTTGCGTGATGGAGGTGGGACAAACTTTGGGAATGCTTTAAGTAAAACTATCGATTTTTTCAACCAAGCGCCTACAGGGAGAAATAATCTAGTTTTCTTCCTTTCCGATGGTCAAGGATTTGGTAACACTCCAGCGCAGACAACTACTCTCACTGACCCCAATGGTATTAATGCGAAGATAACATCTATTGGTGTGGGATCTGGCTCCAGCCTGACAGAACTGGATCGTTTGGATGATAACCAACTAAACAACTCTGCTACCCCAGTTTTAGACCCCTCATCTCTGACTGCTAATTTGACTGGTGGTGACACCAAGATAAATGCCAGCGATGTACAAAAGGTTGAAATATTGGTTAATGGAACTTTAGCTCAGACCCTTTCAAAAGATCAGTTAACTAGTAATTCTTCTGGAAATGGACTAAGTTTTAATACTGAACTCAATGGGCTAGTTTCTGGGAATAATTCAATTCAAGTTCAGGTAGTTTTCAACGATTCAGATACTACTAAAGTTAATGCTATCCAGAATGTCAATGTCATATCTACCACGCAATTTTTCCAAAATAGTAACTCGCAAGGCAATGTAAAAATCATCATTGGACAGCAACCACCCACACCCACACCGTCACCCACACCCACAGAACCAGCACCACCAACAACAAATACACCAAATGAAGAAGAAAAAAAGGTTTCTGACAGTAAACCAATAATCGAAATACCACAGAGTGACAGAATTAAAACCTTAGAAGCTGATACATTAGCTGAAGAATTAGAAGTACGCGCTACACAGCAATTTACCGGATATTTAGGAGCAGACAACAAGCCTAATAATCTCAAAACGATGCTTAAAGCACGGGCTACCCTGCGTCAAATTCGGGCACAAACAGGTATTAATGCAGCAATTGTTTATGCAGCATTTACTCCTAAAAACTACGTTTCTGCTTCTTGGATTTTAACTCCTCAATCCCAAGATAGTGATGTTTTAGATTTAGTCATCGTCACCGCTGATGGACAACCTATTCGCAAGCAAATAGAAGGCGCAACCAAAGCTGAAGTTAGCGAATTTACAGAGAGATTTACCAAAACAGTCGCTGAAGGAGCGCAATTTATTGGTGGTAGCGAAAAACCAGAGCAAAAACTTTATCAATTGCTAATTTCACCCTTAGAAGCTGAGTTACAAAAACAAAACATTAAGGTCGATCACTTGATGTTTATTATGGATGAAAAATTGCGATCGCTCCCCATCGCTGCTCTAGTTGATGACCAAGGTAAATATCTCATCGAAAAATATAGTTTGGGACTTCTCCCCAGTCTCAGCTACACCGACACAGAATACCGTGGTGTGAAAAATTTGCAAGTTTTAGCAGCAGGCGCTAGTGAATTTGCTAAAGACCAAAAGCAAAGTAATTTACCTGCTACCAGTCTAGAAACCTCGCAAATCGCCAAAATTTGGGCGAGTCCTGAACCTTTGTTTGGTGATAAGTTTACCTTGAATAATCTCCAAGCTCAAGGCACTAAATTTGGTATCATTCACTTAGCAACCCACGCTGATTTTCCATCTCAAAACGAAGGCGATCAAAATAATTCTTACATCCAGGTGTATAATGAAAAGCTGTTCTTCGATAAAATTCGTCAGCTTGGATGGAATAAGCTACCAGTAGAGTTATTAGTTTTAAGTGCTTGTAGAACAGCTTTGGGTGATACAAATGCAGAGTTAGGTTTCGCTGGTTTAGCAGTACAAACTGGTGTGAAATCAGCTTTAGGTACTTTGTGGAAAGTGAACGATAACGCAAGTTCGGCGCTGATGATCGAATTTTATCGCCAGTTACAAACTGCACCAATTAAAGCCAAAGCCCTACAACAAGCACAACTGGCGATGATTAAAGGTGATATTCGCATTGAGGGAAATCAGTTAATTGTTCCCAATCTTGGGAAGATTTCACTAGATAAAAATATAGTTCCAAATTCCGAACCAACAACGTCATTGAAATTCCAAGAACCAAATTTCTGGGCAGCTTTTACATTGATTGGTAGCCCCTGGTAACGGATTGGGGAACAAACCAGCAGATAACCCCACCATCCCTCAAAGTTTTAGTATTGGGGGCGCAAGGCCTTGCGCCCCTACGAATATCTGTGGTTATCGCCTGAAAATTGCTGTCATTTGAATAAACAATATTTCTCTCTACATAGATATATAATAGTATACTTTTTTAATTAGGGAAATTAGATAGAATCATAACAAATAATTGCCCTAATTATTATTAGGGATGACTTACGCAACTGGCACATATATCTTCTTTCTTGGAAGTCAAGTGTCAAAAGTTCTGGTTTTTTTGACTTTTGACTTTTGACTATTGTCTGCGACACGCTGCGCGATGACAACCTCCGCGAAAAAAATATGACAGTTGCGTAAGTCCTATTAGGTTTAAATCGTATCAAGTATTGGCAGGGTGGGCATTTACTCTCAAAATATCGATGTCGTGGGCAATGTCTACAGATATTTAAATATGTTCAAAAATTAAACCTGATTCATATGGTTATTGATTAATTAAATCCCTAGGTAAAAATCATGTACAGCTTAACCCTGGAATGGGTAGAAAATGGTCGTGTCCGTTCTCAAATTGTGTCATTGGCAAAAACAATATTTCCCGGAATCATTCGGCTTGGACGTTCTGAGGAACAGTGTGATTTAGTAGTGAATGATCAGGAACAAACTGTTTCTCGTTTACACGCAGAAATTTTTTATTTGCCTCATCTGAATACTTTTAATCTCCGCAATATAACTCAAACCCGTCCGAAGCCTAATCGCGTGGTTGTAGACGGTAAAAATATTGTTGAACAAGTTGTTCCTCTCCATTCTGGTAGTGTAATTTGGCTGGGTAAAGTTGAGATAAAAGTTAAGGAGATTTTACTTCCTCAACCAAAACCAAAAGTAACACCAAAGCCTTTACAAACAGAACCTAAAAGTTTCATGATTAAATGTCCTAATGGTCATGAAGTTCCATTTGAATATGCTAATGGATTTTGTCCCCATTGTGGCACTGCAGTGCAATCGGGCGGTACTGTAATTGCGCCGCAAAAGTAATTAATTGGTTTTTATTGCACGCAGAGGCGCAGAGAGAGAGGAACAAGAGTGTGGTTTGTGATTTTAAATTAGTGAGGAGAAAATATGGCATCACCAAACGAAAATTTTGATTTGGAGACGAAAATTCTCGACTACACAACTATTGAGAATAAAGCTGTCAAATCTCAAGAAACAACGATTATTTTCAATCCAGAAACAGATAATCTAGAAACTGAAGTTACTCCGACTCCAGTTCCTGAAGAAAATCAATTTCCCCCGCCAGGAATTTGGTCAAATAAAAAAGTATCTGTACAAGCACTTCATGCCACAGGCTTATCTGTAGAAGAAACAGAGTATGCGGCTCTTGGTGGGGGTATGGGTAGTTTTGTTTGGGTAGATACTATTAGAATTTATGGTGTAAAGCCAGACCAAATTGTTGTGTTGGGCATTGAATCAAAGCCTTATGCACGTTACAAAACTCTCACAGGTAATTCACAAATTCCACTCCATGAAAGAATCCGTTCTGGTTCTGATTCTTGTCCAGATAATATTTGGGGTTGGCCTGGATATGCTTTGCGGGAAGCATGGGGAGAAACGTTTCGGCGAGGTAGACTAAATCGCACTATTGGATTACTTTGGCAAGTGTTTGCTGAACCAGCTTTGGCGGATACTTATACACCTAAATTAGGGAATGTTTTTGATTCTTTAGACAGAGAAGCAGAACGCATCAGTTGGGATAGAATGTGGCGTTATGGTGCGATTCGTTCTATTCGTCAAACTGAAGATGGACGTTATGCGATCGCCTATTCCCGTTCTACCGAACAACGTCGGGAACATCGCTTCTTAATTGCACGCTATGTTCACTTGGCTATGGGTTATCCCGCCATTCGCTTCTTACCAGATTTGCAAGCCTATCGCGCCACCACCGGAGACTTTAAATCTGTTGTTAACGCCTACGAACAGCACGAACATATCTACAATCACCTAATACGTAACGGCGGTAAAGTTGTAGTGCGGGGACGGGGAATTGTCGCTTCCCGTGTGATCCAGCGACTTTACGAAGTACGTCAACAAAATCCCCAAGTTAGCATTATCCATCTCATGCGAAGCCCCAAGCCAGAAGGGGATAAATTTGAGTTTTCCCAGCGTTATGCAGAAAATCAATGGGAATTCCAACCCTACAACTGGCCTAAAGGGACTTGGGGTGGCGATATGCGCTCCCGGTTAGAAGCCGCTAGCCCCACAGAACGATATAAGCTACTCAAAGCTTGGGATGGTACTACTACCGCTAGTCGCAGTGACTGGCGCAAGATGATTAACGACGGACTCAAAGAGGGATGGTACACCATCGCTTTTGGTCAAGTACAGCGCGTAGAACGTTCCACCAATGGTAAACCACTGACTTACATCACCACCAACCAAGGGGAAATCAAAGTTGAGGCGGACTTTATTATCGACTCTACCGGACTAGAGGCGAAACCAGACGCTAATCCCTTATTAAAGGATTTAATTAACCACTACAATTTACCACTCAATCCCTTTGGGCGCTTAGATGTCGCCAACGACTTTGAAATGCTGCAAATGCGGAATGACCGCTCCCGCATGTATGCTTCTGGAGTTATGACTCTCGGTGGTCCCTACGCCCCAGTCGATACATTTTTAGGACTCCAATACGCCGCTCAACGATCTGCAGATGCTTTAGTACGATCCAGAGCCGCCAAAATTCACTATCTCGATGGTCTTGGCTCCTTAATTCAATGGATTAAATGGGCGACAAATCAAAATCCCTAATCGGGATTGCGAATTGGGGATTAGGGATTAGGGATTGGGGGGAGATAAAAAGTTATTCTTCCTCATCCCTCTCATCCTAAAATCTACAATCCAAAATCAAAAATCAAAAAATCAAAAATTGAAATGACACCAACATTATTTGGACGCTGGCAAACACGTGTTTTTCTTTTAGCAACTGTGGGCGCTATCTTCTCTTTACCATTTTACTTTGGTTTAATTGGTAATCAACCAAGCCCAGTTTATTTTTTTGTCCTGTTCTACATTGGACTTTTTGGCTTGGCGTGGGATATCCTCTATGACTTTCTCCAAAAATTCATGTGGGACCACGATTGGCCTGGTGTTTTTCAGTTTATTGCTGCCATTATTGAAGCAATATTCCTGGCAATCATCATTACATTTATTGGCTTACCACCAATTGACGCAACCCAATTTCACATAGATTTATTTGCACTACATTACAGTGTCGTTTGGGTAGCTGTTTACATAGCTTCTTGGGTGCTGATGCGCCTGTTGTTTCCTCGCGCTAGATTCCGGGGTGGTCAATGGTTGGGAAAATGGCCTAAAGGTAACGCTTAATCTTGTTTAATTACATCATCATTAGCAGCACGGGCACAAAATCAAAATTTTGTGTCCTTTTTTTTGATTAGCAACTATCAAAGCAATTTCCACGCAATAATACCATTTCACCAAAACTCTGATACATATAGAAGCCAGTAGGGGCACGGCAATGCCGTGCCCCTACCAACGTATTTGTATCATACTTAAAGTGAAACGGTATAACCACAGATATTCGTAGGGGCGCAAGGCTTTGCGCCCCGCAAGGCTTTGCGCCCCGCAAGGCCTTGCGCCCCTACCGCGTGATCTATTTACCTACAATTCAAAAATCAACAAAAATCAAATACTAGCCCTATGGCTGCAGTTTAGTAATCTCGCTTTGTGCTTTAGTGGCGCAATCTGTCAGAGCTTGTTCAATACATAGCGTTTTCGCTTGCTCAAAATCGGCGATCGCTTTTGGTTTATCCTTTAAATTTCGGTAGGCTAGTCCGCGATTATAGTAAATTAACCCACTCTTAGGTGCTAATTTGATAGCTGCAGTAAAATCGCCGATCGCTCCTTTTTGGTCTTTGATTTCTAACCGTAACAAACCCCGGTTACTATAGGCTTTAGCACTAGGAGATTTGGAACTGCGTTTTATTGCTTGGTTGAACGCTTCTAGCGCTCTTTTGTTGTCTTTAAGACTAGCATAAGCCAGCCCAAGATTGGTATAAGCATCAGCTTTGCTAGGATCTAATGCAATCGCTTGATTCAAATCGGCGATCGCTCCCTCATTGTCTCCTAAATTATGCCGGATAAATCCCCGATTGTAATAGGAATCATAGGCAATTGGATTATCTTTTTTCAGGAATTTAATTCCCTGAGTGCAATCCTGCTGCGCTTTTTCATATTCGCGACTCAGTGCGTAAGCCGCACAACGTCGGCTATATGCTTCCCCATATTCAGAATCTAAAGAAATCGCCTTGCTTGCATCTTCAATTGTTCCCGGATAATCTTGAGTGTAAAAGCGAGCATTTGCTCGTTCATAAAAAGCTTCAGGATATTCACGGTCAATCACAATCGCTTGATTAAAATCTAAGATAGCTCCTTGCTTATCTCCTTTTTTAGCCTTTTCCAACCCTTTTTGATAAAATGCTACTGCTTCTGCTGGTGGCTCGTCCTTGAGAAAATTGTAAGCAACAAAACCCCCTACACCTAATACAATTAACGCACCTATCCCCGCCAAAATCGGCCACCGTGGCTTCTGATATGAATTGACAATAGTATGTGGAATATTAATAATTGATGGTAGGAACCCAGAATCTCCAGATTGCTCTGTTGCGCTGACTGAGTTCGTGGATACTGTACCAACTTTCCCCAATGCAATCAGCACTTCACTGGCTGACTGATAACGTTCATTAGAATCAGAATGCACCATTTTATCAATCACATCGGCTAAAGCCTCATTCACCTGCACTCGGTTACGCCAGAGAACTTGATTTTTATTCGGACTATTGGGATTTCGTAGTTTGGATAATTCACCAGTATGTAACCCAGAAAGTGCTTGAATAGCAATCATTCCCAAAGCATAAATATCACTATTAAATTGTGGATGTCCCTGCAATTGTTCTATGGGCATATATTGTAAAGTACCCACAGCTACACTAGGTGCTAACTGTCCTTGAGGTGTTTGAGTACCAATTTCTTTCACCGCTCCAAAGTCAATCAAAACTAACTTGTCATCAGCGGAGCGTCTCATTAAATTAGCAGGTTTAATATCCCGGTGAACTACACCCTGTCCATGTACAAATATTAAAATCTCTAAAACTTCTGTCAACAGCCGAATCACTTGGTCTTCATTCCACGGTTGACCTGGTAAAATTTCCTGGTTTAAAGGATTACCATCAATAAATTGTTGAACCAAGTAAAATTCTTCATTTTCTTCAAATTCTGCTAACAGCGTGGGAATCTTATCGTGTTGACCTAACTTTTCTAATATTTCTGCTTCTTTTTTAAATAAGCGTCGAGCAATTTGCAAACTTTGAGTATCTTGACTTGAGTAACTCAGTTGCTTAACCACACAGGTGGGATGACCAGGGCGCTGATTATCTTTTGCTAAAAAAGTTTTCCCAAAAGCGCCTCTACCCAATACTTGGACAATTTCATAACGTCCGCTCAAGAGTTGATCGTTCATGGTAATATCAACGCCATTTTCACGTAAATTATATCACCTTGTGTGCCCAATAAATTGAGTATTTTTACTCTTGCGGATGGTTATTATACAAAAACGTGATTCAATGCAGGACTTACGGACTAGGGCGTGTTTTCAAAGTCTTATACAATACCACTAAAACGCTGACACATGTATATTTCGCGTAGGGGCACGGCAATGCCGTGCCCCTACAGCTGCTATCATATCGTGTGGATTTAGCGGATTGCGTTCTACAAAATAAATTACGGGTGCTGTATCCAGAAATAAGCGAGAAATTCCAGCTAACGCATCGCTAATCCTCATTCTTCTGCTCGCAACAACCGTTCTCGATGCTCATCTGCTTTCTGGCGAGTCCGCGAAACCCATTCCTGAGCATCCTCACCTAACAGCGGATAGGGTGCCATACCCTTCAAATCACTCCATTTGCGTTTTGGTTGCGCTTCGGTGATATGTTCCGATCCAAAAAAGCTAACAAATGCTAACAAATGTCCGCTTTTTCTTCCTGCAACGACTAGGAAGTGTCGGCACTATCCAGTCCACAGGCTAACACGGTCAATCTGACCGCTTCTTTTCTTAAATTAATATTACGTAAGTGCTACCAAAGTTATGGCAAATATTTTTGCACCACACTCCACCCAGTCAGGGACACCCAAGCGAATCCCACAAACAGGATCATGTTCACACCGATGTGTAAACTTCTAGCCCAAGGTCGTCTGGAACTAATTTGTGTAGCACTCAAAGCAGAAACTAAAACTAATACTACAACCGCCAAGCCAGCCACCAAATGTGACGAATGTCCCAAGGAGCCGAAGTGACCTAAAGTACCAACAATCCCAATGGCCAGTAGTAGCAACACTAAACTTACCATAGTGATACCAATGAAATAGTGGAGCGATCGCACCCCATGATTTCCCTCAGGAAACAGAGAGAAACTAGGAGCAAACTGCGAAGTTCTCACCCGAAACATCCAAAAGCCGGTGATCGCTAACATCAAATATGCCAGCAGAGATAACCCCATAGACCAAGCGGCTATTTTCCACAACCACAGAAAAGTAGGCAAATTCATACATTAATTGTAAACCTAATTGGGGATTGGGGAAATGACAAATGACAAAGAGTAATGAGTAATGAGTAATGAGTAATGAGTAATGAGTAATGAGTAATGAGTAATGAGTAATGAGTAATGAGTAATGAGTAATGAGTAATGAGTAATGAGTAATGAGTAATGAGTAATGAGTAATGAGTAATGAGTAATGAGTAATGAGTAATGAGTAATGAGTAATGAGTAATGAGTAATGAGTAATGAGTAATGAGTAATGAGTAATGAGTAATGAGTAATGAGTAATGAGTAATGAGTAATGAGTAATGAGTAATGAGTAATGAGTAATGAGTAATGAGTAATGAGTAATGAGTAATGAGTAATGAGTAATGAGTAATGAGTAATGAGTAATGACAAATGACCAATGACAAATGACAAATGACAAATGACAAATGACAAATGACCAATGACAAATGACATAAACAAAAAGGGCTGCTGAATTTAGCAACCCTTAAGGTTGGGAAAAATTGTTTTTTTAATCAACGGATGCTAAACCAGCTACTGTTAGAGGTTTTGTGGTATCTTCAGTTTTTGTTTTAATTGACTGCACCATTGGTGTATTGATAGAGCCTAGTGCTTCTGAATTGGTATCAAACTCAGAAGTACTAGGCTCGTTAATTACAAGGCGATCACACGGAATAGTATCTGACAAAATAGCACTCGCCATCATCCCCGTATGAATCTCCATGTGAGCTTCGCGCGGGGCTTCAAATACGAGCCGTTGTCCAGGAAATACAACTCTTTCAAAGTACCAATTGGGAATATCACAGATGCGAGCTACCTGGATTTTGCTCGTGGCATTAATGTAGCAGCAGAGAATCTTTCCCGATTGCTCAGGTGGTAGAGGATCTAATATTTGAGCCATAACTGCTGAGGAGCTTTACGCCACAATTTTACATTACACCAGCAACGCTAGCACTGGGTGATCCCCACAAGCTGTAACTGCGACTACCATCTGCAGCATATCTATACGATTTCTATCTAAAGATATGTCTCCAATATAAAATTGTGTAAAGATATATGGTTTTTCCGTAATTATACATTACAAAAGCGGGTTTTCCACAGTTTTGTCTAGCCAAACAGGCTGTAAATTGCTTTATGTAGCTAATGTCACGTAACACATAGCGATCATCCCCTTGCGTGTCAGCCAAGCTAACAGTCAATTCTCCTGTGCCATCTATCCCCAGACTAATAGGCTGAGATCATCGCTTTATGAATAAACTCAATGTTATGGTAAAGCTATATGAAAAATGCCCTCATAAATAAATGTTGTGGATGCCACAAATATGGTGTCCAAAGAGGTTTTAGCTATTCCCACGTCAGCAAAAGGGGGTTATGACATATCAAAGATTGGTGATAAAGTCAATCGAATTAGACAAACAAAAGCAAGCAAAACAAACACGCGCCCAAAAACGGGATTTTTCTGAACTTTTCCCCTGAACAACGGCAAGATGGTAGTTAACCCACGCATAATGGAAAACCGAATTCTCTACGTTCGCCTTCCCTGTAACCCCATCTTTCCCATTGGGGTTGTATACCTGAGTGATCATGTCCACAAGCAGTTTCCCTCTATCGAACAGCGGATTTTTGATTTAGGCACTGTACCACCTTTAGATTATGCTCACGCCCTAGAGCTATGTATCGACCAATTTAAACCGACACTACTAGTATTTTCTTGGCGGGATATTCAAATTTATGCCCCAGTCGGTGGTCGTGGCGGAAATCCTCTGCAAAACGCCTTTGAATTTTATTACGCCAAGAATCCCCTACTGAAACTACGTGGAGGATTGGGAGGTTTACGCATCTTCATCGCGTACTATACAGAACTCTGGCGTAACCTGGGATTAATTAAACGCGGTTTAAAACGCGCCTTGAATTATCAAAAAGACGCCCGCGTAGTCCTTGGTGGTGGTGCAGTCAGCGTCTTTTATGAACAATTAGGCAAAAGCTTACCCAAGGGGACAATTATCTCAGTAGGAGAAGGCGAAACCCTGCTGGAAAAATTCCTAAGTGGTAAAGAATTTCGTGATGAACGCTGCTATGTAGTCGGAGAAAATCAACCCAGGAAACGGTTAATTCACGAACAGCCCACCGCACTAGAAAAAACCGCTTGTAACTACGACTATATCGAAAACATCTGGCCGGAGTTTAACTACTACCTGCAAAGTCAAGACTTCTACATCGGTGTCCAAACCAAACGCGGATGTCCCCACAATTGTTGCTATTGCGTTTACACCGTAGTCGAAGGTAAACAGGTACGGATCAACCCAGCAGATGAAGTCGTTGCCGAGATGCGACAATTATATAATCGTGGCATTCGTAACTTTTGGTTTACCGATGCTCAATTCATCCCAGCCCGGAAATTTATCGACGATGCGGTCGAACTCTTACAAAAAATCGTCGATTCCGGGATGACAGATATCCACTGGGCAGCATACATCAGAGCCGACAACCTCACACCACAATTGTGTGACTTAATGGCGAAAACTGGAATGAACTATTTTGAAATCGGAATAACCAGTGGTTCCCAAGAACTAGTACGAAAAATGCGGATGGGTTACAACCTGCGAACAGTTTTGCAAAACTGTCGCGACTTAAAAGCAGCTGGTTTCAACGATTTAGTTTCCGTCAACTACTCCTTTAACGTCATAGACGAAAGCCCCGAAACCATACGCCAAACCATCGCCTATCACCGCGAACTCGAACGCATTTTTGGCGCAGATAAAGTTGAACCCGCTATCTTCTTTATCGGACTACAACCCCATACTCATCTAGAAGAATATGCCTTCAAAGAAGGAATCCTCAAACCAGGATACAATCCCATGAGCTTAATGCCCTGGACCGCCAAAAAATTATTATGGAACCCCGAACCCCTAGGTTCATTCTTTGGCGAAGTCTGCTTACAAGCCTGGCGACAAAACCCCAACGACTTCGGACGCGAAGTCATGAAAATCTTAGAAGAGAAATTGGGTTGTGCTGACTTAGAAGAAGCACTTTCCGCACCAATTGAAACGAAAGAAAAACAGTTAGTCACTTTATCATAAAGGACAGGGATTGGGGACTGGGGACTAGGGGACTAGGGACTAGGGTCAAAAGTCATTAATGATCCCCATCCCCCCATCTCCTCCTCTCCCCATCTCCTTCTCCCCCTCTGCGGTTCATTTAAATAAACTCATGTTAGAAGGTTCAATACTACAAAAGCTGGAAGCAAACCATCGCTACAGCTCCAGACCAATTAGATTCGGGGTATACTACAAAAATACCCTAGTAGCCCTGTGTCATGCCTTAGAAGACCACATCTTAAGCGAAGACGGTACACCTTTAGTGATCACCGCCTTTCAACAAGGTAAATGGTATTTACAAGAAGCAGAACGATACGCAGACATTGCCAAGTACAGCCGTGAAATTACCATTATGGCTGCCTCGGATAGTGGCTTTGCTGAACATCCCACAAGTCTTTTACCAAATATAGACTTAGTGCCCTTAGATCCAGCAGATCCAGT
The DNA here is from genome assembly GCA_038087035.1 of Gloeotrichia echinulata CP02. Lineage (NCBI taxonomy): Bacteria > Bacillati > Cyanobacteriota > Cyanophyceae > Nostocales > Gloeotrichiaceae > Gloeotrichia > Gloeotrichia echinulata. Next base: position 4,285,846 of record CP051187.1, on the reverse strand, counting down.
CGCCCAAGAGTGGCATTTGATTATTTTGTCACCTAAATACACAGCAATGGTAATTTGTCAAGAATTATCAGAAACTGATTACAACAAAATAGGCTTACCCGCATCAGACGTAGAGCGGAAATTTTATGGCTTGTGGACATTTGAACCAGAGTTAGTGAACGAGACAGCAGAAATTGCGATCGCCCACATTCAAAAATATAATCTTGAATTAGCAGCAAAACTCACCGCCCATAAAGATGCAATTCAGCCTCGTCTCGCCACACCAGAAGAACTCAGTACAGTTGTCTCCCGCGTAGTCGATTATCTCCAAACTGGGCAGGAAAATTTATCTATCCCCACCGCAGGGCGTCAACAAGTGCTAGATCGCAACTTGGTTTCCAACGAAATCCAAGCATTTTTGCGGATGGCACAACTAATGGATCTAGCCGATATCAACAACCCCATGGCCGCCTCTGAAGTCGTAGCCCTAGTAGAAACAATGGGGCAACTTTTAGATCTTCGCGCATGGCAAATTAAAAGATTACGCCTAGCCGCCTTGCTACATCGCATAGATCCTTTACAGAAAGCAGAAAGCTTACTCACTCCAGGTACATCTAAACGTTACCAACAAGAGTCCCCCAGTTGTCCCTTGGTACCAGGGGCCCAGGTATTACGAACTATGCCCAGATTGCGGGCGGTTGCTCAAATTATCACCCATCAAACCGAATGGTGGGACGGTACAGGAGAACCAGCAGGTTTAGCCGCCGATGAAATTCCCCTAGAGTCGCGAATTTTAGCCTTAGTCGCCGACTTTCAATGGCGAGTCAATCAAAAAAAATCATCCCAATTCAATCGCCCAGAGATATTTGCTCAAGCATTCGATGAATGTAGACAACAATCAACCCGCTTTGACCCTAAACTGATAGATACCCTAGGTTTGTTAGTCATGGGTTTACAACAAGGACTCGACTTAGCCTTGATAGAACCCAAAGTCAGCGCCGGCTTGTGGCTAATTGATTCCCGATGGGATAACACCAGCCAAACTAAGTAGGTCGGTAACAATAACGTTTACAAATGTCATTTGTCGTTTGTTATTTGTTATTCATAATTAGTAAGGGTTTCTGAGAGATTTACGTTTTGCAATATAGTTTTGTTGGTTTTTGTTCACCTACTTAGTGAGGAGATTAGTAGTTAAGCGAAATGAATATTGAAGCCATTAAAACCGGAAATCTAAAAGAACTTTCAGGCGCAAATTTAGAAGATGAGGAACTCTCTCAACTAGATTTAAGCCGCGTCAATTTTGCCGGCGCCACCCTTGTCGGCACCAATTTCTCTGGTTCCAAACTCGAAGGTGGACATTTAGAAGGCGCAAATTTGATGGGTGCTAACCTCCAAGCAACTGACTTGCGGGCGAACCTCATGGGCGCTAACTTAATGCAAGCCGATTTAACAGGCGCTGACTTGCGGGGAAGCAATTTACGCGGCGCTAACTTAATGGGCGCTACACTCAGCGAAGTCTCTTTGGCGGGTGCTTTTTTGAGTGGTACTAATTTAATGAACGTCAATTTACAAGGCGTTGACTTACGCGGTGCTGACTTGCGCGGTGCTAACCTGACAGGCGCAAATCTTAAAGGTGCTGACTTGAGTCGCGCTGATTTACACGGCGCCTTGTTGAGTGAAGCAAATCTCGAAGAAGCTGACTTACGCGGCGCAAATTTAGCCGGGGCGAATTTCACCAGGGCGAATTTGTTATGTGCGGAGTTAGAAGGTGCGAATTTTACTGGGGCGAATTTGGATAAAGCTTGTGTAGTGGGAACAGTTGTGGAGGTGGCGTTGTGAATTGGAGTTAATTTACACAAATTAAAAAGTCATTTTATATTTTCAAAAGATCAATTTTTCGGTAATATCAATTTAGAAAATCTTGTCAACAAGTCGATAATCTGTAGGAGCGCAAAGCAAACCTTTGCGCCCCTATACAATACTTATATAGCGGTTCTCGGTTGAGTCCAATACACTCTTTTGGGCACAGCAGTGCTGTGCCCCTACAGGCTACGATATAATTTGTAAGGCATCCAACTGATAACTCCCCTGGTAAAGCATCCAATTGTTTTTGTACAGGCTTGGGGATAATAACCTGGTAGCTCATGAAGTTTCACCAGATTGATTAGCAATGTATTCTTCAATAGTTTGATAATCACCATTTTGATAAGCCTTGCGAGCCTCAAAAACCTCAGCAATAACCTGTGGATGTTCTTCTAATAAATCTTCTTCTGCTGACAAAACTTGCTCTTGTAAGATTTCTATAAGCTGATGCTTTTCTTCTAATCTTAGAGATGCAATTGCTTCAATTAAAGATTCAAAGGTAATTTGTAGCCTAATCATGGTCATAATTTTCTCCTTAGCACAATATCATCGATGTAACAGGAATAATCGTTATACCCGCACTAATAAGATGCGGCTCAATGGCAATCTTTACTAAAAACACCACAGCTATATCTGTTTTAATATCAAACACATTTTGTGCAAATTGAAGAAGTTGCCTGCATCTGAAGCGTGATACTTTCATATCGTTAATTATAACTCATTCTTAACTGTCCTTCCCCTCATCCAAAATGCCAATATACTCATAAATAACACCCCCATCACACCTTGCAAAGGATTATTATTTACCCCCGTCACCCAATCAGGAACTTGACCAGAATATTTAATTAATCCCCCAACATTAATAATGTAATAACCCCAAACTAAACCACCATGTAAACCAATTGGTAAACCCAATCTTCCCCGACGCCAACGCTTTCCCCATACCTGCGTTAATCCCAACAATACTAAAGCCGGAAATTGCGGTAATGTCTGAATAATTGCCTCTAAGGGTCTAATAAAGTGCAAAATCGCAAAAGTAACAGCATCTATCCTCAAAGCCACAGTCGGATTATAATCTCGCTCCAACTCATCCAACAACCACCCCCGGAAAACTAATTCCTCCGCAAACGCCACACCCAAGCTGACAATTAAACCTTCTAAAATTACTTGTAATAATAAAATTTTAGGTTGTTGCCATACCAGCCAACCTAAAAAGCCTTGTACCACAAACAGTATAGTAATATTAAATACACCCATAACCAAACCACACAGCAGTTCTACACCATTTAGCCGCGTGATTTCTAAGCCATAATGGCGCAGTATTTGAGGTTTATGGTAGGCTTGCTTCCCCCAAAATTTAAGTAGAAAAATAAACTCTACATAAAGTATCACCATTGTCAATATACTTACTAAATTGGCGTCATGCACTAGTAAGTATATTGGTACCGCAAAGGGCAACCATAGTAATGATAAAATTAGAATGAAACAACCCAGCCTGATGGAGGCAGGGCGTTGAGCTAAACGAACAAAGTTGATTTTCATAACAGCTTTGTAGATTGTCTTAGGGAACACCAAAAAATAAATTATCCCAACTTGGCTTAGGTTAGGGTGCGTCAGTACCAATAATTTCTGGCGATATCAAGGATTTCTGGCTCCTGATGCACCCTACATATGGGATATTTTTTTATTTGGAAGTCCCTGATTAAAACACTCTACTAATCTGCCTTAAATAATCAAGACTGACGCACCCTACAACCAGATTTTGACAAATGACAAATGACCAATGACAAATGACAAATGACAAATGACCAATGACCAATGACCAATGACTATTCGTCAGGTTCGATTGTGCTGCTCAAACCATGACTTTTCAATGTTTCGCAATAAAACTCAGCATGTTCCTGAGCGCAAGTAATCACTAAAGCAAACCCATTTGTATGGGCTTCCATCATGATACTAACAGCCTGGGGCTGGGTTAGGCTCGGCACAGTGGTTAATAGCACTTGTACCACGTACTCCATCGGGTTGTAGTCGTCATTATGGAGCAAAACGCGATACCGAGGCGCGAGCTTGCGGGACGTGGAACGCTTCTCAATGGTTTCGACTGACACTGCTCTTTGCTCTTTTCCCGTTCATTTACTACAACAGAAGCTCTGTTCAGCATTTGCTTCACAGTTCTTGACCTATTCTATAGCATTTCCTCACAAATGCCGTAGCAGAAAAAATTTTTGTTGCCTTTTAACGGAATCACGGAAGTCCCCACCTTCAACGAAGTAAGGTGGGGATGGACAGTGGACGATGACGAAAACATCTTGAGCCGACATCAACCGCTGGTTGATTAGAGATCGGGATGGTTGAGGAATCGTCACTGTTTGTGAGACAATATTGATGGTTGTTGACCCACCCGAATGACTAAGAGGCCACCCTTGGGGTATAAAGTATGTACTCGGCAGAGATCGCTTAAGCTGAAAACCTAGCTGGTTGACTATTGTCGTAAATCCAAGGCGAGTAAGACGAAAAGTAATCAAACTGTCTGCGGGAGGCGGATAGCTGCGCGGGTTCTCTCTTGAGAAGATAAAGGTAGAAATACCAGAGACGCTGTGTAAGACTTAGACCGGATTTGGTTCCGCTTCCTCAGTAATGAGTACGCCCAACAGAGCAACGGCGAACGAGACGCGAAACGATGATGGTTGTTTCTTTTGAAGCTCCGGCTTCAGCGGATCTTGCCGGAGTACTTCACCAGGTTTAAAATTATATGATCTACGCAACTGGCACATTAATAATCGTCGGATGCGTGACGCTGCGATAAATATTGTACGCAGTTACAGGACTTGTGGCGTCATGCACCATTGTTTAAATTTGACATGAGCCTCAACTTCCAACCAGGACAAATTGTGTCTTTAGAATATGGCGACAGGAATCTGTATGCAGAAGTCATTCAAGTTGTAGTTGAGCGCCAGTTGTGCTGGGTGCGTCCGTTACTGCTGGTAACAGTCACCCAAGAATCGCCGCTGATCACTGACTTGCGAGATGGGTCTGACCTGCTTTGGCCTGTGAATTTATTTCGACCAGCTTTAGATACAGAAGTAATTACAATTTTGACTCAGCTGTTTGCCAAACCACCAAAGGCTGAACCCGACTCCGCAGCCAAACAGCAACTCCATCAGTTTATTCACCAACTCTGGCAAGCATACCAATAAATACCAGTTATGTGATTGCTGTAGTTATCGGTGCTGCAGTTATTACCTTGATTAACTACCCCTGCTCCCCTGGGAAAGGACAAATCACGCCATCCTAGTACCGCTGCGTGTAATTCGTCATGGGTTACGCCCTGCTACGTCAACGGAATTCGTCATTACCTTTTTTTCAGGGTTTGTAACGTTCCTCATGGGTGGTTTATTAACGCCGTGCTGTAAAGAGTGAATTTTATTTGCACCGACATAGTTATCCTAAACTAGGAACCAACTGAATTCGACCAGCATCCATCTCTGCCATTAATAATTCTAATGCCTCATAGTCAACGTCAGATATATAACCAGTTGCGGTTAATTCTGAGTTGATTTCATTTTCTATTTCGGGAGTTAATTTTTTAATGTCAAGAGCTTTTTCTACCAATTGACGAATAGCGTATCTCGTTTTCATAAACAATAAACCAATTGTTATTTTTGACTAATTATCCAAGATCTGGCTAGGTATAAAAAGTGATCCAGCTGCGGAAATAGCAGTGATCTAGATCACAGTTCAAAGAAACGGATGATTTGCAATCAACCTATGATATTTGTGGATGACAAAGGTGAAAATCAGGGAATTTACTGAAAATCTCGATTGAGTTTACAGCAGCTTAAGTATATACCAAGAAGGCTTTATCAGCATGGCTACGGATGAATGATTTATTCTTGGGTTATCTATGTTGATTGTTTTTTAACTCTCAAGAAAAAAAAGTATATATGAATACGATTTAATCTGTATTTATGACAATCTTTAAACAGAGGGTGTAAAGCGATAAAGATTCCGCAAAGACAGTTCAGACAAATGGTTGATGTTATAAAACAAAGTTTATGTTCAGATTAATCTAAATTAAAGCTTTACAGTTCCATCACTCAAATTAGGATGTGCTTATGCCAGCGGTACTTAAATATTCAAAAATTACAGTTATTCGGACACAAGGCTCTTTAAATGCCTGTAATGCCTGGGAATTTCAGCGATAGCTAGCTAAAGCGTTGACACAAGACGGTATTTCTCTGAAAAATTAACCAATGCCCCATGTCCTATGCCCACAAGGCCTATCTCCACGAATAGCCTAGTGCGTAAGTCCTGAAGGAATAACTCTGTGAACAGGCCTAATCAATGCTAAGGTTAGAAGTGGAAGCCTGTAATTAAGGTAGCTAGAAGATAGCACAGTGACTGTTGCAGTAGAAAAATTAATAACATCGGATATTTTAAAGCCAGCGCGTTACCTAGGTAACGAGCTACTGTCCGTTCACAAGCCTTGGGATACGGCATCAATACGCTGGGTGTTAACTTACCCAGAAGTGTATGAAGTCGGAGCATCGAATTTAGGGCATATCATCCTCTATAACATCTTGAATGCCCAACCGCGCCAATTATGCGATCGCGCTTACCTACCAGGAAAAGACCTGGCGGATAAACTGCGGTCAACCAATACACCGCTGTTTGCTGTAGAGTCAAAGCGATCGCTGACAGACTTTGATATTTTAGGGTTTAGCCTCAGTTATGAACTAGGCGCAACCAACATTCTCGAAATGTTGGATTTAGCAGGGATACCCCTAACATGGCAAAAGAGGCGTTCTGCAGAAGCCAAAAGACAAAGTAATTCTTCACTCCCCCCCTCTACTTCCTATCCATTAATTTTCGCCGGCGGACAGACAGCAACATCCAATCCTGAACCCTATGCCGACTTTTTGGACTTTTTCGCCCTAGGGGATGGTGAGGAATTGCTGCCAGAAATTGGCTTAGTATTGGAATTAGGGAAACAAGCCGGATTAACCCAGCAAGAATTATTGCTGGATTTGGCACAGATACCAGGGGTATATGTCCCCCAATTTTATGACATGGCAGAGGATGGCTCAGTTCATCCCAATCGCCCAGATGTGCCAAAACGCATTCTGCGGCGGGTTGCTACCCCCATACCCGCTTATTCCATTGGGCTGGTTCCCTATGTAGAAACGGTACATGACCGCCTGACAATTGAAATTCGGCGCGGTTGCACTCGCGGTTGTCGCTTCTGTCAACCGGGAATGCTCACCCGACCAGCACGGGATGTCGAACCAGATCAGGTGGTGGCAGCGATTGAACAGGGAATGCGAGACACTGGTTACAATGAGTTTTCCCTGCTGTCCCTGAGTTGTTCAGATTATTTATCCCTACCAGCCGTGGGGATGGAAATTAAAAATCGCTTAAAAAATGAAAATATTTCCTTGACTCTACCCAGTCAACGGGTAGACAGATTTGATGAAAATATCGCTAACATCCTTGGTGGGACAAGACAAGGGGGGCTAACCTTTGCCCCAGAAGCAGGAACCCAGCGGATGCGGGACATCGTGAACAAGGGTTTGACCAATGAAGAATTATTGCGGGGAGTAAAAACAGCTTGGGAAAAAGGCTGGGATAAAATAAAATTATATTTTATGATCGGTTTACCAGGTGAGACAGATGCCGATGTTTTGGGCATTGCCGAAACCGTAAACTGGCTCCAGCGTCAATGTCGCTTAAATGGGAGAAAACCCCTCAACTTTAATTTAACTATTTCTAACTTTACACCCAAACCCCATACACCCTTTCAATGGCACTCAGTTTCTACAACGGAATTTAAGCGCAAGCAACACCTGTTGCGGCAAGAATTCCGGCGGATGAAGGGAGTCAAGGTAAATTTTACAGATGTCAGAATTTCGGCAATGGAAGACTTCATTGGCCGGGGCGATCGCAGTTTAGGTAAGGTGCTGCAACGCGCCTGGGAATTGGGCGCAGGGATGGATTCCTGGTATGACAATATAGACCAGGCTTTTGCAGCTTGGGGGTCGGCGATCGCCGAAGCCGGTTTAGATTGGAAATATCGCCTAGTAGAAAACGGCGAATGGAATCTGTTTTATGTAGATGAGTCACAGACAAAAGACCAGGAGTCCAGGGAACAAGGGGAGAATACCCAACCTCCAAACCCTAATTCCTCACTCCTGACTCCTCACTCTCTGGATGCTCCCTTACCCTGGGACCACATCGACACGGGAATTGATAAAAAGTGGCTCAAAGAAGACCTGCAACGTGCCCTAGAAGCCGCAACAGTACCAGACTGCTCTTTTGAGGGTTGTTCTCACTGTGGGGTCTGCGGCACAGATTTTGGTCACAATATTGTCATTGAACCGCCGCCAGTTCCCCCATTTGCAGGCGATTTTGTCCCCAATACAACCAAGGTACAGCGGGTGCGCGTCTGGTTTGGCAAGCAGGGCGATATGGCTTTGGTGAGTCACCTAGATTTGATGCGCCTGTTTGACCGGGTGATACGACGAGCAAGTTTACCAATTGCTTTTAGTGGTGGGTTTCATCCGAATCCCCGGATTTGTATAGCCAGTGCTTTGACATTGGGAGCCACCAGCAGCGGTGAAATTGTTGATTTTGAATTATCAGGACCAGTGGATGTGGAAACTTTCGCCCAACATCTGGCGCGGGAACTGCCCACAGACATACCTATATATAATGTGGAACAGATAGATTTAAAATCTCCGGCAGCTAACCAAATAATTGAAACAGCTGAATATTTGATTACCGTGGCAGCACTGAGGGAGGTAACACCTGCACAATGGCAAAATTGGATTGATGCAATTCAAGCCAAAGACGAAATCTGGTCTGAGCAAACAACCAAGTCAGGTAAGAGCCGATTAGTAAATCTGCGCGAGCGCTTATTTGAGTTGGAATTAGTAGCAACCAATACTAGCATTGCCTACTCTACATCTGTCCTGCGTTACATGGGTAGTTGTCGGCACGACGGATTGGTCTTGCGTCCTGAACAAATATTGTCTATGCTAGAAATAGTGGCGCTTGAAGTTCCAAATATAGACAGTCTCTGCTTGGACTTGGCAGAATTTCAACTCCTGCACATCCACCGCAATCGGCTAGTTTTGGGGATATAATCCTTTAAGGGCAACTTGCTAGTAGTTGCCCTAGTTTTGGACATCATGGGAATTGATTTTTAGCAAGGTTGCGTTAGAATAAAGAGAAGAGAAATTTTCTGGCGCTGCATTGAATGAGCTGGTTCACTACCCTATCAGGGGGCATAAGCAAAGATATTAGAGTGAAACTTCTAGGATTTTATCCCAGACAACCTGTGGCAGATTTACAGAACACACTCTCTCTAAAGCTAGCTTGTGAATCAGTAACTAACAACAGACAAGCCAAGGCTTCTCTAACTCTATGCTTTTTCAAACAACTGCTAAATGCCTAATCCAGATTAGTGCTGAAGAGCCAGTGCGTTGGTGTTAGCGTAGCGTCTCGCTCAGGAGAGGCAATCAGGTCTTTTCCCACGGGAGACGCCAAGAGCGATGGGGGTTTTGCTCTGGAGGATCTACCGGGTTCCCCGATTTTCCTACGCTTGAGCTAGCTACGCACAGAGTCTTGGACAGTAGACGTAACTGGCATAGCTCAGTAATGAGGAGCCAGTACCTTGGTGAAGAGACTTGTAACCCTATGGGAAATCAAGTTCGTGTAGCTTATGTGACTGGAGTTGTCTAGCCAGTGGCTTTGCTGAGTATCACCCTAAGCTAAAATTCGGGGCAGGGAAAACAGATGTAGTTTATTTTTCTTCACAACTCTAGGGGGTTGCTTTCAAATCCAACCTTCACAAATCAAAATCTCACTTATATAACGCCAGCTTACTCAAATCAAGGGAGTAGATTGTTAAGAGAAGTCAAGTACAGCACGGTGGAAATAAAGATTCCATTCAAAATAGGCAAAAAGCTGATGAAGCAAGCTTTTTGAAGTTTGAATTTTGCATTCCGCACAGCGGTACTAGTCCCCAGTCCCTAGTCGTCAGTCTCTATTTTTAAGCTAGGACTCCCTTTGGTAAGGGTAACTGCGGCTTGATGATTGACCGAGATTTAAACGCAGCAATCAATTTGAGTCAAGCTGTCAGTTAGACAGTTTTAGCCTGTGGACTGGTTAACGCCGACGTTGCCAGAATGTTCGCTCTTAGCGTTCCCGCAGGGTATCAGGAAGTAAGCATCAAACTACATAACATGAGTAGATTTGTCTATTTGTGAGTAGTTATGAATAGGTCTTATGTAACGGTATAGGATCAAAAATCAACCACGGCTGGTTGATTGAACTGGTTAAACAACAAGTCGCCGTTTTGTAATCATCAGGCGTGTAAACGCAATCACAGCCTCAATAGCTCTTTAACTTTAAAGCTCAGATTCGCAATTTTTATTACTAGCAGCGCTGTTTGAGGGATTCAGTAGACATCAGAGGCATAAAAGTAGCTCTCCTAATCCCCTATGCTGCTGCCAATTTTTGAGGGAATTGAATGCCAAAGCAAATTATCATCGCGGAACAGCATCAAATTGCTGCAGTATTTTCCGAAGATCAAATTCAAGAACTTGTGGTTGCCACAGGACATCACCAAATAGGTGATATTTACTTAGGGGTAGTAGAAAATGTCTTACCAGGGATAGATGCCGCATTTGTCAATATCGGCGACCCAGAGCGGAATGGCTTTATTCATGTAACTGACTTGGGTCCATTGAAGCTGAAGCGCACAGCCGCAGCAATTACAGAATTATTAGCACCACAACAAAAAGTCCTGGTGCAGGTGATGAAAGAGCCAACGGGGAGTAAAGGCCCAAGGCTCACAGGTAACATCACCTTACCCGGACGCTACGTAGTGCTGATGCCCTATGGTAGGGGTGTAAACTTATCCCGACGGATTAAGAGTGAAAGCGAGCGCAACCGCTTGCGGGCTTTGGCAATTTTGATCAAACCAGCAGGGATGGGTTTACTGGTTCGCACAGAAGCAGAAGGCAAACCAGAAGAGGCAATTATTGAAGATTTAGAAGTCCTGCAAAAGCAATGGGAAGCGATTCAACTCGAAGCCCATTCCACCCGTGCGCCGGCTTTGCTCAACCGGGACGATGACTTTATTCAGCGCGTCCTGCGGGATATGTACGGCGGCGATGTGAATCGAATTGTCGTCGATTCGAGTACTGGTTTGAAGCGGGTGAAGCAGTATTTACAGAACTGGAGTGGCGGACAGACACCGCAAGGATTGCTGATTGACCATCATCGCGATCGCTCATCGATTTTAGAATACTTCCGGATCAATGCTGCGATTCGTGAAGCGCTCAAACCCAGGGTAGATTTACCTTCTGGGGGTTACATCATTATTGAGCCAACAGAAGCATTAACGGTGATCGATGTCAACTCTGGTTCCTTCACGCGATCGGCAACCGCCAGAGAAACGGTACTGTGGACTAACTGCGAAGCTGCTACAGAAATTGCCCGCCAGCTGCGACTGCGAAATATCGCTGGGGTCATCGTCGTTGATTTTATTGATATGGAATCCCGACGCGACCAACTCCAAGTCCTGGAGCATTTTAACAAAGCACTCAAAGCAGACAAGGCTCGTCCCCAGATAGCCCAACTCACCGAACTGGGATTAGTCGAACTTACCCGCAAGCGTCAAGGCCAAAACATTTACGAATTATTTGGCGATACTTGTCCGGCCTGTGGCGGTTTAGGTCACACCGTGCGGCTACCTGGAGAAAATGAAAGCCGTTTACCAACACCAGCAGAAATTCCAGAACGTTTGGTATCGGTATCTCATAGAGAACCACGTATGCCCGTGTCCCGTGTGTCAGAACCACGGGATACTTATGAGGGATTTGGGGAAACCTTCGATCCTGACTCTGACTTGAGTGCCCTCAATCTCATTAATCATCCCAGCTATCAAGAACTGAGCGATAACAATAAGCGCCGTACCCGTACCCGCCGTAGTCGCATTGGTATCAATGGCGCAAATGGTAAAGATGAACCTCGGATTTTGACCAATCCACTAGCTTTTATCAACGAGCCAGACTTAGACCTTGATGCTGAAGTAGAACTAACACCAACACCAGAAATACCACCACCCACCCTGGGCAAACCTACCTGGAGTGACAGGACAGAACGCACTAAAATTACCAAAGCAGAGCCGGTTAAACCAGTGGTAGAACCACCGGAAATTGTCTCTGTAGAAATGACAGGAGATGAACAGGATGTTTTTGCTTTAATGGGAATTTCGCCCCTGGTGCGTTTGAATCGGGAGGTAAAAAATACTAAATCGGTGATTATTAATGTTGTCCAGCCAGGACAAGTTTCGACTACGCCAACTGAATTAACCTCAGACTCCATTACCACTGAAAGAACACCCATTGAAGTTACCCCAGTCAAAATACCTCCACCACAAGTTGAGCTAAAACCAAAATCTTTCTTCCCCGAAGAAACAATTGAGCCACCAAGTCCGGCTGAAATCACAGACGAAAATGAAGCGAATAGCATTAGCACTGCTAACCGTCGTCGTCGTCGTCGCTCCTCTGCTCTGAACGACATTTCCTCTAACATGGAAGACAGTTAAACTCAGTAATTCACAATTACTTTTTGTGAGGTAGTTCCTTCGTCGCAAAGGAACTACCTCCAAAATTTGTTACAGCAATTTTCATTCATTTGAACCACAGATCTTCGTAGGGGCGCAAGGCCTTGCGCCCCTACGGATTATCGATGTGTTGCAAAGATTTTTTGAATTGGTATATAGCAACCGCCAAAGTGCTTAGGACATTAACTGATGATAAAACCTAGACACAATAAGACTTGTAACCCAGTCCCCAGCGATGCACTGAGCGGTCGTTGTGTCCCCAGCGATGCACTGAGCGGTCGTTGTGTCCCCAGTCCCCTGCTATAACTTTCCTGATCGTAGAAACAGAGCAAACGGCTGCTGGTTGGTCAACTACAATGGTAATTGAATCGAGTTGGTTGGAGTTATCCGCCTTATCAGGTACTTCGGGTGTGGCTGGGGTGGATGAGGTGGGCCGAGGTGCTTTATTTGGTCCTGTGGTTGCGGCTGCAGTGATCTTACCAAATCATGCAATGTCAGAATTGATCGCGGCTGAAATTAAAGATAGTAAAAAGCTGTCTAGTTCTCGCAGAACGAAGCTATCACAGCAAATTTGTACCTTGGCCGTTGATTGGAAAATTGGTTTTGCTTCCACTGCGGAAATTGACCAAATAAATATTTTTCAGGCGACATTATTAGCAATGAAACGGGCTGTGCTGAAATTAAAAGTGCAGCCTACTCTTTGCTTAATTGATGGTAATCAGTCAGTCAAAGACTTGCTATTACCCCAACAAACAATAATTAAGGGGGACGAGCGATCGCTGAGTATTGCCTCTGCTAGTATTGTGGCAAAAGTTTGGCGTGATGATCTGGTGCTGCGTCTAGCATCTAAGTACCCCATGTACGACCTAGAACGCAACAAGGGTTATGGTACCCCAAGACACTTGCTAGCACTGCAAAAATACGGTCCCTCACCCCTACATCGCCAGTCCTTTCGTCTTTGTCAACCAGATAAGTTTTGAGGGCTTGTTTGTAGTTTCGCTACCCTAGGGAAAAGCTGCGCTAATGGCGATCTACACTCTGTCAGCGCTAAAGCGCAACTACAAACAAATTAAAAATTACTCAGGGTCGAAATAGGTACTAACCAATGCAATTAGTAGAAAAACATATAATTAAGCGGACTCATAGATTTTGGAAAGAATGCGATAATCTGGCTTTTCAGTCTAAACATCTATATAATTCAGCTAATTATATCCAGCGTCAATATTTTTTTGATACAGGTAAATATTTTAATTCAATAGATATTTATCATCAAACTAAGAATCTTGAAGCTTATAGTTTTCTACCCACTAAAGTTAGTAAGCAGATAGTTCGTACAGTTGCTAAAGCTTGGAAAGGTTGGCTAGCCGCTATAAAAGACTGGTCACAACACCCAGATAAATATTTAGGTAAACCAAAAATACCTAGATATAAACATAAGGAACATGGTAGAAATGTAGTTATCTACCCTATTGATGCTATATCAAAACCAGCACTGAACAAGGGTGTTATCAAACTATCACAAACAAACATCAACCTACCCACTAGAGCTAAAAATGTTGACCAAGTAAGGATTGTGCCTAAGCTTGATCATTATGTTATTGAAGTAGTTTACACCATTGATGAGCCTGAAAAAAATCAAGGTAAATACTCAGCAGGGGTAGACCTTGGATTGAACAATTTAATGGCTGTAACTTCAAATCATCCCGGTGTTCAACCGTTTTTGATTAATGGCAGACCTTTAAAAAGTATCAACCAGTTTTTTAATAAGAGAGTGTCAAAGGCTCAATCAATAGAAGCTTGGAAACAGGTGAAAAAATTAAATAGTAAGCGTGATAGAAGAATTGATAACTACCTACATACTGTTAGTCGTAGGACAATTGATTGGTGTCAGTTACATGGGATAAGTCAATTAGTCATCGGTAATAATAAAGGGTGGAAACAAGATATCAATATTGGTAAAAGAAATAATCAAGAATTTACCAAAATACCCCACGCTAAACTAATTCACCTGTTGACCTATAAAGCACAATTAGCTGGAATAGAAGTTTTACTGACTGAAGAGAGTTATACCTCAAGAGCTAGTGCTTTAGATGGGGACAATATACCTGTTTACAATAATCAATCAGGTCTTAAACCTGTTTTTAGTGGTAAGCGTATAAAACGTGGTTTATATAAAACTTCCACTGGTAAAACAATTAACGCTGATACCAATGGAAGTTTAAATATAGCTAGAAAACTAATCCCAAACTTTATGAATGGGATAGAGGGATTGCCGTTTATCCCTGTAGTTTTAGGACTTTGGACTAAGATTACAAACGTGAAATGCTAGATTTATCTAGTTTTTTACGAACGGTTGAGGATTGGTAATTCTCCATCATTACCAAGCGGTTTGTCTTTTGTTTGTAAGACCACCCAGTGGCGATAATCTGCTAGCAGTTGATATAATAATCTTTGCTTAACCGTCAATAGTACGCTCTTGAGCAAACCATTGCCGGTGGTTTCTAATATCGGCTTGGGTGTGAAGGAAAATGGTGGGGGGAGATCCACTATTACTTCTAAATCCGCTCTTCCTTGTAAGCGAGTTCCAGTACTTAGCTGATAGGGAGACAAATTTCCGCTTAAATTCAGACTAAAGCGCTGGTTAATATACTCAAAACCCAGAATTTCACAGCCTACCGACCGTAAATAAATGATTCCATTTGATTCAGCCCACACTCTCATGTCTACAGTAGGTTGAAGACTCAGTGACATAAAAGTTAACGGTCGCATTTTTAACCGAAATACTTCCTCCGTAATATGCTGAATTCTACTGGTATCAACTAAAGCATATACCAGACGTTGGGGCTGACGCAAATAGTGTTGAATGGGAATAGGCTGCTCTGGAACAGCGATTTCAACCGATTGTGAGGCAGTAAACCGGGTAACCATGAGCGAATTAAATAAGCTATCTTTTAATTTTAATATTTTTTAACAAATTGGATTTGTTTGCATAAACGCTTAAACTTTATTGATAATAAAAATTGTCGTTGCTTAGAATCGTCCATCACTGACAAAAAGCTGGATAATCTGATTACTCCCTTCCCGGTCTAAGATTACCTATAATTTTCCTTCTTTGCGCCTACTCTTCGAGAACGCTTCGCGAATGCGCCTTTGCGTGAGCTAAAAATTATTTCGGTAATCTTCCAGCGGTTCGGGAGTAATATATTTCAGATAAAGAAATCCGGGTTTAAGCATTGACAAAAAAGTAAAAATATGCACAAAAAAATTTATTTGCAGCCATGACACTATCGATCGCACATTTAGGGCCTCCTGGAACTTACGCGGAACAAGCAGCTGTATTTTATGTGAACTGGCTGACGAAAAATCAAGGCATTGAAGGGATATTATGCCCCTATCCCAGCATATCCCAGTCACTGCAGGCCGTTGTCCAAGGTGAAGCGCAGTTAGCTGTTGTACCAGTAGAAAATTCTATTGAAGGCAGTGTTACCATGACAATGGATGCACTGTGGCAGTTGGACAGTTTACGAATTCAGTTGGCTTTGGTCATGCCCATTGCCCATATGTTAATTTCTACTGCCACTAGTTTAGATGGCATTAAAACTGTTTACTCTCACCCACAAGCTTTGGCACAATGTCAAGGGTGGTTAGGGCAATTTCTCCCGACTGTACAATTAATTCCCACTAACTCTACTACTGAAGCACTACAGGGACTTGAGCAAGACTTAACAGTAGCGGCGATCGCATCTAGCAGAGCGGCTCAACTTTATCACCTGCCGATCCTCGCCCGCAGCATTAACGACTATCCTGAAAATTGTACCCGTTTTTGGGTGCTAAGTCACGGTCAAACAGATGTTGACTACCATGTATCTGCTAGCAATACCCATACTTCTTTAGCTTTCAGTGTACCTGCTAATGTACCGGGGGCGCTGGTCAAACCGTTACAAATATTCGCTCAAATTGGGATTAACCTCAGCAGAATTGAATCTCGCCCGACAAAGCGATCTCTGGGAGAATATTTGTTTTTTGTTGATCTAGAAGCAGACACAAGCGTTACAAAAACGCAATCCGCTTTGGCAGAATTAACCACTCACACAGAAATTTTAAAAGTCTTTGGCAGCTATAATGTTTTGTCAATTAGCGCTGCTAATTAAACGTATCTTTCAGGACGGTACGAGCGGCCAAATGATTGCGAGTGGAAGTCAAAATTTCTGCTTCCCGTTCTAAACGAGCGGTAGTGTCTCGCATTTCTAGTAATAGTTGTTGCTCTGCGGCGACACCGTAGAGGTTACTTGCTACCCAATATGATAGCTCTGTTGGCAGATCGGGTAAATCTTCTGGGAGTTCAATATTTTGTTCAGTTAACTTGGCTGAGAGACGCACAACATCCCCCAGCAGTTGCTCTACCTCAGCGGCTAAAGGTCGTAAATCCTTAGTGGGGGGCTGGTCTTCAATCCACTCGACCAAACCAACGCGGTAAGGTTTTTCGCGAACATACTCTAAAACACGGAATCTTTGTTGTCCCAAAGTTAACATTTTTATCCGGTCATCTGGCAGCCGCTGGTAATGAATAATTTCAGCGCAGCAACCAACGTTGGCAATTGTTCCTTGAATTGGATCGACCATCAACACCCCAAACCTGCGATCGCTCTCTAAAATCGTGTTCATCATGATTCGGTAGCGAAATTCAAAGATATGCAGGGGTAATGGTCGGCTGGGAAACAGAACTACTTCGGGTAACGGGAACAGAGGTAGTTCGCGAACTGCAATTTTAGAAGAGGATGTCATTGTTACTTTGGTATAATTTTAATTTTAAAATTTATTTTTCTCTGATTTTCCCGTACTTTGTTTATATTCTATCATTTCTTGTACAGCTAATAAAAAGCCCTGCAGAAATTTATCTCAGGGCTATGTTATTATTCATACAATTGTCAGATGTCCCTTGTCCTTTGTTATTTGACTGAGTACAACTGACACATGACAACTCACAGATGACAAATTACAATTTGACTTCGATATCCACACCAGATGGCAAATCTAGTTTCATCAGCGCATCAATCGTTTTCGAGGAAGGCTGGTAAATGTCAATAATCCGGCGATGGGTGCGGGTTTCAAAGTGTTCGCGGGAATCTTTATCTACGTGAGGCGATCGCAATACGCAGTAGATCTTACGTTTGGTGGGTAAAGGAATCGGTCCTATGGCTGTAGCGTTGGTGCGGTTAGCGGTGTCTACAATCTTCTCGCAAGATGTATCCAACAAGCGGCGGTCAAAAGCCTGTAAACGAATTCGTATCTTCTGCTGCTGTAGAGTAGCCATCTTTAATTTTCCTGGTTCTGATTAATTTTAGTAAGGGATTGGGGATTGGGGATTGGGGATTGGGGATTGGGAAATTAACAAGCACCAATCGCTTTTGTATAGGGCAGCGAAAGGAGCAGAGATGCATTTTACCATCTCTGCTCCTTTGTTATGAAGCTCAAAAGGCGCTATTTAGCCGGTTTGGTATCGAGGATTTTAGAAACGACACCAGCACCGATGGTGCGACCACCTTCACGAATCGCAAAGCGCATCCCTTGCTCAATAGCGATGGGGTTGATCAATTCTACTGTCACTTTGATGCGATCGCCTGGCATAACCATTTCCACCTCGCTACCGTCATCAGCGGTGAAGGCTTTGATTGTGCCGGTTACATCTGTTGTCCGGACATAGAACTGGGGACGGTAGCCGGCGAAAAATGGTGTTTTCCGACCACCTTCTTTTTCGGTTAGCACGTACACTTCACCTTCAAATTGAGTGTGAGGGGTAATTGACTTGGGTTGGGCGATTACCATTCCCCGTTCAATATCAGCTTTCTGAATCCCCCGCAATAGTACACCTGCATTATCCCCTGCTTGACCTTCATCGAGACTCTTTTTAAACATCTCGATCCCGGTAACGGTGGTAGCGCGAGTGTCTCTAATGCCTACTAATTCGACGTTATCACCAACTTTGACCTTACCACGCTCAATCCGACCGGTAGCGACTGTACCACGACCTGTGATGGAGAACACGTCTTCTACCGCCATCAAGAAGGGCTTATCTATATCCCGCTCTGGGGTGGGGATGTAGGAATCTACAGCGTCCATCAGTTGGTATATCTTATCTACCCAGGGATTTTCACCCCGTTGGGTCTTGGGATTAGCGGTCATTGCTTGGAGAGCTTGCAGACCTGATCCTTTGACAATGGGAATATTGTCACCATCAAAATCATAACTAGTCAGCAATTCCCGCAGTTCTAGTTCCACTAGTTCCAACAGTTCTTCGTCATCCATCATGTCTTCTTTGTTCAAGAAGACCACCAAGCTGGGAACGCCTACCTGTTTTGCTAACAGGATGTGTTCGCGGGTTTGGGGCATAGGACCATCAGTAGCAGCGACTACGAGGATACCTCCATCCATTTGCGCTGCACCGGTGATCATGTTCTTCACGTAGTCAGCGTGTCCGGGACAGTCTACGTGAGCATAGTGCCGTTGTGCGGTTTCATACTCTACGTGAGCGGTATTGATGGTGATACCCCGTGCCTTTTCTTCTGGCGCGTTATCGATTTGGTCGTAGCCTTTAGCTACAGCCTGACCCATAGCCGCCAAGGTCATAGTGATGGCTGCTGTCAATGTAGTTTTACCGTGGTCAACGTGGCCAACAGTACCGATATTTATGTGGGGTTTATTCCTTTCAAACTTTGCGCGTGCCATGAATCCTCGTTTCCTTTATCTAATTAAGCGTTCCCTTTGCTTTTGGCGATGATAGTTTCAGCTACGCTGCGAGGCACCTCTTCGTAGTGGCTGAACTCCATCGTGAAGATACCCCGACCTTGGGTCTTCGACCGGATATCCGTGGCGTAGCCGAACATGCTCGCTAGTGGAACTTTGGATGCCACTTTAGCAAGTCCTTGTTCAGTGCTTTGGCTTTCAATCTGCCCCCGGCGGGAGATGAGGTCACCAATGACGTTCCCGATAAAGTCTTCAGGAACTTCCACCTCAACTTTCATCATAGGCTCTAAGAGTACCGGTGAAGCTTTCAGCACAGCTTCCTTCATTGCCATTGAGCCGGCAATTTTGAAAGCCATTTCCGAAGAGTCCACATCGTGGTATGAGCCGTGAATCAGCGTTGCTTTCACGTCAATTAGCGGATATCCAGCTAAAATACCAGATTCACAGCTTTCTTTCATACCTTGTTCCGCAGGACCGACGTACTCTTTTGGTACTACGCCGCCGACAATTTTAGAGACGAATTCAAAACCCGTACCTGGTTCTCCTGGCTCCAAATTGATCACAACGTGACCATATTGACCTTTACCACCACTTTGACGGATAAACTTGCCTTCCACGTTGGTGACTGTTTTGCGAATCGTTTCGCGGTAAGCTACTTGTGGCGCACCAACGTTAGCTTCCACTTTGAATTCGCGTAACATCCGGTCTACCAGAATTTCCAGGTGGAGTTCTCCCATCCCGGCAATTACAGTTTGGTTAGTTTCTGGGTCAACGCGGACACGGAAGGTTGGGTCTTCTTCTGAGAGAGATTGCAGAGCCTTGGACAACTTGTCCATGTCGTTCTTGGTTTTGGGTTCAACCGCCACCGAGATGACAGGCTCAGGAATGAATAGAGATTCCAGAATCACTGGCGATCCGTCATCACAAATCGTGTCACCTGTCAAGGTGTCTTTCAATCCTAGGGCTGCTCCCAAATCACCCGCCCGCAGTTCATCGACATCTTGTCGGTCATCTGCTTTCATCAGAACTAAACGGGAAATCCGTTCTTTTTTGTTCTTACTAGCGTTGAGGATGTAGCTACCCTTTTTCAGCACACCAGAATAAACGCGAACAAATGTCAGCCGACCGTAAGGGTCAGCCATAATCTTAAACGCCAGAGCCGCTAGGGGTTCGTTGTCATCAGCTCGCCGCTCGACAGCATCCCCATTTGGCAGGAGTCCTTGAATTGGCGGTACTTCACTTGGCGCTGGTAGGTAATCGACAACGGCATCCAGCATCAGCTGTACACCTTTGTTTTTGAATGCCGAACCACAAAGTACCGGTACGATTGTCCCCGCAATTGTGCCTTGACGCAGGGCAGTACGAACCTCGTCTTCTGTAAGTTCTTCGCCCTCGAAATACTTAGCCATCAGGGTATCATTAGTTTCCGCCACCGCTTCTATTAGCTTGGTGCGGTATTCTTCTACCTGGGCTTGCATTTCTTCCGGGATATCAGTTTCCTGAATATCAGTACCTTGGTCGTTTGCGTAAATATACGCACGCTGACGGACAAGATCAACGATGCCTTGGAAGTCGGTTTCACTACCGATTGGCAGCTGAATGGCAATGGCATTAGCCCGCAGGCGATCGCGCATTTGCTCGTGAACTTTATAGAAGTTCGCTCCTGTGCGATCCATTTTGTTGACAAAGGCTATCCGTGGTACTTTGTAGCGGTCTGCTTGTCGCCACACTGTTTCTGATTGTGGTTGGACGCCACCCACTGAACAAAATACTGCGATTACACCATCCAACACGCGCATGGAACGCTCTACTTCAATTGTGAAGTCAACGTGGCCAGGAGTATCGATAATGTTAATTTGATGATCTTTCCAGCTGGTACTAATTGCCGCAGCGGTGATGGTAATTCCCCGCTCCCGCTCTTGTTCCATCCAGTCGGTGACGGCAGTTCCTTCATGAACTTCGCCAATTTTATGAATTATCCCAGAGTAAAACAATATTCTCTCTGTTGTCGTTGTCTTGCCCGCATCTATATGCGCCGCAATACCGATATTGCGTACTTTTTCTAGCGGGATCGTACGTGCCACAATAGCCTCCTATAATTGTTGCCTCATCCAGAGTCGTCGCCCCGTGGGAACCCCTTCCTTGTCTTTGCTACGCAACGCTACCGCGAACGACACACTGCGCGAACAGGTATGGGGATAAGGGGCATCAGAATTTATTCTAAGTGGATATTTTGATGCCATTACACGGGAGTTGTTGAATTTGGTGTGCTTTTGTAATGCACTTTCAATAGGACAGTTACTATTTCAAATTTCACAACCCTGTACGCATAATGGTTTTGCTCAAAAGAGCCTCCCTTTCGGGGTGATGTTAGCTGAGACCATGTTAGAGGACGGTAACTATCCAAACAGCACTTCCTTAACCCTTTTACAGATATTTAACTGCTTGGTTCTAGAGCAAGGAACTAGCTACAGATTCCTTGGTAGGTCTTTAACTCTTGCCTCTAACTTAGTACGCGAGGTACTTAGTCTGGTCAGATTTGGGCTTTTTCAAACCCCCGCATTTATGCGTCGGGTTTCTGACGATATCTTGTATATTACTCTTTGTTAAGATTCTATACTTTTACGGAAAACCGTCTTTTTGAGAAATTTACGATATATTGCCGTAATCATCACGATATATCGTTTGTGTACTTAGTAACGATAATGAGCAAAGGCTTTGTTCGCTTCCGCCATGCGATGAGTTTCTTCTCTCTTGCGAATGGCATTCCCGGTTTCGTTGGCAGCGTCCATTAACTCATTAGCCAATTTACCCGCCATTGTCCGCCCTGGTCTAGATCTGGAAAATTGCACCAGCCAACGTAGTGCTAGGGTTGTACCCCGATCTGAACGCACTTCCATTGGTACTTGGTAGGTCGCTCCACCGACTCGGCGGGCTTTTACTTCTACTAACGGAGTTGCATTGCGTACTGCCCTTTCAAAGGTTTCTATGGCAGCAGCACCAGTGCGTTCTTCAATAGTTTTTAAGGCATCATACACAATCCGTGCGGCAAGTGATTTCTTGCCATGACGCATGATCCGCCTGATGATCATACTAACAAGGCGACTATTATATACAGAGTCAGGCGGAACTGGACGCCTTTGAATAACACCACGACGAGACATACTGCTCCCTTAATTCAGATTTGGCAACGAAATTATATGCTATCAAACACTGGAAACTAAAAGCGGTGGAACTCGCCGCTCTAACTTACTCAATTTTTGCTTTACAGTGGTACAGTCTTTAACCTATTGATTGACCTGCTACCCACAACCAGAAACCGCGACAACATTATAAATCTTAATCTTTAGATTAAAATACTGCTGTCACTCACAGGATTCTTGTCTAAGCTGCCTACACTTGCTCGCTTAGTGCAGGGTGTAGCTTGATTTGTGTAAACAAACACAAGAACTAGAATGACTGTACTTTAGAAGCGATGCCTACGGCGGGCTAGGCTTATGCCGTTTTTTCTGTCCTGCGGCACTTTTATCCAACTTATCAGTTATCAGTTATCAGTTACATAAGCGTGGGTTAAACAATACCCGAATTTACCTCAGGCGTTGGTGCGCGTCCACTGACAACTATACGCCGTCAGAACTGTTCACTGTTGACTGTTCACTGATTTGTGGCAGGCAATTAATCGTGTTTAATGCGATTAATCACCCGGTTCCTATTTTTTCGCTGCTTTTGGACGCTTGGTTCCATATTTGGAACGACCTTGCTTGCGGTCTTTGACTCCGGCTGTATCTAACGTGCCACGGATAATGTGGTATCTCACGCCTGGTAAGTCCTTAACCCGACCGCCGCGAATCATCACAACTGAATGCTCTTGCAAGTTGTGACCAATGCCTGGAATGTAAGCTGTGACTTCAAATCCAGATGTTAGCCTGACTCTTGCTACTTTGCGTAACGCTGAGTTAGGCTTTTTAGGTGTGGTCGTGTACACTCTGGTGCAAACCCCCCGACGCTGGGGGCACTGCTTCAGGGCAGGGGACTTGGTTTTTTGACGCGCTTTTTCGCGTTCACTACGTATTAGCTGCTGTATGGTTGGCATGAGTTACAGCGCATGAAGCTGCATTATGGTCTAAGTTTTAACAAATCCTGATTATATCTTTTTTTATGGTTTTATGTCAATCGTTATTTGTCCTTTGTCCTTTGTCAGTTGTCAGTTGTCCTTTGTCAGTTGTCCTTTGTCCTTTGTCGGTTGTTGTTTGTCCAATGACCAATGACCAATGACCAATGACCAATGACAAATGACCAATGACTAATGACTAATGACTAATGACTAATGACTAATGACTAATGACCAATGACCAAGGACTAATTGCAAAGGAATTACCACAGCCACAGGTGGCGATCGCCTGGGGATTGTCAAAGCGAAAACCACCGCCCATCAGATCTTCTGAATAATCCACCTTCAAACCATTAACTAAATCTATACTTTCGGCATCTATGGCTACTTGGATACCGTTCACGTCAAAAATGCGTAGGCTTACATCGCTCACATTTTCCGATTGCTCAAATGACATATCATAAAACCACCCGGAACAGCCACCAGGTTTAACTGCCAATCGAAACACAACCTTGTTCTGCTGCTTTAACTTTAAGCGCCCGATCTCACTGGCTGCGGCTGGACTCAGATGAATCATGGATGAAATCCGTGTTGGAAATTGAAACCCCATCTTCAATATTACAGATGGGTTGACTGAAAATAATTCCTAATTCGTAATTCGTAGAATAACCTGTCAAAACTTATGTGGCAATACAGTTCAGTTAGGCTCGAATGATATACACTTACGGGGCACGGCATCCAAAATTTTTTCTTCTAATGACAATTTTATTCGTGCCGTGCCCCTACGACAATTTTCCTTAACTGAACTGTATTGACTTATGTGGTGGAATACTAGACGCAAAGCGCGGCTTGACGCACGGGCGTGAAACACTTTTGGCAATTGCTTGAAGGCGTTGGTGCTATAAAACACATGCACCAACGCCTGATAACTCTTAACTTATAAATGTTTTAACGGCTTTTATTCTCAGTGCGAGAATAATCGTCCTGGTAGCGAATAATATCATCTTCACCTAAATATTCGCCATTTTGCACTTCAATTAGCACTAAGGGAATGACGCCAGGATTTTCTAAACGATGAGCAGTACATTGGGGTACATAGGTTGACTGATTATTATTCAACAGCACTTCGTTTTCGCCGCAAACCACCTTAGCTGTACCAGAGACGACTATCCAATGTTCGCTGCGGTGGTGGTGCATTTGCAGGCTGAGACGGTGCCCTGGCTTAACTTCAATCCGCTTAATTTTGTAGCCGCGCCCTTCTTCCAAAACGGTGAAAGAACCCCAAGGACGCAGTTCAGTTGCAGCAACGCCTCTATTGGTCACAACTGAGGATAGGGACAGAGATTGAGTTGGAGCTGTTTCTTGAATTTGAACCATAGTTACCTCATTTGGAGACATAACAAACCGTCTGTACTTTTAACCTTTGAGCGAAAAATCTGGCGCAATGCGACAACCGTAAAAATCAGTACTTGAGTTGTACTTTGCTAAACATACCAAAATCAGCCTTGATGATGTCAACGACCCCGCTTAAGCTCTTGTTTCTATACCAAATCTTCATATAGCACAATGGCAGCTTATTCCAAACTTTAAAAAGGGATTGCACTTCGGCTCCGCTCTGTTACCAGGGATTGGGGATTGCACTTCTGGTGCGGACGCTACGCGAACGGCTCCGCTCTGTTACCAGGGATTGGGGATTGCACTTCTGGTGCGGACGCTACGCGAACGGCTCCGCTCTGTTACCAGGGATTGGGGATTGGGGATTGCACTTCTGGTGCGGACGCTACGCGAACGGCTCCGCTCAGTTACCAGGGATTGGGGATTGGGGATTGGGGACTAGGAAATCCTTTTTATGCCCCATACCCCATACCCCATACTCAATGCCTTATGGCTTTTGTTGTAAAAAGATACCAATGCCGTTATGGACACGAGCAGCGGTAGTAGGGGAACGGTCAAGTAATTGACCTCCGAGGTAAAGACTGGTAGAACTACCGCCATCTAAATTGAGGGCATCTACACAACCCAGAAGCTGCATGAGTTGGGCGTGTTCGGCTAAGGTGGGTCCAGGTCCATCTGCACGATTATGCATGGCAGCAATTATTATATGACCTGTGGTGGTTGTACAAATACCGCTGCGAATTGCTCTTTCGGCAATAAAGGCATCACTGAATTTTTCGGCTTTGGCATCGAGGACTATTTGCCGATTTTGCACTAAAAGAGGCCCTGCTCCGACAATGTGAGGATAACGATTAAACTCAGCGGGTGCAGTGGCGCTGGTAATGCTGAGTGTAGTGCCAATGGGCAACTGTGATGCTGCATTGCCAGCGTTGCCGCGTAAAGTTAGTAGGTAGCCATCCTGGGGAATGGGAAGGTTTGTTTGACCAGCTTTACCCGCTGATAATTGATTGATTACTTGGTTTTTTTGGACAACGAGGATGATTTCGTTGTCTATTAAGGGGGTGTAGGTCGGTCCCCAAACTGGGGTATAACGAGCAATCCCACTTTGAACGTAGCCACTATTGAGAAAGAGAATTGGCAAGCGCAGGTTATTAGGTGCAATTATAGTTTCTTCTAATGTGAGTCGCCCTAAGTAAAATTGCCCAGCATCATTCCAGGCGATCGCCCCTCGGTTGAGTATCGGACCTGACAACCATTGACCATCCCGCCGAATTGCACCCAAGGGTAAGCGATTATTGCGGTTAAAATAACCACCGTTAATGGCGGCTACGGCTAAGTAGCGTTGTGCTGTTTCCATCAAGGGAGCAGTCCCCGCTTGGGTATCGGGGTTACTGGAAATTGGTTTGAGGGTGAGTCCAAAAGCCCGTGGATTAATTTCTAACCAAACAATGGGAAACTTTTGGGTGCCTAAATTGACAAATTTTTGTCGCCAACGCAATCCCTGTGCCCAGGTAATATCTCGCTCTACCATCGCATCTGGGCGAATTTCGATGATCAGGCGATTGGGGTTGGCTAGGGTGCTAATTCGGGGAGATTGGCCAAAGGGAACACTCAGACTAATAATTGTTTGGTTTTTGACTACCTCGACTTGTTGAATCAGTGGTTCTGGAGTTGGTGTTGCTGGGATTGTTCTTGGTAGTAATTGTTTGAGGGGATTGGGTATTTGTATTGGTGCTGATGGTTGGGGGGTATAACGTTGTACTAAGATGGGAGCGGCTATGCCATCCAGGGTAATTTTCCACTCTCGATTTGGCTGTGTAGAAGGTTTGGCTGTTTGGGTATCAGGGTCGGGAGTTCTGGTGATTGGTAAACCTTGTGTGATTTGCCAAGGTGTTGGGCGATCCAACTCTACAACGATGCGGTTGCTTGCAGGTTGTGGACTGGGAATAATATCTGTTACTTTTGTTGCCGGCGTGGAAATTACTAAGGTGTTACCATTGATCTGTATCTGCCATCCGGCTGTTTGAGCAAAATTTGTGATATCTAGATAGCGATAGCCCCTCAGTAGCGAAGCGGCTAAGACTAGTGGCTGTGTCTCTGAGGAAAACCATGCTACTGGTTGTCTGGTGGGATTAGTGGTGTTTAAAAAATCTATCCCCATGAATTGTCTGAATGCGCCATCACTGAGATGGGTTGTTACTTCACCACGGGCACCTGTTTGCTGCAACCACGCCCCAGATACGGTACGACCATTGAGGGTAATTTGATTACCACAGGACTGCACCCCGGCTATTGGGGATTTTGGCACATGGGGAATCAATGTAGGTTTTGGTTTGATACCTGCGGGAGATTGTTGGGCAATAGTAGTATTGGTAGTATATAAGCACAATGCGATCGCCAGTATTGGCGACATAGTAGCCCCCAAAGTGATTTTCTGGGAAATTAGGGTAATAGCACTGTGGTCTTTTTCTCGGCTGAATTTAAGCATTTTTACCATCACTGGCTTGGTACTTTTGAAAGCTATCACCCAAGGTACAGGTTAACTAAATTATGCGGAAATCTTAAAAAATCATGATATGAATTGGGAATAAACATGATAATGTATATGGTGGCTCGTTATCTCTTGCAAAAACAAACAAGTTTTTACCCACCAAAAAGTGTTTCAACTGTCACTAGTAGTCTGGCAAGTCAACTTTGCAGGGCTGTTTGTAGTTGCGCTTTAGCGCTCTTGATTGTCGAGAGCGTTAAAGCGCAACTACGAACAAATAAATTCACCCATCATATTTATTTAATGTGGTGGACTACTAGTAGTAACAGAGGTGGTATCTGATTATCCGCAAAAATCTAGACGACAATAGAGAGACTTAGGAATTGTCAAATGGGCATATAGTGTAATAGGCTGATTTTGTAACTGAAATCAGTAAAATTTCGGGTTGCAAAGCAGTAAAGCGTTCAAATTACGTTTTATGTCAGGTGAGCCGGTACTGCTTTTGGCAGAAAAACGGCTTGGCTGTGAAAATAGGGAATTGAGAAAACACCTAGTACCGCTGCGCGGAATGGGCTACGCCCCGCTACGCTAACGTAATTACCTTTTTTTCAGGGTTGGTGACGTTTCTCATGGGTGATTTATTTACCCCTTTGCGTACTAGCTTGACAATATAAAGAGAAAATTGTCAAGACCAAGGTAATTTGTCTCACCCAGCATAAACAGATCAAAAATGACGCGAATATTTTAACACGTGTGAAGCAAAAAGTAAAATCAAAGTTTACATCAGTCAACCGTCAACTAACTGTTAAATTTTTTCCCTAAATTCCGGTGATTTCGTATTTCTTCATTGGTAAATTTAGAAATTTTTCTCACAAGTAGTGGCAAAATTAGTAACTCAAGATTTCAGGAAAAGGGTATGAATAATCAACCTATGAATCAAGATCAAAAAAATGCATTATCGGCTGCTAACTCACAGGATACCTATCAGGGTCCAAGGTGGTTAGTAGAAGAACGGGATGCTTGTGGTGTAGGGTTTATCGCCCATCGTCGAAATCTTGATCGCCACGAAATTGTGACAAAAGCCTTAGCAGCTTTGACTTGCTTAGAACATCGGGGTGGTTGTAGCGCCGACCAAGATTCAGGTGACGGTGCTGGGATATTGACGGCGATACCTTGGGAGTTGTTCCAACAAGAATCTACCAAATGGGGGATAGATTTTTCATCCCATACCAACTTGGCTGTGGGGATGATATTTTTACCACAAGACCCCGAAGCAGCGCAAAAAGCTCGTACAGCGATTGAAGAAATAGCGTCTGAGGAAAAATTGACTGTACTGGGTTGGCGAGTAGTACCAGTTCAGCCGGATTTACTGGGGACACAAGCCAAAGAAAATCAACCCCAAATAGAACAAGTTTTTCTCAATTGTGCCAACCACAGCGGTGAGGAACTAGAACGACAACTATATATTACCCGTCGTCGCATTTTCACAGTTGCCAAAAACATTTCTGAAGACTTTTACATCTGTTCCTTGTCGAGCCGTACCATTGTCTATAAGGGGATGGTACGTTCTGCCATACTGGGAGAGTTTTATCTCGATTTACAAAATCCCGCTTACAAAAGCGCCTTTGCAGTCTATCATCGCCGCTTTAGTACCAATACTATGCCCAAGTGGCCCCTGGCTCAACCGATGCGGCTATTGGGTCACAACGGCGAAATCAACACACTGTTGGGTAATATCAAATGGATGATGGCACGAGAAGCCACCCTCAATCATCCAGTTTGGGGAGAACGCATTGAGGAACTGAAGCCCCTGGTTCATATTGACAATAGTGACTCAGCTACCCTAGACAATGTGTTTGAGTTGTTGGTGCGTTCCGGTCGCAGTCCCTCGGAAGCTTTGATGATTATGGTGCCAGAAGCTTACCAAAATCAACCTTCTTTACGCGACCATCCAGAAATTGTAGATTTCTACGAATATTACAGCGGTTTGCAAGAAGCCTGGGATGGTCCAGCACTTTTGGTATTTAGTGATGGACTAAAAGTTGGTGCAACACTAGATCGTAATGGCTTAAGACCAGCCCGCTACATCATCACTAAAGATGATTATATAGTTGTCGCTTCCGAAGCAGGTGTTGTAGAATTCCCGGAAGCGGAGATTATCGAAAAAGGTAGACTTGGCCCTGGGCAAATGATTGCTGTGGATTTACAAACCCATGAAGTGCTGAAAAATTGGGAGATTAAGCAGCGCATTGCTAAACAGCATCCTTATGGAGAATGGTTACAACAGCATCGCCAAGACCTCAAAGATTTGGTCAATGGTCATACCCTATCTGTCAATGGTAATGGCAATGGCAATGGTAATGGCAGTGTCCACATTTCAAATGAGGAAGGACAGAAGACCATTGATAGACAAACCCTGCTGCAACATCAAATTGCCTTTGGTTATACCACAGAAGATGTGGATATGGTCATCAAGGAAATGGCGAAGCTAGGTTCAGAGCCGACTTTCTGTATGGGGGATGATATTCCCCTAGCAGTGCTGTCAGACAAACCCCACCTACTTTATGACTATTTCAAACAGCGCTTTGCTCAGGTGACAAACCCAGCTATCGACCCGTTACGGGAAAGGCTAGTTATGTCCTTGAACGTGGAACTGGGTGAGCGGGGTAACTTATTAGAAGTGAAGCCAGAATATGCTCGCCGAGTCAAGTTAGACTCACCAGTGCTGACTGAGGTAGAATTAGAGGCGATTAAACTTTCGGGATTTGCTACGTCGCAGTTATCTACAGTGTTTCCCATCGCCAGTGGACCCGAAGGTTTAAAAGCCGCAGTGGAGTCTTTACAAGCCAAAGCTGCTGAGTCGGTGCGGGCAGGTGCGAAGATTTTAATATTGAGCGACCGTTCAGGATTAGACGCTGAATACACCTACATTCCCCCAATGTTAGCCGTGGGTGCTGTTCACCATTACTTGATCCGTGAGGGTTTGCGAGTGAAAGCATCCCTAGTGGTTGATACGGCTCAATGCTGGAGTACTCATCACTTTGCTTGTCTGATTGGCTACGGTGCCGCTGCAGTTTGTCCGTACATGGCTTTAGACACCGTGCGCGATTGGTGGTCTGATCCCAAAACTCAACAATTTATGGCACGGGGTCAAATTGCTACCCTAACTTTAGAGCAGGCTGTAGCCAATTATCGCAAAGCAGTTGCATCTGGTTTGCTAAAGATTCTCTCCAAGATGGGAATTTCTCTGCTATCGAGCTATCAAGCAGCCCAAATTTTTGAGGCGATTGGTATCGGTGGGGATTTATTAGAATTAGGATTCCGTGGGACAACTTCCCGCATTGGTGGCTTGAGTGTCAGCGAACTGGCGCAAGAGGTACTTTCATTCCATCACAAGGCTTTTCCAGAACTGACTACCAAAAAGTTAGAAAATCTGGGCTTTGTTAAGTACCTTCCTAGTGGTGAATACCACATGAATAGCCCCGAACTGGCAAAAGCACTGCATAAGGCAGTAGATGGTAAAAAATATGACCACTATGAAGTTTATAAACAGCACCTCCAAGGGAGACCAGTAACAGCCCTGCGTGACTTGCTGGACTTCCAAAGCGATCGCCCGTCGATTCCTTTAGAAGAAGTGGAGTCAGTCAGTGAGATTGTCAAGCGCTTCTGTACAGGTGGGATGTCCTTGGGTGCTTTGTCACGGGAAGCTCATGAAGTTTTGGCGATCGCCATGAACCGGATTGGCGGTAAATCTAACTCTGGTGAAGGTGGTGAAGACCCCGTGCGTTACAACGTCTTAAATGATGTAGACGCTGCTGGTCACTCCCCCACCCTCCCGCACTTAAATGGACTGCTTAATGGTGATACCGCTTCTAGTGCGATTAAACAAGTCGCCTCAGGTCGTTTTGGTGTCACACCAGGATATTTAGCCAGCGCCAAGCAAATTGAAATCAAAATCGCCCAAGGTGCAAAACCAGGGGAAGGCGGACAGTTACCAGGTGCCAAGGTTAGCCCCTACATTGCCATGTTACGGCGCTCTAAGCCTGGTGTTACCCTGATTTCACCACCGCCGCACCATGATATCTATTCTATTGAAGACCTAGCCCAGTTAATTTTTGACCTCCACCAAATTAACCCGCAAGCACAGGTGTCAGTAAAGCTGGTAGCAGAAATCGGGATCGGGACCATCGCTGCTGGTGTCGCCAAAGCCAACGCCGATATTATCCAGATTTCCGGTCACGATGGCGGTACAGGAGCATCACCACTCAGTTCAATTAAGCACGCTGGTTCACCTTGGGAACTCGGCTTAAGCGAAGTGCATCGGGTTTTGATGAACAACAGCCTGCGCGACCGCGTAATTTTACGGGTAGATGGTGGTCTCAAAAGTGGCTGGGACGTGGTAATAGGTGCATTGATGGGCGGTGAAGAATTTGGCTTCGGCTCCATCGCCATGATTGCCGAAGGCTGTATTATGGCGCGGATCTGCCATACCAATCAATGCCCTGTGGGTGTCGCTTCTCAAAAAGAAGAACTGCGAAAGCGGTTTACTGGTGTTCCAGAACACGTGGTGAATTTCTTCTACTTTGTCGCCGAAGAAGTGCGTAGCCTGCTAGGGCGACTTGGCTATCGTTCGTTGTCAGAATTGATTGGCCGTGCTGATTTATTGACATTGCGCCACGGGGTGGAACTTACCAAGACCCAATCACTGAACCTCAACTGCTTACTTCAACTACCAGATAGCAAAGAAAACCGTAGCTGGTTGGTGCATGAAGTAGTCCATAGCAACGGCCCAGTTGTCGATGACCAATTGCTTGCTGATCCAGAAATTCAAGCGGCGATTAGCAATCAATCGACTGTGAGCAAAACCTTAACAATAGTCAACACAGACAGAACAGTGGGTGCTAGATTAGCCGGGGCGATCGCTTCTGTGTATGGTGATAGCGGTTTTGAAGGACAAATTAACCTCAACTTCCACGGTAGCGCCGGGCAAAGTTTTGGGGCTTTCAACCTTCCTGGGGTTACTCTGAGGCTAGAAGGAGAAGCCAACGACTATGTAGGTAAAGGAATACACGGTGGTGAAATCATTATTCAACCGCCAGCTGGTGCTAACTATGACCCAGCACAAAATGTGATAGTTGGCAATACCTGCCTTTACGGTGCTACAGGTGGAGTATTGTTTGCTAATGGTTTAGCCGGAGAACGCTTTGGTGTGCGTAACTCCAAAGGAATTGCAGTCATTGAAGGCGCTGGGGATCACTGTTGTGAGTATATGACTGGTGGCGTGATTGTCGTCCTCGGTAAAGTAGGACGCAACGTCGGCGCGGGGATGACTGGTGGATTGGCCTACTTCTTGGATGAAGATGGCACATTTGCTGATTTAGTTAACAAGGAAATCGGTAAAAAAATCCAGCGAGTCATCGGCGAAGCTGGTGAAAAGCAATTGCAAGACCTAATTAAAGCTCATGGCGATCGCACTGGTTCACCAAAAGCCCAGAAAATTCTGCAAAACTGGACAGAATTCTTGCCTCATTTTTGGCAATTAGTACCAGATTCTGAAGCTGATAGTCCAGAAGCAAATCAGAAAAAACAGCTGAGTTCGGTTTAAGCTACGGTCACACAAACGGTAAGGGCACAGCAGTGCCGTGCCCCTACAAATACCATGTGCAATCAACCGGATTTGATATGACTAGTTATTTCTTTTTACTAGCGATTAACTTTTGCTCTTTATCTTGCATTTCTAAAAGTTCTGGAACGGTGACAAAGCTATAGCCCTGCTTGCGAAAATTAGCAATAATAGTAGGTAAAGCTTGCACGGTTTGGGCACGATTTCCACCACCATCATGCATTAGCACGATACCACCAGGTTTTGCTTCTCTGAATACGTTATTAATCAACCTGGGGACACTAGGACGGGAGTAATCTACGGAGTCAGATGACCACATGATGATAGCGTACTTGCTATTTCTAGCGTAATTAGCGACCCCATTGGTCATAATTCCTCCTGGTGGTCGAAATAGATTTGTTTTCACTCCCGTAGTTTTGTAAACTATATCTGTTGTGTTGTCAATTTCAAAGGCTGCTGTCTGTGGACTCATGGAATGATACCAGTGATGCCAAGTATGATTCCCAACGGTGTGACCTTCAGCTACTACCCGCTTCATGAGGTCGGGAAAATTCTTCACATTTTGCCCAACAACAAAAAAGGTGGCTTTGATATCATTTTTTTTCAGGATATCTAATACTTGGGCGGTACTCTCAGGCCAAGGGCCATCGTCAAAGGTCAGTGCAATTACTTTTTTGTCTGGGCTGAGTTTTGCTTCTTCAATTGTTGCTCCGAGAAAGCGTGTAGGTACACTAACTGAGAGACCCTTGGCTGTAGCTTCTTGTTGCCAAGTTGTCAGCATCGCCGCCTTTAATCCCTCAATCCGCTGCTGAGTTCCTACTTGAGCAGCACTATGATTTTCATTTATATTTTCTTTACTTTGTGCATCTGAGGTATTTGGCTTCACAAGCAGCATCAAGCCAAGGCTCAAGCTACCAACTAAGGTAACTAGCCCAATTAATATTCCTTGCGGCCAAAAAAACGACGATTTATTTTGTTCCACTGTATAGCTCCTTTGAGGTTTGTACCTACAGCCACGGAACTGATGGTACGTTATAGCACATCTTTCTATATACTTAGATGCCCAGGGACTTTCTCTTAATTCTGAAAATTTGAATACAGATTAACAGAAATTTAGAACTTAGGCATATAGATGATAAAAATTTAACTCAAACCTAGATGATCTGGTTTTGGCGATCGCATCCCATACTGTACTTGGTAATGTTTAATCTCAATGTATACATCAACCACGGATAAGATTGGGATTGTCACCTATTTATAAGATACCTCTAGGATATAGAACAATCGGCTGATTGACCGCACCTCCACAAATTATATTTATAAGAGTTCTGAATTAGATGATACCTCTTTCCATCAGGTGATTATTTCTGCCAACTTAATAGCTAGCCTTTTGTGTTTTGTGTATTTGTTCAAGAGGTGGGGTAGTTAATCATTTAATACTGGGAGGGATATTTACCCAAAAAAATAACTAAACATCAATTATTTTGTTGGCAATTTATATTCTACTGCTGAGTGTCATGGGTTACTTCTGAAGAAAAAGTTAATTTTTTTACTTAACTGATTGTTGGTTTTACCTTCTATGAAGTAGGTAGACGAAAATCAACTAAATCTAGTTTCACATTGCCAAGGGTGACTTAGCCGTTAACCTAGATGCACTTAATTTATTGGCTACTAGTACTCTGTCAAGATAAAAATGATGGACTGTAGTGCGGGCATCTTGCCCGCGTGAGCGAGACGCTCACACTACCAAAAATCCCTCAAAACAAAATTGACAGACTATTAGAATTTGATTAGCAAATAAGTTATTTTTGTATTTTAATGCCTCAACTGTTAACAGTTCACCAAATCATTTAGGACTGCTATAGCTAACTAATTCATAATAAAATTAAACAGATGATTATTATTTCAGTATAACTACTGAATTTTCTGGTCAACTCATAAGTTAAACTTGTGAGTTTTGTGGTATAATGTCATCTTCTAAATTTATTTAACCATTGAATATTCCAAGAAATAGTAACATTCAATACCAAATATACTGATTTTTTTCCTATATCAACTTTAACTGACATCTTGTACAGCAACAGGACTTAGGCGGCGAGGCTATTCGTGAAGATTGGGCATTGGGGATTGGGCATTGGTTAATTTTTCCTGCCCTATGTCCCATGTCCAAGCGAAACATTTGATTTTTTATCACGACTGCATAAGTAAGTAGGATGCGTTACTTTCGCCACACTACTAATATCACTCCTACCACAATAAAGCTTAAACCGAAAAGACGTGTCAGAGGAATGGATTCTTTCAAAACCCAGTAACCCAACAATACTGAGACAATATACCCTATTGATATTGCAGGACCGGCGACGCTGAGGTTAACTCTAGTTAACAGGAGAATATAGGCTATAGCACCTATAGCGTAGCAAGATAACCCAATTAAAAGTTCTGGTGTGGTGATGATGCTAAGAATATGATTAACAGCATTACCGGCATGAACTCTGCCTAATTTAATCGCACCTAATTTTAAAAAAAATTGCCCGGCGCTACTGATTAAGACTGACAACAGAAGTAAACTAAATTCTTGGGGGGTCACAAAAATTTCCTTGATATTTCATGGCGGGAGATTGAGCGAATAATTCGTAATTTATCAGGACTTGCGCTAGTCTCTCATTTAAAGAATGGTGCGTGACGCCACAAGTCCTGGTGTACAATATTTATCGAAGCGTCACGCACCCTACGATTATTAATGTGCCCGGAGAGTAGGTTTTATTTATAGAGGGTTTATTTGCTTGGGATTTTTGAGGCTTGAGTAATACCTCCTGTTTCTTTTAAAGTATAAATCGGGCGTCCCTTGATTTCTTCATAGATTCGACCAATGTATTCACCTAGAATGCCAATACAAATTAATTGGACTGAACCCAAGAAAAACATAGCAAGTGTAATCAATGTAAAACCAATTAAGGGAGATTGCTTGTCAATTAACCGCCAATATATTATTAGTAATATCATTAAAATAGCTATTCCCGCTGACAGCAATCCTAAATAAGTTGCTAGCCTTAAAGGGACTATTGAGAAGGAAATAATTCCATCAATTGCTAAAGCCCAAGATTTACCAAAGGTATATTTGACTTCTCCCGCAAACCGGGGATCTCGCTCAAAATGTACCGCTGTTTGGCGAAATCCTACCCAAGCACGTAAGCCGCGAATATAGCGGTTGCGTTCAGGCATAGCATTAAGGATATCAACTACCTGACGATCCATTAAACAGAAATCTCCTGTATCGGCAGGTATATCTACATGCGCTAGACGGCGGAGAACGCGATAAAATGCATAGGCGGTAAAACGTTTGAGCCAGCTTTCTTTTTTACGAGATAGCCGTTGAGCATAAACTACTTGGTAGCCCTGCTGCCATTGTTCAATCATGCTTAAAATTAGCTCTGGCGGGTCTTGTAAATCAGCATCCATAACGATGATGCATTCACCCTGAGTGAAGTTCAAACCTGCAGTCACTGCGATTTGATGACCAAAATTGCGAGCCAAACTGAGATAACGCACTCGACTATCACGATGGTGGAGTTCACGGAGCATAATTAAAGAGCGATCGCGGCTACCATCGTCAATTAAAATCAATTCAGTTTCGCCGTCTAACTGTTCTATGACATTATTTAGACGGCGATACATTTCGGTAATGTTTTCTTGTTCGTTGTAAATCGGGATTACTAGGGAGTAGGTTGGTTTAGTCACAGTTAGTGTTGATATGAGCGGTAATAATTTAAATACAAAACTGATAGTAAAAACTACTATTTTTCAAATAGAAATACATCATCACGCTGATATTTCAATTTAAATACCTTATCATTTTGGATTTTTTTTACCAAGTTAAGAGCAAACTCTTGAGTGCTTGACCAGCCGGGATGACGGATATTAAGTAATACATAATCAAAGCCATTTAAATTTAATGGTTGAGAATTAGCAGTTGTTAATTGAATGAATTTTCTATGGCTTAAATCTGGTGAAATTTCACCTGTTGTATAAACACTTCCTTTAGTTTTAACTAGGGATATCGCTTCTCGTGTGGCTTGCCAAGTATCCAGCGAATCGAGATATATTCCGCCAAAATAAGTAAACTTTGCCAGACTTAAGAACCCGACTAATGACCACAAGATAATTGTTCGTGGATTTCGCAGCCATCCCCCACCTGCAGCTAGGCTAGAAATGAGAGCTAAAATCAGGAATGGTAGTACTGGTAGAGAATACTGGTGTACCAAGTTTTTTTGGGGCTGGTAGTCGGCAAGAATGTTGAGCGCCAAGCAAGGAATAGCCGCTACCAAAGGCTTTAAACCTTGAGGAGACAGTCCCCAAATTACAGGTGCTAATAGCAGAACTAAATATACTAAGTTATCGGCTGAAAAAAGCGTTCCTAAGATAAGTCCCGGCTGAGTTACTAGATTTTTAGCAATACCCAAAACTGAATTACCTAAATAGCTGTAACGTCCTATTGCTGATGGTTCCGCACCACTGAAGAAAGGAATAATCACTTGAGTCGCAATCAGAAACCATGCTAAACCACTAATAATAGCGATCGCACCATATAAACGCCGCTTTTCAAAAAAAAGTAACCACACCCCCATGCCCACAATAGTGAGAGATAATACTGCCTTACATCCCAAAATTAAGAAGATACTTAAACAAAACCACCAAATGTGTCCTCCTCTAGCCGCTAAAACTGCTATTAAAAGTGTTGGTAAAGCTATTACTTCCGGGTGGAAATCAAACAGATTAACATTAAAAACTAGCGGATATAGTAGATATACAAACGCCATTGCGATTGCTTGGCTTTCCTTTAATCCTGCTTGACAGGCGAGATACCATGTAGGCAAAGCACCTAACGCTAAAGCAATTGCCTGGACGGCGAATAACCAATAAACACTGGGGTATATTTTGTATAATAAAGCTAAGGGATACCAAATCCAAGCTGCATGGTCGCCGAGAATGTGATAACCCATAAAAGAAGAAATAGGCGGTTGTCCCTGACTAATTAAATAAGCCGCCTGATCAAAAATGCCTAAGTCAAAAGCGTTTGACTGAAAAAGAATGTGTTTTAAACTGCTGCACAAAAATAAAATTAAGGCACTCACGCCAATCATCCAATTGATAGCGACAGGCTGAATTAGTTTTTTTTCCATACCACCTCACATTAAGTTGAAATCAGAGTCACATTTTCTGCTTGATCAGAGTTCAGAACACAATAGCAGAATAAATCTAGATCAAAAAGTATTTCTCACTCAGTAATATACCAAAAAATGCCAGAAAAATTATATAGTTAAAAGTATTATAGACTACCTTGATATTTAATAAACATTGTATTTTGAATTACAAATGGCTGAAAAGCTTGGATGTATTTTATTGAGATTTTGGTTTTGTAGCTGCCTTTTTAGGAAAGTTACTATTCAGAGATTAAGACCAACTTCATTATGTTATACTGCGTAGTGCATTTATTAAGCAATTAAACTTTACCAGTTTTGTTGGCTGTATTGGTTTACATATTGCTCTGCAGGGTGTATAAAAATCTTAACTGCTATCAAAACTGAGTCAATCAATGAACTAGGCCGCAATGGTAAGAATCATGTTACATGGTTTCGTCAATCAGCATCAACGTTTAACCTTATTATTCTTAACTTTATCGCTGTTGCTGTTTAGCAATGGTAATCAAAGCCTGTTAGCCCATGATGAAGGTTACTACGCCACCCAGGCTCGTTGGATATTGGAAACACAAGATTGGCTCACACCCCAATGGTGGGGTACACCTGTCTACGATCGCACCATTGGAATTCAATGGTTAATTGCTCTAGCTTCTCAATTTTTTGGTATTAATGAATTTAGCGTCCGGTTGCCTACTATCATTGCTTGTACCATTAGTGTTTTGCTTACTTATGAAATAGGCAAAATTCTTTTAAATCGACAAGTTGCTTGGATAGGAGCCATTATTCTCTGTTTGATGGGAATATGGATATCAGAATCCCGTATGGGAAATCAAAATATTGCCTTAGTCTGCATTGAATTAATTGGAATTTGGGCTTTATTGTCTGCTGAACAGTTAGAATATAATCAGAAAAAGCAAAGATTTTTTTGGGGAATATTAGCAGGTACAACGATTGGGTTAGGCTTCCTGATTAAGGGATTCATGATTGTCTTGCCAATCGTGGCTATCGCTCCTTATATCTTGTTGAAAAATCGTGACCATCGGCATTTATCAAACCTGGGAATTTATATTGGTTTAGTTATTGGGATAATACCAGTAGTAGCTTGGTTAGGACTCAGTTGCTTAAAATATGGCGGTTTATCACCAGTACAAGATTTGTTTGGGAAGCTGCTATTCTTGTCATCAAATGATACATATAACCCAGGTCTATTGTATTATTTTTGGAATATTCCCCTCAATACGTTTCCTTGGGCACTTTTTAGTATTATTGGTGCGGTATCTGTTTGGCATAAATCACCAAAATTAATTAATTATTCGGGAAAAATTGTAGTTTTAGGTTATCCAATAATCTTATTTTTACTGTTAAATCTTTTCCGTACACGTACACCCTATTATCCGTTACAGTTGCTACCTTTTATGGCACTATTAGCCGGTGTGGCTTTTGATGATTTTGAGGATATTTATCGCGCTCGTAAATATAATTTACATCAGTTGATATCTTGGCTATTTTATGCCTTTACTGGTTTGGGAATTTTATTAGTTATTATCGGTTCATTGATTAATTTAAACTTTGATTTATTTGGGATAAATAAAATTACCAATATCAAAACCTATGGGATTATAGGCATAATTTTAGGTAGTGGGTGGTCAACGATAAGTATAACCTGGAAAAATCGCCAAGTTTTGCCAGCTAAATCTTGGCTTGCTAGCTGGTTAATATCTCCTTGGTTAACCATAGCAGCCCTGGGATTGATTGGTGCTTGGGGAGATAGAACTTCAGAATTTAGAATATCTATTCAGCAGCCAGCAATTGCTCAAATTATCGCTGACCATCCCATCAATTTTGTTGTAGAAACGCCACCGGATACTCAACCTAATTCCAGTCAGTCTGTCGAGAATAATTATTCAGATGGAGAAATTTCTCAAAGTCATATATTGCTTACATTTTATACTACACATTTAGGTAAAACTCTACAACTTCAAAAATTACCAGCTAACAGTTATGCCTGGATTAGTCCCAGGATTCCTGTAAAATTTATAAATCAATACCAAAATATAGGCACTGTCAAAGGTTGGAAATTAATTCATAAGTAGGCGGAGCAAATAAAGTAAGGGCGCAAGCCTTGCGCCCCTACGCCGTTTGGGACAGGAGAGGGTCGTGATTGGTCATTTGTCATTGAATAAAGATGGAAAAATAACTAATGTATAATCACCTAGTTAAAGAAAAGACTAAAAGAAACTTTGATGAAATTGCACTTGATTTAGACTGGTGGAATCTACGCAATAAATATTATTATCAAGATATCCAAAATTTGCATAAATTTCTGATTCCAACCGAGAGTAATGTATTAGAAATTGGTTGTGGAACTGGTGATTTATTGGCATCACTTAATCCTAAATTGGGAGTAGGTATTGATTTATCTCCACAGGTCATCACAATTGCAGAAGAGAAATATCCCTCACTGTCTTTTTATTGTCTGGATGCTGAAAATATTAACCAAGAGTTTATTAAAAATAGTTCTCTATCCTCTGTAAAATTTGACTTTATAATTCTTTCCGGAGTCCTTGGTTATCTCACAGATATTCAATTAGTTCTCCAGCATTTACAGATATTTTGTCATCCCCGCACGAGAATTATCCTCACATTTCATAACTTTTTGTGGGAACCCATACTGCGTTTTGCAGAACGCATTCATCAGCGGCGTCCCCAGCCTCCGCAAAACTGGCTGTCGATGAATGATATTATTAATTTGCTGTCTATTACAGGTTATCAATCTGTAAAAATAGGTAGGCGGTTTTTAATTCCCAAACGCATTCCTGTAATTTCTGATTTGATCAACCGTTACTTTAGCCAGTTACCAGTGATTAATCATCTGGGTTTAACTAATTATGTCGTAGCACGCCCTGCTTGGTATGGTAATTCTGAAAAAGTGCAAGACTACACAGTGAGTGTGATTATTCCCGCCAGAAATGAAGCCGGAAATATTCCTGCTGCTATAGAACGTTTACCCCAACTAGGAAAACAAACTGAGGTGATATTTGTTGAAGGACATTCAAAAGATGATACTTGGGAGCAAATTCAACAATTAGTCCAAAATTATCAAGGTAATTTCACCTTAAAAGCATTTCAACAAACTAATAAGGGTAAAGCAGATGCAGTGCGCTTGGGTTTTAATGAAGCAACTGGAGATATTTTAATTATTCTAGATGCTGATTTAACAGTCCAGCCAGAAGAGTTAATCAAATTTGTAGAAGTAATAGCTACAAATCGTGGTGAGTTTATCAACGGTTCTCGCTTAGTTTATCCTTATTCTAATCAAGCAATGCCTTGGTTAAACTCAGTAGCTAATAAGTTTTTTGCCTTGATATTCTCATTTTTGCTGGGACAAAACATCAAAGATACACTTTGCGGCACAAAGGTTTTATGGAGAGAAGATTATCAACGAATAGCTAATAACCGGAATTATTTTGGAGATTTTGACCCTTTTGGAGACTTTGATTTGCTATTTGGGGCTGCAAAGTTAAATTTACATTTAGTAGAAGTGCCGGTGAGATATCAAGAACGAACTTATGGTAAATCTAATATTTCACATTTTCGTGAGGGGTTAGTTTTGCTGGGTATGTGTTTACATGCTGCGCGAAAAATTAAGTTTATTTTGTAAATGTCATTTGTCATTTGTCATTTGTCATTTGTCATTTGTCATTGGTTATTTGTCATTGGTTATTAGTCATTGGTTATTTGTAGGGTGGGCAATGCCCACCATAGGATTATTATAAATTCATTTATCTGGGTTTCTGTGCCAAAAGTAAAATAGATACACCAAATGGTAAGCTGAAACGATTGATTAAATGACGTTCACCGGCAAATAAAAAAGTCAAAAATTGATTGATAGGTTTCGCTGGTAAAACTAAGTCACTGCTACTGGAAGAATTACCTTCAAGGTGTAACAAATTTCGTATAATTCGCACTGCAGCAACAATGGGAAATAGAAAAGCGTTAAAGTAGCTGCTGTGACGTACAGTGTAGCCAGCCAGTTTCACCACCTGCTTTAAACCTCGTAAAACATAGCGGCGTTTGTGGTGATTGACTTCATCATGTTGACTCCATAAAAATTGGTACGCAGGAACTGTAATTAACAACCAACCTCCCGGCTTTAATCTTGAATATAAAGTCTTTAACGCTGCTAAATCATCATCAATATGTTCTATAACATCTAGAATAACGATGAGGTCATACTCGTTTGTGAAGGGAATTTTATCAGGTAAACTACCTAATTTAACTTGAGTAATTCCCCGTTCATTGGCTAACTCACACGCAACTTCATCTAACTCCATTGCAGAAATTTGACCGTGATGAGCTAGCATCTTTAAATTTCCACCAGTAGCACAACCCGCTTCCAAAATTTGGGAATTATGCCCTAAATTCAGTTTACCAATGATTTGCTCGACAATGCGACGGCGACCGACAAACCACCAATGCTGATCTTCAACGGCTGCATATTGTAGGTAAAAGTCTTTTTCCATAAGATATTCACAAGGGTCAAGAGTCAAGGGTCAAGAGTCAAGAGTCAAGAGTCAAGAGTCAAGAGTCAAGAGTCAAGAGTCAAGAGTCAAGAGTCAAGAGTCAAGAGTCAAGAGTCAAGAGTCAAGAGTCAAGAGTCAAGAGTCAAGAGTCAAGTCTCCATTTTCCCATTCCCCATCCGCCTAGGGCGAGTAAATTAAATACATCCAAACTTAATTAAACAGTCCGCAGCAATTTATAGTGGAAATTGTTTGTAAATACGAAAGCAATTGTGAAAGCGATTACTCTTCTTGGTTCCACCGGCTCCATCGGTACTCAGACTTTGGATATTGTGGCTCAGTACCCAGATCAGTTTCGGATTGTGGGATTGGCTGCAGGAAGCAATGTCGAAATGTTGGCTACGCAAATTCGGCAATTTCGACCGAGTATAGCAGCAATTTGGTCAGAAGAA
Source organism: Gloeotrichia echinulata CP02 (assembly GCA_038087035.1). NCBI lineage: Bacteria > Bacillati > Cyanobacteriota > Cyanophyceae > Nostocales > Gloeotrichiaceae > Gloeotrichia > Gloeotrichia echinulata. The sequence goes on along the minus strand of CP051187.1, from coordinate 4,242,837 downwards.
AAATTGCCTGCGCTGCAAGCTGCTATCAAAGACGTTGATCCCCAGCCGATTTTACTAGCTGGGGAAGCCGGAGTGATTGAAGTCGCTCGCTATGGTGATGCTCAAACGGTGGTCACTGGTATTGTTGGTTGTGCTGGGTTGCTACCGACAATCGCTGCTATTGAAGCTGGTAAAGATATCGCTTTAGCAAATAAAGAAACCCTGATTGCTGGTGCCCCCGTGGTTTTACCCTTAATTGACAAACATCAGGTAAAAATACTACCAGCAGATTCTGAGCATTCGGCGATATTTCAATGCCTCCAAGGTCTTCCCAAAGGTGGCTTGCGGAAAATATTGCTCACCGCATCTGGTGGCGCTTTCCGCGATTGGGATGTAGCCAAGTTAGCCGAAGTGACTGTAGCCGATGCCATTAAGCATCCTAACTGGTCAATGGGGCGGAAAATCACGGTAGATTCTGCTACATTGATGAATAAAGGGCTGGAAGTGATTGAGGCTCACTTTCTGTTTGGTTTGGATTACGAAAATATCGAGATTGTCATCCATCCCCAGAGCATTATTCACTCACTGATTGAACTGCAAGATACTTCAGTTTTAGCCCAACTCGGTTGGCCGGATATGCGTTTACCTTTACTGTATGCTTTATCTTGGCCAGATCGCATCTACACAGACTGGGAACGACTGGATTTGGTCAAAGCGGGAAATTTAACCTTCCGTGAACCAGACCATCAGAAGTATCCTTGTATGGGACTGGCTTATGCAGTGGGTAAAGCAGGCGGATCAATGCCGGCTGTATTGAATGCCGCAAATGAACAAGCTGTGGCATTATTTTTAGCAGAGAAAATCCACTTTTTAGATATTCCCCGTTGTATCGAATTGGTGTGCGATCGCCATCAAAATGATAACTGTATAAATCCTTCTTTAGATGACATTTTGGCAGCAGATAAATGGGCACGACAAGAAGTTTTAGCAGCCAGTGAAAAATTAGAAACTTCCTCGCGGATTATTTCTCTACGCTAAAGTACTAGACAGCCAGTCCCATTAATTTTTATGGGTTGTTCGGAGTTGCGCTACCCTATGGGAAAGCTGCGCTAATAGCGCTCTTGGTTGTCGGAGCGCTAAGGCGCAACTACGAACAAATCAAAGACCGCAAAAAAAATATGACAGTTGCGTAAGTCCTAATAAGAATATTTTCAGTAATTTCACAAAAATAGTTTTCTAGCTTACTATTCATTATGTCTGATTCTGATATAATCTAAGGGATGATGCTTACACCTTAATATCATTTGTGCAGTGCTGCTTGCCATTTCAAAAATTTACTAGTTACAAATAAATCCCCTCTTAAATCAGCAAACAGTCAAGAATCAAAATTTATTAGGGGTATGCTGAGACTGATAACAGTTAACTATTAATTATTAAACAAAGGCGATTACCAAGGAATTGATATTTATGATTTTTATTACCCTAATTTTAGCTTGGATCGTATTCGTAATATTATTTAAAGTAGTAAAAATGACCGTGAAAACCGCCTTTACTGTAGCGGCGATTCTGGTCTTATTACATCTTGTTTTTGGCATTACTCCACAAGATATTTGGGAGCAGATAATGCAGTTACCTCAAACTTTATCAAAAATAAGCGGGGGAAAGTAGGAAGATCCTCAATTGTCATTGGTCATTGCTTATGTAAGCTTGAAACCTTTGCCAATGCATTTTTGAAACTTGGAGGCAATTGACGCATAATTTTGCCTTTTTCGCGATCTAATGCAACTAAAGTCACCTTAGCAGTTACAAATAATTCTTGTCCATCAGTGGAGACAATTGCATAATCCCAATTGATGCGAACACCAGTTACTTCAGCCATGCGGGTTTTGACCACTGCTGAAATACCTAACTGAATTGAACGGTGATAGCGCACCGAAAGTTCTACAACTGGTAAATCACAACCTATAGCTACTAAATCGGCAAATTCAATGCCTATTGATCGTAAGCATTCTATACGTGCTTCTTCCATCCAAGTTATATAAGAACCATGCCAGACAATACCGACATAGTCAGTGTGGTGTGGTTGCACTCTTATAGGGTATTCAAACCAATTCTCAAATGCTTGATTCGAGGTAACGTCAATCGCACTGGTTTGTGGTAGTTGTGGTTGGGTTGGTTTTTCTTCAGACATATTTCAAGTTTCTCGATAGTCGTTCATTGAAAGCGACGGGAAACTCCACAAAGTAATGAATAATTTTAAATTATATATTACTGTCAGAGTGACGCATCCTGGAACGTCCCAACATATATTCTCGGATGCGTGACAGGTGAATAATTCTTTTTTTGAGATACCTAGGAGATTACTCTCCACGTCCGTTTACAGTCTCCCAATGCCCTATGGCGACCTTATTCTATTGTAGCAAAAATTAAGGGTTAGCCGTCCTAGAAGGACGGGGTTTTAGACCCAAATTTTCGCTCACGCCAGAATGATTACAACTTTTTGGCAAGGGACTTATTACTTGTAGGGGCTGGCGTAGATTGCTTGACAATATTGGCAAGTTCCTCTAGTTGACTAATTGCCTCTGCACCCTCTAATTTCATTAATTCACGGTCATCCCGCATCTCTGTCCAAGTAATCCCGTAATCGGAGACTAAAAACCGAATCAGGTGGTTGTCTCCCAAGCTAACCATAAATGAAGCACTATTCATCTGGTCGCCACAGGTATAACAGGAGGCCGGATATCCCCGGCGCTCTAGTACAATTGCCAAGGCTTGTAGGTTCATCACCAGATCTTGGACAAATTGCCGATGTTGATGTGCTAGTCTCAGAAACATATTTTTCCTCCAGACACCACAGTCATTTGAGTTACTTTTACATTTTCTTTAGATTTTCTCATCCACTGGTATTGTAGACTATTCATTACAATTACCTGATATATAAGGAATCATTAATTGACTACCTTGCCTACCCTAGTAGATAACGGTTTGCCCTGCCGTATCAAACTATTCAGTTTTGACATTTAAAACATCAGACAGAACTGCTAAATTTAAGACTTTCTTTAGACAAACCTATCAGGAGCGTAGATGGTTACTAGGAGCGATCCGCTTTAAGAGTAACTCAAATTTCGCAGGAGTCAAGTATGGAAAAGCTACATATTCCATTTTTATTGGCTATTTGCAGCAGGATTCGCTATTGATACAGGGTCTAAGGTAGTTTTAAGACGTTTTAATAGCCTGGTATTCTCTGGTAGGCCTCTGTGTTATTTATTTTCCTGTAAAAACTGTGTCATAAACAGGACTTACGCGGCGAGGCTATTCATTGTTAGCTTTTCAGCTACTGTTGATTAACCCTCAACTAGATGGACTTAATACTGAGAATAACTAAACTCAGCAAAACTATGTTGCCATTTCGCCAATATTTTTACCCTTGCAGATTATGTACAATTAGCGCGGGCATTTTAGTAAGCTACAAATAGCTGTTGATGGTTGACGGTTAACTGCTAAATGTCAACCGTCAACCAGTTGAAGGAGGTGTATTAGCTGATCAGACTACGTGCCACCAGCCGAAAGCAGGACCGATGAAACGGATAGTCACCCATGCAACAACCATAACGCCAATGCCTATCCAGGCGCCACGAGTAGTCCAATTGACAAATAGTTCGGCTTGGTTTTTGGTGATGGGGACCCAGGGTAAAATCCGAGTATCTTGACCGTAATTTTCTCCCAGTGTGGTTTTACGACGCTTTGCTTCACCCATAATCAGCAATTAAAAATTTAAAATTCTACTTCGGTTATAAGTTTATCTTGATATTCCCCACGTCTGAAGCCGGGGGATTGTTGAAGAGTCCATAAACGAACTTTCAATGGTGCTATCAAAGACACCCTAGACGCTCAAGCGTCATCAAGCTCATTGGTATTGGAGAATAAACTTGGGTCGAGATAGTTGATGCGTGCTAGAGGACTGAGGGCTGAGAGAATTTGAGCGCCGTAGCTACGGTTAACCACACGACTATCGAGTAAAGCAACAATACCTTGATTTTCTCGTACTGGTGCGATCGCCCGTTGCAATTCATTTAAAGCGGCGGGTAACAAATATAATCGAAACCAATCTTGATGCGATCGCTTATAATAAGCTACCCTACCAGCGACTAGGGGATTTTCCAAGGATGGCAAGGGTAAAGTAGCAATAATTAATAGATGAGGTGCTGGCAAGACACTTTGATGTTCTCGCCAAAATTCCCAACCACTGATTAAAATACCATTTTCATCCAAACAAGTTTTTTCTACCTGCACCCGCGAACCAAACTCAGAAGCCAGAATTGCCCCGGATTGAGCTTTGAGTGGCACATCCCCTACCAAAACCACAGTTAATCCTGGTGCTGTCGCACCCAGACACAGGAGTGTGCGGACTTTGTGAATAAATGCTGCTTGAAATTCTGGCGTGTTGGGTAGGGGTAACTGATAGGGTACATACAGTTGAATAGCTTCCCCTTGACTATCAGACGAGAACTTCAGACAAGTCACATCCTCTAAACCCAGGCGCTGGCGAAACAAAGGCGCCTCAGTTTCTGGTTCTAAAGCGCTGCCAACAAAGACTACAGGTTGACGCTGCCAAATTGGCAAGAGTATTTTCGCTAATTCAATCGGGGAACAGTGTAATGAAAATAACCCTGGACGACGGTCAATAGTAGACCAGAGGAGGGGAGGAGGGGAAGAGTTTTGATTGATATTTTGGAATAGATGCCAGAATTGCATCCAGGAATCTGGAAGCACCGCTGAATCTAAAGCCAGAAATAGACCTTGCAGAATCTCTATTTCTGGCTGGGAAATCAGATAACACTCATGGGGATTAGCCGGATGCTGAAACACCTCGTGTGTCAATTGCACCCGTGCAGCACGAATTACATCAGCTTGTTGGGGACAAGCAAGCATGAGTTGATCCCAGTCATGGGTTTGAATATCTTGGGTCAGCTGAAGACGTACCCAATCTTCTAAATCATCTACCCCATCAATAATTGTCGGAATGTCCGGGGGAAAATGTTGATTAGCAGCGAACTGCCCTCTTAACCAAGCTTCGGGGGAGGTAAGCAGTAATCCTTGGAACTCAGCACTAGGCCAATCGTCACCTGTTCTGATTGGTTTTTTGGCTGCTAACCACTGCTGTAGTCGGGGAATCTCTACTTTGAGCAGGCGTTGCTGTACTACTTCAGGAGCCACAATAATTACAGGGCCATGCCACATCAATGCCGATGCCACAAAACTAGTGCGATATCGCCCTTGATAGCCACAAACCGCCCCCACCTGAATTAAGGCGCTACGTCCCAATCGCAAAGCGCGTGCTACCAACCGTGCCATCGTCAAATGATGAGGCCAGGAAGGGAACCCCGCCTGCGATCGCAGGAAGTTATGTAGTGACAAATGAACTTCAGCCTCAATCACACGCTTTTATCCCATACAAAGTGATTTTTACTTACAAAGCCCCACTTCTATTATCTTGTCATTAGTCATTAGTCATTAGTCATTAGTCATTAGTCATTAGTCATTAGTCATTAGTCATTAGTCATTAGTCATTAGTCAGTTGTCCTTTGACCCTTGACCCTTGACCCTTGACCCTTGACCCTTGACCCTTGACCCTTGACCCTTGACCCTTGACCCTTGACCCTTGACCCTTGACCCTTGACCCTTGACCCTTGACCCTTGACCCTTGACCCTTGACCCTTGACCCTTGACCTTTGACCCTTGACCAATCATCTATTCCCTTGAATAATTATGCCAACTTACACAGGAATTTCCAGCGAAGCCTTCAGACATCCACTGGATCGCCAAGCCGAGCAAGCTTTACGGAATTTACCGGGATTTGATTTAATAGCTCGTAAATTTGTGGAATTTGTCTATGAACGCCCTCAGTTAGTCTATTTAATGGGCAACACCATCCAAGTTGGGCCGCGTCAATATTCCACTATTTACCAGATCTTTCGGGAATGTGTGCGAGATTTAGACATTTATCCCGAACCTGCAATATTTGTCTCGCAAAATCCCCAAGCAAATAGCTATGCTCTGGGACAAGAGAATCCTTACATAGTCATAAATACAGGGATACTAGATTTACTTGACGAAATCGAAATTCGGGCCGTGCTAGCCCATGAACTGGGGCATATTAAATGTGGTCATACTATTTTAATTCAAATGGCGATGTGGGCAATGAATGCTGCTTCTGCCCTAGGTGAATTAACCTTTGGCATAGGTAATTTTGTGACTCAAGCCTTGATTTATGCCTTTTTTGAATGGCGGCGCAAAGCTGAGTTATCGGCAGACAGGGCGGCGCTTTTGGTCATAGATGACTTGAATCCAGTCATGTCCACGATGATGAAAATTTCTGGTGGGAGTATAAAATATGCCAATGAATGCAGTTTACAAGAGTTTATCAAGCAATCAGAAAATTATCAGGCACTCGATGCAGACGGACTAAATCAAGTCTACAAATTTTTGATTTATAATGGCGGTCAAGGTATGATGCTGAGTCATCCATTCCCTGTAGAGCGGTTACATTATTTACGGGCATGGGCAGTATCAGAAGAATTCCAGCAAATTCGCCAGGGAAACTATCAGCGATGCCGATGGCCGGCTACGCCAACGCCTGCTACCGGTGCTGTAAATGTTGATGCCCAAACTCCGCAAAATGACGCAGAAAACTTGCGTCGTCAAATTGAAGAATTGCAACGAGAAATTGACAGAATGAAAAGGTCAGAGTAAATCCGCCTTACCCCACCCAATTCGGCGGTGGGGCGTTTGACTTATTGGTTTATCAGACCTACTCTGGGGGCACATTAATAATCGTAGGGTGCGTGACGCTGCGATAAATATTGTACGCAGCTTACTTGACTTATCGCGTCACGCACCATTCTTTAAATGTCACACGTAAGTAAGTCCTGGGTTAAGTTTTTGAGACTTAAATCTTACCAAAAATACTTTTAAAACACCCTCTCAGTTGTTTACAGCAAGCATTTTCTGGTAGCAAAGCTAGGCAAGATCTAACTGGATGACATCAGACATAATCTATTTTTTCGGTTCCCTAAACCTGGATAATATTTATGGTATCTGCTGACTAAGCACATCAGTAGGGTGCGTCAGATGTCAAAAATCTGTTGATCATCAGCAATTTCTCACATATTTCGCACCCTACAAGATACTCAGACACGATCCCCTATTGGGCGGGAAAATCCAGAGTTTATTGATTGTATCTCAACTTTTAGTGTGATTCAGGAATTTATCAACATGTCAAGTAACTTCACAAAACGACTAACTATATTAGCTACTATTCTTGCCGTGATCTTCTTCATACCTGGAATTGCCTTAGCAGCACCAACTCAATTCGAGGCTATCAATACCACAATTATTGCCACAGCGACCACATCAGATACAGAAATTGACCTGACTCCCCAAGAACGTCAACAAATGCAGGCTGTGCGTCAACGAAGAAATCGCGAAATTCTGGCTATTTTAGACTCATCACAACGTGCCCAACTTGCTCATAATCTGCGACATGGTAACAACTTGAATCAGGCTTTAGAAAAGCTGAATTTGCAAGCAGAACAGCAAGATTTGCTCAAAGCAATCATGCAATTGACTAACTTGAAATTGAAAGCAATTGTATCGCGGCGCTTGCTACCTGTAGGGCAGAATTGATGCTCTCACCCCTAATAGGATGGAGAGTTGCGAATAGGGGATAACACCCATTTGATAGGCTATGTGAGGACGATTGTGGGTAGGGGCGCAAGGCCTTGCGCCCCTATAGATTATTCAACGACGCCAAAAAAACTATATTACATATCAATACAGTTCAGTTAAGGAAAATTGTCGTAGGGGCACGGCACGAATAAAATTGTCATTAGAAGAAAAGATTTTGGATGCCGTGCCCCTACACTGTATACCATTCGAGCCTAACTGAACTATATTGTATTATATATAGAGTAATTTTGTTATGCGTTAAAATTCATGATAACGCATAATCTAGGGCAGAATTGAAGCTCTGACCCCTAATAGGATGGAGAGTTGCGAATAGGGAATAACACCCATTTTATAGGCTATGTGAGGACGATTGTGGGTAGGGGCGCAAGGCCTTGCGCCCCTACAGATTATTCAACGACGCCAAAAAAACTATATTATATATAGAGTAATTTTGTTATGCGTTAAAATTCATGATAACGCATAATCCAAAGCACGTTATGACCCAAACACAAGCCGAACTAAAACTATTTACCTTCGATGAATTTATCGAATGGTATCCAGAAAACTCAGAAGTACGTTACGAATTGCATGATGGGGTGATTGTTGAAATGCCTAAACCTAAAGGGGAGCATTCTGATTTGGCTGGTTTTTTGATTGAAGAATTACTCATCACAATTAGAGAGATGGGTAAGCGCGGTATCTGGACTATACCTAAAGAATCTATTATTAAACCGCAGCGCGATAAGTCAGGGTACGAACCGGACATTATTGTTTTAAATCAAGAAACTATTGACACTGAGACGCGGTGGAAAAAAGAATCAGTTATCCATAATGCTAGTTCGGTCAAACTAATAGTTGAAGTAGTTAGTAGCAACTGGCAAGATGACTACTACGATAAACTGCGGGATTATGAAGGTATGGGCATTGCCGAATACTGGATTGTAGACTATGCTGCGTTGGGTGGACGCAAGTTTATTGGTAATCCCAAAGTCCCGACAATTTTTGTGTGCGAATTAATTGACGGGGAATATCAAATGACCCCGTTTAGGGATAATGATCGTATCGTATCGCCTACTTTGGCGCAGTTAAACTTGACCGTGCAACAGATTTTTGATTCGGTATTATAGAAGAGATAAATTACGCCGTTAGCAAACAAGAGAATTGAGAAAGCAATATGCCTTTTTGCTTTTTGCTTGCATTAAACACCAAAATGAGTAAACAATCTGCCTTTTTGCTGATTGAAATCGACGTTATTAGGAGTAGCCCTTTCAAGGTGGGTAAAAATTTTGCTCAAAAAATCTCTTTTTCATCTCTTCTCTCTGTGCCGGTCACTGAGCGTAGCCGAAGTGCTGTGTCTCGGTAGTTAAATAAATGACTTTTTAACCGCAGAGTCCGCAGACAGCGCAGAGAAAAAACCGGATTTTACGAGTCACCTTGAAAGGGGTAGTCCCAATACTGCTCGGTTAAGCCCAAAAACCTTAACCCACGTAGGTTGGGTTTCGTTCCTCAACCCAACCTACGATTTTCCTTAACCGAGCAGTATTGGGGGTAGTCCTAGTCGTGACAACCTTGGCGATTTACATATCACAAAATAATATATTAGTCAAATAGATTATTTATAGGTATTTTAAATTTTGAATAGATAAATTCCTAGGTAAAAAAGAATTACTTAAGTATATATACTCTTTTTATTTGTATACAGAAAAATTAGTATTTTTACGTAAAACTTTTCGGGCAACAAAATATGCAAAACCTACTGCGTAAAGCCTTAGTTGTGTCTAGTTTAACTGCTTTAGGAATCGCATCTTGCGCTGGTGCATCCTATGCAGGAAACGCTAATTTAAACCTGAGTAGTACCATTGCCATTGACTGCGCTTTCAACAGTTACGTATACAACAATTCTTCTGGCGTAGTTAGTGTAGTAGATAATTTTGCTGAAAGTATCACCTGGGAAGGTTATGTAGGAATAAGTTGTAATCATGGCGGTAACGTCCAAGTTAGCACTTCATCTCCTAGTGTAAGTTCACCAGTGACCGCCGCTCGCGCACTGCCGACTTACAAGGGAGAATACTTAAGTGTTGGTGGCACTAATATCTGGAAACAAGGCGATTTTTATACTGCAGAAAGCTCAGTTACAGTACCACCTAGTGCCAGCATACCCTACGTTGCCGTATTAAGTACTACTCCTGGTACATCTGGTCCTGGCTTACGCAATGGTAGCTACGGTTACACCTTTACCCTGACCGCCACACCAAATTAATCACCGGATGGGGTAGAGATGAGGGAGTTTTTTCTTCTCTCACTTTGCAATTCCCAGTCCAAATACTTCTCGGTTAAGCCCTTTTAGAGAGGATATTTAAATGGTTTCAGCTATTCTCATTTGCTTAACCGAGCAGTATTATTCCCCCGACAGAGTACAGTGCATTAACAGAAATCAAAACATTACCAAAACCATGCAAAAGTTACTGCGTAAAGTCTTATTTGTGTCTAGTTTAACTGCATTAGGAATCGCCTCTTATGCTGGCACATCCTATGCAGGAACAGCTACTTTAACTGCAAGTCAAAGTATTAACGTTGACTGTAATTTCAATAACTCCGGTTACTCAAATAATGCTGGTACAGTTCAATTTAACTCATCTGGGGTGATCCCTCAAAGTATCACTTGGACAGGAATAGTAGGAGTAACTTGTAACAACAATGGTAACGTGCAAATTTCTGCTGCTCCCTATGGATTTAGTGGTTATAGCAATGGAGGGCTAGGCCAAGTGTTGACAGCACGCAATCTTAGCACCTATACCGGGGAATACTTAAAGGTTGGTGGCACTAACATTTGGAAAAATGGTAGTTATGTTGCCAATTCCTCAGTGACCTTAACACCCAGTGCTAGCATTCCTTATGAAATTGGCTTAGTTACCAACGCTGGTAACTCTGGTCCTGGCTTACCCAATGGGTCATACGCCTATTACTTTACCCTGACAGCCACACCAAATTAATCATCTTTTCACCTAATTGTTTAACGATTTCTCCTTATTCTCTTGATTTTGCTAAGGGGAAATCAAAACTTGATGTTTTGGAGATTTAACCACAGATAAACACAGAAAATTGGTGTTTATCTATGTTCATCTGTGGTTTATTTGCTGTTTATTCACCAGGACTTACGCTAGTGTCACATTTAAAGAATGGTGCGTGACGCCACAAGTCTTACTCCCTTCCCGGTCTAAGATTACCTATAATTTTCCTTCTTCTCTGCGAGACGCTCCGCGAATGCGCCTTTGCGCCTTTGCGTGAGATCAAAATTATTGCGGTAATCTTCCAGCGGAAAGGGAGTAGCCTACAATATTTATCGCTGCGTCACGCACCCTACGATTATTAATTCACAATTACCTATGCTTAAATTTAGCCAAAAATTCCTACCTTTATTGAGCACTCTTGCTATTTCCACTATCGCATTACTCCCAGGAATCGCTCAAGCACAAATTCGCTATTCCCCACTAATAATTGAATCCACCGCTGAACAAGGTCAAGCCAGAGGAATTATTGAAATTAGCAATGGAGGAAGTGAAGAATTTCGTGGTCGCATTTATGCTGAACCTTTTACCTATAATCGCGATGGATTTGTATCCGAAAAATCTAATCTTCAAGACTTAACTCCTTTTCTCACATTTTCACCCCGTGAAGTAGTCATTGCACCCAGACAAACTCGCCGCATTCGTCTAGTTTCTCAATTTCTTCCTAGTACCGCATCAGGAGAATATCGCGCCGTAATTTTTACTGAAGGTTTAGAACAAGTACAAACCCAAGGACAATATTCAGTAGGAATTAAACCCCGCTTTGGGATTACTATGTATGTCCGTCTGGGACAGACAGCGCCAAATTTAACCGTGCAGAGTGCTAGTTTTAATCCTGAAAGTAAGCAAATTGTTTTGTTAGTCAGCAACAAGGGTAATGCTTCAACATTTCCTAACGCCATTTGGACTCTGAAACAAGGGGGGACGACGATAGCAAAGGGAGATAGTAAAGATTTTACGGTAATTGCTGGCAAAGAAAGAAATATTCTGATTAACTTTTTAGAAAAAGATAAAAAAGTTGCTGCAGGTGAATATCAATTGACTGGTGATTTGGTTTGGGGTGATAGAGAAAAACCACAAAAATTACCATTTAATATCAATGTTACTATTACGCCACAACAAGCAGCAACTGCTAATAAGTAATCTGGAGAATGGGGAATGAAAAGTAGGGTGCGTCAGAACCAGAAAATTAGTAATATTGTTCCAAAAATAATCTGTCTGACGCACCGTGCAGATTACAGCAATTTTCATTTCTTTGAACCACAGATCCTTGTAGGGGCGCAAGGCCTTGCGCCCCAAAAGCGTGGTCTATTTACCTGAAAATCATTGTAATATCTGTACCTCATTTACCTGCAATCTGCTGTATTTGGGTACTTCAATCCGATATGCTACTCAGTCCGAGTTTAGATAATCAACAGATACTTGCAATTACAGAACCAAAAGTATGTGAGATTTGTTATTTTAATACAAAAGATTATTTTTATCCACCATTCCTAATTTCCAATTCTCCAATCGCTGAAAACTCCACACCAAAAACTATTCCTCAACAAACTATAGCAGAACCTGCAAAATTTACTCGCTTACCAGTAGGTTTAAATTTGGGTAAGAAAACCGTTATTACCTCAACTTTTGTCAAGGGTGCGGAAGATGGTAAGGAAGCTATTGATTTTGAAAATTGGTTAGTCTCTTTTAAAGATGTCAAGGAAGCATTAAATTTAAATGTTAAGACATTGGAAGATGGTCAACTAGAACTGCGTTCTCCTGGTTTAGTAACGCGCATTAATCCCAAAGAATTAAAAACTGACCCGGAATTAGGACTAGTTTTATCGATTACAGATATTCAAACGATATTAGGAGTCAAATGTGAATTTAATATAGTGGATTATGCGATTGTTTTTAATCCCCCTTGGTTGAATTTGTCAGGAAACCAGCCAGAAGAAAAACAACTTCCTGTGATTCTTGAGGGATTACCCAAAATTAACGCACCCACTTTTACTCTGACTACTATAGGACAACAAATTAATTCTACGGGGAATTCAACTTCTAAAGTTATCAACTCCCAAGGTAATTTCACCGCAATTGGTAGTCTTTTGGGTGGAAGTTGGATTTTGGGGATTAACCAATCAGATTTAACAGATACAAATACCTGGAAACTAGATCAAGCCCAATATTTACGTCAAACACCTACTGCTGATTATGTTCTTGGTTCTCAGCCGACTTTTTGGCAAAATCAAGGTCAAGGTTCATATTGGGGATTCACTACTATTCAAAGGTTAGGCTTTACTCCCACAACTTCATCAGCAGGCGGATTTAGTCCTAATCAGCGATTACAAACTGACGAAATTATCCGCACAATTACAGGAGAAGCAAAACCAGGAACTTTAGTACAGTTACAGCACTTTCCAGCAATGTGAAGTACAATATGTAAGATAGATAAATTATTATTATGAAACCATATTCCGTCGATCTGAGAGAAAAAATAGTCAATGCTTATCAGTTAGGAAATATTTCAGTTAGAAAGTTAGCTGTAAACTTTGGTGTTGGTAAAGCTTTTGTACAAAAAATGTTGAGACAGTATAAAGAGAAAGGACATGTTAATCCTGGTAAGCAAGGGACAAGAAAAAAAGCGGTATTAGCAGATTCTGCGGCTCAACTTGTTGCATTGGTAAAAAAGTATCCAGATGCAACTCTCTCTGAATATTGTGAATATTGGCTCTTAACTGAGGGGCAACTAGTGAGTTCCAGCATGATGTGTAGAGAATTGCAAAAATTAAATCTAACTCGTAAAAAAAAACGGTTCGCAGCAGTCAGGCAGCTACCGATAGAGTTCAATTGCTCAGGTGTGAATACAGAGAGAAAGTCAGAGATATAGAGCCGAAAAATCTGGTTTTTTTGGATGAAGCAGGCTTACTGCTTGGGTTAATGCGTCCAAAAGCTCGTAGTGAAAAAGGAAGTAGAGTATATGATGTAAAACCATTTTATCGAGGTAAAAAAGTCACTATTATCGGCGCAATCAGTATGGATAAAGTATTGGCTGTGATGACACTAGATGGTTCAATGGATAGTAATGCTTTTCGCGTGTTTATAGAAAAGTTGTTAGTGCCTCAATTATGGAAAGGTGCAGTTGTCATAATGGATAACCTATTTGCCCATAAGATCGATGAAATTACGCCCATAATTGAATCTGTTGGTGCCAGTGTCATCAATCTATCTTCTTATTCACCAGATTTTAATCCCATTGAACATTGGTGGTCACAGCTTAAAGCTTTTATCAAAACATTTTCTCCAAAAACTACTCAAATGGTAGATGTATTGATTGCAATTGCTTTAAATCTAATCAATCCTATGCATCTGCGAAATTGGTTTGCTAACTGCTGCTACTGTACTTCATGATTCAGGAAAGTGCTGTAAAATCAGGAATTAGCAATATAGTTGCTGCAGAAGTTTTAGTTGATTCTTCTGGAGTATATCGCTTTGAAAATATCCCGACGGGAGGAATTAGTGGTAACAGCTACCGTATTTATCTCTATCCCAATGGACAATTAACTGCAGAACCAAAAATCGAAGAAGCAAAATTTTCTATTTTATCAGGTCAACTAAGTCAAGGAACTTCAGGTTTAATTATTTCTGCAGGTTTAAGTCAACAGCAATCTCAAAATAATCTTATTGGTAACTTTAAAGACTGGCGTGGTGGAGTAGCTTATCGTTTGGGAGTAACAGAAGACTTAACTTTGGGTGCAGGGGTAATTTACGACCAGTCGCTATTAGGATTAGGAGAATTGTTTTATCAGTCTACAAAATTGCCTTTAAGAGTAAATGCTTCATTATTAATGGGAACTAAAAATAAAGGTTGGGACTATAACACCAATATTAGCTTTAATCCATCGCCTCGGTTAAGTTTTAATTTTTTTAATGACCGCCTTTCCCAACGGTTTGACGTAAATTGGCAAGCTTTGACTGGTGTCAGTTTTAAAATCAGCAGTAATAGTCGAGAAAATACGTTGAATGCGGGAATTAATCTGGCGCTAATTCTGCGGACTTTTTCGCTATTTAGTAGCGCCGATATTGATAATAAAAATAATTTACGCTGGAATATAAGTTCCTCCTTAGACAATTTGCAACTCAGTCATCGCCAGAACGAAATTGGGACAAATACAGAACTTAACTATAACTTTTCTGGCACTTCTCAGCTAGGAAATGCTCTGACTATTGGTTACGAAACTCGGAATTATAATAATGAAGATTATTTAGCTACGAGTAAAATCCGTTACCGATCAACAAAATTATCCAACGGATATAGACCCCGCTGGGAATTAGATTTAGGTTATGGTATTGGTTCTAGAGGTAACGGATTGATAGCCTCTGCATCTACCTCGATTATTCCCGGCTTGACCTTGGGAATACGCTATCAGGAAGTCTCAATTACCAGTAATGAAACAAGTTTCAAAATAGAATTATCTCCTAGTTTAAACTTACAACCTCAACTTAGTGCAGGAGATTCTCGTTTTGACCGCTTACGCAATGAGGGGGGAATCTTTGTACAGCCTTTTTTGGATAAGAATGGGAATAACAGACTAGATAATAATGAAGAAATTTATATAAAAGATGCAGATTTATTGTTAGTCATTAATAATCAAAGTCTTAAATCCTTCCAACCTGAATTTACCTCAAATGGAGTTCTTGTTAAACTTCCTCCGGGATTTTATCGCCTTGACCTCGATTCTGCGGGTTATCCTATCAATAGAAAACCTTTAGAATCTGCCTATGCTGTGGAAGTAGTCGCGGGAAGTTATACTATTATTAGGGTGCCGATGAAGCTTTCCTATACAGTTGCGGGTAGAGTTACAGTTAATGGACAAGACCCAGTTCCAGGCGCGAAGGTAGAAGCAGTTCCATCTAAGTCAGGAAAATCAGAAAAGTCTATTGTTTCGATTACAAATGGTGCGGGAATTTTCTTTTTAGAAGAACTGCAGCCGGGGGTTTATAATTTATTAGTTAATGGTCAGCCTGCTCAACCTAGTACAATAGAGATTAACCAAAATTCCAACCCATTACAAGAAGTGAATTTAGTTATAAATAATTAAGCAACTTCCAAATAAAAAAATATCCCACATGTAGGGTGCGTCAGCAGCGAGAAATCCAAGACATCACCAGAAATTATTGGTACTGAATTGGTACTGACGCAGCCTACGAAATCAACTAAATAGCTCGGCTATTGAACCGTACTGGTTTTGGTCGTCATTTGTCACTGGTCATTGCTCATTGGTAAGGATTTGTTTTCTAGCATCTATAATGAATCTTGCCCTCTTTAGTTCGTTACCATGTCCGAAGAAGATATCCGTGGCGCTAGGCTCGAAAAAGTAGAACAACTTAAGCAGCTAGGCTTGAATCCCTACGCCTATCGTTGGGAATTAACACATCACGCAGCACAATTGCAAGAAAAATTTGCCGAATTACCCAGTGGTGAAGAAGTTGATATAGAAGTTTCCATTGCTGGACGCATTATGGCGCGTCGCGTTTTTGGTAAACTGGCTTTCTTCACCTTGCAAGATGAAACAGGTACTATTCAGCTTTATTTAGACAAAAATCGTATCCAAGAAAGCATGGCAGATGTGGATGCTGATGCTTTTAATCACATTAAACAACTTTCAGATGCAGGTGATATTCTGGGAGTTAAAGGTACTATAAAACGGACTGAAAAGGGCGAGTTATCGGTCTACGTCAAACAATATACCATTCTTACTAAATCTCTGTTACCCTTACCCGACAAATGGCATGGATTGACCGATGTTGCTAAACGCTACCGTCAGCGCTATGTTGACTTGATTGTTAACCCGGAAGTAAGGCAAACTTTCCGCCGTCGTGCCCAAATTACAGCGGGTATTCGTCGCTACTTAGAACAGCGGGATTTTCTGGAAATTGAAACGCCAGTTCTACAAAGTGAGGCTGGGGGCGCAGATGCACGTCCTTTTGTCACCTACCACAACACTTTAGAAATAGAGTTGTATTTGCGAATTGCGACCGAACTGCACCTAAAACGCTTGATTGTTGGTGGCTTTGAAAAGGTGTTTGAATTAGGGCGAATTTTCCGCAATGAAGGGGTTTCTACTCGCCATAATCCCGAATTTACCTCAATTGAAGTTTACCAAGCCTACGCCGATTACAACGATATGATGGCGTTGACAGAGGGCATTATTACCACTGTTGCTCAAGAGGTTATTGGCACATTAGAAATTACCTACCAAGGTGAAAATGTGAGTTTGACCCCACCTTGGCGACGGGTAACAATGCACGATGTAGTTAAAGAATATACAGGCTTAGATTTCAATTTTTTCCCAACATTAGAAGAGGCAAAAATAGCTAGTAAAAATGCGGGAATTCCCGGTGTAGATGAAGTAAAATCGATAGGAAAGTTACTGAATTTAGCCTTTGAAGAAAAGGTAGAAACCAACTTAATTCAGCCCACCTTTGTTATTGATTACCCTGTGGAAATTTCGCCCTTGGCTAAACCTCACCGTTCTAAACCCGGTTTGGTGGAACGCTTTGAGTTATTTATTGTCGGGCGAGAAACTGCTAACAGCTTCTCAGAACTTACAGATCCCGTAGATCAAAGAGAACGCTTAGAAGCACAAGCAGCTAAAAAAGCCGCTGGCGATTTGGAAGCTCAAGGCGTCGATGAAGACTTTTTGACAGCCTTAGAATATGGTATGCCACCCACAGGCGGTTTAGGAATTGGGATTGATCGATTGGTGATGTTATTAACAGATTGTGCCAGTATTCGGGATGCGATCGCCTTCCCCCTACTCAAGCCAGAAAAATCTGACTCATCCCCAGAACCCGCTACTTAGGGACTTCTAATTAAACAAACTCCAATTTGTAGGGTGCGTCAGTCAGCGAAACCCCTAATTGTCAATAGATTACTGGTACTGACGCACCCTACGGACTCAAATATAACCCAATACAGTTCAGTTAAGAAAATTGTCGCAGGGGCACGGCACGAATAAAATTGTCATTAGAAGAAAAGATTTTGGATGTTCCCTACACTGTATACCACTGGAGTCTAACTGAACTGTATTGAAATATAACCACAATGATCTGTAGAGGCGCAAGGCCTTGCGCCCTCATTGCGCCCCTACCAGGACTTTCGATGAAATTTTGTCTCTCTACAGGTTTTAACTTCATAATGCTATAAAATAATCTTAAAATTCCCACGTGATATTCGGCTTTAGAGGTGTAATATTGTTTGCAAGCTACAGAAATTAAAGATAAACTTAAGTCCCTCATCGAAGAAGCATCTACAATCGACCCCTGTTTAGCCAAAAGGTTAGATGAGATAAATCGCTGGGTTAAAGATGTCAAGCCCGGTTCTCTAACCGCTAAAAGATTTGTACTCTTTTTTCTGCAACAGATCATCAGGGATGCGCTAATTTGGCTTGACATTCAAGCCATTACATCCCTTGAGGAGCAGCAACAGTATTTTGAACTGATGACACCAACGGAACGCTATTGGTATAGCTACCTGTTCCCTAAATGGCTCAACGAAACCGATCCAAAGTTTTATATATGGAAACAAAAACTGATGGCAGGTGAGTTTAATCAACCTGATACTAATCTGCTTAAATCTATAGCTACCGATATTGTCCATCATCAAGGCACTTTTTGGCAGTGCTATATAGCAGATTTTTCAATGGCAACTGATATAATAGTCAGTAGTAGGCATAAGCATCCATTGTGTGTTCAACTTACAAGCCTATCTGATGAATTGTCTCAAGAAAAGTCTGCTCATTGGAAAAACACTCTCCAACGGTGGGGTATAGATAGAGGATTATTCTTAAGTTACAATCCCTCTGCCACTAATTATGTAAATCGGATAGTCAACCTCTCACTATATAACAGTGATAATCTGAGAGCAGATATTTATTTAAAATTCACTTTGTAACTAGTCATGATGAGCGGCGGCTAGGGAATAAGAAGTAACATTTTTGACTAAGCACTAGGCAGTCACCATTTTTTGCGCTTTCGTAGGTAACAATAGATACTAGTGTCTTTACTAATTCAGGTCGGCGATTGTGCATTGCGAGGAAACATGAGATTTACATTCCTTAACGTCCTTTGCTTTATCACCATCTGTCTAGTACCGCTGTGCGTAATTCAAAATTCAAAATTCAAAATTCAAAATTCAAAATGAATACAGCGTAAGCTTTTCAGGAATTTTGGATGGGTACTCTACGAACCCCGCGCTGTACTAGTTACTATCAGGTCATCTACCGTCTGAAGTTTTGTAGCAATTAGGTACTAACCACATAAAATGATCATGGGGAAAGATAGGCTAACTGAACCTCAAGATAGATTAGAACAATTTTTGCAACATTTAGAAGAAGCTCGACAACTCCAAAGGGACTGGATGACTTATGGGTTGGACTGCGTAGACATATATTTTGAAGATATAGATGGAGATTGGTTAGAAAAGTGGGGTGAAGATGAACAGACGCAACAGACACCTACGGAATCTTTGATTGCGTTCCTACAAAGTGATGATTGGGTAGCTGTCAGGGTAAGAAAGCAGCTAATAGATAAACCAATCTCAGAAATAGCAGCTAAGTTGGAAAAATATATGAGTTTCCCGCAAGCAGAAGACCGGATTTTTGCTGTCAAAAATTTGTTAACTGCTAGGCTCATCAGTGGAGGGAGTTACCAGGATGACAACGACCAGAGAAATCAAGAAATGGAAATCCAGGATTTAGCGACAGAACTACTACAGAAGTTGGGAGAAATGTTGAACTGTCAAAATTGAACAATTGTCTTGGAGGTCAAGAGTCAAGGGTCAAGTGTCAAGAGTCCGGGTTTTTGAACTCTTGACTTTTGACTCTTGTCTGCGACACGCTGCGCGATGACAACCTCCGCGAAAAAAATATGACAGTTGCGTAAGTCCTATTATTTTCTGGCGACCTAACTGTTCACTCCTAACTTTTTTAACTCGCTACCTCGGCCACTTCAATAATGCGCCCTTCATAATCCTTAACTAAAAAATTCAGGGGCTTTTGGTTGCGAATTTTGAACTTCAAACCGCGTGTTTCAACTCGCATTAAAATTAGTTCTAAGCAGTCGCGGTCAAAGCAAACGTGGCGTTGTTGATTTTTTATCCCCAAACTTGCTCCGGTGATGACGTGTAGCTGGGTGTTTTTCTTGATTTGATACCATAATCCTTCACTGGCATTGTTCATCATTCTGCCAGAGAAGCTAGGGCCTGTAGACATATAAAGCGGATCGATACCTGTGGCGCCTATGGTTTGCTCATAGTTGTAATAGTAGTGCAAAGGAACTTCAGCCGCTGGTAAGTCAAGCAGCCCTTCATACAACTGTCGGGCTATCTCCAAATCGGACACCATGACTGTATGTACTTTTGGGGCGCTGGTGAGGAACATCCACATGGCACCGGCGTATGCTGCAAGTAGCATCACCATAATGCCTTGGGTGGATAATAGGCTATCCAAGGCTAGGGAAGGCAGAAATGAGGCGAAGGTAACAGGCATAACCAGTAAGGGTATCACGCTAGCTGCTATAACCATGAATAATGAAAGATTGTATAACGGGGCGACTTTTCTTATTTTCGATCCAGACTAAAATAGAGTCCTTGCTTATAGTGTATCAAGAGTCCATCACTCTGGGCCTTAACGACAAAGTAGCCATCATCAAAATATTATGCCATTAACGACGGGACTGCCATCCCCAAGAGTATTTTAACAACTATTAACGTCAACGCTCGTGCAAATTCCTCATTTTCCCGAAGCTCATCACCCGCTGGTTAAGTCACTGTTTCATGAGAGTGACCAAGAACTGCTAACTCTGTTTCAGCGTTATCCAGATACGGGAAAGTATTTTACGGCGATTTTTTGCCGCTATAGCCCCATAGTCTACACTTTGATTCGCCATTCAGCGCGATCGCCTGTGCAAGCCGATTATCTGTTTGCGCTAACTTGGCGACATATCTACTACGAACTCGGTGGTCTTGATTTAACCCGTCCTCAAGCTGGTCAGGAACCATTAACCCTGCAAAATTGGCTGATCAACATGACAGCATTTTGCATTAATGAGATAAAAATACCACCAACCGAAGCCATTCATTATTCTCTCAAGGCGACTTCACCACCTCTGTGGTGCTACGTCGAACAAGCATTGGATCAACTAGCGCCTGTTTTGCGGTTTGTGGTCTTGATGGCTCAAACTTTCCATTGGGGCGAAACTAGGATTGCTGCTTATCTGCAAGCTGAAGGAGAAAATATTACGCCGCTTGAGGTAGCAAATTTTCTCCAGGAAGGATATCGTATGCTAGAGGACAAATTGCCTGGAGATATTCGTGTCATTTACTTAGGTGAGAATTTATCTCTTTCTTAATTTAAGTGAATATACGCAATATTATAGAGTTAATATCACTTTTTTTTTGAAACTGCTTGTCTAACCTTCTAATTAAAATCGTCATATCAGGGGTAAGCTTTATGAAACAACGGCATATATTCCCAAGGTTAACTTTTTTGAATTTGAAATTTGGGAAATTTTGGATTTTAAATGATGCTACCCTTAGCTTAGTCCAGGAAAACAAATTAAAGTTTTTGCCTTTTTGCTTTTTAGTGTCTACAGTTTTACTCAATCCCTTAACTGCAGGTGCTGCTGACATTACCCAACAACTCCACCGTCCTGCAAATAGATCAGTTTTGGTAGAATCTAGAGATAAGGCAGACAGTTTGCTGCGGATTGGTGAAGAACAATATGCTTCAGGATATGCCGAGAAAACAATTGATTCTGGCTTACAATCTTTGGAGATTTATCACTCCATTGGCGACCTCAAAGCACAAGGAACAACTTACGATTTGCTAGCTAAAGCTTATATCCAATTAGGGCGTTTAAAAGAAGCGGAAGATGCTTTACGTCGTCGGTTAGCGATCGCACGTGATAATCAAGACTTTGAATCGCAAATTTTTGCACTCAATAATATTAGCACTTTACTACTACAAGCAGGAGAATCCATCCCAGCGGGACAAGCATTAGATGAAGCGCTGACCATTGCTCGCAATGTCGAAAATATTCCAGGACAAGGACTATCTTTGAGTAATTTGGGTCTAGTAGCTGCTAGATTGGGAAATGCTAACAAAGCAATTAAATTGTATGAACAAGCTTTAAATTATCGTCGTCAAATTGGCGATCCTATTGGTGAGGCTAATACCCTGAATAATTTAGGCGATACCTACCTAGCGGTAGGAAATTATCAGGAAACAATCGGGACTTATGGAGCAGCATTGCGGATAGCTAAAACTAGCCGTGATCGCACAAACTATTTACGCGCAATAGACGGTTTAGTCACCGCTCACAGTTCAGTTGGACGCTATCAACGAGCCTTTGATTTATTAGCAGAACGTTTAGCGATCGCCAAGGAATTGCAAAATCTCCGGGAAGAATTGAAATCATTTGAATCCTATGCTCAATTGTATGAACAATTAGGTAATTATCCAACAGCCCGCAATTTTTACGAACGGGCGATTATATTGGCGCAGAAACTAGAAGACAACAAGCAAGAATTGCGATTGCGCGATCAGGTGACTCGGATACTTAAGCGGTGATTGGTGATTGGGGATTGGGGATTGGGGGGATGACCAATGACAAAGAGTAATGAGTAATGAGTAATGAGTAATGAGTAATGACAAATGACCAATGACCAATGACCAATGACAAATGACCAATGACAAATGACAAATGACAAATGACCAATGACAAATGACAAATGACAAATGACAAATGACCAATGACAAAGAGTAATGAGTAATGAGTAATGAGTAATGAGTAATGAGTAATGAGTAATGAGTAATGAGTAATGAGTAATGAGTAATGAGTAATGAGTAATGACAAATGACAAATGACAAATGACCAATGACAAATGACAAAGAGTAATGAGTAATGAGTAATGAGTAATGAGTAATGAGTAATGAGTAATGAGTAATGAGTAATGAGTAATGACAAATGACAAATGACCAATGACAAATGACAAATGACAAATGACAAATGACAAATGACAAATGACAAATGACAAATGACAAAGAGTAATGAGTAATGAGTAATGAGTAATGAGTAATGAGTAATGAGTAATGAGTAATGAGTAATGAGTAATGACCAATGACAAATGACAAATGACAAATGACAAATGACAAATGACAAATGACAAATGACAAATGACAAATGACAAATGACCAATGACAAAGAGTAATGAGTAATGAGTAATGAGTAATGAGTAATGAGTAATGAGTAATGAGTAATGAGTAATGAGTAATGACAAATGACCAATGACCAATGACCAATGACCAATGACCAATGACCAATGACCAATGACCAATGACAAATGACAAATGACAAATGACAAATGACCAATGACAAATGACCAATGACAAATGACCAATGACAAATGACCAATGACAAATGACCAATGACAAAGAGTAATGAGTAATGAGTAATGAGTAATGAGTAATGACAAATGACCAATGACCAATGACCAATGACCAATGACCAATGACCAATGACAAATGACAAATGACAAATGACAAATGACAAATGACAAATGACCAATGACCAATGACCAATGACCAATGACAAATGACAAATGACAAATAACCAATGAAGCCTACTTAAGACTCAAAAATTATTGGTAAAATGACTGTGAAAGTAGTACCTTTACCCAAACTACTTTCAACTTGAATCTGACCTTGGTGATGTTCAACAATAGCTTGAGCGATCGCTAGTCCTAATCCTGAACCAGTAACACTTTCTGTGGATTTTACTGTGCTATGGGTACGCGCCGGATCTACTCGATAAAAGCGGTCAAATAAGCGTGGTATTGCTTCTGCGGGAATACCAATCCCTGTATCACTCAGTTTAATTTGTAACTGGGCTGTGCTGTAGCGGATACCAGAGACGCGATTTATTCCCTCTAGACGCGCTAATTCTACATTTACTCTTCCATTAGTTGGGGTGTACTGCAAGGCGTTGCTAATCAAATTGGTGAATAGGCCGCACAAGTTGATCCCAGTTTCCTACAAGTGTAAACCAATTCTCTAACAATTGGGGACTGATGTCTAAAGTGGGAGGATCAGCTAATTTCAAAGAAAGGGTAATTTTTTTTTCCGCAGCTAACAGTTGTTGTTCTTCTAGCACTTCCATTAGCAAGGCGTCCAGCGGACAAGGTAAAAAGCCATCTTTGCTAATACTACTATCTTGACGTGCTAGAAAAAGTAAGTCATTGACTAACTTACCCAAGCGTTGGGTTAGCCGTTCAACTAACTTTAACTGTTGGCGATAGTGTAAAACAATATTAGGTTCTGCTTGTGCTAACTCCAAGTCAGCAAGGGCGACTTGTACATTAGTTTGAATTAAAGTAATAGGACTTCTCAATTCGTGGGAAGCATCAGCAGTAAATTGTTTGAGGCGTTGGTAAGATTCCCTTACTGGTTCCATTGCTTTACCTGAAAGAAACCAGCCACTCGCAGCAACAGAAAGCACCATCAATCCAGTCCCCAACGCTAAATCAACCATCAATTGACGACTGGGTTTAGTAACTTCAAACCAAGGATGGCTCACACGTAAATATCCTAATACTTGCCGTCCAACTTCCACCCGTTTTGTTACTTGTCGTAATAATAGTTCTGAATCTCCCCATCTCCCTGTCTCCCCATCTCCCCCTTCTTTGACGACGCGGACAGTTTCACCAGTCCGATTACTGTGAATGGGGAGATTGAGAGGTTCAGAAAAAGTTGACCAGCGTAATTGACCTGTGGAGCTAAACCACTCTAGGTCAATGTGGTCATCTTCTACGGTATCAGCATTGTCGCGAAAACTAGCTTGTACATTAATGCGGAGTTTATGCGGGTCGCTGTTAACCTTTTCAATGACAAGCGATCGCTCTACTATTTCCACTACATGATTGAGGGTATCGTCAATTCTTTCAATTAGAGTACTGCGAACATATAAATACACTCCACTGGCAAAGAGTAGTAGTAAGACTGCTGTGACAGCAGTGTACCAAATGGCAAGACGACGACGAGTAGTTTGAAACATTTTTTTTACAGAGAAAATAAATGGGTGAGAGAAGATTTAAGTATTTTTACGGATGATTTTAAGTCAGAATTTTTAATTCTAGTGGATTTGCGGAAGTTTAATTTTGTTTATGAGAGTAAAGTCTGGGTGCAGGAAATTTACCTTTAGCTAATTAATTATCCATCAACAAGCTACAAAAATTAATCTTGTTTAGCTACCTATATCGAGATTGCTCGATATAGTTATTTATTTAGTGCATCTCATATCGCTAAAATTTAACCCGATTTTTTAGCTTTCAAAAAGGAATTGATCTCTGATATTTAGCAGTTTCATTACACAAAAAAATGATGCTGATAGATAGATATGCCATCTTTTTGCGTATTCCTAGATAAAGCTATTCAGGGAACTATTCAATGATAGTATCTTCAATTATTTAGTTAGTTACTTAGTTAGTTATTTATTTATTGGCGAATAAAGTAGAATAACCTTCAATATGGATGGTTCGGTTAAGAATATTGGTATGTTTGGCTGAGAAAGGTAGCTTGCTTGCTGAAGGTTAATCCAGCTTTGTTTGGGGTTTGTTGGGTTACGCAAAGACTCAATTCAACCTACACACTTTTATTTTTTGAGCTTAACCGAACCCTATGGGAATAACGTTTTTTTTAAGTATTAAACATGAAAGGCGATATAACAAGAGAAAATATTTTTTTGTGGTTGCTATTACCTAGTGTTTTAACAACAAAAATATCATCTGCTTCATCTGCGATCGCTTCAGAGGTAGAAAATCACAATGTGAATAATTATGAAATTTTAAATCCACAAATAGACTCGACGACAAAACCTGTATTCGAGCAATTATATAACGGACAAAATCCAGGATTTTTGTCACAGAATTTAAAAAATGTTACACCTTCAGTAGAAACAGAAGCTTTACCTGAATTCACAATAAGTGATGTTATCCCAATTGAAGATTTTAAAATAAAACCTCCCAAGCCACCGAGTCAGGATGATAATGAACCTGAAGCAGATATAACTAAACCACCCGTAACAAATAAACCACAAAGAAAGCCATATACAGAAAGCCAAAAAATCTTAATTCAAAAACTCCGCCAATCTAAAATCAAGGAAAATATACAACAAAAAATAATTCTTTATTCTTTGACATCAAGTGCCAATAAATATCCTTGGATCGTTAATCCAACAGATAATTTAACTTTCTCTCCTCAACAATTTAAACCAGATAAAAATGAAAATTATATAAATACAGACCTGAATTTTCAATCTTCCGAAGACAATTTAATTGTCAATAAATTTACCTTTGGTATTTTTCCTAAAAATGACCAGTTTTACTGGTTGCTCAATAACAATAGATTAGTGTTTGAAACTCAGGGGTTACAAGCAGGTATCTTTTATCAAGGGAAAACTAATGAGAGTTCCCTTACCCAAACCATGAGATCAACTCAAGGATTTTGGGGCTTACAATATATCGTAAGTTTACCCGTAGATTTTAAAGATTTAATTGGAGGCGTTACAACCAATAACGATTTTTCCATAGTTTCCATAGCAGGACAACTGATTAATCCTGAAGGTATACCTGCTGGTCAAGTTGTGATTAATAGTGGAGTTAATCTCCAAGATCCTAATGTTACTGTTCTCAAAAATACTGTACCAGTTATTGGTAGTGGTTCCACCTTAAGTCCTGATGGTGGTCAAGCTTTATTTCAAGCCTTAGAAGCTAGCAATTCTCCTCAAATTTTACAAGCCTATCCTACTACAGATCTAAAACCTATATTAGATGGGGGAAATGTCCAACTTAAAAAAGGAGAAATTATCCCTAATTCAGTCTTAGAAGCCGCTGGTATTTTCTGGGGAGATCCATCAACAGGCGAAGGCTTTGGATTTAAGGCTCCTGTATCTTCAGCACCAGGAATTAAAATTGCTCAACCTAGCAAATTTGATAATTATGATTTGTTGAATATAGCAGTTAATCCTTTCCTCACTCCCCTGGAGAGAGATTTACATTATCTCAATTCTTTATTTTGGATATCTCTAGGTAAAAGAACACCCATAGTTAAAACTTTATCTGATACAGAAAAAACTTATGATTGGCAAAGATTGTATGTAAATGTACCGCACAATCGCAGCATTGTTCAATATGACGCCGACAAAATTAGTGCTACTTATTCTAATATTTTTTCTAGTCCAGGATTATCAATCACAGCTAATTTCGCCGATGCTACTATTGATTCCACCCAAACAGCTAATTCTACTTTAGGGCTAGCATTAGGTGGAATTTTTGAAGCAATTACAATAGATAATATTGACCAAAGTTTAGCAGCAGCTCGCGAACAATCAAAAAAAGGAGAAGGTTTTTCACCCTTAACTACCAAGGCTACACCAGATCAACGGAGACAAATTAATAACAGACTTAATCGCACTTTAGCTTATGCTAATTCCAACAGTGGTCTAGAACAGGTATCGGGAACTTTCACAGTTCCCAGCGAAATTACACCCAATGACTCGAATATCTTTCAAATCAGAACAGGTATTTACAAACGTTCAGTTCAGTTTCTTCAAAGAGACGTTAAATTTTTACAAGTACAAGATACATTTTTCTCCGACCTGAGACTTTCTAACAAAAAATTTGGTCCGCTGAGTTTTATTGGAGTTCAAATTCCCTTGAATAACACAGCGATTACTCCTATTAACGAAGCTTCCGGCGCCCAAGTGATTTTGACCAATTCCGATGGTAAAAAATTCGTCCAACAATTTAGTTCTGCAGATAATACAATAGCGCCAGTTCAAGTGAGAACATTTGATTTAGCATTCGATTATTTTGAACTTAGCAGAGTTGACATCATCGATCTTAGTTTTAAAAGTTTTAACGGTTATTTATTGTTACCATCAGTCGAATTATTAGCCGCAGGTACTGTAGGCGATTTTAACTATAGCGTTGGCTTAGGAACTTGGTTTAATATCGACGCCAAGTCAGCACCCGGAGTTAATAATAATAATTTAGGTTTGGCGGAATCCAGTTTAGGTATATATTCTAAAATTCTACTTAACTATATTAAAACTGATGTAGAGTTAGACTTAGCCAAAAGACCTGTTGCTGTCAATACTCACGTACCATCCTTAAGAGTTGATTGGAATAGTGAATCCAATCGCATTAATCCTTTCTCCACCATATTAAGTTATTACTTTAACCATCAAGAAAGATATTTAAGTTTTTCTTTGTCTCCCGCTGTCGCTTTTATTGAAAATAACGGTAATGGAGAATTTTTAGGACTTTTTAATGGTGACTTTACTACAAGCACCGGTTTTAATATAAGTACCAGCCTCGAACTGGGTAAAGATATTTATTATCAATTTCAGAGTTTGCAAAAACTGGATCAACATTTTTCTGTTGGCGCTTATGTCAAAAACTACAGTACAGTCAATCTCGGTTTAAGTAGTCGAGTTGAGGGACTAAACTATGGAGGTATTTTTAGGTATAATCTTCCAGACAGCAATCTATTTTTAGATGCTCAAATTGGTACAGGCGAAAATGGATTTGACGTGAGAATTCAAGGTAGTTATAGTTTTTAAGTAATGAGTAATGAGTAATGAGTAATGAGTAATCAGTAATCAGTAATGAGTAATGAGTAATGAGTAATGAGTAATGAGTAATGAGTAATGAGTAATGAGTAATGAGTAATGAGTAATGAGTAATGAGTAATGAGTAATGAGTAATGAGTAATGAGTAATCAGTAATGAGTAATGAGTAATCAGTAATGAGTAATGAGTAATGAGTAATCAGTAATGAGTAATGAGTAATCAGTAATCAGTAATGAGTAATGAGTAATGAGTAATGAGTAATGAGTAATGAGTAATGAGTAATCAGTAATGAGTAATGAGTAATGAGTAATCAGTAATGAGTAATGAGTAATGAGTAATGAGTAATGAGTAATGAGTAATGAGTAATGAGTAATGAGTAATGAGTAATGAGTAATGAGTAATGAGTAATGAGTAATGAGTAATGAGTAATGAGTAATGAGTAATGAAAGAATTATTAATATATTAACAACTTCAATCAACAAGTTGAAAGAAAAATAAAAAATAATCCACTCCTAACTCCTAACTCATCACTCCTAACTCATCACTCCTAACTCATCACTCCTAACTCATCACTCCTAACTCATCACTCCTAACTCATCACTCCTAACTCATCACTCCTAACTCATCACTCATCACTCATCACTCATCACTCATCACTCATCACTCATCACTCATCACTCATCACTCATCACTCATCACTCATCACTCATCACTCATCACTCATCACTCATCACTCATCACTCATCACTCATCACTCATCACTCATCACTCCTAACTCCTAACTCCTAACTCCTAACTCATTACTCATTACTCATTACTCATTACTCATTTACAAGTATCTGTGGTTATTCCCTGAAAATCCTTTATTCCATAGGCCCTAACGGGGTTTGATCACCAGTAATCGACTGAATTAGAGCAGATGTATTTTCAATTGTGGTTGTATTATTTACTGTTTGTGGAGTTTTAGAAAGCAAAGAGGTGGCGTTATTAGTTATGATTTCAGTAGCTTGTCCTACTCTTAAAGACAGAGAAGATATCCTTTCATTTGTTGTTCCTGTATTACTAAACGTAGGCGTAACTATTAAAGTAGGATTGTTTCCCGAATTAAAATACATACCACTTGGTAAAAACACTTCGCCACTAATACTTTGATAAGCGCCCGAAGGTGAAACTAATGTCACAGCCCCACGCGCAACTGCTTGATCAGCATTTGCTGGCGCAGCTATAAAATTCGCTACACTTACCAAACCTAACAGATAAAAGCTTCTTGTAATATTTTTAGATAATTGGCACAATCGACTACTCATCATTTATTCACTGTTGATGTTGTTTGTTTTGATTGTGCAATATACCTCTTATTTACTAAAAAACTTCGTATAATAGACTACAAAAAATTTGTATATAGCGTTTCCCGCTCAATACTGCTCGGTTAACGAATGTAGAGACGTTACATGTAACTTCTCTACAAGGGTTTCACGCTTTGCGATTTTCAAAACCTACGCAGTATTGGCTGTATGTCTCCTCTCCCGCAAAAATCACAACCCCAGCTTCTTAAAGAAACCAGGGTTGTGAGTAATATAATATTTTGCAATTATTATTTAATTGCTCCCTATTTTAAACCTTAACAAATCATGACATTAAGGTTTAAAGCGTAGTCAGCCAAGGAGCTTTATTCAGAATTACCAAATTCTTTCATACATATACCTAGCATATAGGTAAACATTTATTTACCATTTACTGTAGGCAATAGCCCCGACAATACCCAAACATCTACATCTATGCAATATCCATCCAGGGTCTGAAAGATTATTTCCCAGTCACCCTTCACCCCACGGCTCAAAACCGATGGGTTTTCACGCTTTTGTCATTTTATACAAGGCAAAAATCAGTCTATTCTAAGCCGACGAAGCCATTAGTACCACCAGCTGCTTTGATAATGGCTGTGATATCTTGAAATTTACTGGCTGTAGTACCAGCGTTGATACCCTCGATAATCTTGACAATGGCTGATTCGATATTTGGACTATTTGCACCTGTGACGTTCGATATAATCTCAACTGCACCTGCGTCAAAGGCTAGAGATGTTATGCTTTCAGTAGTCTCTCCCACACCATTTATCTCAGGTGTAACTTTTAAAGTTCCTGTAGTTGGCTTAAAATACATACCGCTAGGTAACACCACTTCACCGCTCACGGTTTCAGTTATACCATCAGCTCTGCTAACTGTAGCAGCAGCGCGAGCAGAAGCTTGACCTGCATTTGCAGGCGCCGCCAATAAATTTGCTGCACTGACCAAACCTAATACACAAACGCTGCTTTTGATGATTATTGAAAGTTTCATGGTTAACAAGCTCCTCTTGTTATGTCCGATTTACGTTTTAAATATAACTTTGCTAACACGGAAGCATCTCAGCACAAATACCGAACTTTGAACATTGTTATGCATAACCCCTGATAGATGTGATGAGTTATACTATTGACAAATCAACCATTACATGTATTGAAATATCTATTCAATAGATCAATAAGGTTGAGTTGGCGCCTTTGGGTTTAACCGAGGAGTGTTGGGGGCGCAAGGCCTTCATTGGTGTCAACTTACAGCCATTTTCAGGTAAATAGACCACAGGGTAGGGGCGCAAGGCCTTGCGCCCCTACGAAGATCTGTGGTTCAAATGAGTGAAAATTGCTGTAAGCTAAAAACCTTGGGCAGTCTCGTTTCCAGCCTCTGGCTGGAAATGCCTATCATGAGGCTCTGCCTCAACTCATCCGTCCTTGAGGCGGCTGCCCACTATATCTCGCTCCCATGCTCTGCGTGGGAGCGAGACAAGGTTCAGTTGGCGCCTTTGGACTTAACCGAGGAGTGTTGGGGGCGCAAGGCCTTGCGCCCCTACAGATTCTCGATGTGTGGCTAGGATTTTTGGAATTGGTTATGATTCAATACTGCGTAGGTTTTGAGCGGGTTTAGGTTATGGAGCAAGAAAAATTAACCAATGCCCAAAATGCCCGATCTCCACGAATAGCCTCGCCGCGTAAGTCTTGTTGGTATTAGATCAAGCCTTGACGCAGCGGTACTTTGAGTCTGATTTGAACGCACCCCATCTAAATCAAAGATTATAGATGGGGATTCGTGCGCTAAGAAGCTGTAATACTTCTTGAGCGTTACCAGGGTTACTGGCGTTCTCAGTGTGTCGTTAGAACTTTCGCTTACGAACACCCTAGTAAAAAGTATTATGAATATAATGACTTTTTACTGGTTATAAATAATTAGTGAAATTGGTCTATGTCTCCGGCCGTAAAGCTTTTACAGTACCGCAAAAACTAATTATTAGAATGATAGCATGAAAGAATAATTGTTGCTGCGCGTTTTATACTGGTTTCGCTTACCCCACCTAAAATGTAAATATTTTTATAGTATTTTTAGGTGGGGACTGCGCGAAACATTTTTGTTCAATTAAGATATTGATTATTCTCCAATTGAATGGGTTGCACCCCCTGCCCAGAGGACACCATGCCAAAATCGAAAAAGAGCGTCACTCCTATCATCAATCTGAGTGACCCGCAATACTACATCAACCGAGAGTTAAGTTGGTTGGAGTTTAATAGCCGGGTGTTGCATGAAGCCTGCGACCAGCGAACGCCCCTGCTAGAAAGGCTCAAGTTTTTGGCAATCTTCAGCTCTAACTTAGATGAGTTTTTTATGGTGCGGGTTGCAGGTTTAAAGCAACAGGTAGAAGCCAAGGTCAGCTTGTTAACTCCCGATGGACGCACGCCACAACAACAGTTAGACGATATTAGGTTTACCCTTAGCCCCCAAGTAACCAAACAGCACCAGCATTTTGAGCAAGTCTTGCGACCTTTGTTAACAAATCACGGTATCCACATTCTGGACTACATAGATTTGACTCAGAAACAGCGGACTTATTTAGATCACTATTTTGAAGAACAAATATTTCCCGTTCTGACACCCTTAGCTGTTGACCCTAGCCATCCGTTTCCCTACATTTCTAATCTCAGCCTGAATTTGGCTGTGATGATCAAAAACCCAGAAACTGAAGAAGAATTTTTTGCGCGGGTCAAGGTCCCGAAAGTTCTACCGCGATTTTTACCTTTACCGCCAGAGTTGGGAGTTAACCACAACGGACAACCAGCCAACTGGACTGGGGTACCTTTAGAACAGGCGATCGCCCATAATTTGGAATCCCTATTTCCGGGCATGAATATCCAAGAATATCATCCCTTCCGCATTACCCGTGACGCCGATTTGGCTCTAGAAGAAGATGAAGCCGATGATTTGCTGTTGGCGATTGAACAAGAACTCCGCAAACGGCGCATGGGTGGGACAACCGTCAGGCTAGAAATTCAATCCCAGACTCCCCAAGCAGTGCGATCGCGATTATTACAAGATTTGGACTTGACAGAAAGCGATGTTTATGAAGTAGATGGACTCTTGGGATTACGGGATTTAATGTACTTTATGGCATTACCCCTAAGCGAACTCAAAGACCCTCCACGTCAGTCTGTAGTCCCAGCCCGCCTGCAACGCCTGCGCGAACCTAGCATCGACTCCGATGGGTCGGAAGTCGAGGAAGGAAAAGACTTTTTTGCTGTCATTCGCGAAAAGGATTTACTCGTACACCATCCCTATCAATCCTTTTCGGCAACTGTAGTCCGCTTTATTACCCACGCCGCCCATGATCCAAATGTACTAGCCATCAAGATGACCCTTTACCGGACTTCTGGTGACTCACCAATAGTCAATGCTTTAATTGATGCTGCAGAAAATGGTAAACAGGTCTCTGTACTAGTGGAATTAAAAGCCCGGTTTGATGAGGAAAATAATATTTACTGGGCAAGGCGTCTGGAAAGAATGGGGGTTCACGTTGTTTATGGTTTGGTTGGGCTAAAGACCCACAGCAAAATTGTCATGGTGGTACGACGCGAAAAAGACCGGATGCGTCGCTATGTGCATATCGGTACTGGTAATTATAACCCAAAAACTGCACGATTGTATACAGATTTAGGATTATTTACCTGTCGTGAAGACTTGGGTTCTGATATCACCGATATATTTAATTTTTTGACCGGCTACTCCCGACAAAAGTCTTATCGAGAATTATTAGTTGCTCCGGTGAATATGCGCGATCGCTTTTTAGACCTAATTCATCGGGAAATCGAAAATGTTCAAAATGGATTTTCCGGGCGCATTGTTGCCAAAATGAATTCCCTAGTCGATCCGCAAATCATCGCTTCTTTATACGAAGCTTCCCGCGCCGGAGTGCAAATTGACTTGATTATTCGCGGCGTTTGTTGCTTGCGTCCAGGACTCAAAGACATTAGTGAAAATATTCGCATTATCAGCATTATTGGTCGTTTTTTAGAACACTCCCGCATTTTTTACTTCTATAACAATGGCCAGGAGGAAATTTATATTGGGAGTGCTGATTGGATGCGCCGCAATTTAGATCGACGAGTCGAAGTAATTACCCCAGTGCAAGACCCAGATATTGCCAAAGATTTGCAAGAAATATTAGGAATTATGCTAGCAGATAACCGCCTAGCATGGGAATTACAACCCAATGGTAGTTACATTCAACGGCGTCCTTGTGAAAATGGTTTAGAAGCTGATTCACAAAAAACCCTCATGAATATGGTATTGCGCTCAACTACTATTGCCTCAACTTTAATTGAGGCAAAAAATCATGCTTATAATCTTGACAATTAGCGCAAGTTACTTTAATTTGGAAAAATTATCTAGTTTTCCCAGTTATTTCCATTAATTGCCGTCGGTACACACATTATTCAACCATAGGATAGAGTAACTGCTGGCACTTGTTCCCATAAACTAGAAAAGTTATTGTGTCCAGTTTTTCTTATCCTTGAATGTTAATGTTGTCCTGTCAGTCTTCTACCTTACGTGTTCTAGTGGTTGATGATCACGAACTGACTCGTTTAACCCTACAATTAGCTTTTTCTTGCCAAGAAAATATTCAAGTTGTAGGTTTAGCCAGTAATGGTCAAGAGGCTATAGATATGGTTAAACGCTGCTACCCTGATGTGATTGTGCTAGATTTGCAAATGCCAGTCATGGATGGTTGGAGTGCCTCTAGTCATATTAAAGCTATATCCCCTAAAACTCAGATACTTGCTTATTCTTCCGTGGAAGATGGGTATTTAAAGGAGACAAAGGCAATGCCTACCTTTGATGATATTTGCAAAAAAGATATCCCTACGACCGAACTCATAGCTTTAGTCAGACAATTAGGACAACGTGCAGGAGACACATCAGGTGCAACATAAAAAACTCCATCCCCTTGTGGACGGAGTTTTAGGATTGGGGATTGGGGATTGGGGATTGGGGATTGGGGATTGGGGATTGGGGATTGGGAAAGCGTTCCAATGCGCTATGCCTTATGCGCTATGCCCAATGCCCAATGCCTGATTTTAGCTTAATTATTTTCTGTTTCCCCAACTGTACGTCTAAATTCATCAATTAAGTCATCTAATTCTTCTAAAGCCTGATTTATGTCAATTCTCAAAGTTCCCAGGTTTGGTTGCTCTAACAAGCTCAGTAGGTACTCGCGTTTACCCTCAACTACGCCAATTCTTTCTTTTAGAGTTTGTAAATCCATTATTTTTTTGCAGTCCTTAAATTAACTTCACATTTAAAATTAACGCAAAACAAGGACGAGGCGGGAAATTTGCCAACTTAATTTGGCTCGCTTCATCGATACATCCAGGGTTTTGGGTCTTCCGTGACGTACTCCACACACTCCCCTTCTCTGCGTACAGACGCACTCGCGTTCGGGTGAGTGTGGGCTTCTCAATGACTTCTCTTTGAGAACATTAATTGAGCTTTGAGGGCGTGCGTCCCACGCGCCTTTATGTTTATGGCAGCGTTCAAATCTCTACACAAACTAGTATGACAAACAGGACAGTTGTGTATTCTTGTCTACGACACGCTTCGCGAATGGGATAACGCTTTTTTAACTTTGTGACCACAGTTAGAACATTCTTGGCTTGTGCCGTTTGGATTTACAGCTATCACCTTCAAACCAGCGTTTGCGGCTTTGTTTGAAAGTATGGTTATGAACTGCCCCCATCCAGCGTCATTAATACTTTTAGCCAGTCTTGTTTTAACTAGTCCTTTTATATTCAACTTCTCAACAGCGACGACATCATACTTATCAAGCAGTGATTTAGCTGTTTTCAAGTGAAAATCTCTGCGAGTATCGGCAACTTTTTTGTGCTGTTTGCCTAGTTTCTCAATAGCTTTTTTGTGACGGTTAGAACCTTTTTTACGTCTTGAAACTTTACGCTGTGCTGATTTTAGTCTACCTTCAGCTTTGCGTAAATGTTTTGGTGTGGCAATTCTCAAACCATCAGACGCTACATAAAAATCAATTAAGCCAACATCAATACCTACAATATTGTCAGGATTGAAATCAGGTTTAATCGTGGGGACTGTTTTATCATCAAGACTTAGAGTTACATAATACCCGTCAGCCTTCTTAGTTACAGATACAGTTTTCATATCAAATCCATCGGGTATTGGGCGATGAACAATTACTTTGATATCACCAATTTTTGATAGGGTAATTTTGTTATCAACAAAATGATGGCTCTTAAATTGGGTATAAGTGAAAGTTTTATATTGCGCTTTACTCTTGAATCTAGGTCTACCAGATTTTTTGCCATTACAGCACTTTCCTGAATCATGAAGTACAGTAGCAGCAGTTAGCAAACCAATTTCGCAGATGCATAGGATTGATTAGATTTAAAGCAATTGCAATCAATACATCTACCATTTGAGTAGTTTTTGGAGAAAATGTTTTGATAAAAGCTTTAAGCTGTGACCACCAATGTTCAATGGGATTAAAATCTGGTGAATAAGAAGATAGATTGATGACACTGGCACCAACAGATTCAATTATGGGCGTAATTTCATCGATCTTATGGGCAAATAGGTTATCCATTATGACAACTGCACCTTTCCATAATTGAGGCACTAACAACTTTTCTATAAACACGCGAAAAGCATTACTATCCATTGAACCATCTAGTGTCATCACAGCCAATACTTTATCCATACTGATTGCGCCGATAATAGTGACTTTTTTACCTCGATAAAATGGTTTTACATCATATACTCTACTTCCTTTTTCACTACGAGCTTTTGGACGCATTAACCCAAGCAGTAAGCCTGCTTCATCCAAAAAAACCAGATTTTTCGGCTCTATATCTCTGACTTTCTCTCTGTATTCACACCTGAGCAATTGAACTCTATCGGTAGCTGCCTGACTGCTGCGAACCGTTTTTTTTTACGAGTTAGATTTAATTTTTGCAATTCTCTACACATCATGCTGGAACTCACTAGTTGCCCCTCAGTTAAGAGCCAATATTCACAATATTCAGAGAGAGTTGCATCTGGATACTTTTTTACCAATGCAACAAGTTGAGCCGCAGAATCTGCTAATACCGCTTTTTTTCTTGTCCCTTGCTTACCAGGATTAACATGTCCTTTCTCTTTATACTGTCTCAACATTTTTTGTACAAAAGCTTTACCAACACCAAAGTTTACAGCTAACTTTCTAACTGAAATATTTCCTAACTGATAAGCATTGACTATTTTTTCTCTCAGATCGACGGAATATGGTTTCATAATAATAATTTATCTATCTTACATATTGTACTTCACATTGCTGGAAAGTGCTGTAACATCACCGCTCAACCATCTGTCAAAAGCCAATTCAACTTTTTTGGGAACTTCCTGTAATACTTGAGAGTGAATTTCTTTGTACCAGGGTCTATCTACTTTGAGTTGAACCAAGGATGCTTTTTGATTGTAGTAGTTAGGTTGTTCTTTTAACTCTGGTAAATGACAAATTAATGGACATCTGTCAATAAGACAACGATTTTGCTCATACCAATCGAACCTTTGAGCAAGCAGATAATTGTATTGATAACGCAGCATTTCCAGAGTTTTATCTATCTTATGAGCTTGCTGTTTAGTTGGCTTGATTTTGTACTGGTATGATGTCTTCATTTTTATCCTTTGTTTTTCGACCTGCAAATAGGATAACATAAACGTAAAGGCAAAGTGTAGGCACTGATGAAAAACAAAGCATTAAACTTGAGAATATCAGAGCGTAGATTAAATAAGCTGCGGTTATATGCAAGTCAAAATGATAAAACCATGACTCATGTAATTGAAGATTTCATAGATTCCCT
Source organism: Gloeotrichia echinulata CP02 (assembly GCA_038087035.1). Taxonomy (NCBI): domain Bacteria; kingdom Bacillati; phylum Cyanobacteriota; class Cyanophyceae; order Nostocales; family Gloeotrichiaceae; genus Gloeotrichia; species Gloeotrichia echinulata. The sequence goes on along the minus strand of CP051187.1, from coordinate 4,205,162 downwards.
CAAAGTTAGAAATAGCGAATCGACCCTGTACCCTGTCAATCCTGCGGATTGAATTGGTTGTTGGTCAATTCGTCATCGCCCAAAAATTCATCCCACACCGCCCTACCCTTCTCCTTCGGAGACGCTACGCGAACGGGAACGCTCCGCGAATGGGTCGGATGTGGGATGAATTTTTGTTTCAGCTAAGTTGTAACTTATAGCCGATGATAAGAAAAGTGTTAAGAAATTATACTAACCTCACATCATGTTACGCCAAATTTCCCTGGGAACACTCGGTTTAACCATCGGTAGCATATTAACCATCATCGGCTTTGTGGCTTACGCCCTTGACAATGCCACACTCAACCTTGTGGGATTTTTTTACGGATTTCCTGTTTTACTCGGAGGGTTAGCCCTCAAAGCCAATGAGATCAAGCCCATACCCTTTAGCCAAACCACAACGCCGCCACTGTTGATCCTGCGGAAGGAACAAGCAACTGTAACTCAAAATAAAATTCGCAAAGACATCACCCGATATTGCTATGGTCAAGACGCCCATCTCGATACAGCACTTTCTTATTTAGGTTTGAGTCCCACAGACGCAGAACGACCAATAGTCACAGGATTACGAGAAACCGAAATCAATGGAGCTTATGCTTTAATTGTAGAATTTGATTCGCCATTGATACCAATTAATACTTGGGAAAAAAAGCAGGAAAAAATGACTAAATATTTTGGTCCAGGAGTCGAGGTTCAAATTACACAGACAGGTGAAAATAAAATTGATCTGACGCTGATGACTATTCCACAATAATCAAAGGTTGACTGTTGACGGTTGACTGTTAACTGTTGACGGTTGACTCTTGCCTCTTGGCTAAAAAATTACTTTTCTAACCGCACTGCGTACCATTGTAAATATTGTCCTGCGCCAATATCTAATTCGCAACTTGTATCTATTAAATATTTAGCTTGGGTTTCTACTGCTGCAAATTTTTGTACATCGGGTGGCAAATCTTGAAAATTGAGTGTTTGCAGAACCATTTTGAGCTTTTCTAGTAACTCTGAAGCAGTGATAAATTGTTCTGGCTCGTTTGTTTCTAGAAGAACAAAAACATTCTCTTGATACATTAATGAATCTGGCATTTAAGATTTTCGGTAAATTGATTAACTGTAAATTATATAGAAATCAGGTATTAAGCTTAAGTTCAGCTTTAAATCCTATTAGCAACTTCTTTGAACTCCTCAACAATCTTTTTGTTATTGTTATTTCTACAGCCGTAAAGTCTTGCGGAAAATAGTGTGATTATCGCTAAAACATCTTGGGCTAAGTCTTCCTCAAAGCTACTATCTTCTGTTCTATTGATAATTACTATTTCAGTCCCATTATAACTCTATGGGCAGGAAACTCCATCCCCTTGTGTCCATTGAGCTTGTCTAGGTGAGGTCTAAAGGAACAGCCGCACTTCTTTGCGGACGCTACGCGTAGCTTGCTTCCACGTAGTGGAACTACTACTCTGTCAAGATAAAAATGATGGACTGTAGTGCGGGCATCTTGCCCGCGTGAGCGAGACGCTCACACTACCAAAAATCCCTCAAAACAAAATTGACAGACTACTACAAGAGTTCGGCGAGGCTCACTCGAGCCGCTCTGTTACCACCCGCCGATTTGGTGACAGGTATTGGGCATTGGTGATTATTCGCAAACCGTATTGCTTAAATCGGTGTGAATTTGAAATTTTACACAAAATGGCAATTCTACCTTAACACTGGGGAAATATAAAAATAACAGCTACTACTGTGTCCCTAGCCGGACAAGAAGGTAAATAGCAGGTCAATTAGGATTCTCACTGCGCCAAGCTAAGTTTGTCAATTTGAGATTTTTTTAGTGTAAACCCCTAGTTATCAGTATGGCAGAATTTACCCTCACACAAGAAAAAAACCGAGTTTCTTTCCAGAGACTCATCGTTGAAACCACAGTTTTTTGATTCCTGGTTTCTACATAAATCCAAAATCCCAAATTGAGTGACTGGTGCAAAACAACTATTGCTCACAGGTGATTTAGTTACGGGGGCACGGTTTTCTCAGGTTAGCCCCTAACGATACTCTCATTTTCTGTGGAACGCAACTCATGTCAGCCATAAGCACATTTTCTATTTCCAAGCAACCCCCAATAATTCTGGTAGCTGATGATGACAAGACCATCCGAGTGCTGTTGCGTGAAGCTATGGAACAAGAAGGCTATCGCGTGGTCGAGGTCAATGATGGTAAGCAGTGTTTAGATGCTTACGAGACTATCAAACCGGATATAGTTTTGCTAGATGCGGTCATGCCCGTCATGGATGGCTTCACCTGCTGTAAGCACTTGCTCCAGATTGCTAGGAATAATTTAATTTCAGCACTCGCAACCTTTGATATTGAATCCGCTCTAGGTAATAATGTGATCTCAAAGCTATGGAAGCGGACTCCTATATTAATGATTACCAGTTTGGATGATGAAGCCTCGGTAGATCGTGCTTTTGAGGCAGGTGCGACGGATTACGTCACCAAGCCAATTCACTGGGCAGTTTTGCGTCAGAGATTACGACGACTGTTGCAACAAGCACAAGTTTATAAGCAGTTAGAGGCGGCAAACCAGGCTTTGCAGCATCTGGCCAACGTGGATGGTTTAACTGGGTTGGCTAATCGCCGCCGTTTTGACGATTATCTCAATACTCAGTGGATTAATTTAGCACAGGAGGAATTGCCTTTGTCTCTAATGTTGTGTGATATCGACTTTTTTAAATTCTACAACGATAAATATGGCCATCCTGCAGGAGATGTTTGTTTACAACAGGTAGGTGGTGTGTTAAACCAGAACGCACAGAAAACTCAGGATTTAGTGGCACGTTATGGCGGCGAAGAATTTGCGGTAATTATGCCCAACACCCATGCTGCTGGTGCGGTTCACGTTGCTAAAGGAATGCAAGCTGGAGTCAGAGATTTACAAATTGTGCATCACGGATCTGCAGTTAGCCAGTATGTCACCTTGAGTATGGGGGTGGCGACTATCATTCCCACTTGGGAATCCTCACCCTCAGACTTGATTGTGGCGGCTGATAAAGCACTTTACCAAGCAAAAGCTGACGGACGCGATCGCATTATCCTTAAGTGAGTGCTGAGTTCTTGATTTACTAATGACAACTAAGTAAGTCGGTGGCAATAACCCAAACTATATTACGAAACGTAAATATGCCCCCAATCCTTACCAATGACCAATGACGACCAAAGCCCGTACACCTCAATAGCGACCTACTTAACAACTGACTATGAAGGATATACTGGCAAAGTGAAGTGGAACCAAGCACCGGCATTGGGTACAGAGTCTACCCAAATTTGACCGTAGTGTGCCCGAATAATCTTTTGGCATAAACAAAGTCCAATACCATAACCATCTGTTCCTTCATCCCGTTCTAAGCGGAAGTGATTTTCAAAGATGCGATCGCGATTTTCGTAGGGAATACCAGGACCGGTGTCACCAATACTAAACTGAACTTTTTGGGTAGTACGGTGCAGTCCAGCAATGCTAATCTTACCCCCTTCTGGTGTATATTTTATCGCATTGTCCAATATATTTACTAGCACTTGGCGTATACGTTCTGGATCGGCATACACGTATGGTAAATCTTGAGGTATATCTGTTTCTAACTGTTGAGACTTGGCGATGTAGCGATCGCGCAATTCTTCCAGTACATCTAAACAAAGTTTACCTATTTCTATTTTTTGTGGTATAATTGGAAGTTCCGTATCATTACCTCGACCTACCTGTAAAAGATCTGCAATCATTCGGTCAATAATCTTTGTTTGACTGCGGGCTTGTTTTAATAAGTGGGACGTCATTGCTGGTTTGAGACGCTGGAATTCTCCTGTTTCTATATTGTAGTTAGATTGGAGAGTTTCTATAGCAATGGCCACTGCTGTTAGGGGGTTACGCAGGTCATGTGCCAGGATCGAAATTACCCGGTCTTTAAATTGTACCTGCTCCTGGAGTTTCTCTTTTTCCTGTTTCAAACGAAAAATTTCGTCTGAGAGTCGGATGAGTTCGGACGAAACAGCAACTGAACTGATGGTAGATTTGGCTGATGTCACCCGACCATTGTCTTCCATACGTTCTTGGATCTCTTCTTGGATTTTGACATAAGCATCTATAGCAGCTTGCCAACGAGGCCACCAGTTCTTCAATTGAGCGATGATATTACTCCCAGCTATAACTTGTCTGGGTTCTGGGTGAATCTTAATTAACGCTGGCGTCGCTACTAATTTAAAGTGTTCCGCCAAATAGGGTTGTTGCCCAACATCAATCATTTGTAGTTCAAAATTATACCCAGCCTGTAGTTCTTTTAAGTAAGCGCGGATTCGCTGCACTTGTTGTCGGGACTTGGGGCGTCCATCGACAAATAACAACAGCTGGAGTGGAGCCTCAGAATAGAGCGGCTGATCCTGGGAAACTGACATGTAATCGTATTTCAGCACTGGTAACAACCCGGCGACGCTTTACAGAAAGTAAAATGAACTAACCTTGTCGATGGTCGTTGTTTTCTCTTCAATTTAATATCTATTTTAGATTTTTGATCTACCTATCAGATCTGCCTTTTTAACATCAGATACATATTTTTCGGATCTGACTACAGTCAAGAAACTCTTGACCACAGCAAACCTGGGATTGGGACCTAACACCCAATTTACAGATCCGAGGGAAAATGCAGCGATACTTGACCGCTTTGCCTACGATATCGACTCCCACAAATCCCAAATTTACGCCAAGTTCCTACAATTACCTCACACTGGCATTTTCCGAGTGTTACCCTATTCAGCGTACCAGCGTCCCCTGAATACTCAAAAGAATGGATTGCCAGCCAGAGTCAGTCAGCGCCATCCCTTCCCCTTATTAGGTGTTACTAAGGAGTCGTTCAATCCCAGTCTAGCACTTCAGACGGATGGCGATCACTTTGGCTGAGTGCATCAAAGCATTGATTATGAGTTTAGGGTGGATTTGGGCGCTGTCCCCTCCTTGTGGGTGGAGTTTCCCGCCGACTTCCAATCAACCAAGAATCCCACCCCTTGCCAAGTACTGAGTCGCGAATGGCATGTTTTACCAGTAATAATACGGTAATAGGACTTACGCACTGTACAAATTTGGCATGGTATGCTTTTACCAAAATACGTTGTTTCAGGCTTTGATTAATTATTACTTTGATGGTAAACAGACCCGCGTTTTCGGGGTTTAGCATTGCTAAACCCCTACGAAATCTCCGGTTTTTTGCAGCCCATATTTTGTGTGTTTTGTCAATGCGTAAGTCCTAGGTAAAACCAGGATTTTTGGCGTTGTTTCGATGATATGTAGGGGATCTAGGCCTTGCGCCCCGAAGCACAATCCTCTTCGCCGAATTTTGGCTTTTCAATTTTGGATTTTGGAATTGAAGATTCAAAATCTAAAATTTTCAAAGGTCTCTTCGCGTAGCTCTTCCGTGAGTTTCCCCCGAATCAATACTGCATAGGTCTTGCCCAATAAGCCCAAAAACATTAACCCGCGTAGGTTGGGTTGAAGACCGAAATCCAATATTTGGGGGGCTTTTGTTGGGTTTCGCTCAAGGGTTTTGGTCCTGTGTTTTTATAAAATTAATTGACAAGTCCCTGACTTTAGACATGGGGTCAATCTAAAATCTATCCAAAATTGTGTGACATAGCTGATAAAATGGGTGTTAACCCCTATTAGCCATTCGTATCCTTTAAAGGGTGGGAGTGTCCATTTAATTCCGCTTGACTACTAAAACTGAACAATTCGCTGCTTCTACCACTTGACTACTGACAGAACCGTGGACAATTCGCTTCATACCAGTTAAGCCCCGACTGCCAATAACAATCAAGTTCGCCTGGTAAATATTAGCAAGGCGAATAATCTCGTCCGCTGGATCGCCATTTACCAGATCTACTGCACTACTGACTGGCAATTTTTCCTGATAGGATTGCAGCTGTTTTTCAATATGAAAATAAGAAAGTGTTGGTGACTCTGGCCCAGGACGATCAGCAGGAAGTTCAATATCTGACTCTGGTGTGGAAAAAACATGACAGAGAATAACTTTGGTGTCTTGTGGTGATAACACCAGATCTTCTAAACTCTGAATGACTCTTTCGGCAATTTCTGAACCATCCAAAGCTACCAAAATAGTTTTTAGCACCGCTTTCGTCTCCTCAAGACTATAACACTCAACCGCCAATCGTCAACCGTCAACAATTGCGATTGAATGTTTTTTATGTAAAAGTCCCATAGTCGCCAATGTCTCAAACTTTGACTTTGAAGCTACTGAACAACTTTTACCAAAATTATAAGCAAAAATTAATCATTCCAAATCATTCTTCTTGCTGAATTCGGCGGCGGACTGAATCGGCGTGGGAGGGTAGTCCCTCAGCTATAGCTAGTTTATTAATTGCACCAGCCACCTTTTGCAGTGCGGTTTGCGAGTATTGAATAATACTGGAGTGTTTGAGGAAAGTTTCCACACCCAATGGTGAAGCATAGCGAGCCGCACCAGAAGTCGGCAAGGTATGATTAGGTCCGGCTAAATAGTCGCCTACAGCTTCTGGCGTAGAAGCCCCCAAAAAAATAGCCCCAGCGTGGCGAATGTCCGGAAGTAGTGCCCACGGGTCTTCAACTTGTAACTCCAGGTGTTCCGGCGCAAATTCATTTGACAGTTCGGCTGCGGCTGCTAGGGATTCGACAATGACAATCAACCCGTAGTGAGCGATCGCTTTTTCTGTGTCTAGTCGCCGGGGGTGATCTACCAACTGTCTTTCCAGCGCTACCTGCACGTTCTTGGCCACAGCAGCATCTGTGGTCAACAAAATTGCCGCCGCCATCGGGTCGTGTTCGGCTTGTGCTAACAAATCAGCGGCAACATGTACCGAATTTGCCGTTTCATCGGCAATAATTAGCACTTCGCTAGGCCCTGCTAAGGAATCAATTCCCACAGTTCCATAGACCAGTTTTTTGGCTAGGGTGACATAAATATTACCAGGACCTGTAATTATATTCACTTTGGGAATAGTTTCTGTCCCGTAGGCTAAAGCAGCGATTGCTTGCGCTCCGCCAACGCGATAAATTTCCTGCACTCCTGCTTCTTGGGCAGCTACTAGGACTGCGGAGTTAATTGTTTTGACCGGACCTGGTGGTGTTACCATCACAATGCGAGGCACACCGGCCACCTTTGCCGGAATAGCATTCATCAGTACCGTACTGGGATAGGAAGCCCGACCACCAGGTACATATAAACCCGCCCGGTCTACAGGGGTGTAGCGTTTACCCAGCACTACATCATCATCGCCAAAATGTACCCAACTTTTGGGTACTCGCTGACGGTGAAATGCTTCAATTTGCTGACAAGCTAGCCGAATCGCTTGGAGCAACTCTTTAGATACCTGTTGGTAAGCCGCATCCAATTCTGAGCCTGTAACACGGAGATCCTCCGGTTTCAGGGTTTGGTTGTCAAATTCGGCTGTGTAATGCAATACAGCTTTATCGCCTTGGCGCTTGACTGCTTGCAAGACTTCTCGCACCGTTGCTTCTTTATGAACCACCTGTTCATCATGGGTGCGATCGCAGATCCTTTGTAGTTCTGCTCTGACGTCTGCCTGCTGAGTAATGATTCGCAGCATGGAGTAAGGACAATGCCAAAATTAGAATATTTCCGCTTGATCATCAGTTTCGCTCTTTACCCCCTGGGGCGCAAAGCAAACGCTAACTCTCTTCTCTAGCTTAACCTGGATTTTTTTGATACTTCCAAGGTTTCTACCATAGTCATTGTCATTTGTCATTCGTCATTTGTCATTTGTCATTTGTCATTTGTCATTTGTCATTTGTCATTAGTTTAGTGATAACTACCTTGACCCTAGACCCTGGACTGTGGACTGTGGACCGTGGACTGTGGACCGTGGACTTTGACCCTTGACCCTTGACCCTTGACCCTTGACCCTTGACCCTTGACCCTTGACCCTTGACCCTTGACCCTTGACCCTTGACCCTTGACCCTTGACCCTTGACCATTGACCCTTGACCCTTGACCCTTGACCCTTGACCATTGACCCTTACCTATTTTTTCCCCAAATGTCCACATTGGCAATTTAAATGCTATATTAGTAAGTCTAGTAGTGTGTGTAAATATTAATAGTTTTTTTGGAACTGTGGCGAATACAAAGTCTGCTCTCAAGCGTGCCGAAATCGCAGAACGCAATCGATTGCGTAATAAAGCCTACAAATCAGCAGTTAAGACGCTGATTAAGAAGTACTTTAGCGCAGTACAAGTCTATGCTGCTAATCCTACTCCAGAATTAAATCAAGAAGTACAGCTGAGATTGTCTGAGGCTTACAGCAAAATTGATAAAGCTGTCAAGCGGGGTGTGCTTCACCCTAATAACGGGGCTAGGAAGAAGTCAAAATTGGCTCACCGACTCAAACCACTCACACAAACAGCACAGTAGTCCAAAGTCAAGAGTCAAAAGTCCAAAGTCCAAATTACTGACAATTGACTCTTGATTCTTGATTCTTGATTCTTGACCATTGACTCTTGACAAAGATGCAGCTAATTGATACCCACGTTCATATTAACTTTGACGTTTTCCAGCCGGATTTAGCATCAGTGCGAGCGCGATGGCAAGAAGCAGGAGTAGTACATCTAATACATTCCTGTGTTCAGCCTGAAGAATTTGCGAGCATTCAAGCCGTAGCGCAGAAGGTTCCCGAACTCAGTATTGCCGTTGGATTACATCCTTTAGATGCTGATCAATGGACTAGCGAGACAGCGAGTCAAATCCGAGCTTTGGCGAGTTCTGACCCAAAAGTCGTCGCCATTGGGGAAATGGGGCTGGATTGTTATAAAGCCAATAACTATGAGCAACAGCAGATAGTGTTTGAAGCCCAATTAGCAATCGCCGCTGAACTTAACTTACCAGTGATTATTCATTGCCGCGACGCAGCATCGCTGGTAAGAGAAGTATTGCAAAAATGGCGTTCGTCAAAAGGAGATAGGATTCGGGGGGTGATGCATTGCTGGGGTGGAACGCCAGAAGAAACCCAGTGGTTTACCGACTTAGGATTCTACATTAGCTTTAGCGGGACAGTAACGTTCAAAAACGCCAAGCAAATACAATCCTCAGCTGCTGCGGTCAGGAGCGATCGCCTGCTAATTGAAACCGATTGCCCTTTTTTAGCTCCGGTACCAAAACGGGGCGAACGTCGTAATGAGCCTGCTTATGTCCGTTACGTAGCGGAGCAAGTAGCGCTATTGCGAGGGGAAACGGTAGAGGCGATCGCTGCTCAAACCACACGAAACGCCTGTGAATTATTTGGTCTGACACTGTAAAGCCCGTCTGGATGCGCTGTTGATTGAGGTAAAAAAAATAAACTTCTAGGAGGACAAAAATATGCTAAGATTATTCCCTCCAAAACACTTTGCTTGAGCCATAATGATAAAGGTAGGAACTCACAACTCCTCAGCTAATTTTTGCCCTGTTATTGAGTTAACCATCGCGCAGAAAGTGCGAAGCAGCCCTAGGGCTTCTTGGCACCAATAAAAAATTCATTCATCACAAAGGATACAAACCCCTAAATTCATTGATGGAGAAAGAACAAAATCTGTGTGAAGACGCACAGGGCGATCAAAAACAAGTGTGCCTTAAAGTCGGCAGTGTGGCATTATTGTTACACTGCAAGTGAATTTTTTGTGGCTAAATGAGGAATTTTTGATTTCGTTGAATCTTGAATGGCAATTGACCATCCTCATATCTCTACAAGTAGATGCTGTCAATAGGTCAGCACCCCGCACTGAAGCGACATTGCTCTTGGGTGTCTAACTTCAGTTTAGCTGACACGCCTAAGTCCTAATATTGGACTGCGTTTTTTAGGTGACTAACCCTGGTAATCTAGGTTGAGTTTGATTTTTGCACAACAACTCATGTTTTGTATTTAACCTATAGAAAATTGTTAAACGTAATTGCCCTGTGAGAATAACGCACCAAGATACAGCAATACTGATTCAAAATCGGCAAAGAGCCATTGCCTCAGTCTTAGGATATCAACGTGACTATAAATACAAAGTGGTACTAAAAAAACCACAGTGTAAAGCTGCGTAGCCTAATTAAAGCACTTTTGGGAGGGTAAGTGAGTCAAATCGATCTAATTCCAGAATATCTCAACTATCTACTCTTGAGGAATCGACCTAATAGCTGGATTTTAGAGGTACTTGCCCTAAATCAGGGGCGATTACCCCCTTGCCAAAATAGCACTTTCGAGCTTTAATTTCTGCGTTTGCCCGCACCTTTCTCTAAAATAGCAGGTGGCGTCAGGAGAAGTTCCCAAATAGCTAAGGACACAGGCTTTGGGTGGGAACCCTCAAAAATTAGTGTCCAAAGGAAAGTTTAACCAGGTTGACAAAGGTAGAGGCATGACTAGCGAAAAATATTTAGAACCCGCCTTTTTGTTGCCCGATTTGATTGAAATCCAGCGTTCAAGCTTTCGCTGGTTTTTAGAAGAAGGGCTGATAGAAGAACTCAACTCCTTTAGTCCGATCACAGACTACACTGGCAAACTAGAGCTGCACTTTTTAGGTCATAATTACAAACTTAAAGAACCAAAGTACAGCGTCGAAGAAGCCAAACGGCGGGACAGCACCTATGCTGTACAAATGTATGTCCCTACACGCTTGTTGAACAAAGAAACAGGGGACATCAAAGAGCAAGAAGTATTTATTGGGGATTTGCCTTTGATGACTGATCGGGGCACGTTTATTATTAACGGCGCCGAGCGGGTAATCGTCAACCAAATTGTGCGATCGCCGGGAGTCTACTATAAATCAGAAATTGACAAAAACGGACGACGCACCTATTCTGCTAGTCTTATCCCCAACCGAGGGGCGTGGCTGAAATTTGAAACAGACCGGAACGATCTAGTGTGGGTACGCATTGACAAAACCCGCAAACTTTCAGCACAAGTGCTACTGAAAGCCCTAGGATTATCAGATAACGAAATTTTCGACGCCTTACGTCACCCAGAGTATTTCCAAAAAACTATCGAAAAAGAAGGGCAATTTTCGGAAGAAGAAGCCCTGATGGAGTTGTATCGGAAACTACGTCCTGGTGAACCACCGACAGTATTAGGTGGACAACAACTGTTAGATTCACGCTTCTTTGACCCCAAACGTTATGACCTCGGTCGTGTCGGGCGGTATAAACTTAACAAGAAATTACGGTTATCTGTTCCTGATACCATGCGGGTGCTGACACCGGGGGATATCTTGGCCGCAGTCGATTACCTCATCAACCTAGAATATGATATTGGTAATATAGACGACATCGATCACCTGGGAAATCGCCGGGTCCGAAGCGTTGGTGAATTGCTGCAAAACCAAGTGCGGGTAGGCTTAAACCGTCTAGAGAGAATCATTCGCGAACGGATGACCGTATCCGATGCCGAAGTTCTTACCCCAGCTTCCTTGGTTAACCCCAAGCCATTGGTAGCAGCAATTAAAGAATTCTTTGGTTCGAGCCAATTAAGTCAGTTCATGGATCAAACCAATCCCTTAGCAGAACTGACCCACAAACGCCGACTGTCTGCCCTAGGTCCTGGTGGTTTAACCAGAGAACGGGCTGGGTTTGCCGTGCGAGACATCCATCCGAGCCACTACGGACGGATTTGCCCAATTGAGACACCAGAAGGACCAAACGCCGGTTTGATTGGTTCTTTGGCAACCCATGCGCGGGTTAACCTGTACGGCTTCTTAGAAACACCATTTAGACCGGTGGAAAATGCGCGAGTCAGATTTGACCTGACACCAGTTTACATGACTGCCGATGAAGAAGACGACCTGCGGGTTGCCCCTGGGGATATACCAGTTGATGAAAATGGCGTGATCATTGGTCCCCAAGTACCAGTACGTTATCGGCAAGAATTTTCCACCACAACCCCTGAACAGGTGGACTACGTAGCAGTTTCACCAGTGCAAATCGTATCGGTAGCTACGAGTATGATTCCCTTCTTGGAACATGACGACGCCAACCGGGCACTCATGGGTTCCAACATGCAACGCCAGGCCGTACCCCTGCTCAAACCAGAGCGGCCTTTGGTGGGCACTGGGTTAGAAGCCCAAGGTGCAAGGGACTCCGGGATGGTAATTGTTTCCCGTACAGATGGGGACGTTACCTATGTAGACGCCACAGAAATTCGTGTGCGTCCCAAATCATCAACCGGGGAACTTAGATACACAGTTTCTAAGTACCAGCGTTCCAACCAAGACACTTGTCTTAACCAAAAACCCTTAGTGCGGATGGGTGAGCGCGTTGTGGCTGGTCAGGTATTAGCTGACGGGTCATCCACTGAAGGTGGGGAATTGGCCTTAGGGCAAAATATTGTTGTCGCCTATATGCCTTGGGAAGGCTACAACTACGAAGACGCGATTTTGATTTCCGAAAGACTGGTACAGGATGATATCTACACCTCAATTCACATTGAAAAATATGAAATTGAAGCTAGACAAACCAAACTCGGACCAGAAGAAATCACCAGAGAAATTCCCAACGTTGGGGAAGACGCCCTGCGCCAGTTAGATGAACAGGGAATCATCCGCATTGGGGCTTGGGTAGAAGCCGGGGACATCTTGGTGGGTAAGGTAACACCAAAAGGTGAATCAGACCAACCACCAGAAGAAAAACTATTACGGGCGATATTCGGCGAAAAAGCACGGGATGTTAGGGACAATTCCCTGCGCGTGCCCAACGGTGAAAAAGGCCGGGTAGTTGATGTACGGTTATTTACCCGTGAACAAGGGGATGAATTGCCACCAGGGGCTAACATGGTAGTTCGGGTATATGTCGCCCAAAAGCGGAAAATCCAAGTCGGCGACAAAATGGCAGGACGCCACGGTAATAAAGGGATTATTTCCCGGATTTTGCCTTTAGAAGATATGCCCTATTTGCCAGATGGTTCACCAGTGGACATTGTTCTCAACCCCCTGGGCGTACCCAGCCGGATGAACGTAGGACAAGTATTTGAGTGTCTATTGGGTTGGGCTGGTCACAACTTAGGCGTGCGCTTTAAGATTACTCCCTTCGACGAAATGTATGGGGAAGAATCATCCCGGCGAATTGTGCATGGCAAATTGCAAGAAGCAAGGGACGAAACCAGCAAAGACTGGGTATACAACCCAGATAACCCCGGCAAAATCATCGTATATGATGGTCGCACCGGCGAACCCTTTGACCGACCAATCACCGTAGGCGTAGCTTATATGCTGAAACTGGTGCATTTGGTGGATGATAAAATCCACGCCCGGTCTACAGGTCCATACTCCTTGGTTACACAACAGCCATTGGGAGGTAAAGCCCAGCAAGGTGGTCAGCGGTTTGGAGAAATGGAAGTGTGGGCATTGGAAGCCTTTGGTGCAGCTTACACCTTGCAGGAACTGCTGACAGTAAAATCTGACGATATGCAGGGGCGAAATGAAGCGCTCAATGCCATTGTCAAAGGTAAGGCAATTCCTCGACCAGGAACACCAGAGTCCTTTAAAGTGTTAATGCGAGAATTGCAATCACTGGGCTTAGATATTGCTGTCCATAAAGTAGAAACCCAGACAGATGGTAGTTCCTTGGATGTAGAAGTCGATTTAATGGCAGACCAATCAGCCAGACGCACACCGCCTCGACCCACCTACGAATCTCTCTCCCGCGAATCGCTGGATGAAGATGAATAGGGATTAGGGAATAGGGCATGGGGCATAGGGCATGAGGCAGAGCGCATGGGATGAGAAATGAGCAATTAGGGATTACGGACTCAAGGAAATAATCAATGCCCAATGCCCAATGCCCAATGCCCAATGCCCAATTCCCAATCCCCAAAACTAAATACACCCATAACTCATTACTCAACACTTAGTATGAGAAACGCCCAGACTAATCAGTTTGACTACGTTAAAATCGGCTTGGCTTCCCCTGAACGCATTCGCCAGTGGGGCGAGAGAACTTTGCCTAATGGTCAAGTAGTCGGTGAAGTCACCAAGCCAGAAACGATTAACTACCGGACTCTGAAGCCGGAAATGGACGGCTTATTCTGTGAACGGATCTTTGGACCTGCGAAAGATTGGGAATGCCATTGTGGCAAATATAAGAGAGTTCGTCACCGTGGTATTGTTTGCGAGCGCTGCGGAGTGGAAGTCACCGAGTCGCGGGTGCGTCGCCATCGGATGGGATTCATCAAACTTGCTGCACCAGTAGCCCACGTTTGGTATCTCAAAGGCATCCCTAGCTATATTTCCATTCTGCTGGATATGCCTTTGCGGGATGTGGAACAAATAGTTTATTTCAACTCTTATGTTGTTCTGTCTGCAGGTAATGCCGAAACTTTAACCTACAAACAGCTCCTCAGTGAAGACCAGTGGCTAGAAATTGAAGACCAAATTTATAGCGAAGATTCCCAGCTACAAGGTGTAGAGGTAGGTATTGGCGCGGAAGCCCTACTGCGGTTGCTGGCTGATATTAACTTAGAACAAGAAGCCGAAACCCTGCGGGAAGAAATTGGTAACGCTAAAGGACAAAAGCGGGCAAAGTTAATTAAGCGCCTGCGGGTAATTGACAACTTCATCGCGACCGGTTCTAAACCAGAGTGGATGGTGATGGCGGTTATCCCTGTGATTCCTCCTGATTTGCGCCCAATGGTGCAGCTGGATGGTGGACGCTTTGCGACCAGTGACTTAAATGATTTGTATCGGCGGGTAATTAACCGTAATAATCGTTTGGCGCGTCTGCAAGAAATTCTCGCACCAGAAATTATTGTGCGGAACGAAAAGCGGATGCTGCAAGAAGCCGTAGACGCTTTGATTGACAATGGTCGTCGGGGACGCACGGTGGTAGGGGCTAATAACCGCCCGCTGAAATCTCTGTCTGACATTATTGAGGGTAAGCAAGGACGTTTCCGGCAAAACTTGTTGGGTAAACGGGTTGACTACTCTGGACGTTCGGTAATTGTGGTGGGTCCAAAGTTACATATCCACCAGTGCGGTTTGCCTAGAGAAATGGCTATTGAGCTATTTCAGCCCTTTGTGATTAATCGCCTGATTCGCAGCGGTATGGTAAATAATATCAAAGCTGCGAAAAAACTCATATCTCGCAATGACTCCAGTGTCTGGGATGTCCTAGAAGAAGTGATTGAAGGACACCCAGTGATGTTGAACCGGGCGCCAACGCTGCACCGCTTGGGTATTCAGGCTTTTGAGCCAATTTTGGTGGAAGGTAGAGCAATTCAATTGCATCCTCTAGTCTGTCCGGCGTTTAACGCTGACTTTGACGGGGACCAAATGGCGGTACACGTTCCCCTATCTTTAGAAAGTCAGGCAGAAGCACGGTTATTGATGCTGGCTTCTAATAATATTTTATCGCCAGCCACTGGTAAACCAATTATCACACCCAGCCAAGACATGGTGTTAGGGGCATATTACTTAACTGCAGAGAATCCCCACGCCGTCAAAGGCGCAGGAAAGTACTTTGGTTCTATGGAAGATGTGATTATGGCTTACCAGCAAGACCAAGTTGACCTCCATTCTTATATCTACGTGCGGTTTGACGGTGACGTTGAGACAGAACAACCGGATACAGAACCAGTTGAAGTGACAGAAAACACCGATGGTACCCGCACATTGATGTATAAATTCCGTCGGGTCAGACAAGACGCTGAGGGGAATTTGCTTTCTCAGTATATCCGCACGACAGCAGGTCGCGTGATTTACAATAACGCCATTCGGGAAGCACTGGCAAGTTAATTTAGGCGTTAAAAGTTAGGAGTTAAGAGTGAAGAGTTAGGAGTGAAGAGTTATGAAACTCCTCATTCCTGACTCCTAACTTTTAATTCCTAACTCCTGACTCCTAACTTTTAACTCCTAAGTCCTAACTTTTAACTCCTAACTGCTAACTCCTAACTATTGACTTATGACACAACACGAAAACACGGTTTTCCGCAATCGGGTAGTTGACAAAGGTCAACTGAGAAATTTAATTTCTTGGTCTTTTACGAATTACGGCACAGCGCGTACTGCGGTCATGGCTGACAAGTTGAAAGACTTGGGATTTCGCTACGCTACCAAAGCCGGGGTTTCGATCAGTGTAGATGATTTGATGGTGCCGCCTTCTAAGCGATCGCTCCTGGAAGCTGCAGAGGAAGAAATTCGCGCTACCGAAGCCCGTTATCAACGGGGAGAAATTACTGAAGTGGAACGTTTCCAAAAGGTAATTGACACGTGGAACGGTACTAGTGAAGCCCTCAAAGATGAAGTTGTTGTCCACTTCAAAAAGACCAATCCCCTCAATTCCGTCTACATGATGGCATTTTCCGGGGCACGGGGTAACATTTCCCAGGTCAGACAGTTGGTGGGGATGCGGGGTCTGATGGCTGACCCCCAAGGGGAAATTATTGACTTACCTATCAAAACCAACTTCCGGGAAGGACTGACTGTCACCGAATACATTATTTCGTCTTACGGTGCGAGAAAAGGCTTGGTAGATACCGCCTTGCGGACTGCTGACTCTGGTTATCTCACCCGTCGTCTGGTGGATGTATCCCAAGATGTGATTATCCGGGAATTTGACTGCGGCACCACTAGGGGTATTCCCGTTCGGGCGATGATAGAAGGTGGCAAAACAAAGATCCGCTTGGCTACACGGTTGTTTGGTAGGGTAATCGGTGTAAATGTAGTACATCCTACGACAAAAGAAATCATTGCCCCACGCAATACCCCAGTTTCTGAAGAATTGGCGGAAAAAATTCAAAAATCTGGGGTGACGGAAGTCGTGGTGCGTTCTCCCCTGACTTGTGAAGCAGCGCGTTCGGTGTGCCAACACTGCTACGGCTGGAGTTTGGCTCATGCTAAAATGGTGGACTTGGGCGAAGCGGTGGGAATTATTGCCGCTCAAAGTATTGGTGAACCTGGAACTCAGCTGACCATGCGGACATTCCACACAGGTGGTGTGTTTACAGGGGAAGTAGCGCAACAAGTGCGATCGAAAATCGATGGTACTGTCAAGATTCCCCGCAAACTGAAGGTGAGAGCCTATCGTACTCGCCACGGTGAAGAAGCTCTGTATGTTGAGGCTAACGGTATCCTAAATTTGGAGCCGAAGAAAGAAGGCGCCGATACCCCAATCAACCAAGAGATTCATCTGACACAAGGTTCAACACTATATGTGTTCGATGGACAGCAGGTAAAAACTGGTCAGTTGCTAGCAGAAGTTGCCCTTGGTGGACGTACAGTTCGTACTAATACGGAAAAAGCGGTAAAAGATGTTGCCACTGACTTGGCAGGGGAAGTGCAGTTTGCCGAAGTCGTACCCGAACAAAAAACAGACCGTCAAGGCAATACCACGACAACCGCCGCTAAGGGTGGTTTGATTTGGATTTTGTCTGGGGAAGTGTATAATTTACCGCCTGGTGCAGAATTGGTAGTCAACAATGGTGATGCGATCGCCAGCAATGGGGTGTTAGCAGAAACCAAATTAACTACCTTACATGGCGGTGTCGTGCGTTTACCAGAAGCGACCCCAGGTAAGAGTACCAGGGAAATCGAAATTATCACTGCTTCTGTGGTCTTAGACCAAGCAACCATAACCGTTCAAAGTTCCCAAGGTCGCAACAACTACTTGGTCTCCACGGGTAATAACCAAGTTTTCAACCTTAGAGCTACCCCAGGCACAAAAGTGCAAAATGGTCAAGTAGTCGCTGAGTTAATTGACGATCGCTATCGCACCACCACCGGCGGACTCCTGAAATTCGCGGGGGTAGAAGTCCAGAAAAAAGGCAAAGCCAAGCTTGGTTATGAAGTGGTACAGGGAGGCACTTTACTGTGGATTCCCGAAGAAACCCACGAAGTCAACAAAGATATCTCCTTGCTGTTAGTGGAAGACGGACAATTCGTTGAAGCTGGCACCGAAGTAGTTAAGGATATTTTCTGCCAAAACAGCGGTGTGGTTGAAGTTACCCAGAAAAACGACATCCTGCGGGAAGTGGTGATTAAGCCAGGGGAATTGCTCATGGTAGACGACCCGGAAGCTGTTCTGGGAAGAGATAACACCTTGATTCAGCCAGGGGAAGAATTCCAAGGAACTGTGGCCACAGAATTACGCTATATCCAGTATGTGGAGTCACCAGAAGGGCCAGCGTTGTTGACCCGCCCAGTGGTGGAGTTTGCGGTTCCCACTCATCCTGATGTGCCTTCTACTACTTCTGTTAGCCAACAAACCGGGCGTTCAATTCAGTTGCGGGCGGTGCAAAGACTGCCTTACAAAGACTCTGAGCGCGTTAAGTCGGTCGAAGGCGTGGAACTGCTGCGGACTCAACTAGTGTTGGAAATTGACTCCGAAGGTGAACCAGACCATAACGCTTCTCCCCTAGCAGCAGATATTGAATTAGTCCCTGATACGGAAGACTCAGAGGTTCAACGCTTACAGCTAGTTATTTTGGAGTCCTTGGTAATTCGCCGAGACATATCTGCTGATGCTACCCAAGGTAGTACTCAGACAACTCTGGAAGTAGAGGATGGGTTAACTATTGCTCCTGGCGCAGTCGTCGCCCGTACTCAAATCTTGTGTAAAGAGGGGGGTATTGTCCGGGGTGTGCAAAAAGGTACTGAAGCCGTGCGTCGCTGTTTGGTGTTACGCCATAGTGATATGATTACGCTAAATGCTACCGCCCAGCCAAAAGTCAAACTCCGTGAATTGGTCGTAGAAGGTACAGAAATCGCACCTGGTGTCTTTTCTGAAGAATCCGGACAAGTAGTAGAGGTCAAAAAGTTAGGAGTTAAGAATGAGGAGTTAGGAACTAACTCATCACTCCAGACGCAAAACTACGCTGTGACTATCCGCGTTGGTCGTCCCTATCGCGTCAGTCCAGGTGCTGTGTTGCAGATAGAAGATGGCGATTTGGTACAGCGTGGTGATAATTTGGTGTTGCTGGTGTTTGAACGTGCCAAAACCGGGGACATTATTCAAGGTTTGCCCCGGATTGAGGAACTTCTCGAAGCCCGTAAACCTAAAGAGGCTTGCATTTTAGCACGTCGTTCTGGAGAAGTCAAGGTTGTTTATGGTGATGGTGATGAAGCGATCGCCCTGAAGATAGTAGAAGCCAATGGAGTGGTCGCAGATTATCCCCTAGGACCTGGACAAAACTTAGTGGTGACAGATGGTTCCCATGTGTCAGCGGGACAACCCGTGACTGATGGCCCTTGCAATCCCCACGAAATTTTGGAAATCTTCTTTAGCCTGGGTTCCGAGGATGGAATCTACGCCTGTGCTAGCCATGCGTTACAGAAAGTGCAGACATTTTTGGTGAACGAAGTGCAGTTAGTTTATCAGTCCCAGGGGATTGATATTGCTGACAAACACATAGAAGTGATTGTTCGCCAGATGACTAACAAAGTCCGAATTGATGACGGTGGTGACACCACCATGCTTCCTGGCGAATTGGTGGAGTTGCGCCAAGTAGAGCAAGTGAACGAAGCGATGGCAATTACTGGCGGTGCTAGAGCGCAATACACTCCCGTATTATTAGGGATAACCAAAGCATCGTTAAACACCGACAGTTTTATTTCTGCTGCGTCCTTCCAAGAAACAACCAGAGTATTAACTGAAGCCGCCATTGAAGGTAAATCTGACTGGCTGCGGGGGTTAAAAGAAAACGTGATTATCGGACGATTGATTCCCGCCGGGACTGGGTACAATGCCTATGAGGAGACGGGAACAATTGACGAGTATACAGCGTTGGAAAGCACCAGCGTTATAGATGAAGTTGATGATCCTTTGGATATGGTGCTAGATGACCGCACAGCACGGGCTTACAATTTAGATTCGCCTTCCCTTGAATCTCCCTTTGGTAATAGACGTGGAGAACGGTCACTTTTGGATGAAGAAGATGAGCTGTTAATTGCTGATGAAGTCATCGACCTCGTTGTCGAAGAAGACGAAGAGGATGATTACGAAGATGACGATGAAGAAGATGATTACGATGAAGATTAAAGCTAAAGGTTGAGAAACTATTAGCTTGATTTAAATAAGCGCCAGTATCCAGATTCAAATGGATGCTGGCGTTTTTTCACAAATTTTGGGGGTTTAATTCCCCATTGCGAATTACGAATTAGCAATTAGCTACCTTCACCGATAGCTATGAAATTAAAACCAGAATTTTCTTTTCTCACTTCCAGTTTTGCAGCAACATCTGTGGATTGTTGTTTGACTTCCAAATCCCAGATGGTAATTTGCGCCTTGTTTAGGTCTACGTCCTTCACAACAATTTGATTATCAGCCCCCCAATTCTTGAGAGTAGCAACTACAGAAGGAGGGGTAACAAAAGATTGTGAAAAAGTAATTGTATATAATCCTGGTTCTGCTAATTGAACTTCAAATCCTTCCCCTCCCTGCTTTGTTCCATCTTCGCCAACTGTTCCGTAGATGATTTTTTGTGCCATATTTTCCTCACTTTGGTTATTTTGTGATTTTTGTGTACAGCATACATAGCTAAAGGCCTAGAGGTAACTGTTCCAAATTAACAAGAGTCCAGAGTCAATTAGGGGCTTACACCCTCACTATTTTACAGTCAGCGAGAAGCCCACACTCACCCTGAAAGGGGTCTGTAGCAGTATGTCACGGAATACCTAAAAATAAATTATCCAATATTTCTTCAGATGTGTACCCGTAGTGTTAAATAAATTAGGCAAATCATGAGATAATTTCGTTGTATTGCTATATTACCTATCTCCACTCTTTAATCAGTCCTGAAAAACTAGAAGTACACAAAATGCCTCTAAAGATCGTCCACAACTTTGATGGTAGTTTCACTCTCGAACCTCAAGCTCAAGAAACTCTATTCAAATTATTGACGAATGAAAGTTTCTTAAAGCAAATTTCCCAACAGTTACAAAGTGAACAAGTTGAATTTACAGAATTACTTTTTCAGCCAGTTCCCTATAGCTTAAGCACCCCAAAAGGAATGCCAGCAGAATGTGAAAAATATCACGAATCTGATGAGTATGCCATCATCAACGTACCGCCGAACTTCATGTTTAATGCGAAAATTTTCCAACCTAGTCGGCTATGTGCCATCTATAAAAAAAATAAAAATAGTCAGTTATCAGTTAATTAAAATGGTGAATTTAAGTTATGACTACTGAAACCAATATTCCGGCTTTGATAAATTTAGAATACATTTCTTACATTGATGATAGCGGTCAAATACCCGAACATTTTCAAGGTAAAATTGGTGCTTATGCAATTTTTGATTCCGAAAAAGTGCTGCAATTTGTCGGTTATTCCCGCGATGTCTATCTCAGCCTCAAGCAGCATTTAGTTCGACAGCCACAGGAATGTTATTGGGTGAAAGTTAAAACCATTGAACGTCCTAGTCGCGCAGTTTTAGAAGATATTGAAAAAGCTTGGATTGCTGAAAATGGTAGTTTACCTTTGGGAAATGGCGAAAACAAGATAAAATGGACAAATCCTATCGATATTAAAACATTAATGACGCCTGAAGAACAGGCTAATTATCAAAGTCCAGTTAATGATGAATTGGCGCAAATGAAAATATTGAAAAATGTAGCCCGGCGAGTTGAAGCTGAAATTTTAGCCGTGTTAGAAACGCGGGGTTTGCAAATGCAGGTGCGCTTTAATCCGAAATTAAAAGAAGAGGGATTACTTGATTTGAAATAGAGTCCTGATCCAATACGGTTCGGTTAAGCCCAAAATTCCGCCCTGCAATAAATTGATTGCTCATAGCTAAAGTAGGGGTTCTAGGCGTTGCGCCCCTACAAACCTTAGTGAGGATAGGTAAATGACAATACTTAATCTCCTATAAATCCTAAGCAAAATCAAGTATAAAAAACTTATAATATTACGGTTCTTGCGTACTTAACGTGCTAAATTTTTAATTACAGTCGATAACTTTGTTTTAAAATCAAGGCTTACAGGCGCTTATAGCCAAAATTTTAATCATCAGACCTAAAAGGCAGTAAATAATGGCTGTCATCTTATCCCAGCAAGGAGTTCAAGCTTATTTTTCAACATATTTAGCACGCTAAGTACGCAAGAACCATATGGGTAGGAGCTATGCAGAAATCCGCCCTAATTTGCGCGGTCTGTTTTTGGATGGGTATATTATCTTTTACAGAGTTTTGGATGATGGTATTGAAATTCTTCGTGTAGTCAATGGTCGCCGAGATTTACCATCTATATTTGAAGACTAAGAGACCTAATCTGAGAAAAAATTTTTTATTTCCGTCGAACTCACATTAATCAATGTTTATCTTTGGTTAAAAATTATTCATCCTAATTTTTGCAACATAGCCGACATCAATTATTATCCAATACAGTTCAGTTAAGAAAATTGTCGTAGGGGCACGGCACGAATAAAATTGTCATTACAAGCAAAAATTTTGGATGCCGTGCCCCTACAGTGTATATCATTCGAGCCTAACTGAACTGTATTGAATTATTATCTACAAGCGCAGCCCAAACAACGGGATACATCCCATCTCTACCACGTCAGAAAATCTGATGTACATTTGTAAAGGGCGATCGCTTGTAATCCTGTCATGAAAACAACACTGCTGAACAATCGCTATCAAGTTACACAGGTAATCGGTGCAGGTGGGTTTGGCGAAACCTTTCTGGCAGAAGATACCCATATGCCTTCTCGCCGTTCTTGTGTCATCAAGCAACTCAAACCAATTACCAACGACCCGCAAACCTACAACTTTATTCAAAAGCGGTTTGAACGCGAAGCAGCCACTTTAGAGAATCTAGGCAAAAGTAGTGACCAAATTCCTGAACTTTACGCGTACTTTTCTGAAAATGGGCAATTTTATCTAGTCCAGGAATGGATTCATGGTCAAACCCTTAGACAGTTTGTCCAAGACCAAGGATATCAAAGCGAAACTGCTGTCCGCCAAATTCTCGTCAGATTGCTGTCAGTCTTGGAATATATCCACAGTAAAGGCATTATTCACCGAGATATTAAACCTGATAATATTATTATTCGCTCCATTGATGGCAAACCAGTTTTAATTGACTTTGGTGCAGTCAAGGAAACCATTCGTTCAGTGGTAAGTACTTCTGGATACCATACACAATCAATGGTGATTGGTACGCCTGGATATATGCCCAGCGAACAAGCCCTAGGACGCCCAGTTTATGCCACAGACATCTACAGCTTGGCTTTGACTGCGATCTATCTGTTGACTGGTAAACACCCGCAAGAACTAGAAACTCACCAGCAAACTGGAGAAATACTTTGGCAGCATTATGCGCCTAACATCTCTCGCAATTTGGCAATGGTACTCACTCAAGCCATTAAACCCCATGCGAGCGATCGCTACACTACTGCCAGTAAAATGCTATATGCCTTGCAGTCCGCCAGCCATGTATCACAAAACACAGTCACCATCCCTCCCACGACCGCACCATCCCAGCCAAAAACCGAACCATTGGCTCCACGGCAAATCATTCCTCCAAGAAACTGGCAAAAGCCAGCTGGGATTTTCGGCAGTTTACTCGTAGGTGGCTTGATTGGCGCCGTAGCCATTTCTAGCATCACTCGCCAGCCAACCCCCGAAACACCCATTACCACAAATTCCAGTCCCTCACCAGAATCTTTCAGCGCCAGTTCTGAACCTGTTGATACCCCCATTCCTGCCCAACCGTCCCCAATTGTCATTGCACCAACTTCACCACCACCAACTCTGCGAGTAATTCCTGCACCTTTGCCCATTTCACGTCCCCCAGTCAACCCGAACCCCCCTGTAGTATCCACACCACAGCCAACAACTGAGCCAGTAATTTCTGATACTCCTACGCCAATAGCAACATTAGCGCCACAACCAAAAATAGAGAGTCCCCAGCCTACTGTTCCTAAACCAGAGGTAACTGTAGCACCACAGACTCAGCCGCGTAAATTAGTTAGTAATAGTATTAAGCAGAACATTCCCGCATTTCCTACAGGTACATCAAGAAACCGTGTAGAAGCTGTTCTCGGCAAGCCAAAAAGAGATTTAAAAGGCCTTTGGCCCAATACCCGTGCTGTTACTTATAGAGTAGTACCAAACCAAATAGACCTTGGTTACCTATTTGATCGTGACAGTGGAGCGCTGCGCCAAACCGAGGCAGCTTTTGCCCAATCAGTAGATCCGCAGGTAATGCAGGACACGTTGAAGGGATTATTAGGCGGTAAAGCTACGGAAGACATTAAGCAGGGACTACAACAGATACAACAGCGTCAAACCGATAATTTTACTTTTACCAAAGGTTCAGTCAAGGGACAGATTGTCCGTCAACAATGTGATTTTATTTACATTAGTATTTGGGATGCGGATTTACACGATTTCGTGAATCCCTCTGACGCTAAACAGTGTTGAAATGGGGATTGGGGATTGGGGATTGGGGATTGGGGATTGGGGATTGAGCATTGGGAAAATTACTTCCTCATCTCTCCATGCCCCATGCCCCATGCCCCAGCCTACTTGATAGTTACCTTACCGCCAGCTTCTTCGATCCGCTTCTTAGCGTCTTCAGCAGCATCTTTAGCGATCGCTTCCTTAACTGCTTTAGGCGCAGCTTCTACCAAGTCTTTTGCTTCTTTGAGACCTAAACCTGTGATTTCCCGTACAATCTTCAGCACAGCAATCTTCTTATCGGCTGGTACTGATTCGAGAATTACGTCGAACTCGGTTTGTTCAACAACTTCTTCAGCCGGTGCAGCAGCACCAGGACCTGCCATCATCATCATGCCACCAACGGGTGCAGCAGCACTAACGCCAAAAGCTTCTTCGATTTGCTTAACTAATTCAGAAGCTTCGAGCAAAGTTAGAGATTTCAGTTGTTCGAGAATTTGATCGGTTGCAGTAGACATTGATATAACTCCTTTGATTTGTCACTTGTCATTTGTCAGTTGTCAGTTGTCAGTTGTTATTTTTTTTTCACTGACGACTAATAACTAATAACTAGGAAGCGCTATCAGCGCTGTCAGCACTTTCAGCACTATCGCCCTTGTCTTTATCCGCCACAGCTTGCAAAGACCGAGCCAGAGAACCAGGAACTTCGTTGATACCCACAGCAATCTTGGTAGCCAAGGCGTTGATCGCTCCAGCAATTTGCGCGATGAGTTGTTCCTTAGATGGTAAGTCTCCTAATGCCTTAACATCTGGCTCTTTGAGCAGGCGACCTTCCATAACGCCGCCACGAAGTTCTGTCTTCTTGGACGCTTTCTGGAAATCTTGATAAGCCTTAATAGCAGATGAGAAATCATCTTTGACTAACAAAAAGGCAGAAGAACCTTTGAGTAATTCTGACAGTGGCTGCCATTTTTCGTCATCTTGAATAGCAATCCCCATGAAAGTGTTTTTAGTCACTTTGCACACAGTGCCACTCGGACGTAGCCGCCGCCTTAAGTCAGTGATTTCGGCAACTGTTAGACCTTGGTAATCAATTACCAGTGCCAAAGTTGACTCACTTAAGGTTTCTTTTAGGTCAGCTACAATCTCTTTTTTGTTTTCTAGCGTTCTACCCATACTCGATTCACCTCCCAGGGCAAAATCATCGATTTTCCCAAACAACAAACCCCAGCTTTCTTCGCCGGGGTTTAGTAGTAAGACTGCTAATGCCATAGTGATCACACCATTACAGGTGGCACTTTCGGCAATTAGAGCTTCAACCTCGGCAGGATATTTAAGCTATTAGCTCCTGCTGTCTTTGGCTTTGCTTCTTGAATTTTGTCCTTTGTTAGTTGTCAGTTGTCAGTTGTCATTTGTCCTTTGTTAAAAAATAATGACCAATGACTAATGACCAATGACTAATGACCAATGACCAAAATTATGCTGCTTCACTCAGTTTCAAATCCCGTAGGGCGCTGATATCGACTTTAATCGATGGTCCCATTGTGGCAGACACGTAAAATGTGCGCCAATAACGACCTTTGGCTCCTGAAGGTCGGTTACGGTCTATTGTCTCTTGTAACGCCTTGAGGTTGACTAACAAATCTTCCGGCGTGAAGGTTGCCTTACCAAACATAACATGGACAATACCTGTTCGATCAGCCCGGAATTCTAATTTACCAGCTTTGAATTCGGCGATCGCACTTGCTAGGTCAAATGTCACTGTCCCACCTTTGGGCGATGGCATCAAACCACGAGGCCCTAGTAACTTACCCAGCTTTGCCACCTGTGGCATCACATCTGGTGTGGCAATCAGCTTGTCAAAGTCCATCATGCCCTTTTGAATTTGGTCAATCAGTTCTTCTGACCCAGCAATATCAGCCCCAGCATTGGTAGCTTCCGTTACTTTCTCACCTCGTGCAATTACTGCAACTCTAACGATTTGTCCTGTCCCTTTGGGCAGTGCTACCGTTGTCCGTAACTGCTGGTCTGTATACTTTGGATCAATCCCCAACCGAATATGTGCTTCTGCGGCTTCGGCGAATTTGGCTGTTGCTGTCTCTTTCAAAAGAGATAAAGCATCTAGGGGTGCATAGTCCCTATCTTCTACTTTTGCTTGCAGTCCCTGCAAGCGACGTGATACTTTCTTTCCCATTTTTCTCTCCTGGGGTTAATTACGAAGCTTCGCCTCTCCCCCGATAAGTTTAGTTATTTGTCCTTTGTCCTTTGTCATTTGTCATTTGTCCTTTGTCATTTGTTGTTTTTTGGTTTTAACCACTAACCAATGACCAATGACCAATGACCAATGACCAATTACCAATTACCAATGACCAATGACTAATGACTAATCAGCTACTGTTACACCCATATTTTTAGCAGTACCTGCCACAATCTTCATTGCCGCATCGATATCATTGGCATTGAGGTCAGGAAGTTTAGTTTGGGCTATTTCTCGCAATTGCGCTGTCGTAATCTTCCCAACTTTCTTTTTGTTGGGTTCATTCGAGCCGCGTTCAATTTTCGCCGCCTTGCGAATCAATACTGATGCTGGTGGGGTTTTGAGTACAAATGTAAAACTCCGGTCTTCATAAACCGAAATTTCTACTGGTATTACCATCCCAGCTTGATCTGCTGTTTTGGCGTTGTACTCTTTGCAGAACATCATGATGTTGACGCCATGTTGACCCAAAGCAGGACCAACTGGCGGTGCTGGGTTGGCTTTACCAGCATTCAGGGCCAGTTTAATGACCGCTACGACTTTTTTCGCCATTGTCTATTAGCTCTGTTTCTCTACCTGATTAAATTCCAACTCTACTGGTGTATCCCGTCCAAAAATCGAGAGCAAAGCTTTAAGTTTACTCCGTTCTGGACTGACTTCAATCACCTCGCCTTCAAAGTCTTTAAACGGACCTGAAAGCACCATGATCTTATCACCAGCCACCATATCAATTTTGAGAACTGGCTCCTGTTCACTGGTTTGTTTGAAAATGCGTTCTACTTCTGAATGACCCAGAGGTACTGGTTTAACGTGACCGCGACCTTTGCCGGTGCCACGTTTTTGTTCTGCTCCCACAAAATTAATTACATGGGAGGTATTTCGCACTACCTGCCAGGTATCATCATTCAGGATCATCCGCACTAGCACATAACCAGGGAAAACCTTTTCTTCTGTATGCTGGCGACTACCATCCTTGCGGATTTTCATCGCTGGCGTGTGTGGAATTTCTACCTGGATGATTCTGTCAGCGACATCGAAGGTTTGAATGCGCTGCTCTAAGTTTGTCTTCACACGCTTTTCACAGCCAGAGGCTACTTGCACCGCATACCACCGTGCTTCTTTGAGTGCTGCTTCTGTGCTTTCCTCTGACTCCAACATCGAGTTACGCGGTTCATCTGTTGCAAAAGTCATCAGAACACCTGTTTTGCTGCCCAAGCAAACAATCCATCGACCAAATATATCAAAGATGCGGAGAGTGTCACCATTAACAACACCGCTGCTGATTCACTCACCAGCTGCTGACGACTAGGCCAAACAACTTTATCAAGTTCTTCTTTAGTTCCCTGGAAGAAGTTGTTCAAGCTAAACCCATTTGTGTTCTCTGGGATTTCCGCTGCATTTTTTTTGGCCACGGCCGTTTATCCCCCTGTTCTTTCTACAGCTAAACTAAATGCTGCTAATTTTTATCCAGGTTTACAGCTTGAGTACCAATTTGAGATTTGAGATTTGAGATTTGAGATTTTTACACCGCCCAGGGATTTTCAATTGTGAGAGTTTCTTTATTCAATCCACAATTTAGGGGTTAGTTCCCGTTACATAAGACCTATTCATAACTACTCACAAATAGATAAATCTACTCATGTTATGTAGTTTGATGCTTACTTCCCGCTACCCTCCGGGAACGCTAAGAGCGAACATTCTGGCAACGTCGGCGTTAACCAGTCCACAGGCTAAAACTGTCTAACTGACAGCTTGACTCAAATTGATTGCTGCGTTTAAATCTCGGTCAATCATCAAGCCGCAGTTACCGCATTCAAACACTCGCTCATTCAAGGTGAGTGTTTCTTTTTTGGTTCCACAATGAGAGCAGGTTTTGCTGTATGGGAACCATCGGTCAACCACTACAAGCTTTGAACCATATTACCAGCTTTTCAATTAATTGCATCAGTGTATCTTGTTGACCAACTCATTGCATCTCCCCCCGAAAATGAGTAGCAATGAGTAGAGGTGAGCATAAATTAAGTTACAGTTACTAACCCCTTGCGGGTGGTGTCAATCTAAAATCCGGGTATCGTGAATCCAAAATCGGTTAACTCATATCCCACGTACATGGGAGCATCAAAGCTGACAAACAAATATACCCGAAATCATCAGCACTAGCTGCTATGTTAGCAGATGTGTTCTTGTTTCGGGCTTTGTTTTTGCTTTTGAGCGCGCCCTGGAGGACTTGAACCCCCGACATCAGGTTTTGGAGACCTGCGTTCTACCAACTGAACTAAGAGCGCACAAACTGTCTTGGATTCAGTGATTGCGCTGAACTTTTTTTAGTTTAACGCAATTGCAGTTTTTATTCTAGCTTAATTTTCTCCAGGAAACAAGTCAGCGGCAAATGCCGCTTTCTAATTTTTCTCGCTGCATACAAAGATCAGCGAATTATAAAGGACGGTCAAACCGTTGTTTGATCCGAGTCGCTTTACCAACGCGCTGACGGAGATAATAAAGTTTAGCACGCCGTACCTTACCACGACGCAATACTTTGATGTTGTCAATGCGGGGTGAATGCAATAAAAACACCCGTTCGACGCCGACGCCTTGAAATACCCGCCGCACTGTAATTGTTTCGTTAATGCCGCCATTACGTTTAGCAATCACTACGCCTTCGTATGGTTGTACGCGGTATTTATCGCCTTCTTTGATTTTGACACCGACTTTGACTGTATCGCCCACATAGATGTCGGGCAGATTCGACTTTAGCTGTTCCGCCTCAATTGCGCGGATGATTTCTTGAGCGCTCATAGCCTGTCTGGTTTAAAAAACTCACGATCATTAATCATAAATCTATCACTGTCTCGTAGTCTAGTAATTTGAAAATGTTGTTTTTTCTGTAACCTATCATACAAATGCCTAATTGTTGACGGTTGACTCTTAGCCGAGTCCAACCCATCATCGGCGGCGTAACCAGGTTATAAATGGTGTAATCATTAACATTTTTTGTGCTTGCTCATGCCTACTTACACAGCAGTTATGAACGGCAAAAAGCGCTAATAAGTTGATTTTATCGATAGATAAAGATGTTTTTTGCAGAAATTTTATTTATATCGGTCTGAGATTTATGAAGTTTAGTGTCGTTATTAGCACCTATAATCGGTTAGACTTGCTGCGACGAGCAATTGACTCAGTTCTCAACCAGACGATGAAGTGTGAGGTCGTGGTGGTTGATGACTGTTCCTCTGATGAAACTGAAACCTATGTCAAAAGTTTAGGTAACTCCGTGGTTTACCATCGTCATCAGGTTAACAAAGGTCATGCAGCTACCGTGAATGCTGGAGTTGAAACAGCTACTGGCGACTGGATTAAGTTTTTGGACGATGACGACTACCTAGCACCCAATTGTCTAGAAGAAATGGCCAGGGCGATCGCACTTCATTCTAACGCTGTTATTTGCTCTTGTGTTGCGGCGCAGGTGGATAGTCATGAAGTCGAAATCAGCCGTACCCCGCAATTTGGCCCTGGGTTAGCCTTTTATATTCCACAGGCAGATATTCACTACGGTATGCTCTTAGAGCTTGTACCCTTTGGTACTCCTGCTCAAGTAGCTTGTAGCCGTAAGACTTTCTTGGAAACTGGTGGTTGGGATTCCCAACTGGATGCTAATTGTGATGATATTGACTCTTGGATTCGGATTGCTCAATTTGGTGATGCTATTTTTCTCAATCAATGTCTTGCCTACCGCACAATTTGGGCTGGTGCTTATAATTATAAGTTTTCCCCGACTCGGCGGCTCAATATGAATATTTTGATGAAGGAGAAGATTTACGCCTTGGTGAATCAAAAGCACCGCTCTCACATGCCTAGCTTAGAAAATATCAGACTTTACGTAAAATTACACTGGTCTATAGTGGCACTGAAGCAAGGTAGGCTAAAGAATTTTTCGGCTATGGTATATCCAGCTATGTTTTCTGTGGTGGCTTGGTGGATACTGCTGAGTGCTATTTTGTCTCGCCGCATCAACCGTCGCCATGCTGGTATTCAAAAATTTGTGTTGATCAAAGGGATTGGGGATTGGGAATTGGGGATTGCGGAAGAAATAGGCGGTTAGGGACTGAAAATTCCCAAAAACTCCGGCTTTTTGACACTCTGCGGTCTGCTCGCCCTTGGCGTCTCCCCGAGTGAGAAGACACGCAGATTCTTTAAGACTTGCTTAAAAGGGATAGTCAAATATCCCCCTAGACGCTCAAAACAATTACCAATAACACAGGTATTGCAATTGCGCAAAATTTTCTTTTTTTTGTTTTCCGAGTCCATCACAACGCCAGTTAGGTACGCTCCATGTTTTCCCATTACTTGTTTACCCAGAGTCGCAACTTGTGCTCTTGCGAGGTAAATTAGGGGTTACTCCTTACAAAACACTTCAACACGTAGATGGTTATTCCTACTCACAATTTGATTATATCATTTTCCACGCTTGTTAAAACCAACCGTGGCGTGTTTCCTCCACGCATCTATTGCCAAGTGGCTTCCACACGACCCGTGATGTTTTTGTGAATATTTTCTTTCGGTCTTAGCACCCTTAGCTAAACCTTTTGTGCCATACACCCAGTCGGCTTAACACTGGTTTCACCCAACCCCAAGCCAGAAAATCGTGCAGTAGTGTATAAAAACAGGGGATGATAAATAGTGTCAGCAATGTTGCTAAGGACAAACCTGAAAATACTACTATACCCAATGGTTGGAGAAATTCTGCGCCTTCGCCAATGCCCAAGGCTAGGGGAAACATCCCTAAAACTGTGGTAATTGTAGTCATTAACACTGGACGTAGGCGTTGTGGTGCTGCTTGCAAAATCGCTGTTTTGCGGTCAACTTTGTCCCCTTCGCGAATTTGATTTGCCAGTTCTATCATGATGATGGCATTGTTAACTACAATACCTACTAATAAAACAGCACCAACGATTACTGTTGCCCCAATGGCACTTTTGGTGATGTAAAGACCGAAAATACCCCCAGCTAATGCTAAGGGAATTGTCAACATAATTACCAATGGGTCAATGAGGGAGTTATATTGTACTGCCATGACCACAAAAACTAAAAAGGTAGCTAATCCTCCTAAAAGCTGCAGTGAATTTTGCAATTGTTGATTAGATTCCAGTGCTGAACTGGGGAGAATCGTGACACCTGCGGGTAGCTCTAGACTATTTAGCACGCTATTGACTTGTGCTAGGGCATCACTGAGACTGGCTCCCTCACTTAAGTTACCAGCAATTAAAAAAACCTGACGCTGATTAATTCGCTGAACTTCTCCCGGTGCTTGGGCTTCGACGATTGTGGCGACATCGCTTAAGCGGACTTGGCGATTGTTGTCTACAAACAATGGTAATCTTTGCAATTGGGATGGGGCTTGGACTGATGTTTCGTTCAATTTTACCCGGACATCCACCAAACGGTTATCACGTTGTAGCTGGGTTGGGATACTACCTGCGATCGCTGTTTGAATGGTTTCGCCAATATCTTTAGTATTCAACCCTAAAGCTGCAACCCGCTCCCAGTCTGGACGAATCTGAATTTCCGGTTGACGAGCATCTGCATCGGGACGGAATCTGACTAGGGTAGCTTGCTCTTCTAAGGCTGCTAATACTTGACGACCTGCTTGTTCTAAGGTATAATCTTCATTTCCCTGCAGGATAATGTCAACATCAGCATTGCGTACAGGGGAATTATTGAGAATTAAACCCCGCACTTGACCAGGAGCAAGCCTTAGCCGAATTCCTGCTAAATTGAGCCGGTTAAATTTTGGCGTGACTCGTTCAATATAAGCTTCCACATCTGTTCCCGGTTTCAGGGTAATGGTGCTAGAACTTCTGAGGGGATTTGCATTGGTATTCGTTCCAAATAAGGAACCACCAACGGTAGAAAAAATATATTCTGTGTCTGGTTGCTTGCGGAGAATGTCATCCACCGCCTTCATAACTTTTTGGTTAGTTTCTAGGGGTGTACCGGGAGGAAACTGGGCAATTAAGTTAGCTTGTCCGGTGTTAATTCGGGGCAAAATTTCTTGGGGTATTTGGGGTGCCATCCACCAACTTGCGCCGCCGAGTAGGATAATGGCGATCGCAATGACGATGAGCCTGTGGCTTACTACCCAACTTAAATTGCGAGCATAGCCCTGTGTCGCTGCCGCAAAACTGGAATTAAACTGGCGCAATAGCCAAAACCGATTAATCCGACTTGACCATTTAATAGCAAATAGCCGGGAAGCTAGCATTGGTACGATGGTAAGTGCTACCAATAAGGAAGCTGCAACGGCAAAACTAATGGTCAAAATTAGCTCATTAAATAGCAGCGAAATAAAGCCACCGATGAGCAAAAATGGCAACACAGAGATTAAATTGGCAGCAGTGGAAGCAATTAGCGACGATTCTACCTCTTGGGAAGATGAAATCGCTGTGGCTATCATCCTTTCTGGTGTTAACTGAGTTTGGGCATCTTTACCAAAATTCATCCCCGCCCTCACAGCCATGTTCTCTAAAATCACGACTGAAGTATCAATTGCTTGTCCAATTCCCAGCGCTAACCCGCCTAAACTAAAAATATTTAAGGACAAGTTAAACTGCTTCATCAAAATTATTGCCGCTAGGGTACATAAGGGAATGGCCAAAGAAATAATAAATGCTTGTCGCAGCGAACCGAGAAACAACAATACTGCTGCTGCTGCTAATAATGCTCCTGAAATAGCAGCATTGGTCAAATCAGCTAAGGAATTGCGAATAAACCGCGACTCATCCAAGGTAGGTGTGAGAACTGTCCCATCAGGAAATACACCAGATTTTTTCAGTTCTTGTATACGCTTTTTTACACCATCCACTACAGTCACTGTATTCGCATCTGGCTGCTTTTGGATGCTGACTTTAACTGCTTCTTGCCCATTGAGCAAGACATACACCCGTTGTTTTTCTGCACCATCAATGACTTGGGCAAAATCCCGCAAGTAGACACGGGGACTGGGGACAAGGGACTGGGGACGGGGAACCGTAAAAGACAGGTTGCTGATTTCATCAGCATTTTGGAATCGTCCCACAGTACGGGTTAAAGGCTCAGAATTCTGCCCCAAAATCCGACCACCCGAAATATCTTGGTTGCGGTCTCTCAGGTCATCGAGAACATCGGTCAAACCCACACCCAAAGCTTGTAAGCGATCCAAATCAATATTCACCCTGACTTCTTCTTTCACTCCTCCCGATACCGCTACCCCTGCGACTCCGGGGACTACACCTAGTTCGCGGGCTAGTTCTTCTTCAGCAAAAACCCGCAAATCAACGCCTGTTAATGAGGGCGAAGTTAATGCTAATTCGTAAACAGGTAACTGGGAAGGATCGACTTTGAATAGGCGCGGTGTTTCAATGGTGTCTGGTAAATTACCTCTGGCTCTGTTAAAGGCAGCTGTAGCATCGTTAAGGGCTTGGTCAATATTGCCTCCAGGTTGGAAGTATAAATCCAAACTTACCTGTCCTTCACGGGTTTGCGAAAAAACCTGTAGTACCCCTTCGGTGGCAGCAAAGGCTTCTTCTAATGGCTTGGTGACTTCATCTACTGCTACTTCTGGCGAGACTCCGGGCGCTTGTATCCGCACGCCAATTCTGGGATAGGTAATTGAAGGGAGTAAATCTACTGGCAGTCTTATGATAAAGAATATACCCAAGACCAACACGGCTAGAGTGAGCATGAGTGTGCCGATGTGTTGGCGAATTGAGATCGCACTGAGACTAAAGCTGTTTGTCATTTGTTATTGCCTTTCGACTGTGGTTTCTCGGAAAGAATCGACAGGCGCACGGCGTCTCCATCTTTTAACGGCTTACCGCTGCGGACTACATAGCGCTCTCCTGGTTCCAAGCCGGTGATAATTTCTACTCGGCTATCGGCTCTTTTGCCTAGGACAACAGCACGGGCTATCACTTTGGTTTTACCTGCTGCTTCTGTGACTACAAATACTTTGCCATTCTGATTTTCTTTTTCTGTCTGGGATTGCTTCTCGCCTCTAGCCCCTTGTGTTTGCTGAATAGCTGTTTGCGGTATGATGACTTGTGGTCGTGACTGGGTTTGAAAATTGACACGCCCTAGCAGTCCGCTGCCAATTTTGGCTTGAATGTTGGGAATTACTACCTCTATCGGCACTAGACGGGCGGTTGCATCAGCTACTGGGGAAATGCGCGTCACTCTCCCAATTAATGTTTGTTGGGGGAAGGCATCTAAGCGTACTTGTACAGACTGTCCCACTTGAATGTTTGCTAGTTCTAATTCGGAAACTTGGACGACAACTTTGACACGGCTGAAGTCGGCAATTTTTAAGACTTCATTACCTGCTTGCAAAAGATTGCCCGGTTCTGTTACCTTTTCTGTAATCACGCCTGTAATCGGCGATGTTAGCCGAGTGTAAGAACGGCGTTCTTTAGCTTGGGCTACCGCTGCTTGTTGGACTAATACTCTTCCTTGGGCGGCGGCGACAGCTTGCTGTTCTGTACGCACTTGCTCTGTAGCCGCTCGCAGCACTTGGATTGATGTTTGGACTTTAGTCTGTGCTTGTTCGGCGGCTTGTGCGGCGATCGCTCCCTCTTTGAGTAGTTTCTGCTGGCGTTGTGAGTCTGCTTGGGCTTGGACAACTTCTAGCCGTCTTTGTTCTACCTCAGCGCGGGCATTACTAACTTGATTTGTCGCCTTTGCTACTTCAGATTTGCGGGCTGCTAGTTCGGCTTCTGCTTGCTTTAATGCGGTTAATAACAGGGCATCATCTAACTGTCCGACGTTTTGCCCTTGTGTAACGGTATCTCCCACATCTAGATTCAAGCTCAATAGTCGCCCTTCAGCTTGCGATCGCAGTGACACGGTGCGAAATGCTGTGGTCGTACCTATATAATCTGGTTGTTGGCGCAGTAACTCACTACGGGCGATCGCTACATCTACAGGTGTTGCACGATCACCACCGCCCCCACTACCACGCCGTTGGGATTGCGCGTCAGCTGATTCCTTCGGTAGTGATCCACAACTGGCTGTCAGTAGTCCTAACCCTAGCCAAGACGCAACTAACAATATAGATAGGGTTGAAGCTTTACGCCCATCGCCTAAGTCTTTTTGCTGTAACTGGATGTTAATTACCTGGCTTGGGACTGTGGCATCTGGCAATTTTACCTGTTTTTGCAGCATTTTTACGTCCGAAATCATTTATTTTCCTTTTATAGGGGAGTTTTTGGTCTCAAACAGCCGTGTATTACCAAGTAATGCCGATAGATTCTAATCAGGTGAACAGGCGCTGAGTTTTCACGCTATCTGGAAAAATCAACGCTCCTTCCCTACAAGGACACTGAGTCGCAAATGGTATTTCTGAACCGTCACAGTACGCAAAAATCAGGGTTTTTGGCGTCTTTGAATGATCTTCCGGGGCGCAAGCCCTTGCGCCTAGAACCACTTTTCGTCTGAAATAATACTTTCCTTGGAAAACAAAATCATCACAGGCAAATAATTTCAGCGCACCTAATGAAATTATAAATTTAGTATAAATATTTTTTCGTTACCTTGAATTTAACCCCAATCACACTTGTATCTATGGAAGCGATGGGGTTTTTCTATCCTGGCTTCTACCTTGAGCGACTATGTTGATTTTTGGCTAAATGGCTAACTGTAGCAAAACGACTAGAAATTATGCGGCTTTTTCACTAAATTAAGAATGTTAAACTAATATTGTGCTTTTTACCTAGATAAGATATTAAGCCGAATTTTGATTCACGTTAGGTGAGGGAAATTACAAGTGATATCACCGCAACATGTTGCACTAACCACCGACGAAGCCCAGATAACAGAATTTTTCCTTTCATCAGTGGGTCAATGGCGATCGCAACGGCGTTATTACACCCTCCTTGAGGGAGACACCAAAGAAATAGTCAGTATCATCACCATCCGCTTTTTAGGACAGGGCGCTGAGGAATTGCAGAAACTGGCTTTGATGCACGATTTGCCAGATTCAGTTAGCTTAATCTGTGGTGCAGAAGTCATCTGGGAAAGCACGAATTCACTCACCCAAAGGCACGAGTCCAAAGGTTCAACGCTATTTGGTGTTCTGGGAAACATTTTGTATCGCGATCGCGGTTTTGCCACACCAAGGCCAGTCACCGCCGAATATTATTTTCCCAAAGCCCAAACACTGTGTTTACGAAGTGAGTATAATGGTTCTGTGTTTGAAGAAGAGTTAAAGCTGATCGGCAGTCAATACCGCACCAGACAGACAATCATCTCCCGCGCTGGTCAGCAGTTGATGATTGGTCAGTATTTAGAAAAACGTATGGATGGGGAAGCAATTAAACATAATTTCTTATAAATTTTTTTTCCCACTCCTTGCCTAAATAGTCAGCGCATATGTTAACATAGAAAGTGAGAATTGATTCGGCGGTGGTTTTTTTTGTTAGTATTGACAGGCTTTTTCCTTGTGGTATTTACAGACTTCTCTCCGAAATCTCAATCTCTACACACTACTGTTGATTTTGGAGATATTCTATGTCTATATATGTAGGCAACCTTTCCTACCAAGTTACACAAGACGCTTTGACAGAAGTGTTTAAAGAGTATGGCGAAGTGAAACGTGTTCAAATACCTACAGACCGTGAAACAGGTCGCGTGCGCGGCTTTGCTTTCGTGGAAATGGGTACCGATGCTGAAGAACAAGCTGCTATTCAAGCCCTTGATGGTGCTGAATGGTTAGGCCGTGACTTGAAAGTGAACAAAGCCAAGCCCAAAGAAGACAGAGGCGATAGAGGCGGCTCCTTTGGTGGTGGTGGCGGTGGCCGTGGTGGCTATGGTGGTGGTGGTGGTGGCGGTGGCCGTGGTAACCGCTACTAAACAAGACTTAAAATTTCTTGATTTAG
Source organism: Gloeotrichia echinulata CP02 (assembly GCA_038087035.1). NCBI lineage: Bacteria > Bacillati > Cyanobacteriota > Cyanophyceae > Nostocales > Gloeotrichiaceae > Gloeotrichia > Gloeotrichia echinulata. The sequence goes on along the minus strand of CP051187.1, from coordinate 4,167,588 downwards.
TTCATAGTACCGCTTTAGCTGCAAAGCGCGACTAAAAACAGTTTATGCTTTTTTATATTCAGTCTTAGTGACTTAATTTAATTTGGTAGAGGCTCAGGCAAGGTTGCTTGAGCTTTTTCGATGTAACAATATAAGATGTTCACACCTGCAACTCAAAGCCAGGTAAAACTTCTTCGCCAGAAAGTAGCGCTGGAATTTCAACTACCTCTACAGGTTGTCCTAATCGGTAAATTTCTACCTGCTGTTGTTGAAGATTAATCAGCCAACCCAAACGCAAACCATTTTCTACATACTCTTGCATTTTTTCTTGCAGAGTTTTGATGCTGTCAGTTTCCGATCTCAACTCAATGACAAAATCTGGCGTGAGTGGCGGGAATTTTTTCTGTTCTTCTGCAGTTAGTGCTTCCCATCGTTCTAATTTTACCCAAGCAGCATCCGGTGAGCGTTTCGCGCCGTTGGGAAGTCTAAATATTGTGGAGGAACTAAAAACTTTGCCTAATTTGGTTTGGCGATTCCAAATATTCAAATCGGTAATCAACTCCGCTTCACGATTACCGCTTTCCCCTCCCACCGGTGCCACAATTATCAACAACTCTCCAGCAGCGCTTTGTTCTAAGTTTACATCCCGATTCGCCATACAGAGTTGATAAAATTGCTCATCGCTGAGGTGAACAATGGGATCTAGATTGAGGATCACTGTATTCATTACGAATGAATATTTGCTGAAAATAACAGAATATCCATATCCTTGGAATGATGGTATATTAGAAAAGGTATTAAATAGACAGCAAAATACAGCCCGTAGTTATATATGGGCACGAGGCTAATGCTATTTATTTTCTACTCAAATCAAAGAACATAACCTCAAAGGAGGAAAATTTTTCATGATTGAATACCTTTGGATTTTGCCAATTCTAGTACTGGCAATTCTACTAGTGGTGGCATTTATTTTCAACAATATGGCATCGCCGAATTTTTCGGATTCAATAAAATCAATCGAATCCATAGTAAATTCCATCGAGAAAATAATCGAGAAACTAACACGTAAAAAATAAATCTTTAACTAGCTCTAACTAGTTAGAGAGTTAATTCCGCTTGTTTTTTTCTCAACAGTAAAGCAGCTTAACTGCCTTGAAGCATTCTAATGTTAATTTTGACACGCCCAGGTACTGACGCCAATCAGTACTTGGGCTTTTTCATCTTCCATGCATGATTATATTATAACTTGTTTGCCAAACAATGTAAATCTCATTTAGTAAATCAGCAGATTGGTCTTCTGGTGCTTTTGCTCGTTTGCTCGTTCCCAGCCTCTGGCGAATGATAGAGTTAAACCGTTTTGACTCGTAACGAAAATTTTGCTCGTTCCCAGCCTCTGGCGAATGATAAAGCAGCTTTACCCGCTTGGCTGTCTGTGAGGCTATGCCTCATCTGGAGTATTTAAAATAAAACTTAGTTTTAAATTAGCCTAATTGTGAGGATTGTAATTATAGCACAAATATGGACGAGTGCAATCGATATATCACAAAATGCCTACTCTGGTTGATTTGCTTCTGACCAATTTAGCAAGTGGTCACTGAGCGTAGCCGAAGTGTCATCAATACTTGTAAAATCTAACAGATCCTCGCCAAGTGCCTCTAACTGGGTTAAAGAAGCAGGATTGCTATAGCTATGTTGTCACAACTCCAGCCTGAAAAATCTGCTGTGCGGTCAAATTAAGTTCGGGAAATGTGGGAGATTGAATTAGGTCATCACCGCGAAATTTAGTCACGCGATATTCCCCTTCTTCCAAACTGCAAACCAAGATAGTCGGTTGTTTAGGCTTACCGATAAATTCTCTACCACCTAGTGCAGCGTAGTCTACAATCCAAGATTCGGGAATCCCCATTTCCACCCTTCGGGAAGGGCTTCGCCCAACATAATCAGCGTATTTTTTTAGGTAATCATCTCGCCAGTTAGTGCTGACAACTTCGACAACCAAAGGAATTGATGCTGGTTGAGTAAGAGTTGACTCTTTTTTCCAGAGAGGTTCATTTACTAAATTAGGCTGATTTATTAGCAGCACATCTGGTGAATAAGCAGATTGATGTTCTAGTGGTTTGACTAGTGCTGTTTTTGGTATGAGATAGGGAAGATTTAATCGATCTATTTCCACACTCAGTTTTCTGACTAAAAATCCTGTAACTTCTTCATGGTCGCCGGTCGGTGGTGCCATTTCAATAATTACTCCATCATGCAGCTCATAACGTCGTTGTGGGTTTTCTGGATACCAAGCAACGAATTCCTCAAATGTGACTAATTTGGGTAAGGCTTGAGTCATGAATAGATTCCTCAAAGCAAAGCTGCTAATTTTTGGCGTCGTTTGATGATATTTCGGGGCGCGGGCGCAAGGCCTTGCGCCCCTACATATAATCGGATATCACTGGCGAATGGTAGGTTTACGGCCTCATCGCACGGGAAAATCAGGTTTTTTGGCGTCGTTTGATGATATTTCGGGGCGCGGGCGCAAGGCCTTGCGCCCCTACATATAATCGGATATCACTGGCGAATGGTAGGTTTAACGCCTCATCGCACGGGAAAATCAGGTTTTTTGGCGTCGTTTGATTATATTTCGGGGCGCAAGGCCTTGCGCCCCTACGCCGAATCGGATATCACTGGCGAATGGTAGGTTTAACGCCTCATCGCACGGGAAAATCAGGTTTTTTGGCGTCGTTTGATGATATTTCGGGGCGCAAGGCCTTGCGCCCCTACGGGCAATGGTTGTCAGATAGGCGATAAAATGGTTTAATAATAATTGGCGGACTGACGATGATGAACTGCAGTTACAGCATCTTGATTGAGAACCTTACCATCGTTGACAGTCGCGTAAACTAGCCAGTGATCGCCGACTTCCATACGGCTTTGTACGGAACATTCTAGATATGCTAGGGCGCCAGTGAGAATCTTACAGCCGTTGCTGGCTTCTTCGGTGGCTAGTCCAGCAAATCTGTCTTGTCCGGGGGTGAAGGTTTTCATGAAGTGCTTCCGCAATTCTTTTCCTTCTGCTAAAATATTAATTACAAATTGGTTTCCTGTGTGGGATAGGGGTTCCATTGCCCGCTCTTTGGCGACGGCTATTGTTAAGCCGGGGGGACTAAAGCTGGCTTGTGTTACCCAAGATGCGAGCATTCCACTGGATACCTCGCCTTGTTTGGCTGTCACCACGCAAAGAGAACCGACAATTCGCCCTACGGCTTGTTCGAGGTTGGTGGCTGGTTGTTTTGGGGCGCGGATTTTTTTGGCTTTTTTCAAGGCTTGGGCAAAATCGGTGCCGGCTTCTTCACACAGTTGGAGGGTGACATCGTTGGGTTTGAATTTGACGCGGATGGTGTCAAACCCAAATCTGTAACCTGCATCTTTGAGTCTGCTTTCAATTAAATCAACGGCTTCACCACTCCAGCCAAAGGAACCAAAGACGCCGGCGAGTTTATTGTTAGTAGCGGTGGAAAGAACTATACCTAAAGCTGTTTGTACAGGTGTGGGTGCATGACCGCCTAGGGTCGGGGAACCCATGACAAAGCCTGCAGAGTTTTCTATAGCCGCCCGGATTTCTTCGGGGTCGGCAAATTCGCAGTTAATTGATTCTACCGCAACGCCAGCTTTGGTAATACCACGGGCGATCGCCTGGGCTAAGGTGGCTGTATTTCCATAGGCTGATGCATAAATTAGCGCTACTGTCAAGTCAGCAGATGTTTGCTGTTGGCTCCATTCGCGATAGGCTTTGGTTAGTTCAATTAAGCCATAGCGCACTATCGGACCATGACCAGTAGCGTACATCCGCACCGGTAAATCAATCAATTTATCTAAGGCGGTTTCGACTTGACGGGCGTGGGGCGCCATCAAACAATCGAAATAATATCGCCGATCTTCGTTGATACTTTCCCAACCTTCATCAAATACTTGATCGCCACAAATATGGGCGCCAAAAAATTTATCTGTATAGAGAATTTCTGTTTGCGGGTCGTAGGTACAAAGTTCATCTGGATAGCGGGGATTTGGGGTAGGAATAAATTGCAAATGATGACCTTTACCTAAATCGAGAGTTTCTTCTCCCCGCATAATGATAATAGATAAATCGGGGTTTTCTAACGCCCCGCGTAAATTTATCGCCCCAGGATTAGAACAAATAAAAGTAATTTGTGGCGCTAGTTCCAATAGCGCTTTTAACGTAGCGGCGCGGTTGGGATTCACATGACCAACTATTACATAATCAATAGCTGTGATATCAATTCGTCGCTGTAAAGCAGCCAAATAAATTTCCGTAAAAGTTTCCCCTGGTGGGTCAATCAGGGCAATTTTATCTGCTTGAATCAAATAAGAATTTGCAGTTGTTCCCTTAGCCAGGGCGTATTCAATTTCAAATCTTAGCCTTGCCCAACTGCGCGATCGCAGTATTGTAGAATCTGTACCAATAGGCAATATTTGAACGTCGCGGGGTTTATTTGTTGTCATAGATTTTGAGGAGTTTGGAGTGAGGAGTTAGGAGTTAGGAGTTTGGAGTTTGGAGTTAGGAGTGAGGAGTTAGGAGTGAGGAGTTACTGATTTTCCCTAATTCCCAGTCCCCAGTCCCTAATCACCAGTCCCCAATCCCCAGTCCCCAGCGATGCACTGAGCTTGTCGAAGTGTCCCCAGTCCCTGATTAATAGTGATTCCCCACTTTGCGGTGGTGAACTGCTGTCAGGGAATCTGGATTAGAGACTCGTCCGGCGTAGACGGTGCTGTATACTGCCCAGTGATCGCCACAATCCATGCGGCTGATGACTTCGCATTCCATGTATGCTAGGGCGTCGGTGAGGATGGGGGTGCCGTTTTGGGCTGCTTGGGTTCTCACTCCTTCAAAGCGGTCTGCACCTGGGGCGAAGCGTTTTAAGAAGTGCTTCATCAGTTTTTGATAATTGCCTTCTTCTAAAACATTTAACACGAAGCGATCGCCTACTTGCATTAAGGATTCTATCGCCCGGTCTTTGGCTACTGCTATGGAAAATCCTAGGGGTTTGAAGCTCGCTTGACTTACCCAAGAGGCTAACATCGCACTTTGAACATCGCCTTTTTTGGCAGTAATGATGTATAATCCACCGCTGATTCTGCCTAATGCTTTGTCTAAGTCAGCACCCAAAGATTTCATGGCTTTGATGCTGCGATCGCGTGTTACCCACTGTCCTAAGTCGGTTCCCGCTTCTTCACACCCTTTATAGATGTTTTCTGTGGGTGTATCTCTGACCTCAATTACGGGGAAGGCTACGTGTAACCCCAAGGCGCGGAATTTGTTTAATAGGGGATATGTGGGTTCGTCATCACCACCCCCTGTTTCAAAGATCCCAATAGATTGTTTCTCGTTTGCAGACCCTAAAACGGTGCTGAGGGCAGCTTGAGCGGTAGAATTACTAGAGCTTGGAGGCATTCCCACGACCAAACCGGCACAACGCCCGACTAATTCCCGCAATTCTTGTAAATCAATGGCGGCGTCTAAGTCTACTATTTCTACAGCTACACCAGTTTTGGCGATACCGTTGGCGATCGCTTGGGCTAGGCGATCGCTATACCCATACTCGAAAACATAAAATATCCCTACAGCCGTTTCCGCTTTGGTTTGACTTTGGCTCCAAGTCCGATAACGCCCGGTTAATTCTTCCACGTTATGGTACAATAACGGACCGTGACCGGTGGCAATCATGGCAATTTTTTTCAGTTCCCCCATACGTTTGAGGGCTGACAGCACAGACCGCGCATTCGGTCCCATGAGGCAGTCATAATAATAATGAAAGTCTTCTTCGATAGCCGCTAAATCGTCATCAAAGATGCTATCTGAGCAATAATGTAAGCCGAAAGCATCGCAGGTGTAGAGAGTTTGGGTTTTGTGGTCGAAGCTGAAAATGGTGTCAGGCCAGTGTAAATTAGGTGCGATCACGAATTCAAACTCGTGACCATTACCCAAATCTAATTTGTCCCCATTTTTCACAATCCGCCGTTTAAATGGCTGATGTACCAAATCCTCCAGAAATTGAATCGCCACCTTAGAACCGACAACAGTAATATCTGGCACCAGTTGCAACATATCTTTAACTAAGCCGCTATGGTCTGGCTCAGTGTGGCTGATAATCAGATAATCAATATCTTGTGGATTGATTAGTCCGGTGAGTGTATCAAAATACAGCTGACGAAACTTTTCGTGAGATGTATCCACCAAAGCAGTCTGCTCACCGCGTATCAGAAATGAGTTGTAGGTTGTACCGTTTTGCAGACCGAACTCAATATCAAAGCGATCGCGATCCCAGTCCAATGAACGAATTGCTGTTGTGTCTTCAGCAATATCTACAGTCTGAATGGTGAGCCTTTTTTCAATTCTTTCGGTGAGCGCTACCATAACTCCCCTCCTAGACAAAATTTGTATTTATGCTTCTGGTTTTATTTTGACACGGCTTCTTTGTTAAATTTTATTAAAAAACCTATGGGTTAGTTAAAAAAATCAAAAGTGTGAAACCGCACAACGACCAACGACGCCAACAGAATATCTGGCTAGCCTTAGAAATTGGTAATTCTCGGTTACATTGGGCGTTGTTTATTGATACAACCCTTGACTGTACTTGGGATACAGACCATCTATCTGAGTCGGTCATACAACAATTGTCTCAATCTCACACACTCGATGATTTTCTACCGCACAAGAGTAGTGGGGGAGTGGGGAAGTTTGTCACTGGGGGACAAGTTTTGGCTTCGGAACTCGAAACTTCAGGTTCGGAACTCGAAACTTCAGGTTCGGAACACGAAACTTCAGGTTCTGAACACGAAACTTCAGGTTCGGAACACGAAACTTCAGGTTCGGAACTCGAAACTTCAGGTTCGGAACTCGAAACTTCAGGTTCGGAACTCGAAACTTCAGGTTCGGAACTCGAAACTTCAGGTTCGGAACACGAAACTTCACATTCCCCTATCCCCATCTTCCTCGCCTCAGTGGTTCCGAGTCAAACAGCACTTTGGCAAAATTATCCTCATGTGCGCGTTATTAACTTAGATCAAATACCCCTCCAGAGCGTTTATCCGACTCTGGGAATTGACCGCGCCTTAGCTTTGTGGGGTGCTGGAAAGACTTGGGGTTTTCCCATGCTGGTGATTGATGCTGGAACAGCAATGACTTTTACTGGTGCGGATGCTAACCAATGTTTAGTAGGGGGCGCAATTTTACCAGGATTAGGTTTGCAATTGGCGACACTCGGTCAAAACACCGGACAATTACCAGTGTTAGAGATAGGAAATTTCGCCTCTTTACCACCACGCTTTGCGCTGAACACCGCAGAAGCAATTCAAAGTGGCGTGATTTACACCGTAATAGCTGGAATCAAAGATTTTATTGTAGCTTGGTGGGACTTATTTCCTAGTGGGAATATTGCGATTAAAGGAGGCGATCGCACTTTATTATTAAACTATCTCCAAACTTTGTACCCTGAAATTGCCACCCGTTTAATTGTGGAACCCAATTTAATTTTTTGGGGAATGCGGGAAATAGTTAGGAGTTAGGAGTTAGGAGTGAGGAGTTAGCAGTGAGGAGTGACGAGTTAGCAGTGAGGAGTGAGGAATTATGAATTTTAACTCCCAACTCCTAACTCCCAACTCCCAACTCCTCATTCATTACTCATTACTCATTACTCATTACTCATTACTCATTACTCATTACTCCCAACTCCTCATTCATTACTCATGACTCCCAACTCCTCATTCATTATCATGACTCATTACTCATTACTCATTACTCATTACTCATGACTCATTACTCATTACTCATGACTCATTACTCATTACTCATTACTCATTACTCTGTAATAAAATCCTGAATATCAGTAGCCACAAGCCCAGGGGAAGATTCTAGTGAATCATTTGCAGCATGGGCGATAATTTTTAATTCAGCCTTGGGAATTAATTGAGCGTAAGTCCGACTTTTAGCTAAAGTTTCTGGTGTGTCTTGACCACCTTGCAAAATTAAAACTGGAGCTATCATTAAAAACAATCGATTTTGGAGGAATTCTGCGGCGATTTCCGGCTTTTTCCTTTGGAAGAGTAACTGACAAGCTGTGGGGTATTCTAAAAGTACCTGGCGTAGTCGAAAGTCTTGTTCAATTTTTTCATGCAATCCCAGGATTTTAGCCAAGGGTAGCAACAGTTTCACCAATTTAGTAATAAACCGTGATTGCGTTACTAATCGCTGCATTTTTTGCCAATGCTTTTCTTGTCCTTCTATTTCTACGCCTTCAGGAGACAATAATACTAAACCCTCAACTTGTTCTGGATATTTCAAAGCATAGCTAGCAGCAATCCAGCCTCCTAAAGAATGTCCTACTAAATAGACTCTTTCTAACTTCAAGGCTTGCAGAAACTCAGCTAAACACTCAACTTGTAAATCAATTGAGTAGTGGATATTAGGATTTTCCGACTCACCAAATCCTAATAAATCTGGTGCAAAGCAATGGAAATTGTGCGATAGCGATTCAATTACTGATACCCATTGACTGCTATCATTCCAAGCACCATGTAATAAAATAATAGGAATTCCTTTACCAGCTTCACGCCAGAATATTAGCCCTTGAGAAAGCTTTCTGCGGGAGTTATAAAATAGTGTATCCATGTGAATTTAAGAGTAATATTTTAGTATATTAATCATAGTCATTGGTCATTGGTCATTTGTCATTGGTAGGTATTTCAGTCCTATTTACATTTCGTAATATAGTTCTGTTTTTTTGCGCCGACTTACTTAATGCGTGTAGATGATAACTGCTAAACAAAGGACAAATGACCAATGACCAATGACAAAGGACAAATGACAAAGGACAAAGGACAAATGACCAATGACAAATGACAAAATATTGTTACGCCAGTGTGGTCAAACCATTTAAATAGTCTTGCAACTGTTGAGAGTGGTCATGAGACATCGATCCTTGAGGAAGGGCGTTAACAGGAAAAGCCTGAATTTCAGCAACTTCTAAAGTATCCTGAACTTCCATTGTCCCTTGCACTTCCGCTTCCACAACAATACAAATCGAGTGGATTCTGGGATCGCGGTCTGGTGCAGAATAAACTCCGACTAAACGTCGAATTTTCACTAACTCCAGTCCAGTTTCTTCCAACAATTCCCGACGGACTGTATTCGGAATATCCTCTCCCCAGTCCACCATACCTCCTGGCAAAGCCCAACAACCATTGTCGCGCCGCCGAATCAGCACAATCTCACCATCGGGTAAAATCGGAATTATGCTAGTGCCAGTAATGGGATGACGGAAGATCATACCCAATACAGTTTGTCCAAAACGCCAGAAGCTACGTGTGGACTCAAAAGAAGCCGTAAACAAACCAAGAACTTTCAATCTTCAAATGTGTGGGTTGTATTTGATGATTCCCTACCACTTAACATAAACCCAACCAATAAAATGTCGAGCTGTGTTTTATACTAAAATGTTTGTGGTTTGGATTTTTATTCTAACGTTCCCGCAGAATATATTAATTTTACCATTAGATTAAATAATGTGGGGTGTAATATTATACACTATATATTGGAATTAGCGTTGTCAACTTGTACTTCGTATTGACTACTTATAAGTGATTTTTCTTGACATCAATAAATTAAATGCGCTATAATGATATGCTGTTCAAAGCATAAAAGTACTCTGCCGGGGTTAAGAACTAGCCTCGTAGACGCTGATGTTGCTCGCGCTACTTCATCCACTAGTAAGCGTAAGTAAGCTGTTCATGAAGTAACCGGGACAGATGAAGCGTCAAAAATCCATCCTACTGGTCTGGTCGCAGAAACCCAGACCGCAACGTTCGCGTAGCGTCACGAAGTGAAGTAGGTCTGGGTAGTTCATCTAGGCTAAAACTATATCAATAACATCGGTAGCTGATATTGCCTAAGTCATGCCTAGTTGCCGTTTTTTGTTGTTTATTAATGAGGTGAACATGGCCAAGCGCCGCAATCCAAAAAAAGAAAAGGCGCTACGGAACCAGGCATATGCCCGAAAGTTTCGTAAACGGACTACTACAGGAAGAATGCAGCGAAGATTCCAACAAAGACCACCTAAGAGTGAGGATGATGAAGGCGCAGCAGCAGTTGATGCTGAATAAGTTGCCTGTCACAATATCAGATCTTGAGAAGTTTTTGAGATAAGAAGTTAGGGTGTACATCTGTACGCCTTGTTTAGTTGGAATCGGACAGAGGAAAGGGGAAGGCTCAAGTCCTCCCCAGTCCCTAGTCCCCAGTCCCTAGTCCCCAGTCCCTACTCCCCAGTCCCTACTCCCCAGTCCCTACTCCCCAGTCCCCAGTGCAGTCCGGGCGACAAGGAGTGCTTTATTCACCTGTACAAAGCCAGTACCACCGTAGCTGTTACGGGCGGCGACAACTGTACGGGGGGATATCGCTTCATAAATATCGGCAGCAAAGGCTGGATGTAGTTGTTGCCACTCTTCCAATGTTAAATCCTTGAGGAGTTTACCGGCAGCAATACTCGTTTTCACGACTTTACCCACGAGATTGTAAGCTTCTCGGAAAGGTACACCTCTGGCTGATAAATAATCTGCTACATCGGTAGCATTGGAAAAATCTTCTGTGACGGCTGTGTTTAGGCGTTGACTGCGAAATTCTAAACCTTCTCGCAGTAAAATTGTCATTGCTTCTAGAGAGGCTTTGACCGTGTTAACGCTGTCAAATAAAGCTTCTTTGTCTTCTTGCAGGTCTTTGTTATATGCCAGGGGTAGCCCCTTCATAATCACCAACATCGCTTGGAGATGACCAAATACCCGCCCTGTTTTTCCCCTGACCAATTCTGGTACATCGGGGTTTTTCTTTTGGGGCATAATACTGGAACCAGTGGCACAGCTATCTTTGAGGGTGATAAAACGAAATTCTTCCGATGACCAAAGAATTACTTCTTCCGAAAGTCGGCTCAGGTGAACCATAATCAGACTGGCAGCACAGAGAAATTCAATCGCAAAGTCGCGATCGCTCACTCCGTCGAGGCTATTAGCATAAACGCTGTCAAAATGCAATAGTTCGGCTGTGTAATGGCGGTCTATCGGGAAAGTCGTTCCCGCCAAGGCGCCGCAGCCCAAAGGGGAGATATTTACCCGGCGATACACATCTCCCAGGCGTTCCCAGTCCCGTTGCGCCATCTGAAAATATGCCAGGAGGTGGTGGGCTAAACTTAAAGGTTGAGCGCGTTGTAGATGGGTATAGCCAGGAATCAGCGTTTCAACGTTATTTTCAGCGATATCTAGTAAAACAGTTTGAAATTCCCGCAATTTGCAGCGGATTTGTTCAATTTGGTCACGAAGGTAGAGACGGGTATCAGTACCAACTTGATCATTACGCGATCGCGCCGTATGTAGTTTCTTACCTACAGCCCCAACAATTTCCGTCAATCGCCTTTCCACAGCAAAATGTACATCTTCAGCATCAATCCCCGGCTGAAATTTGCCTTGACGATATTCTTGACGAATTTGTTCTAAACCTGCTACTAGTTGCTCTCCTTCTGCTGGTGAAATAATGCCAGTATGAGCCAACATTTTCGCATGAGCTTGGGAACCAGTGAGGTCATATTCTATTAATTCAATGTCAAAACCTATACTGGCATTAAAACGAGCGATCGCTGGATGCAATGCTGATTCAAACCGCTGGCTCCAAGTTTGTTTTTCGGTCATAGATATGAGGGGAGAGTAATGAGTAATGAGTTAGGAGTTAGGAGTTAGGAGTAATGAGTAATGAGTAATGAGTAATGAGTAATGAGTTTGGAGTTTGGAGTTTGGAGTTAGGAGTTTGGAGTTTGGAGTTTGGAGTAATGAGTTTGGAGTAATGAGTTTGGAGTTAGGAGTTTGGAGTTAGGAGTTTGGAGTTAGGAGTTTGGAGTTTTAGTTTACTTTAGTAAACTTTGCCTAAAAGCCTGTGAAATTCATTTAACTGAAAATTGCTGTAAATAAAGCCTACAAGACTCCTGGCGTTGGCCATCAGACAATATTAGAAAGTCATGCATATTTTCCAGTATTGGCAGATATTTTGAATTTTGGTGATAAATCCTACCATAATAAGTCCTAAAAAAACGAATTTTTTACTCATTACTCATTACTCCTAACTCCTAACTCATTACTCATTACTCCTAACTCCTAACTCCTAACTCATTACTCATTACTCATTACTCATTACTCATTACTCATTACTCATTACTCATTACTCATTACTCATTACTCATTACTCATTACTCCTAACTCCTAACTCCTAACTTTGAAATTTAACCGTAGGTTGTCAGATTTCGGATCATATAACCAATGACCAAACCAATCAACAGTGCCCAGGCCTGACCTGTCTGTAGAAACTGGTTCCAAAAGTGTTGGATCTGACCGAGAACGTCTGGATCTTTGATTTGTTGAGCAAGGAAAGATGCATCAACAGGCAAATGCCAAAGCAGCTGAGATATCGTATCACTTAAGTAGTTCATAATTGATAGTCGAGGGGGAATTTGCTGCTTTTGTGCCGATGTCAGAAATTAGTTTTTTTTCTCTGACCGCAGAGAATATACTGAAGTATACAGATTACTTCTCTGTTTTTATAACCTCATAATGTAGGTGATGGCAACCGCAATTTCTCGGCTGTCCGCAAAATTTGTCCTGCTAAGACCGCAGCACCAAAACCGTTATCAATATTTACTACCCCGACTCCTGCAGCACATGAGTTGAGCATTGTCAATAAAGGTGCTAATCCGCCAAAACTGGCGCCATAACCGATACTAGTAGGAACAGCAATCACCGGACAATCCGCCAAACCAGCAACAACGCTGGGTAATGCGCCTTCCATTCCCGCTACAACAATCAAAACTGATGCTGATTCGATCAAATGACGGTTACTTAATAGGCGGTGAATCCCCGCGACGCCGACATCCCAGAGGCGCTGTACCCGCAAACCAGCGAGTTCAGCCGTGACTGCAGCTTCTTCGGCGACGGGTAAATCAGCAGTACCAGCAGAAAGAATACCAATTTCACCCCCAAACTGTGGTTCTATCTCAGGGGGGATAATGGCACAAATTCGCGCCAATTCGTAATAGCGTAAACCTCTCACCTTGGGTTGTAATGCAGCATAAACAGCGGGTTCAATGCGCGTCGCCATTACTACCGGGTTGCGGTGGCGCATTACCTCCATAATTTGAGCAATTTGAGTGGGAGTTTTCCCCGGTCCCCAAATTACCTCTGGGAACCCTGTTCGCAGGGTACGATGGTGGTCAATTTTGGCAAACTCACCTACTGACTCATAGGCTAAGTCTTTGAGTGAGTCTAATGCTACATCTGGGGTTACTTTACCATTAGCCACCGCTTCGAGGAGCGATCGCAAAGCTTGGGGTTGAGTCACAGCAATTTTGGGCGTTGTCATTTGTCATTTGTCATTTGTCGTTTGTCATTTGTCGTTTGTCGTTTGTCATTTGTCGTTTGTCATTTGTCATTTGTCATTTGTCATTTGTCGTTTGTCATTTGTCATTTCTTATTTGTCATTTGTCATTTGTCGCTACACCCCCAGTCCCCAGCGATGCACTGAGCTTGTCGAAGTGTCCCCAGCGATGCACTGAGCTTGTCGAAGTGTCCCCAGCGATGCACTGAGCTTGTCGAAGTGTCCCCAGCGATGCACTGAGCTTGTCGAAGTGTCCCCAGCGATGCACTGAGCTTGTCGAAGTGTCCCCAGCGATGCACTGAGCTTGTCGAAGTGTCCCCAGTCCCCTATTTAGTGATTTTAATTTCATAAATGTTCCAAAATGCACCACCAAGGGCAGAGAATTTAATCCCTTCAAAGCGATTACGTACAGCTGACAGGGAATAGGCGTTAACTAGGTGAATAAATGGTAAATATTCTTGAGCCAATTTTTGAGTTTCAGCATAAATTGCTTTTCGTTTAGCTTCGTCTAATTCCCTTGCGCCTTGAATGTAAAGTTTACCAATTTCTGCTTCCCAAGGAGCAACTTCTCTCCCCTCAAGCTGCTTTTCTCCCGCTTGGGGTTTTTGATTAAACATATGTAATCCCCCTTCAGGAGACCAGACATTAGCTCCATCATTTGGTTCTAACCCGCCAGTCAAACCCAGCAAAGAAGCTTCCCAATCTAACGTGTTAGAAAGTTTATCTGTATATGTATTCCAAGCGAGTGGGGTGAAATCTACTTGAATACCAATTTGGCTCAAATCTCGTTTAATTTGTGACCCCATTGCTTCCCGAATCTTATTCCCAGCATTTGTCAGCAAAGTAAAGCGAACATGGTTTCCTTCAGCATCTATTAGCTGATTTTTTTGATCGTACTTAAACCCTGCTTTGAGTAGCAGTTCCTTCGCTTTGGCTGGATTATAATTGTAGACTTTTAGTCCTTCCTTGGCTGAAAAATAATAGGGGCTTTGTACAGAAATCGGCGAATCCTGCGGTTGACCCAAGCCACGAAATGTGTTATTTATCATCGTTTGTCGGTCAATCGCATAGGCGACTGCTTGACGAAATTCTACAGTATTAAACCAACGTGATTTGATTGGATTTATTAGTGGCTTACCTTCTCTTTTACCTTTATTCAAATTAAAGATTAAAAAACTTGTACCAGAACCAGGGCCACCATTGTAAATTTTGAAATTACCTTGCTTTTCTTGCGTCTTCAGCAAAGAAAAATAGTCTGGTGACACCCCCACAGTATCTAACCCAGCAGAACGGAATTGCAGCAAGGATGTATCTGTTGATTCCACAATTTGCCAAACTATTTTTTCAATATAAGGCTGGGCTTTCTTATTAGCATCTTTGCGCCAGTAGTAGGGGTTGCGTCGAAAAACTACCCGTTGACTGGTATCATAACGCTCTAGCTGATAAGGACCATTAACAATTAGTTGATCTGGTGGAGTATCAACGCCCCATTTGCTCAAAAATTTTGGCTTCCCCTCTTTGTCTTTTGTGGTGACAGATTCTCGCAGCGCATGGGCTGGTAAAATTGGGTAGCCAGTAGCGCTACGTAGAAAGGGAGCAAAGGGTTCTGGGACAGTAAATTCAACGCGGCGATTATCGATTTTTTTCACAGTTGGTAATTTCCGACTTTCACCAATTCGCATTCCATCTCTGGCGTCTGTGGGAATCGCTTCGTTGAGGTAAATATCATTGTAGGTAAACACCACATCATCTACTGTCAGTGGTTGTCCATCAGACCATTTTAAATTGTCCCGTATGGTAAAAACAATCTTTAATTTATCATCAGAAATTTGCCAAGATTCTGCTAAGGCTGGCTCAACTTTGCCCGTTTCGTAGTTTTCATTTATTAATCCTTCGGATGTCAAACCAAAAATATTAGGAGATTCGGAACTGAGAGCAAAGTTAAATGTTTTAGGATCGCTGAGGATGCTAGTAACTAATTGGGGTACTTGAGCCTCGGCTTTGGTGAAGCTGGCTGGGTTGCAGGCGACTAGTGTTAGTGATATTACCAAAGTTATAATTATTGGTAAGCGAATACTTTTAATTGCCGACAATATCCTAGGAATTTTCATAATTTAAATAGACGATTAGTGACGTTAATGAGATTGAGATTTTAGCCAGCCAATAAAGTTTTGAGTTTTTTTGAAATATTGGATATTAGCATCTTGTAAAATTAATGTAATTATTTCGGCTTGATTGAGAAGCTGATTGAAGGCTAAATCAAAACATTCTTGAATTTTGTTATCTCTCTGAAGATAACTAGTTCTAAGTTGCTCTAATTGAGCAACCAGTAATCGCGCTTGAACGGAATAATCTCGCTCGGCGTCATTAATTTGTATATCTAGTTGGCGGAGAAAATCTAGATTATATTTTGCTGCTTGTTCTCTGGTAGTTAAAGATTCTACAAAACAAATGCTTGGCATTGATAACCGTAAAGATGAAGATGTATATGAGTTTTAGCTTTTGGTTCTTCTAATTTAAATGGAAAACCTCTAATTTCAGCTATCAGAATAACTTGACCGTCTTTGTTTAAGGCTACGAAATCTGGACTATCTAGATTTTCTAAGTTTTTAGCTAACATCAAATCTCTCCCTATTTTGTGGGTTATCTCCTCTTACCGATTGATTTCCATCCTAACGGTTATTCAATATCTTCATTGATACAGCCAAGAAAAGTTAATCAGCCGCTACCAACAAGACAACAGCATAAGCACATATACCTTCTTCCCGTCCCACGGGGCCTAATTTTTCGTTGGTGGTAGCTTTAATGCCAATTTGATCAGGTTGTAATTGTAAAACAGTAGCGAGCTTGTCGCGCATTTTTAGAATATGGGGTTTCAATTTGGGACGTTCTGCTACTACTACAGAATCAATATTGCCAATTTGCCAACCGCGATCGCGAATTAGTTGATGTACTTGTGTTAATAACACCAAACTATCAGATCCTGCCCATTGGGGGTCACTAGGAGGAAAATAATGACCAATATCCCCCAAGGATAGTGCGCCCAACATGGCGTCCATAATCGCGTGGGTCAAAACATCAGCGTCACTATGTCCCAACAAACCCAGTTCATGGGCAATTTTAACTCCGCCTAAAATCAAATCGCGATCGCTCACCAGTCGGTGGATGTCGTAGCCGTTACCAATACGAATATTCATTTTGTCATTGGTCATTTGTCGTTTCTCCCTCTGCTGACGCCTTATCCTGTCTCCATTTTTCCAGGAGATCGGGACGGCGATCGCCTGTTCTTTTAATTTGTTGTTCGTAGCGCCATTTAGCTATAGCGGCGTGATTCCCAGACAGCAAGACATCGGGGACTTTCCAGCCGCGAAAGTTAGCAGGACGGGTGTACTGGGGAAAATCCAATAACCCTTCCTCAAAACTTTCTGCTGTCAGAGACTCAGTTTTGGCGACGGTTCCAGGTAATAGTCTGACTACGCCATTGAGTAAAGCCATTGCGGGGATTTCTCCCCCAGTCAGAATAAAATCACCCAGGGACACTTCACGAGTGACTAAATTGAGTACCCGCTCATCTACCCCTTCGTAATGTCCACAAATCAAGACCAATTGATCATAATTCGTGGCTAATTCCCGCAACAGGGGCTGATTGATCGTTTCTCCCTGGGGACTCATCAAAATCACCTCTCTTTGCGGTAAAATCGGCAGCGACTCCACAGCGCTAAAGATGGGTTCTGGCTTCATCAGCATCCCCACCCCACCGCCATAGGGTTCATCATCTACCTTTCGGTGCTTGTCAGTGGTAAAATCCCGTGGATTAACCAGATGTACTTGGGCAATCTGTTTGGCTAAGGCTTTACCCAGGAGTCCAGAACTCAGAATGGAGGTAAAACAGTCAGGAAAAAGCGTAACTATATCAAAGCGCACAGTTATTCGTATTCGAGAACACTAATCTTAAAGTTGAATGTCTAAGCAACACAACCAGCCAATAGGAGCTAAAACTAGGGTAAAACTTGATCAACAGTATCTAAACTTACCATTCGTCTTGGTGCGTCGTGGGATCAAAAGTTTTTCTAATTAGTTAATTTATGTTTAAATATTGTGACAACTACATTTAATTTAATAATCTGACCAAGTTAACAACTTCCAGGATGCATCGAGCCAGCCTCAGAACCAAGCGTGTCAAGACCTGCTCCCCCCACTGTTGGGCGCAGCATCGCCCCCTATCCCAAATAATGGTAAGCCTAGCCCCCCCAAGCACTGTTTTTCCAGTCTGGGAAAAGTGGACAGGTGAAAAACAAGGACTTAACTTTGAGGACAACGGACACATGAGAACTGAGGCCTCGTGTGGGTCAACCAGTGTCCTCCCAAAGAACCGAAGCCCCAAAATAGTTAGGCTGCTGAACCTTGTTACATTCACCTGAAGTTGTTGACAGGAGAAACACAATAATGCCGGAATTAAAAGCTAAATCGCTGGAAATGAGGACACCCCAAGCAACTAAAACCGCCGTTCTGGTTATCGGAGGCGCAGAAGATAAAGTTCATGGACGCGATATCCTCAGAACTTTTTTTGGTCGTGCTGGTGCTAGTAAGGCCTATATTACAATTATTCCATCAGCCTCCCGCGAACCCGCCATCATCGGTAGTCGCTATATTCGCATTTTTGAAGAAATGGGTGCTGAAAAGGTTGAAATTTTAGACATCCGCGAACGGGAACAGTGCGAAAATCCCCAAATCAAAGCATCCTTAGAAGCCTGTAGTGGGGTATTCTTGACAGGAGGAGACCAACTGCGCCTCTGTGGCGTGTTGGCAGACACCCCAGCAATGGAAATTATTCGACAGCGGGTGCGGGCTGGGCAACTTACCTTAGCCGGCACCAGCGCCGGAGCGGCAGTCATGGGGCATCATATGATTGCTGGTGGTGGTAGTGGTGAAACCCCTAATCGTTCCCTAGTAGACATGGCAACGGGTTTGGGGTTTATTCCCGAAGTGATTGTAGACCAACATTTTCACAATCGTAATCGCATGGGGCGATTAATTAGTGCAATCTGTGCCCATCCCGATCGCCTAGGTATTGGGATTGATGAAGATACATGTGCTGTGTTTGAACGCGATGGTTGGCTACAAGTTATGGGTAAAGGTAGTGTCACGATTGTTGATCCTACTGAGCTTACACACACCAATGAACCCCACGTAGGTGCGGATGAACCCCTAACAGTCCATAATTTACGCCTACATATCCTCAGCTATGGCGATCGCTTCCACCTGTACCAGCGGACTGTACTGCCCGCTGTACACCGCATCTCCAGCTGACGGAATAGAGTATCTGAGGTTACACTGAGTTGATCGCTGATTTATTACTTCCTGCGGTAGAAAAATCAGCAGAATACTATGTAAAAAGAAAAAACTGTTCACCATAAACAGTTTAGCGATCAATTCCAGTAAGAAACTAGAATTTTGGTTCCGAATCTCCATCTACCTATTCCCATGAGAATCCTCAAGATCCAGACCTTACGCGGCCCAAACTACTGGAGCATTCGACGCCACAAGTTGATCGTCATGCGCCTCGATTTAGAAACCCTTGCCCAGAGGCCCTCAAATGAAATCCCTGGCTTTTATGAAGGATTAGTAGAGGCGCTGCCAAGTCTGGAGGGTCACTATTGTTCGCCTGGCTGTCGTGGTGGTTTTTTGATGCGCGTCCGTGAAGGTACCATGATTGGCCATATCGTGGAACACGTAGCTTTAGAACTCCAGGAATTAGCTGGTATGCACGTAGGCTTTGGTCGTACCCGTGAAACTGCCACACCCGGTATTTACCAGGTGGTGATGGAGTACCTAAATGAGGAAGCGGGACGCTACGCTGGTAGAGCAGCGGTGCGTTTGTGCCAAAGCATTGTTGATCGCGGTCGTTATCCCAAGGCAGAACTAGAGCAAGATATTCAAGACCTGAAAGACTTTTGGCGTGATTCTTCTTTGGGACCTTCTACAGAAGCTTTGATCAAAGAAGCAGAAAAAAGAGGCATTCCCTGGATGCAACTAGGGGCACGCTTTTTAATTCAGCTCGGTTACGGCGTCCACCAGAAGCGGATGCAAGCCACAATGACCGACAAAACCGGCATTCTCGGCGTAGAACTAGCTTGCGACAAAGAAGCCACCAAACGCATCCTCGCCGCCGCTGGAGTACCAGTACCTAGAGGTACTGTGATCAACTTCTTGGACGATTTGGAAGAAGCTATTCAGTACGTTGGCGGTTATCCCATCGTCATCAAGCCCTTAGACGGTAATCACGGACGTGGTATCACTATCGATATCAGAACGTGGGAAGAAGCTGAAGCAGCCTACGAAGCAGCCAGACAAGTTTCCCGCGCAATCATTGTTGAACGTTATTACGTTGGGCGCGACCATAGAGTATTGGTAGTAGATGGTAAAGTAGTCGCCGTAGCTGAACGTGTTCCCGCTCACGTTATTGGCAATGGTAGATCCAGCATTTCCGAATTGATTGAGGAAACAAACCAAGACCCCAATCGCGGCGACGGACATGATAACGTCCTCACTAAAATTGAACTCGACCGCACCAGTTACCAACTACTAGAACGGCAAGGCTACACCCTCAACAGCGTGCCACCTAAAGGCACAATTTGTTACCTGCGGGCAACAGCTAATTTGAGTACAGGCGGTATTGCCGTAGACCGCACCGACGAAATCCACCCAGAAAACCTGTGGTTGGCACAACGGGTAGTCAAGATTATTGGTTTGGACATCGCCGGTATGGATATCGTCACTACCGACATTAGCCGCCCCCTGCGCGAAGTAGACGGTGTAATCGTCGAAGTCAACGCTGCTCCAGGCTTCCGGATGCACGTCGCCCCCAGCCAAGGTATCCCCCGCAATGTCGCCGGCGCAGTTATGGATATGTTGTTCCCTAACGAACAATCTAGCCGCATTCCCATCCTCAGCGTCACGGGCACCAATGGCAAAACCACCACTACCCGACTGTTAGCACATATTTATAAACAGACTGGTAAAGTAGTAGGCTATACGACTACTGATGGTACATATATCGGTGATTACTTAGTAGAAGCGGGAGATAATACTGGACCACAAAGTGCCCATGTGATTCTGCAAGACCCAACTGTAGAAGTAGCCGTATTAGAAACGGCTCGTGGAGGCATTCTCCGCTCTGGATTAGGCTTTGAATACACAAATGTTGGTGTAGTATTAAATGTTGCTGCAGACCACTTGGGAATAGGTGATATAGATACTATCGACCAGCTAGCTAACCTCAAGAGTGTAGTCGCCGAAGCTGTATCCCCCGATGGGTATGCAGTCCTCAACGCCGATGATCGCCGAGTCGCCGCAATGGCAGAAAAAACCAAAGCGAATATTGCTTATTTTACAATGAATCCCGACTCGGAATTGGTGCGAAGCCACATCCAAAAGGGAGGAGTAGCCGCAGTATACGAAAATGGCTATCTATCAATTGTCAAAGGCGATTGGACCCACAGGATCGAAAAAGCCGAACAAATACCGTTGACAATGGGCGGACGGGCACCATTTATGATTGCCAACGCCTTAGCAGCCAGTTTAGCCGCTTTTGTGCAAAACGTCACCATTGAGCAAATTCGTTCAGGCTTAAAGACCTTCCGCGCTTCGGTGAGTCAAACACCGGGACGGATGAATTTATTTAATTTAGGCAGCTACCACGCCTTAGTAGACTATGCCCACAACCCAGCTAGTTACGAAGCTTTGGGTTCTTTTGTCCGCAACTGGACTACAGGGACGCGGATCGGCGTAGTTGGCGGACCTGGTGATCGCCGTGACGAAGATTTTATCACATTAGGCAAACTAGCAGCAGAAATTTTTGACTACATTATCGTCAAAGAAGACGATGATACCAGAGGACGCCCCAGAGGTTCCGCCGCTGAATTAATTACTAAAGGCATTAGCCAAGTTAAGCCAAATGCCAAATTTGAATCAATTCTCGATGAAACCCAAGCAATTAACAAAGGCCTAGACATGGCTCCTGCTAACGGTCTGGTAGTAATTTTGCCAGAAAGCGTCAGCCGCGCCATTAAGTTAATTAAAATGCGTGGCGTCAAAGAGGATATCCAGCCGCAAAATCCTACCCCGACTGTGGTCGATTCCCAAAATGGGATTACATCCTCTGTCATCAATACACTGCTTTAGTCAAAAGTCAAGGGTCCAAGGTCAACAGTCCAAGGTCAAGAGTCCAAGATAGGAGAGTTTTTGACCCTTGACCCTTGACCCTTGTCTATTATTTTTCTTGTTCCTGATTAATTTCGTCGCTGGGCTTTTTCAGTTCCTCTTTAAAACCGCGTAGGGTTTTGCCTAGTGCATTGCCCACTTCGGGAATTCTTTTCGGACCGAAAATTACAATAGCGACTATAGCAATAATAGCAATTTCTGGCCATCCCAGTCCAAACATATCAGGTGCCTCTAAATCATTCTTCATTAACTATAATGAATTGCTTAGGCTTTGCTGCCTTTGCGGGCTAATCTGTAACAAACATTGAATCAGTTTATACACGATAAAAGTAGAATATTGCTCAATACAGGGATGTTAGGCTCGAATGATATACACTTACGGGAACATCCAAAATTTTTTCTTCTAATGACAATTTTATTCGTGCCGTGCCCCTACGACAATTTTCTTAACTGAACTCATAGGACTTACCGTAGCCTTGGCTGGACAAGATGTCCACCCCACAAGATGGAATAATTTATTTCTTGGTAATCCCTTAAAAACTCAAATCCGGTTCTGGCGTACTTAGCGTGCTAAATATGTTGAAAAATAAGCTTGAACTCCTTGCTGGGATAAGATGACAGCCATTATTTACTGCCTTTTAGGTCTGATGATTAAAATTTTGGCTATAAGCGCCTGTAAGCCTTGATTTTAAAACAAAGTTATCGACTGTAATTAAAAATTTAGCACGTTAAGTACGCAAGAACCAGATTGACGGGAAAAGGAGCAGAAAGAGCGCCAATTGTCCAGAATAAGATAAAAGAATTCCAGGCGATCGCAAACAAACCCATCAACACCATTGACGGCTCAAAGCCAACTGGGGGAATGAAAATTTCTAAACAATCCCAGTCTTTGGTTAGTTGAATTTTGCTCCCAAACGGTTTGCTAGTCGTTAAAGCCGTGGTAGTTGGTAAGTGCGGCTGATCTAAAGCTGTGATTGCTTGATCCACAGAACTAAAACGCTTCTCTAAACTCGGTTCAGTCATTCGCACCAACCAATTGCTCAAGCTCTTACTGATGTTAGCGCCTGGCTCAAACTGAATGCGTAAATCCTTTTGGGGTAAGTCTGCTGGGTGAGTACCCGTAACCAAATAAATCAAGGTTGCGCCTAAACTATAAAGGTCAGAAGCAGGAACTGTACGACCACCAAATTGCTCTGGTGGCATATAGCCATAGGTTCCTACTACAGTCCGAGTTGTGCCTTCTGTAGCCAAAATAGTCTGCACCGAACCAAAATCTACCAAGTAGACTTGACCGACACTATGGCCAGAGCGATTTCCCAAGAGAATATTGCTAGGCTTAATATCACGATGAATTACAGGGGGATGTAGCCCATGTAAGTAGGTGAGAATTTCTAACAGCGATGAAGCTATCTGTTTAACTTCCGCTTCTGTAAAAGTCCGCCCAGCTTGTAAGTATTGCTCTAAAGTTTGGGCGGGGATATAAGTCTGTATGAGCGCAAATCCTTTAGTATTAGGTGAATTTACTTCAAAATAATCTAAATAACGAGGAATAAAAGGATGTGATAAAGATTTTAAAGTTTCGGCTTCCCGTTCAAATAACTTGAGTGAATCCCATTCAAAATCACTGCCAAAATTGAGTAACTTGATGATGACTAATTCTTCGGTTTGCAAATCTCTAGCTAACAATGTCCGTCGTCCAGCCTTTTTTCCTAACTGCTGCTGAACTTCGTAGCGGTTCGCGAATATTTCCTGACTCATCATCATTACTTATAATGCTACCTTGAGGAATTTTTTATACTTTATAGCTTGTTCCCCTTAAACAAGCTGATATCTTTAGTATAGTTATGTGACTTTATGCCCTCCCAACTTTGGCCTTACATTACCCCTGGTATTCCTGATGAATTATTCGAGCATTTACCAGGAATTCCCTTTAGTCAGCGAGAAGTCCGGCTATTGCTGATCGCCCAACTGCGACTTAAAGCCGATTCAGTGTTGTGGGACATTGGCGCCGGGACAGGTACAATTCCTGTAGAAGCAGGATTGATGTGTCCAGCAGGACAGATTATTGCTGTGGAACGAGATGAAGAAGTAGCCAACCTGATCCGGCGTAACTGCGATCGCTTTGAGGTGAACAATGTTGAAATAATTGAAGGTAGCGCCCCAGATTGTTTACATGAGATTAAAATAGCGCCTCACCGCGTTTGTTTTGAGGGAGGACGCCCCATCCAGGAAATCTTGCAAGCAGTATGGGGTTATTTGCCACCAACAGGTAGAGTAGTCGCCACAGCTGCTAATCTAGAAAGTCTGTATGCTATTTCCCAGAGCTTTGCCCAATTAAGAGCTATAAATATCGAAGTAGTCCAATCTGCGGTCAATCGCTTGGAAGTGCGCGGTTTTTCTCAAACCTTTACCGCCGTCGATCCCATTTTTATCCTCAGTGGTGAGAAACTAGACTAATCCAATAGATTTTAGATTGGGTATTAGGGACACAACGACCGCTCAGTGCATCGCTGGGGACACAACGACCGCTCAGTGCATCGCTGGGGACTAGAAGCTAAAAACTAGGGGAGAAGTTTCCAAATCCCCAATACCTAAGACCCAATACCCAATACCCAATACTTAATACTTCTATGCCTTGGTCTCGGATTATTAGTGGAATTGTGGCGATCGCTCTGGCTTTGTTTGCTACCCTTTTGGGGGGTTGGTATTTTACAGTGGCGATCGCAATTGTTGTCTTTTTGGGGCAACAGGAATATTTTAATTTGGTGCGAGCCAGAGGCATAGTTCCCGCTGCCAAAACCACCATATTTGCAAGTCTTGTCTTACTGATTATTTGTACGCTTGATGGCAATTTAGCAGATGCTGTGATGCCCATCGCTGGAACTTGTATTTGTTTTTATCTGTTGTTTCAGCCGAAAATGGCGACGATAGCAGATATTTCGGCTTCGATTATGGGGCTATTTTATGTAGGTTACTTGTCAAGTTATTGGGTGCGCTTGCGATCGCTTGGTAGCGCACTCACCAGTAATCTACCTTTCGGTGGTTACTGGCCTACAGTCTGGACAGATATTCTAGATCAACGAAATTTCTCCTCTCTACCACAAGGCTTGACGGCGACGGTGTTGACTTTTCTTTGTATTTGGGCATCTGATATCGGTGCTTACATTGTTGGCAAATTCTTCGGCAAAACTCGTCTGTCTGACATCAGCCCGAAAAAAACTGTTGAAGGTGCTGTCTTTGGTGTCCTGGCGAGCATATTTGTCGCCCTAACAGGAGCCTATTATCTTCATTTTCCACAATTCCCCTTCACGGGTCTAGCCTTGGGCTTGGTCATTGGTATTGCCAGTCTTTTAGGCGATCTCACCGAGTCAATGCTCAAGCGTGATGCTGGAGTAAAGGATTCAGGACAGTTGATTCCTGGTCATGGTGGAATATTAGACCGTACTGATAGTTATATTTTTACCGCTCCCCTGGTTTACTATTTCGTCACACTCTTGTTACCCCTCATAACAGATAGATGAATTAATCGGGCTACCCTCAAAAAGCTTCGGAACTTGATTTTTCGTAGGTTAGGTCTCGTTCCTTAACCCAGCCTACAACAGTCAATTCAACCGATCCAAAAAAGCTAACAAATGCTAACAAATGTCCGCTTTTTCTTCCTGCTTCAACCTGGAAGTGTCGGCACTATCCAGTCCACAGGCTAACACGGTCAATCTGACCGCTTCTTTTCTTAAATTAATAGCAGCATTCAAATCTCTGTTACACTCAAAACCGCAGTTATCACACTGGAACACTCTTTGAGACAGTGACAAAGATGATTTTTTCTCACCACAACTAGAGCAAGTTTTACTACTAGGATAAAATCTATCCACAATGACTAACTTGCTCCCATATAGTTGAGTCTTGTATTCTAACTGACGACGAAACTCATAAAAACCCATATCAGCTATAGCTTTAGACAACTTACCATTAGCTAACATCCCTGATACATTTAAATCTTCTATCCCTATGACTGCGTGGTTTTTGCTGATATAGGTGGTGATTTTATGTAATGTGTCTTTCCGAATGTTGGCTATTTTTTGGTGTAGTCTGGCTATTTTTATTTGTGTTTTTCTATAATTACTTGAACCCACTTGTTTATGCCGATTCAAGTATTGCATTTTCGCTAGTTTTTCCTCAGACTTTTTATAACTTTTTGCTCCATCAAATACTTCTGTTGTTGATAATATTGCTAGATGATTTATACCTAAGTCAACTCCGACAAATTCTTCCTTTTTAGGGGTTTCGCTGGTTTCTAATGCTATTTTCCAGGAAATAAACCACTTGTTAGCTTGTTTACTGATTGTGACTGATTTTGGTTTATATCCAAACGGTAAAAGTTCATAGGTTTTCAACCACCCAATTACTGGAACTCTTATCTTCTTATGGTCTATGTGAATTGCACCATCTAATGTAAAAGAATCATTTCTACCTTTTTTCTTGAAGTTGGGAAACCCTTTAACTTTGTTGAAAAAAGATTTAAAGGCATCTGACAAATATCTTAATGCGTACTGAGGAGCGCATTAAGATACTTCATAATACCAAGGATGGGTAGATTTAACTGCTGCTACTAACCATTTATGTAAATCTATGGCTGTAGGAAATTTAATTTTCTCATCAGGGTTTGTCCGATTATGTATGAGTACCTGTTGACATAATGCTAAACCTTGATTCCACGCATGTCTGGCTACTCCTGCGTGTTGTGCCAGTAGTAGACGTTGTTGTTTGTTTACCTTCAGTTGTGTCTTGAATCCTAGTATCATGATTGTATTTTACAGCCAAATGCCAAAGTAGTTACTCATAGCAGATGACTTGGCGTCGGAGCATAAGTGATTAATTGGTAGTAATTGTTAGCTTTTCAGCTACTGTTGATTAACCCTTATTTATGACAAATGTACTTATAGCAACCGCCAAAGTGCTTAGGACATTAACTGATGATAAAACCTAGACACAATCAGACTTGTAACCCAGTCCCCAGTCCCCAGCGATGCACTGAGCTTGCCGAAGTGTCCCCAGCGATGCACTGAGCTTGCCGAAGTGTCCCCAGCGATGCACTGAGCTTGCCGAAGTGTCCCCAGCGATGCACTGAGCTTGCCGAAGTGTCCCCAGCGATGCACTGAGCTTGCCGAAGTGTCCCCAGTCCCCAGCGATGCACTGAGCTTGTCGAAGTGTCCCCAGTCCCCTGCTATAGTTCTCTTGTGGGAGTATTTCCGGAACTTAAGGGCTAAACTTAGGAATATTAGACAGGATGGAGGCAATACAGCAGCGTTCGTTTGATAATGTTGTTGTACCTGCCAAAATTTCTCTATAACTACATATAGTGTAGTTATAGATATAATTTACAATAAAGAAGAAGCATTTCTAGTTTTGCTCTTAATCATCAGGGGTTAACGTTAATCCGCCCGCGACACACCAGTTTGTCAGGCATCAGGGTGAGTTCTTGAATATCGACCTCTGAACCAAGATCTAAATTGTATTTATGATTACCCTCTATTTCCGCTACCATGTTGTACTGAATTCGGAGAAGTGATAGCTGTAACTCATGACCACTGAGCAACTCTAAACCCACAGTAATCTCCAAGGGTGTGGATTCACTCTCGGTGATCGCCAAACCGAACAATATCATTTGATTATTGTCAAGGATGATTTTTTGCCAAGTAATAAGCTTGGTTTTTGGGCAATGTTCTGGTAAAACTTGAACCAGTACCTCATTTAACGCAGTTGATAATAATTCAGATGACAGGGAGTCATTGAGATCCTTTTCCTCGATGATCAACTGACCAATTACAGGTACTGTTTCTAACAGTCGCAGTGGCTGGCCTTTGAGTACTGAGCCAATGTTGACCTGAATATTTTCTGCGACTAGTTCAACTTGTCTAACATGGAGACCTTGATAAACAGCATGACTAGCAGCAATAGATACCCAGGGAATGCAGCCAGAAAAGATTTGGCGATCGCTCGCTCTAATCTGTACCTCCAACTCGGATACAAGGCTGACTTGCGCTCGCAACCATAGTTTGAGAGCTTGAGTGAGTATTTTTGTAACTATCCCGATCTTTTTGGGACTTTTTGTGTTTGGATTTGGGTCAGGCATTGAACCCCTCTATGGGTCAGGCTAAACAGGTAACTAGAGTTAAACAAGCCTTAAATGTAACATTCAAGGCTATTAACTACAAAATGCAAATATTATGATTTAACTATTCACTGAAGAATAAGAAATTTCCAGATGGAGGCACGGTTACAAAAAGTTCTAGCTCAATGGGGTATAGCCTCACGACGTGAAGCTGAAGAAATGATTCGGCGATCGCGTGTGCGGGTAAATGGCGTATTGGCGCATTTAGGTCAAAAAGTAGACCCCGAAACAGATGCGATCGCCATTGATGGTAAATCCGTATCCCCTGATCAGCGCCCAAATCTGATATATCTGTTGCTATACAAACCCCCTGGAGTCGTTTCCACTTGCTATGACCCTCAGGGTAGAACCACAGTTCTTGATTTACTCCCCCAAGAATTTCGCAATGGTTCAGGTATACACCCAGTTGGGCGACTAGATGCTGAATCTACAGGAGCATTAATACTTACGAATGATGGAGATTTGACGTTTGGTTTAACTCATCCAAGCCACAGTATTTCCAAGACTTATCGTCTTATGGTTCAAGGACATCCCCCGGAAGCAGTGCTACAAATGTGGCGTCGGGGAGTGATCTTAGACGAGAGCAAAACACGACCAGCTAGGGTGCGCCTCATAGAAAGTTTTTCTACCCACAGCTGTTTAGAAATTGTTTTACAGGAGGGAAAAAATCGCCAGATCCGTCGTATAGCCGAAATGTTGGGCTATCCAGTGATCAAGTTACATCGGACTGCTATCGGTCCTATTCAATTACAAATTTCACAAGAACCCTTTTTACACGAGGGTAATTATCGTTCCCTAAATGATCATGAAATTCGCTTTTTGCAACAGCAGATAAAGCAAATTCCTATTAAAGATTCAGCGGAGTCAAGGAGTATCAGGTAATATGAAATGGCTAAAAACTAAAGATAATCAGCAGCCTACACCCTCAGTAGAGCAACAACGATCTGAAAAATTAGCACAAATGGGCGCTCAACTTTGGGCTTCCCGTCAAGAACAGGGCCTATCACTAGAGGAAATGGTAGTAATGACCAGAATTCCTCGCAGATTGTTGCAGGCTATAGAAGAAGGTAATTTAAATGATCTACCTGAACCGATCTATATTCAGGGTTTAATCAGGCAATTTTCCGATGCATTGGGCTTTAATGGAGCAGAATTTGCTAGTAATTTTCCCATTGCTTATGAGCGAGTAAACCTCCCAACTACTTGGAAAACTCAGTCAATTAGTCAATTGCGCCCTCTTCATCTTTACTTGCTTTACATATTTCTCATTGTATGCTCTGTCAGTGGCTTATCTCAGTTACTGAATAATGCCGCCTTACAAGCAAATAATACCGAAAGTAAGCCAAAGTCAGAGGAAGATTCGCTTTTGGAACCAGTACAAAGCCAATCTGAACAGGGACCGCAAATTAAACCTTTTAGCAACACCCTCAGCAGCACCAACAACGGTCAGCCAGTGGAAATTGGTGTAACCTTAAAGGCATCATCATGGATTCGTGTAGTAGCTGATGGCAAAACTGCGTTTGAAGGTACTCTCCCACAGGGAACTCATCGCACGTGGAACGCCGAGAAGCAACTGATTGTGAAAACAGATAATGCTGGTGGTGTCCTCATGAGTGTCAATCAGCAAGAAGCCAAGCAAATGGGAGAACTTGGCAAAGTCCAAGAAATCCAAATTGCTGCCAAGCCTAGGTTTTAAGGAGATTGGGGTATGGGGCATGGGGTATGGAGACAATCATAACTCCAAACTCCCAACTCCAAACTCCAAACTCCAAACTATCCTACTCCCACACTCTTCATTTAGGCTGTGGGGCGCGACCACAAAGCGTGGTCAGATCTTTGAGGCGATCGCCTAATTGTTTAGTCAATCCTTCCCCTCGATAGCGCCATTCCCAGTTACCTTCGGCAATACTCGGAAAGTTCATTCGTGCTTCCGTACCTAATCCTAAAACATCTTGCAACGGAATAATTGCCAAATTGGCAATAGAAGTTAAAGCTAGTCGAATTAAATCCCAGTGTACGCCGTCAGAACTAATACCACCTAAATAAAGTAACAAATTGCGTTTCTCCCAATCATTGGCTGTATTGAACCAGCCGATAGTCGTATCATTATCGTGAGTTCCCGTATAAACTACTGCATTACGTGAGTAATTAAAAGGTAAAAAAGGATTACCGGGATCGGAACCAAAGCCAAACTGTAAAACTTTCATTCCCGGAAATTCATACTTATCCCGTAGTGCTTCGACCCCTGGCGTTATGACACCCAAATCCTCAGCCAATACAGGAAGTTTACCTAACTTCTCTTTGATCGCATCAAAAAAAGCTTCCCCAGGGGCTTCAATCCATTCACCATTCATCGCCGTTTTTTCCCCTTGGGGTACAGCCCAATAAGCTTCAAATCCGCGAAAATGGTCAATGCGAATAATATCGACATAATCCAGCATCGCTTCAAAGCGCTGCACCCACCACTTAAACTCTTGTTTTTGCAACTGTTCCCAGTTGTAAACCGGGTTGCCCCACAATTGACCCGTAGCGCTAAAATAATCTGGTGGCACACCCGCCATGAGTGCGGCTTCTCCCGTCTCTTCATCTAAAGCAAAGATATCGGGATTCGCCCACACGTCAGCACTATCGTGAGCTACGTAAATGGGAATATCGCCAATAATGTCGATACCATTTTTATTAGCGTAGTTCTTCAGTTCTGACCATTGGCGAAAGAACTCATATTGAATGAACTTGTAATAAAAAATCTCTGTAGTCAGTTGACGCTGTGCTTGATCTAATGCAAATGGAGTCCGCTTGGCAATTTCTGGCTCCCAAGTATACCAGCTAGCACTATCATGGGAATCCTTGAGCGCCATAAACAAGGCATAATTATCTAGCCAATAGGACTTACTCTCACAAAAAGCAGCAAATTTTTGCCGCTGGTTAGGCGTTGCTTTAGCCTGAAAATTCTCGCAGGCTTTTTTAAGAAACCCAATTTTCAGTGGTATAACCTGGTCAAAATTTACTTTATCTAGGGCAAATTGTGGTATAGAAGCAAAATCAGCTGCAGACAGCAAACCCTCATCTACCAACTTTTCGGGACTAATCAGCAAAGGATTTCCCGCCATCGCCGAGTAGCACATATATGGAGAATTACCATAGCCAGTCGGTCCTAAAGGTAAAACCTGCCAATATTGCTGGTAGCTGTCCTTGAGAAAATCAATAAAGCGATAAGCTTCAAATCCTAAATCCCCAACGCCAAAGCGACTGGGAAAAGAGGTAGGATGCAGCAAAATACCACTGGATCTGGGAAAAGGCATATTTAACTTAATGTGTGGGTGTGGGAGAAAGCGATCGCATCGAATGTATCACGGATTGGGGACTGGGGACTGGGGATTGGGGAGCGGACAAATGACAAAGAGTAATGAGTAATGAGTAATGAGTAATGAGTAATGAGTAATGACAAATGACCAATGACCAATGACAAATGACCAATGACAAATAACAAATAACAAATGACTAAAACTTATCGAAATCCAGTACCGACAGTTGACATCATTATCGAATTGGTTGATCGACCGCATCGACCAATAGTATTAATTCAGCGACATAATCCGCCTTTGGGTTGGGCACTTCCTGGTGGGTTTGTCGATTATGGCGAACCTGTGGAATTTGCAGCCCGTCGGGAAGCCCAAGAGGAAACGGGTTTAAAGGTGGAGTTAATTGAGCAGTTGCTGGTCTATTCTGACCCTAGTCGCGACCCGCGTCAGCATACTATCAGCATTGTGTTTTTGGCGACGGCGACCGGGGAACCTGTGGCGGGTGATGATGCTAAGGGTATAGGGATTTTTGAGTCGTTGCAGGTGCCTAGTAATTTATGCTTTGACCACGATCTCATTCTCCAGGATTATTGGCAATATCGCCATTATGGGATACGTCCGAGGTTGGGGATTAGGGAATAGGGACTGGGGACACTTCGACAAGCTCAGTGCATCGCTGGGGACTGGGAGGTGGGGGCGCAGAATACCTATGACGCCAAAAATTTATGCGAATATACTGGGTTATAGGTATTTAAAGGTGCAAGATGGACGCTGAGGAACTTTTAGAAAAATACGCAGCAGGGAACCGAAAATTTCATAACGCAAATCTCCAAGGGATAGACCTCAAAGGTGTAGACCTAAGTGAGATAGACCTATACAGAGCCAGTTTGAATGGAGCAGACTTGAGTGAAGCAAGGCTAATAAAAGCTAGCCTATGGGAAACAAGCCTCTCTAGGGCATCCCTAATATCTACAAATTTGGTCGGTATCAAGGGTGGATCAATAAATTTGAGTTGGGCAGATCTCAGCGATGGGGACTTAAGTTATGCAAATCTAACTAATGCAAATCTGACGGGGGCAGATTTGACGGGAGCAAATTTAACGCAGGTAAATTTAACTGATGCTAATCTGACTGGGGCAAATCTTCAGAAAGCTAGACTTCGGGGAGTCAGTTTAGAGAATTGTAATTTGTCAAGGTTAAATTTAGCTGAGACAGATTTAGTTGGGGTTTACCTGGCAAATGCAAATCTCACAAACGCTAATTTAGCTGGAGCAAATGCAGAAAGAGCCTGTTTTTCAAATGCCAACCTAATTAACGCAAACCTTGATGGTGCAAACCTGAAGAAGGCAAATTTAACCGGGGCAAATATTTACGGCGCAAATTTGAAAAATGCTGACCTAACTGGTGCGATAATGCCTAATGGACAAGTTTACAAGCCGATCGCCTCTCAGGTGGAAGTCGGTAAACAGGAAGCATCGTTAGAAAAAGTGATATCTATGACTCGTGAAGTAATTAATACTGATAAAGCACCCGCTCCCGTCGGTCCATATAACCAAGCGATCGCCGCTTCTGGTAAGTTATTGTTCGTCGCTGGACAAATTCCCATCGATCCTCGCCTTGGTGATGTTGTCTACACTGATGATGTGGTAAAGCAAACCGAGCAGGTATTGGCTAACCTGCAGGCGATTTTAGAGGCAGGTGGAGCGACCTTTGCTGATGTAGTCAAGACGACCGTATTTTTAGCTGACCTGAAAGATTTTGCAGCGGTGAATGCAGTTTATGCCAAGTATTTCCCCGAAACTACAGCGCCGGCGCGTGCGTGTGTACAGGTATCGCGTTTACCTAAAGATGTGTTGGTAGAAATAGACGCGATCGCGGTGATTGGTAATAGTTAGGAAGCAATATTAATACAATACAAAATTATATCGTCCCATGTAGGGGCACGGCACTGCCGTGCCCTTACGAGTGTATTGGACTCAACCGATAACCCCTATGATGACAAAATTATATCGTCCCATGTAGGGGCACGGCACTGCCGTGCCCTTACGAGCGCTTTAGGGCACGGCATTGCCGTGCCCTTACGAGCGCTTTAGGGCACGGCATTGCCGTGCCCCTACTAATATATTGGTATCATGGCTAACTTGGAATAGTATCAACATTTGAGGCTGAAGTTTGAGCCTTTTAAGTATAAATTATAAAATTTGCTGGTAAATTTTCGCAAAATTACCAGGAAACATTGTTTAAATGTATTGGCTACCCATGTCTACCAACACAACACAACAGCTATGAGCAGCAACCTTGGAATTCCCATCAAGCAGCCTGTGTCCTTATTCAGCAAGCGTCTTAATGTGGTTCTTGCGTACTTAGCGTGCTTAATTATTAATTAAAGTCTATAAATTTGCTTTAAAAGTAAGGCTTACAGGCGTTCATAATTTAATTTTTAGCAATATGATATAAAATACAGAAAATAATGGCTATTATCTTAGCTCTGCAAGGGTTTCAAGCTGATTTTTTAATAAATTCAGCACGCTAAGTACGGAAGAGCCGTCATTCATCGATGACTTGGTGCATGAGGACAGACAGTCGGGAAGGGAGTAGTACTCTGTCAAGATAAAAATGATGGACTGTAGTGCGGGCATCTTGCCCGCGTGAGCGAGACGCTCACACTACCAAAAATCCCTCAAAACAAAATTGACAGACTAGTAGTCAGCGCCAGAGATTTGCTGAATTTGGTGATTCCTCAATAATTAACCCAACCGAAGAATCTACAGTACCATAGACTCCACTCTATGCTACCCATAGACTAATTGCTACAGGCTTCATATTGACTTTTATTCCTAAAACCTCTAGATTCATTTACGGAACTAATTGCAAATAATTTGCAAAAGGTTTGAGAAGAGTTCCCTATGGAGAGTTACAAATGAGTGTGAGCAAAAAAGGTTTATTCGGTGCTGGCGCGGCATTTGTAGCGCTTACTGGTATGGTTTTCAGCACCTTGGGGGGAATACAGGCGACTATTGCCAATGCTAACTCCAGTCAACAGACACCCCGCTTACTTGCCCAAAAACTGAAAACTTTAACAATAGTTTTTCCCAATCGTGCTGACTCCACAGATTTGCAAACTAAGGCAGATGCTGTAGCAGCGTTTGTATCCAAAGAATTGGGAATCCCCGTAAAAGCCCAGGTAGGCGATGATACCGCCGCCGTCGAAGCCTTGAGAGCAAATCGGGCTGACGTGGCTTTCTTAAGTAGCCGTCCGGCTTTGAAAGCTGAACAATTGGCGAATGCTCGTTTGTATCTGGCTGAGGTACGGGATAATTATTCTGGCAGATACACCTATAACTCAGTATTTGTTGTCCCCAACAAAAGCAACCTCAAAAGCAAAAATACGGCTAAAGCTACCCTAGAACAACTCCGGGGCAAAAAAATTGCATTTACTTCCCCCACATCAGGCTCAGGGTTTATTTTCCCGGTGAGTGAGTTGGTGAAACAGGGATTTGTCCCCAACCGCGATCGCTTGGATGGCTTCTTTAATCAAGTTACATACGGTGGCAATTACAGCAAAGCATTACAAGCAGTTCTCCGTGGTCAAGCGGATGTAGCCACCGTGTCAGAATATGCTTTATTTGCTCCATATATTACACCAGAAGAAAAGAATCAGTTACGAGTGCTGCATAAAATATCTGGTGTACCCGCCCACGGTATAGCCATTGATGACGACGTTCCCGCCCCTGATAGAGAAAAAATCATCCAAGCTCTACAGAAGTTAAATCAGGCACAAAATAACCAACTCCTACGTAATTTGTATAACTCCACAGAATTGGTGCGAGTCGATCACAATCGTCACTTAGCACCCATCAGTGATGCACTCAAACTCGCAGGAATCGAACCGTAATTTCAAAACTCCTCACTCCTCACTCCTACTCCCTTCCCGGTCTAAGATTACCTATAATTTTCCTTCTTCTCTGCGAGACGCTCCGCGAATGCGCCTTTGCGCCTACCCTGCGGGAACGGCTCCGCCGAATGCGTGAGCTAAAAATTATTTCCCTACGGGACGCTCCGCGAACGGTAATCTTCCAGGGGGAAGGGAGTAACTCAAAACTTTTACCTTCTAACAGTGATCACCCAGGAATGAAAGATTGTGTAATTGATTGTCACAACCTAGAGACAGCTTATACTGCATCTCTAAATCGTCCCATCCTCAATGGGATTAATTGTCAGATTAAGCAGGGTGAGTTTGTAGTTTTGCTGGGACTTAATGGCGCGGGTAAATCGACATTATTGCGATCGCTTGTTGGATTAGTCCCACTCAAACGTGGAGAAATTAACATTCATGGTGTGACGATGACTAAGCGCACACTTCCCCACATCAGGCGTGATATTGGGATGTTATTTCAGGGTGGTGGATTAATTCGCCAATTGTCAGCGATAGAAAATGTCCTGTGTGGAAGGCTAGGTGTGAGGAAAAATTGGCAAACTCTATTTGGATTTCCGCAGCGCGATCGCCTTTTAGCCCTAGAGTTATTAGAGCAATTGGGTTTAAGAGAGCAAGCATACGAGAAAACTGGTCATCTGAGTGGTGGACAGCAGCAACGGGTGGCGATCGCCCGCGCTTTAATCCAATCCCCCCAGATTCTCTTAGCCGATGAACCCATCACCGGCTTGGATATCATCGCTTCTCAACAGGTAATGCAAACTTTAGCCGAATTGCACTCGCAGCAAGGCATGACTATTGTTACAGTTTTGCACGATTTGTGTCTAGCTGCTGAATATGCCCAACGTGCGATCGTCTTAGATGCGGGACGCATTATTTATGATGGCCCTTGTAACAACTTGCAAGCCCAATTTTCTCAAGT
Organism: Gloeotrichia echinulata CP02; assembly: GCA_038087035.1. Lineage (NCBI taxonomy): Bacteria > Bacillati > Cyanobacteriota > Cyanophyceae > Nostocales > Gloeotrichiaceae > Gloeotrichia > Gloeotrichia echinulata. Next base: position 4,131,588 of record CP051187.1, on the reverse strand, counting down.
ATAAATCATGAATTACATCTTTAATTCAAAACTCCGACGCTATTACCCTTGGTTAACTCCCCTCATCATCCTGTTGATGTTAGTTCTGGTTTATACTTGGGCACTGCAAGGTTTAAAGGTCGATTTTGAAACCCTGAAAACTAGCTGGCCTTACATCACCGATTTTATTTCCCGGCTATTTCCTCCAGATCCAACAGTTTTAGATATCGCCATTAAAGCCTTAATTGAAACTGTGCAAATGTCTTTATGGGGAACCACCATCGGCGCAATTATTTCCTTACCAATTGCAGTTGCTAGCGCCAGCAATGTTGCACCCAAATGGCTACAATGGTTAGCGAATTTGCTGCAAAATGCAGTCCGTTCCGTTCCCTCAATTATTCTGGGGTTAATTTTCGTCGCTGCTACCGGACTAGGCGCACCTGCAGGAACTTTAGCTTTAGGAATTTACACTATTGGTTATCTTGCTAAGTTTTACCAACAAGCAATTGAAGCCGTTGATTCTCGTTCGATAGAATCTTTAGAAGTTACAGGAGCATCAAGGTTACAAATTGCCCAATACGGAATTTTACCACAAGTAATGCCCTTGGGATTAGGTTACACCTTCTGGATGTTTGAGTACAATATCCGTGCGGCTTCGGTGCTGGGTGTAGTCGGCGCAGGTGGTATTGGCTTCCAGTTGAAAAGTTATATTGATGGTTTTGAATATACCAAAGCTACAACCATGATGTTGGTATTATTGGTAGTTGTTACCGTAATTGACGCCTTCAGTAGTCAATTACGCCGGCGACTTGATGCAATGTAAATCGGTGCAAATAAACCCTACTCGAAAGGGTTGTCATTTGTCATTTGTCATTTGTCATTTGTCATTTGTCATTTGTCATTTGTCATTACTCATTACTCATTACTCATTACTCATTACTCATTACTCATTACTCATTACTCATTACTCATTACTCATTACTCATTACTCATTACTCATTACTCATTACTCATTACTCATTACTCATTACTCATTACTCATTACTCATTACTCATTACTCATTACTCATTACTCATTACTCATTACTCATTACTCATTACTCATTACTCATTACTCATTACTCATTACTCATTACTCATTACTCATTACTCATTACTCATTACTCATTGTCATTTGTCATTACTCATTACTCATTACTCATTACTCATTACTCATTACTCATTACTCATTGTCATTTGTCATTACTCATTACTCATTACTCATTACTCATTACTCATTACTCATTACTCATTACTCATTGTCATTTGTCATTACTCATTACTCATTGTCATTTGTCATTACTCATTACTCATTACTCATTACTCATTACTCATTACTCATTACTCATTACTCATTGTTACCTTCTTAACATATTCTCTTATTAAAAAGTAAAAATTCAACTAGGTTTTGATACCTAAATTGGCTGCAGGTATCACCATTTAGCTGCATTTATCTGGCTGATCAAAATATTTATCTATGAGTGCAGGGACTTGTGCTGCTTGAATCCGGTTATAACGGGTTTTATCTGGCATTACTAAGTTAGGGCCTGCTTTACAGTTTTTCATACAACCAGTACCTTTGATAGTTACTTGGTCTTCTAAACCGCGATCGCTCAATGTGGCCTCCAAGGCCTGACAAAGTGTTTTACCTCCACGGTTCATGCAATCAGACTTTTGACAAACTAAAATCGTAGCTTTAGTTTTAGCTGACTGTACTATGACGTTATTAATTGGTGAAAGTTCCTGTGCTGGAGTGATCAAGTTTGTAGATCCTCTGTCCCAGTCTCCCGTAGCCGCCATTACACGTTCGGCGACTAATTTAACTTCATCTTTTTTCCGGTCATATTTTTTTGTTCCCACCACTTGCAGCCATGTGCCTTTTGGTAAGCGCCAGTCAAAAGCTATCCGTAAATCTTTAGCGAGTTTAACGTAACATTCACCTTCAGCAGTGGCTAACAGCAAGCCTTTGAGCTTATAGCCGTCTTTAATCACAAAATCGAGAAACCGTCCCTCAAGGCAGAATTCTGCTACTTCTTTATTCTGTAATTCACTCATAATTTTCACTTATTTGTTACTCAAAATGAAACAGCGGGGTAGGATCTGTCAATTAAAACTGTTGGTAGCGATGTTGCCAACAATACTTAAGATTCTGAATTAAGTCTTGACGCGAAGCTGTAAATTGTCGTATCACACTCCAAAGCTGAATAGCCGCGATTGGATGGCAAATCTCAACTCTCAATGGCTGGTTAGTTTCACACCAACAAGGAATATTTAGGTCTTGCAAGCGTTGATAGACTTGCCAACGGTCTGCCCAATTAATCTCTACAATATGCGATTTTTGCATTTCTGACGGTTTCAAGTGATTTGCCCTCAAAGTGCAACAAACTTGCAGTAACTACGATGAATACCAATTCTCTGAGATTTTTAATTTTTGAGAGTTTAGCCTTTTTAACCAGGATAGCTTAAGTGCCAACTATTCTCAATAATTTTGCAAAAAAATTTCAAATTTTTGCCAGAATATCCCAACAGCAAGGGGAGGAGGAATAGACAAGCATAGGGGTTACACCTCGCGCTATTTAGCCTATGGGTGTCATCATATTTGATTAAGTATGTCAAGAGTAATTATCACTATATAATCTCTGACAGGTGGTCAATCATGCTCAAGAGGAGTTAAATCTGAGCTTTTAAGCAGAAAAAATCCATAGTCTGTGATGTGGCTCAGACTTGTTTTTATTTTGAAAATGTTAATATGTAGAAACTAAGCAGTTAAAAATAATAACTGCTAAAAAGCGAGGAGAATCATGTCACAAACACAAACTGCGTTACGTAATTTCGGTCATGTTTACGACAATCCTGTATTGTTAGATCACAGTGTAACCGCGCCAGTAACGGAAGGATTTAACGTTGTACTAGCTAGTTTTCAAGCACTGTACTTGCAGTACCAAAAACATCATTTTGTAGTTGAAGGTGCAGAATTTTACTCACTACATGAGTTTTTTAGCGAAAGCTACGAAGAAGTACAAGGACACATCCATGAAATTGGTGAGCGTTTGGATGGTTTGGGCGGTGTACCAGTAGCTAGTTTTGCTAAATTGGCAGAATTAACCTGTTTTGAATCTGAAGCTGATGGCGTATATTCTGCTCGTCAGATGCTAGAAAATGACTTGGCTGCCGAACAAGCCGTTATTGGTGTAATCCGCCGCCAAGCCGCTCAGGCAGAGAGTTTAGGCGACAGAGCTACACGCTATTTGTACGAAAAAATTCTGTTAAAAACTGAGGAGCGGGCTTATCATTTAGCTCACTTCCTAGCCAAAGATAGCTTAACTTTAGGTTTTGTGCAACCTGCTCAAAACTAACACTCACATAATTTAGATAAGTTTGCCATAAACTACTGAAGAAAATTTGGCATCTCCAATTCTCAAAAGAATATAAAACAGGGCAGAAAGGTAATAATACACCTTTCTGCATTTTTTATGACAAGTATATATGATTACCCAATTTCAATAATGAAAATTATGAGCAATTAGCTAATCAAAAAATATTTTCATTTATTTTTTATTTAAATCTGTCCATTAAAACTTAAATATGGGTCATGTCTGCTTGTATAAAATAGGTAATTTTTTGAAAAAAATTTCACTTCCCACAAAAAAATATCCAACTATTCAAAATATTTCTCAATTTTTCTCAAAAATTACAGAGAATTTTTCACACAAAAAAGAGGGAAAATGGGAGAAACTTTCCCCCCATCCTCAGAGCCGCTTTTGCTCGTCTGTGTCACCAAACCTGTAAAACTTGCTAATAAACGACATGAGCGGGGGAAAAGAATCTTAAAATAATCTGGATTTGTATTCTCGTACTCCAAGGCCACGACTATGCCCCGCCGCCAAGACCTCCGGAAGATTCTACTATTAGGCTCAGGTCCAATTGTAATCGGACAAGCCTGTGAGTTTGATTACTCTGGCACCCAAGCCTGTAAAGCGTTGCGAGAAGAAGGCTATGAAGTAGTGCTGGTTAACTCCAACCCGGCGACAATTATGACCGACCCGGAAACAGCCGATCGCACCTATATTGAGCCGCTGACACCGGAACTGGTTGAAAAAGTCATCGCCAAAGAACGTCCCGACGCCCTACTCCCGACAATGGGAGGACAAACCGCCCTCAACCTGGCTGTGGCTTTAGCAAAAAGTGGCGCCTTAGATAAATATAATGTGGAGTTAATTGGCGCCAAACTCCCAGCGATAGAAAAAGCTGAAGACAGAAAACTGTTTAACGAAGCAATGGCCAAGATTGGGGTGAATGTTTGTCCCAGTGGTACAGCCTCAACTTTAGAAGAAGCAAAAGCGATCGCCCGCCAAATCGGTACCTATCCCCTAATTATTCGCCCTGCGTTCACAATGGGTGGTACTGGTGGTGGTATAGCCTACAACCAAGAAGAATTTGAAGAAATGGCGCAGGTAGGTATAGACGCCAGTCCTGTGTCCCAAATTCTCATTGACCAGTCCCTACTCGGCTGGAAAGAATATGAGTTGGAAGTGATGCGCGATTTGGCAGATAATGTAGTAATTATTTGCTCTATCGAAAACCTTGACCCGATGGGCATCCATACCGGCGACTCGATTACCGTTGCTCCCGCTCAAACCCTGACCGACAAAGAATATCAGCGGTTGCGGGATATGGCAATTAAAATTATCCGCGAAATCGGCGTAGAAACTGGTGGTTCTAATATCCAGTTTGCCGTGAATCCCGTCAACGGGGATGTGGTGGTCATTGAAATGAACCCCCGTGTTTCTCGCAGTTCCGCTTTATCTTCTAAAGCCACAGGTTTCCCCATTGCGAAGATGGCTGCAAAACTGGCTGTGGGTTACACCTTGGATGAAATCAAAAATGATATTACCAAAAAAACCCCAGCATCCTTTGAGCCGACAATTGACTATGTAGTGACAAAAATTCCCCGCTTCGCCTTTGAAAAATTCCCTGGTTCCGAACCAGTGCTGACTACACAAATGAAGTCAGTCGGCGAAGCAATGGCCATTGGCCGGACCTTTAACGAATCCTTCCAAAAGGCGCTGCGTTCTTTAGAAACAGGACGCGCCGGCTGGGGTTGTGACCAAGCCGAAAAATTGCCCAGTGGTGAACAAATCCGCGCCCAACTGCGGACACCCAATCCTGAACGCATCTTCGTTGTGCGCCATGCGATGCAGTTAGGGATTAGTAATGAGGAAATCTACGAACTCACCGCCATTGACCCCTGGTTCCTCAATAAATTGCAACAACTGCTAGAGGTGGAGAAATTCCTCAAACGGACAGCCCTAAATCAATTGACAAAAGAGAAAATGTATGCTGTAAAGCGGCATGGATTTAGCGATCGCCAAATTGCCTTTGCCACCAAAAGCACCGAAGATGAAGTCAGGGTCTACCGTAAACAATTAGGAGTAATACCAGTTTACAAAACCGTCGATACCTGCGCCGCTGAGTTTGAGGCGTTTACCCCTTATTATTACTCCACCTATGAATCAGAAACCGAAGTTTTACCCACCACTAAACCAAAGGTGATGATTTTAGGTGGTGGTCCTAACCGCATCGGACAGGGAATTGAGTTTGACTATTGTTGTTGTCACGCCGCCTATGCGCTGAAAACGGCGGGGTATGAGACGATTATGGTCAATTCTAACCCAGAGACAGTTTCTACAGATTACGACACCAGCGATCGCCTTTACTTTGAACCGTTAACCAAAGAAGATGTACTCAATATCATCGAAGCCGAAAATCCTGTAGGAGTTATTGTCCAGTTTGGCGGACAAACACCACTGAAACTCTCTGTTCCCCTCCAGCAATATCTCACTGCTATGGATGGGGAGAAAACTCATCCCACCACAAAAATCTGGGGTACATCACCAGATTCTATCGACATGGCAGAAAACCGAGAGCGGTTTGAAAAGATACTTCACAAGTTGAATATTGCTCAACCGGCTAATGGGATTGCGCGGAGTTACGAAGATGCATTGATTGTCGCCAAACGCATTGGTTATCCAGTGGTAGTGCGTCCCAGTTATGTATTGGGGGGACGGGCGATGGAAATCGTCTATTCCGATAAAGATTTAGAACGCTACATGACTTTTGCGGTACAGGTGGAACCAGAACACCCAATTTTGATTGATAAATTTTTGGAAAATGCGATTGAAGTCGATGTAGACGCGATCGCCGATCATACGGGGCGAGTAGTGATTGGCGGTATTATGGAACACATCGAACAAGCAGGGATACACTCTGGAGACTCCGCTTGTTCTTTACCTTCTATTTCTCTGTCACCAGCAATTCTCAATCAAATTCGCACCTGGACAGTACAGTTAGCCCAAGAGCTTTCAGTTATCGGGCTAATGAACATTCAGTTTGCTGTTGTCGGCGCCAGTAGCTATTCTCCCCAAGTTTACATCCTCGAAGCCAACCCCCGCGCCTCCCGGACAGTGCCCTTTGTTTCTAAGGCTACTGGTGTGCAGCTAGCGAAACTGGCATCCTTAATTATGTCAGGTAAAACTTTAGAGGAGTTAAACTTCACCCAGGAAGTCATCCCCGCTCACATAGCAGTTAAAGAAGCAGTCTTGCCATTTAATAAATTTCCTGGTACAGATACCATACTCGGTCCAGAAATGCGCTCCACAGGCGAAGTTATGGGGATAGACACCGACTTTGGCCGCGCCTTTGCTAAAGCCGAAATCGGTGCTGGGGAGCGTTTACCCCTCAAGGGAACCGTATTTGTCTCCATGAGCGATCGCGACAAAGCCGCAGCGGTCAGCGTCGTCAAGGAATTTATTGATTTAGGCTTCACAGTCATGGCTACACTTGGTACACGCCAATTCCTGCAAGAAAATGGCTTAGATATTGAATTAGTCCTCAAACTCCATGAAGGTCGTCCCCACGTCCTAGACGCCATCAAAAACCAGAAAATCCAACTAATTATCAACACACCTTCTGGGGAAGAAGCTCAGACTGACGCTAGATTAATCCGCCGCACAGCCTTAGCCTACAAAATTCCCATCATCACCACTATCGCCGGTGCCAAAGCCACCGTCGCCGCCATCCATTCCCTGCAAACTACCACCTTGGACGTAAAAGTCATCCAAGATTACTGTCCGATGCTATAGGGATTGGGGATTGGGGATTGGGGACCAATACTGCGTAGGTTTTGGAATTTCTTGGTTGAGGCAAGCAGGGGGCGCAGGGGGAGAAATGGAGGTAGGGGAAGAGTTTTGCCTCCCCTGCTTCCCCTCTGGAGTTTAGACTAAAAGCGATATGATAGAACGCAAACCAAATGGAATTAGCGGTTAAAAATATTCGAGAAGTCAGCCTCAAAGCATCCGCAATCTTTAATAATTATGTAGTATGCATGTTTAAAAAATAAAACAATAATGATTATCATTATCAACACGCTGGAGATTAGATGGGGAATGATCAAGAAAAAAAGGGGAGTCTGATTGAACACAGTCCCCATGAAGGCAGAAGCTGAGATAACGAACTACCATTACTCACCTGCCAATATGAAACGTGCCAGACTTGAAGAGTTTCGTCAATTAGCTTACAAACATTTAGGTAGAGCCAAAGACGCGACATTTGAATTAACAGATGCCATATTGCTGACCCGGAATGTTTACTCCTTAGCCGACTTATCTTTATCACCAGTATTTAGACGCAAGTGGTCAAGTATCTATGAGGCGCTACAAGATAGCCGACCGCAGCGACAGAAATTAATGCAGTTATACATCAAACAAATGCCAGTAGAGGGGCGTCCACTTTTGGCTGGAGATCATACTAACTGGTCGCGTCCGGATGCCGTAACACTGCAAGAGAGAACTTATGAGCATAGTGGCACATCCATAGCAGGAAATAAACCGATTACCATTGGTCAAGGATACAGTACAATTGCTTGGATACCAGAGGATTCCGGTAGTTGGGCATTACCTTTGAGACATGAACGGATCACAAGTGGGGAAAGTCCAATCTCAAAAGCGATTTGGCAACTAAAACAGGTGTGTAAATATTTACCCACCAGAGCGATTTCAGTTTGGGATAGTGAATATGGGTGTGCGCCTTTTGTCTTAAAAACTGCCAGTATTCCCGCAGATATTTTGGTACGATTGCGCTCAAATCTTTGTTTATGGGGTGAGCCTGAAGCTTATTCGGGTAAGGGACGTCCCAAGAAACACGGGTCTAAATTCAAACTTAATGAATCCACGACATGGAGTGATGCAGAATCTGTTTTAGAATTGGATGATCCGAAACTACAACGAGTAAGGGTTAGCCTCTGGAAGAATTTACATTTTCGTAAAGCGGCAGCGCGTCCGATGTTACTCATTAGGGTTGAACGTCTCGACGCACAAGGCAATGAACGAGTGTCCAAACCTTTGTGGTTAGCTTGGGTTGGAGAAGAAATGCCACCACTAGAGGAAGTTTGGTGTCTTTACTTGCGTCGCTTTACCGTTGACCACTGGTATCGTTTTTTGAAACAACGCTTACATTGGACTGCGCCCAAGTTAAGTACTCCTAAGCAGTGTGAGCGCTGGAGTGACCTAATGCCTCTAATGACTTGGGAATTGTGGTTAGCCCGTGATATCGTGACTGATAATCCTTTACCTTGGCAGAAGTCACTCGATAATTTGACTCCTGGACGAGTCGCTCAAGCTATGGGTGGAGTTTTTGCGGTGATTGGTACTCCAGCCCTTCCACCCAAACCTCGCGGAAAGTCCCCTGGTTGGGAAGCAGGAAAAAAGCGCCACCGTAAAAACCGATGCCCGATTGTAAAAAAAACCGTAACACGACCACGTAAAGAGCCATCAGTTGCGGTTTAATACTAAAGATTATTCATAATTTCGCTAAGTCTCTGATTAACTCAGCCCTGCTGGGTCGTTTTGCATAGCTTAGTCTAAACTCCAGTTCCCCTGCCTCCCCTGCCTCCCCTGCCTCTTTTGACTTTCTCATCTCCCCCCATCCTTCTATACCCATAGACATAGAACCGACACCCCAGAGATACTGGAAAAATTAAGTAATTGTTATAGGAAAATCATTATAGTTAGCATTGATTTATTTTAAGAAATATAAGCAATTTATTGGCTGATATACCTACATAAATGCGATCGCTTCCTAGATATAGTCTTTAGGATAGATATTAGGGGAATTGTTGACACTGCCACAGCCTCGAAATTTTTGGCTGTCACATGTCACGATTTTTCTCAGAAATGTTACAATCGTTAATAATCGCAAAGTACATAAAATGTTCTACTCGATACCTTTTATCTAACTATGGATACTTGTAAATCGGGTGAAATAACTGTAACCTCTAGCAGTTAAGAACCTAATTTGATTAGTATAAGCAGCCGAGTTTCTCGGTGGCGCAAATTGCAAACCATAGTAAGGGTTCCCAGTTAGACTGGGTAGCCCCTCGCAAAGCACACATCAGTTAATGACCATACTGTCAAGTCCATCATTACCAATGAGTAGCGCCATGAAGACCGCTCAGACAGCAACAGACCTCGTGCGGACTTACCTGCGTGAGATTGGCCGTGTGCCACTCTTAACCCACGAGGAGGAGATTTTTTATGGCAAACAGGTGCAACGTGCAACCGGTTTGCACGATGTGAGGCAGTACCTGTCCACCGAATTAGGGCGTCAACCGACCTTAGAAGAATGGGCAAAAGCGACACAGTTAGAATCCGCTGAATTAAACGAGGCGATCGCTGATGGAGAAATTGCCAAACGCAAGATGGTAGAAGCCAATTTGCGGCTGGTGGTATCCGTAGCGAAAAAATATATTAAGCGGAATGTGGATTTACTAGACTTAATCCAAGAAGGCAGCATTGGGATGCAAAGGGGCGTGGAAAAATTTGACCCCACAAAAGGCTACAGGTTTTCGACCTATGCCTACTGGTGGATTCGTCAAGCCATCACCCGTGCGATCGCCGAAAAAGCTCGCACCATCCGCTTGCCTATCCACATCACCGAAAAATTGAATAAAATCAAAAAAGCACAGCGCCAATTATCTCAAAAACTGGGACGAGCGCCGACAGCCACGGAACTAGCTGATGAATTAGAATTGACGCCCAAGCAGGTGCGAGATTACCTAGAAAAAGCCCGTCTGCCCCTATCTCTAGATTTGCGGTTGGGGGATAATTACGATACCGAACTCGGCGAAATGTTAGAAGATCCAGGAGCAACTCCGGAAGATTTTGTCATGCAATCTTCCCTATCCTATGACTTAAATCGCCTGATGGAGGAACTCACCCCACAACAAAAGGAAGTCATCACCCTGCGTTTTGGCTTAATAGATGGGCAAGCTCTGACTCTAGCAAGAATAGGCGAAATCCTCAACATCAGCCGCGAGCGAGTACGCCAAATCGAACGGGAAGCCTTAATCAAACTTCGCAAGTCTAAAGCCAACATGGATGAATACTTCGCGAGTTAGTACTTTGTCATTTGTCATTTGTCCTTTGTCATTAGTCTTTAACAAAGGACAAATGACAAATGACTTTTGACCAACAGGTGATAAAATCCGCTGCGGTTGGTACGGTTACACCGACTTCCTCCCGAATAATATTTTGTTAGATTGGATGGCAAGAACAGTGTATAGCCAGCAAAATAAAACAGAAGTCTTTATTCTTAAAATCGCAAGTACTCTAGCGAATACTAGTCATCTAGGAGGCAAAACGTGAGTAACCCATCCAATCGAGTCTCTGAATTCTTCAATAGCGAATCCGAAACCAGCAATTTTCTCTGGCAATATGTTAAATCTTTAAGTCCAGAAACTGTTACCCAATTATCCAAACCCACTTCACCAGAAGTTTTTCAGGTAATGGAACGTAATATTGTGGGACTCTTGGGAAATCTGCCTTCAGAACACTTTGGCGTTACCGTCACTACCAACCGAGAAAATCTCGGTCGCCTTCTCGCCTCAGCGATGATTAGTGGTTATTTTTTGCGGAACGCCGAACAGAGAATGGACTTTGAAATAGCTTTGCAAGGAACTGAACCTAACAACAGCGATAATATTGGGGATTTTACCCTGGATCAATAAACTCAAAGTGTTTCATTCACAATACAATACAAACTCGGCAGAAATCAAGTTAGACTGCCGAGTTTTGTCATTTGTCATTCTCCCCCATTTCCCCAGGAACGATGAGTCAACCTACTTCTCCCCCACCCCATAAAATCATTGGTGTTGCAATAATTTGGAACGACCAACAGCAAATTTTAATTGATCGCCGACGTGCGGGAGGAGCAATGGGTGGTTTGTGGGAATTTCCTGGCGGTAAAGTCGAGCCTGGTGAAACGGTTGAAGAATGTATTCGACGGGAAATTTCCGAAGAATTGGGAATAGAGATTGAAGTGGGAGAACATCTGATCACTATTGACCACACTTACACCCATTTACGAGTTACCCTCACAGCACATCACTGCCGTCATCTTACAGGCGTTCCTCAACCCATAGAATGCGATGAAATTCGCTGGGTAGGCTTGACTGATCTCGATCAGTTTACTTTTCCCCAGGCAAATTTTCAAATTATCGCCGCTTTGAGAGAGCGAGGAGTTAGGAGTGAGGAGTAATGAGTAAGGAGTAAGGAGTAAGGAGTAAGGAGTCAGGAGTAATGAGTAAGGAGTAAGGAGTAAGGAGTAAGGAGTAAGGAGTAATGAGTAAGGAGTAATGAGTAAGGAGTAAGGAGTAAGGAGTAAGGAGTAAGGAGTAAGGAGTAAGGAGTAAGGAGTAAGGAGTAAGGAGTCAAGAGTAAATTAATCCAATCCCCAATCCCCAATCCCCAATCCCCAATCCCCAATCCCCAATCCCCAATAGCGTAACAATGTATGAACTGTGTTAGCTGAAGACTCGCTATTTTCTACAATAATCGCAGAGGCTTTAACAAAAAATGTTAGTAAGTAAGTAAGTAAGCAAATGCCTAAAACTGTTGCCGATGTGATGAGTCGTGATCCAATTGTCGTCCGGGCTGAGACTCCACTGAAAGAAGCTATTCAAATTCTGGCAGAACGACGCATCAGCGGGCTACCTGTTGTGAATGATGTCGGTAAGTTAGTGGGCATTATCTCCGAAACTGACCTGATGTGGCAAGAAACAGGAGTAACTCCGCCGGCGTATATTATGTTTCTTGATAGCGTCATCTATTTACAAAATCCCGGTGATTATGAACGGGATCTGCATAAAGCACTGGGACAAACTGTTGGGGAAGTAATGAGTAAAAATCCCATCAGTATTTACCCAGAGAAAACTTTAAAGGAAGCAGCCCAAATTATGCACGATCGCAGTGTTCATCGTTTACCAGTACTTGACAGCGCGGGTCAAGTAATTGGTATTCTCACCCGTGGTGATATTATTCGGGCAATGGCGGCTAGTCAAGATTAGTCAAGACTTTTGACTCTTGATTCTTGATTCTTGATTCTTGACTTTTGACTCTTGACTCTTGACTCTTGATTCTTGACTGTTGACCAGCTTTGAAAATTTAGGATAAAAAAATGAGTATTACTCCTGAGTCTGTTAAGCAATTGCTCAGTTCGGCGGATTTAGGCGATCGCTTGCGAGCTGTTAATCAAATTCGTCTATTAGAACCTGCGATTGGCTTTGAACTAATTCAAAGTGCGATTACCGATTCCAATTCCCGCGTGCGATATTCAGCTGTGAGTCAGATAGATACGCTAGGTACACAGGACTTAGACTTATCTTTAAATCTATTGCGTGATTTACTCAAAGACCCTGAACCTGATGTACAAGCAGCTGCTGCAGACTGTTTAGGCGCTTTGAAATTACACGCAGCTTTTGAGGATTTGCAGCAGCTTTACGATCAAAGCCCCGAATGGGTGGTAAAATTCAGTATTATCGCCACTTTAGGAGAGTTGGGCGATCCACGAGGCTTTGAACTACTCAAACAAGCACTGTCTTCAGAGAATGAATTAATCCAAACTGCTGCTATTAGTTCCTTGGGAGATTTGGGAAATCTACAAGCTATTCCTCTATTGGCACCCTATGCTACTAATCCAGATTGGCAAATCCGCTACAGAGTTGTGCAAGCTTTGATTCGTTTGGGTAGTGCCGATGTTAAATCTTTATTAGAGGAACTGGCTAATGATGAAGTAGAGGCGATCGCATCTGAAGCAAAGAAATTTTTGCAATCAGCTGTAGTCTGAGATTACAACAAAATTCGACCTATCGGATAAATTGAGGTTACTTTTAGCTTTCCCGACAGAAGCCCCACGCTCACTCGAATGAGCGTGGGATGAATGGCGCGTGAGTGACGAATTGACCAACGAGCGAAATTGAGCATAGCGAAATCAGCAATGTTGGTCGGTGAGGAATGAACACTTTCTTCTTTTTTTTTTCAAAATACTTGTTATAATTTTAACCAGTAGGTGTAATCCAATTAAATGCTGAAAAGCAGCCTATTAAAATAAAAGCTAATTGTTTGGCTTAACCAAAGAACCGTGGTTAGCACAGTCTTAAAGCTCAGTCAATGTCTTCATAGAAGAGTCGCACAGAAGCCCACACTCACCTGAAAGGGAGTGTGTGGACTATCTATAGAGGTATAGTCTTGCGATCAAGGATGAATTACGAATTACGAATTAGTAATTATTTTTAGGTCTATTGAGCTACGTTTTTGCGACGACGAGATATAACCATACCAGCGCCAACTAACCCTAAACCTAGTACTGTAGCTGGCTCAGGAACGGAAGTGGTGAAGGTAGCACCAGAAAAGGTCAAATTCGCCAATGAGCTACCACTATTGAGAATTTGATTTGCCTGAGCAACAGTAGTATTATTCTTTTGGAAAGTTAAGTTTCCGAATGCCTCAGTTATCTCCCCAGTAATGCTGGTAAAGTATCCAGAAAGTTCAACGTCTATACCCAGGTTTTTACCACTTTGTGCTAGATTATATTTGGAAGATGTCAAAGTAAAAGTATTCTTGTTATCGCTGAGAGAGCTAGTATTTTCTCCACTGTTAATTACACCAGGAAAGGCGAGGTTTCCAAAGTCTAGAAATGGATTTTGTACAGTGTTGTTTGTGAATGAGATGATATCTCGAATACTGGCTGAATTGAAACCTAAGAAACTTCCGGTCTGAGCGGTAACAGCGACTGGGGTACTCTTTGCATCTGTCAAACCTTTAATAATGCTATCAGGAGTGAATGTTAGTGAATCTTTTTTCAATGTCACTAAGCTGACGCTAGATGGAGTCGTCAAACCACCGTTAAAACTGAATTCACCTGTGAGTCCAGCAGCTTGAGCAGAACCTGCAGAAGTAAACAATGCAGCAGTAGCTAAGGGGATTGCAGCGGTAGCAGCTAAAGCAATTGTTAGTAATTTAGATGTCAAATTAATCATGATTATTTGAGGCTCCTAATAATAAGGTGAAGAACAGGAATTGCTTGATTTCTGGTATCAGTATTTTCTGGGAAATACTGTCAGGACTAGTGAAATCCCTGTGATTTATTTGTTATTTCCATAAAATCACATATAACGGGATTATGCAATATTCACTTAAGTATCTTCATCACATCTTCAATTGCTTAAGTGTCTTCATAAAGTTTTAATTTTACACATAACTTTTCTTGGTATGTTTATCGTTTCAGTTTATGGAAATCGTTGGTAATAAATTGAAATCCAAGTAATTCATTTGAGTAAATATACACGAACTATGCAGATTTTTATGGAAATTTACTCAACCATTTTTTAGAAAAATAGAGTAATAACAATTCACGAAAACCCTGATATATCTCAGTTTGTCGTAGCAAACAGTGTTTTCGATGAATGTATTTGCGTAGCAATCCGGTTTGATTGGGGAAAGGTCTCAGTATCTCTAAGTAGGTCGGCGCAAATAAACCGTACGGTCGAGGCTCGTCATTTGTCCTTTGTCATTGGTCATCGGTAAGAGTTTCAGGCTTGTTTACTTTTCTTAACATAGTTTGGTTTATTTCTGCCTACTTACTTAGCAACTAAGTCAAGTCAATTAAACATACAAAACTCCACCCAAATCAATGGTTTAGACGCTACGCGTAGGACAAGCGCTGTTACCATAAGGGGGTGGAGTTTGTAGTTTGAGCGATCTTGATCAGCGGATTCTCGTAGCAGAAGTGCAATTACGAACAAATCAATATACCTGCGGCCAAGTTGTTACCAGAAAAACTATAACTGCGGCGATCGCTAACAACCCCTGAATCAAATTACCAATTAATGTACCTACCACAATTCCGATACCAGCCTTAATCGCGGTCCCTAATTGGCGTCGGTAAAGGTATTCGCCGATAATCGCTCCTAAAAGCGGCCCTAGTAAAATTCCTAGCAGCGGACCGCCAAAAGGTAAAGCTGGTAATAATCCCAAAAAACCCAGTATTAAACCAACAAAGGCACCAATTTGTCCCCATTTGCTGGCTCCTGCTTGTTTTGCTCCCAAATACCCGGCTAAGAAATCCACTCCGATACTCAGCAGCAAGACGATAACTGTTACAATGAGTGGTAGTTTGATAGCCACAAAGGAACTACTGACCATTCCCCAGATAATAATTGCTATCAAAATTAAACTGGTTCCGGGAATAGCAGGAACCACAGCACCGATGATACCCACTACCATTAGCGCAACTAGTAGCCAATAGATAATTTGCATAACTGCTAACTCCTAACTCTTCACTCTTGAAGAGTAACAGCTAATTTATCGGCTATTCCAGCAATCCAGTTTTCATCTTGTTTGGTGTAGCTGCGAGGAGCATTGGCTGCTAAAATCAGGACTCCTTTGTCGCCAATGGGTTGACAAATGACGCCTTGAGTGTTTTCTGGTAGATAATCAAATTCAATTTTTCCGGGATACACTTTTAAAGCGACTAAATAAATTGCTTTTTGTGTTTCCAGTACTCGCTTGATGATGGGGCCTGGTATAACTTCAGATTTATTAGCCAGAATACCGCGACGCAACAAAACTTTACCTTCATAATAAACAACGAGCGATCGCGTGACTGTATTAGTCAATAATAAATGAGATGCCCAGGCTAGTTCTGTTTTCACGGCTTCTGGTAAATCTGCTGCTAGCTCAAAACCTTCTTCTCCCATCAGTTTTACAACTTCAGGCGATCGCGGCTGTACCTGTTGCCAAATTAATCCTGTTAAGATCAACACCGCACTCAAAATCACACCCAGCACATCTCCACGTGCTTGGGATTCGGTCAGTTGCGGTGTTAACAAACGGTTAGCTAGCAAAAGCACAGCGCCTAATCCACCGACAACAAGGGGTAGACGCCGTAAAACTAGATTAGGATCAGGTTTAGCCATGCTTGTGAATAGTTGTCAGAAACCCCACGCCTTTAGGCGTGGGCTTGAAAAAGCCCTAATCTGACCAGACTCAGTACCCTAACGGTACTACGTTAGAGGCGAGAGTTAAAGACCTACCAGGGAATGCGTAGCTAGTTCCCTGCTCTAGAACTGAACGATTAAACAGGCTTAACGGGGTTAAACCAGTGTCGTTTGGATAGTTACCGACCTCTAACATTGTCTAAGCTAACATTACTGGAGTAGCAAGGCAATTCCCGGCATACAGGGAAATGGATAAGTACTACTCCTCTGCTTATCCAGCCCCGAAAGGGGGACAGCGATTAAAATCGCCTGCGCCTTACCCCCATGCATGAATGCAGGGGTTTCCACGGCGCGAACGCGCAGAGCGTCACGAAGTGAAGACTCTGATGAGTTATGAGTTGAAGAAAGTTATAACTCTTCTCCAGGTTCAATAATCCTCTGAAACAGATAACCAGTACCACGGGCTGTGAGAATCAATTCTGGGTTACTGGGGTCATCTTCTAGCTTGGCGCGTAATCGGGATATATGCACATCTACTACGCGGGTATCAACATGACGCTCTGGTGTGTAACCCCAGACTTCTTGCAAAATTTCTGAGCGGGAAAAGGCTTCTCCTGAACGACTGACTAATAATTCTAGTAAACTAAACTCCATACCTGTCAAGCGAATGCGCTCATCGCCTTTGTAAACTTGACGTTTATTGGTATCGATTTTGATATTACCGACATGGATCACCCCAGAACTGGGTATACCAGAAGCACCAGTTTTGTCAACTCGTCGTAGCACTGAGCGAATGCGTGCTTCTAGCTCTTTGGGGGAAAATGGTTTAACTACATAATCATCAGCTCCCAATTCTAATCCGGTGATGCGATCAGCTACATCCCCCAAGGCTGTTAGCATAATAATTGGGACATCTGATTCCTTTCGTAATTCTTGACATACACCGTAGCCATCTAGCTTTGGCATCATGACATCCAAAACCACTAGGTCAGGTTCAGCTTTACGAAATGTGTCTAAAGCTTCTTCACCGTCGCCAGCGGTGACAACATCGTAGCCAATCATCGACAGGCGCGTTTCCAAAATCCGGCGAATGCTGGCTTCGTCATCTACCACCAGGATCTTTTCTTTATGATTTTCCAAGTTTCTCAATGCTCCTTAACTAAAATTTTTCATGATTAATTTTTAATACCATAATATTAAGATATCATTCCATGAATTGATTTGGAAAAAGCTGCAACTATTACCATGATTGGATTTCACTTTTTTCCAAAAATTAAGGAATAATTAAGATTATTGAAGTAATTTTAAGAATGGCAAAGTCAAAAACCGTTTTTATTTGTAGCAATTGTGGAGCAGAATTCTCCCAATGGTTTGGAAAGTGTTCAAATTGTGACACCTTTGACTCTTTAGTAGAGCAAAACGCCAGCCCATATACAGTAGATATACCAGGTCGTGGGGGTGTCGGTAATTGGCAAAATACGCTAAATAATGGCAAATCTCCTGCCAAACCGGCTAAACCACGAGCCTCCTTGACATTTGACCAAATTAGCGATCGCCAAATTACACGCTGGGAATCTGGTTATGGAGAATTAGATCGGGTGTTGGGAGGCGGGGTTGTCCCTGGTTCGATGGTGCTAATTGGCGGTGATCCCGGAATTGGTAAATCTACTTTGCTGCTACAAGTATCAAATCAACTAGCGCAGAGGTACCGTATCCTTTACATCACTGGAGAAGAATCAGGACAACAGGTAAAATTAAGAGCCACTCGCTTGGGAGTATCGAAAACCGTGAGTGTGGTTGGTGACGAGAGTAATACAGTAGCTACAGATTCAGATGGTTCGGTAAACCCTGAGAATACAAATGCCGATCTATATATATTACCAGAAACAGATTTAGAAGAAATTTTACGGGAAATAGATTCCCTCAGACCAAATGTTGCAGTTATTGACAGTATTCAAACCGTATTTTTTCCCGCTCTCACCTCCGCACCGGGTTCTGTAGCCCAGGTAAGGGAATGCACTGCAGCATTGATGAAAGTGGCGAAACACGAAGATATTACCATGTTAATTGTGGGACACGTCACCAAAGAAGGAGCGATCGCAGGTCCGAAAGTCTTAGAACATTTAGTAGATACCGTATTGTATTTTGAAGGCGATCGCTTTGCATCCCATCGATTATTAAGAACAGTCAAAAACCGTTTCGGGGCAACCCACGAAATTGGTATATTTGAAATGGTTTCCCACGGACTGCGGGAAGTACCTAATCCCTCAGAGCTATTTTTAGGGAATCGTGATGATCCAGCCCCTGGTACCGCCATTGTCGTAGCTTGTGAAGGAACGCGCCCGATAGTTGTCGAATTACAAGCTTTGGTCAGTCCCACTAGTTATCCTTCCCCGCGACGTGCAGGAACTGGTATAGACTATAACCGCCTAGTGCAAATTCTCGCCGTATTAGAAAAGCGGGTGGGGATACCCATGTCAAAATTAGATTCCTATGTCGCTTCAGCCGGTGGGTTAAATGTAGAAGAACCAGCGGTAGATTTAGGAATAGCTATTGCTATAGTAGCCAGTTTCCGCGATCGCATTGTCGATCCAGGTACAGTATTAATCGGGGAAGTAGGGTTAGGGGGACAAGTGCGATCGGTTTCCCAAATGGAACTCAGGTTAAAAGAAGCAGCCAAACTAGGATTTAAAAGAGCGATCGTTCCTAAAGGGACAAAATTCCCCGACCTGAATATCGAGATTTTACCAGTTTCTAAAGTAATAGATGCAATTATTGCCGCCATTCCGCACCAAACTTTAACAGATGCGGATTTAGCACCCGATGAAGAAGAATAAACTTCCATATCCCTGACTCTTTGTAGGGTGCTAGGAGAAGCACACAAATAATTTGCTTTCAATATTTTAGGTCTGAAGCACCCTACGCCTATGCCTTTGCGTGACATAAATTCATATAATCAAAAGGAAAACCCACCATGACAGCCACCCTCACCCAGCAATACCAAATCACTTGGGAAAAACTACCCGATGATTACGTACTACCAGATGATCCAGTGGATAATATTAACCAACCAGCCCTAGCAGCAGCACTAACAGAAAGCCTACAACTAGCCGACAAAATCCCAGCCAACGCCCTGACATCAACAAATTACGGCATCTGCGCCACCTTAAATGGCAAAATTGTTATAAAAGCGCCTGATTGGGCATACGTGGCTAAAATCAAAGTTGATAGAGAGGAAATCATCCGCAGTTACACCCCCCAACTACAAGGAGATATTCCCGTAGTGGTGATGGAATTTATTTCTGATACCGATGGGACAGAATATTCCATCAAACCAAGCTACCCTCCTGGTAAATGGTTTTTTTACGAGCGTATTTTGAAAGTGCCAAACTACGCCATCTTTGAACCTCATAGTGGGACTATAGAGATGTATTGTTTAGATAGCACAGGGCAGTATATTTTGCAAGAGCCTAACGAAAATCAGCGCTACTGGATAGGGGAAATGAATCTTTACCTTGGAGTATGGCAAGGTATTCGTGAGAACCGTCCAGGGAATTGGTTACGCTGGTGGGACCAAGACGAACAACTGTTACTGTGGGGTGCAGAATTAGTTGAACAAGAACGCCAACGTGCGGAACAAGAACGCCAACGTGCGGAACAAGAACGCCAACGTGCGGAACGACTAGCAGCACAATTACGAGCTGCGGGGATTGAACCAATATAGTAGCATTGCCCACCAAAACCCGGATCTGGTGGGCAATACTCACCCTACCTGTAATTCAAAACTCAAAATTTTTTTGAGAAAAAAGATTTGGATAATTGATTAATTATTAGACATCACGCAAAATAATTCACCCTTTCCAGAACCCCGACTTCTTGAATAAGTCGGGGAGCTAATTGTTCACAAACAATTTAAGGAACTTTCACCAAATAGGGTGAAGCAATTGCTGGCGCACGTCCAGCATTTACCAATGCTTGGTAAACAAAGGCTGCAACTTCTGCCCTTGTAGCTTGACCATTAGGATTAAGTTGCTTAACTGTGGGATAATTGATGACTATTTGTCGCGCAGTTGCTGCAGCTATTGAAGCCGTCGCATAATTGGGAATTTGACCAGCATCTGTGTAAAAAGAAAGGACATTTTGATTGTCAGCAGTTAGTCCTAAACCGTTAGCTAAAGCGACTAAAGCCTGCACTCGTGGAATTTGCTGCTGTGGTTTAAAAGTACCATCAGGATAGCCAGAAACAAATTGACCTTTGTAAGCTGATTGAATAGCAGCGTAAGCCCAAAAATTGCTTTTTACATCCTTAAATTCAATCGCTGCGCGTTTCGCTGCGGGTGTTAAAGCTTTGTTGATGATGGTAGCGAATTGGGCGCGGGTAACTGGTTCATTGGGTTTAAAAGAACCATCAGGAAAGCCGGCAATAATATTGTTAGAAGCTAACGCTTCGATATAGGCTTTAGCCCAATAACCTGTAGGCACATCTTTGAAGGCGACAGGACCACCTGGTGGTGGTTGAACTGTTGCAGCTACAAAGTCTACCGCACCAAAAATGCGTTTTTTATCAATATCGTTACCAACAGCCAGAATTTTTTGAGTTTTCGTGGCATTATTTACGTCATAACGAGTGTTACCACGAATGAGATTACCACCAGGACTTTCATTGGTACCGAGGTCAGGGGCTGCATCAATAGTAGCGACGACGCCATCCCGCTTATTGTTCTGAATTACATTCTTACGTAATACAGGTTTAGCTGTTTCGGAGATAAACAGACCGTCTTGGTTTTGCACTATCTGATTTTCGATGATTAGAGGTGTGGATGTCCCACCAATCGCCAGACCAAAACCTGTATCTTGAAACAAGTTATTCCGAATCTCTCCTTGGGCGGATCTAGTCACTGAAACCCCGTTACCTTTGTTTTGCACAAAGATGTTACCTTCAATTTTGGGATTTCCTGTACCAGTGACAAAAACGCCCTCTCTTAAACTGTTGCTAAAAGTATTGTTTTTGATAATGGGGTTAGAAGATTCCACCCAAACACCCGTACCTCGTGAATTTGGGTTGGTGACGGTGACACCTGTAATAGTAGTTCCGTTATCAGCCAAAATTGTAATATCCTGTCTGGCAAAGAAGCGACTAGTGTAGAAGCCGCCACCTGTAATCAATATCCCCTGACCTTGGTTCGATTCCTCGCCTCGCAAGGTTACACCTTGTTTGAGCAAGAGTGGGAAGGTTTCACCAGTATCTTTATTATAGCTACCAGGTGCTAATTGAATTATTGTACCTGGTTGCGCTTTGCTCAGGGCGAAGGTAATGGTTTTGTAGGGCGCTGCTTCAGTTACACCAGCCGTAGCCGTATCTCCACCTGTGGCTGGGTTAACGTAAATCACGGTTCCAGTTGCGGGAACTTGGGCGGTGAGCGTGGGAGCAGCACCAGCATTTACCGCACCAGAGACTAACATCGACCCACCACCAGCAAGAACTAACAAAGCAGTTAGTCCAGCTTGCAACGGTAAAGTAGATCCTATGTGACTGCGAGAAAGAAGGCGAAGATTTTTGCCTGAAAAAATGTCAAAACCCCGATATTTCATTTTTTATGTCTGTGATGATCTACTGAATGACGGTTCGTTGAGCAGAGTTGACGGTAGCAGCTATGTATACCTGTCAAACCTTTGCCAAACTATACCCGAAGACAAACACATTATCAGCGATGTTCCGCAATAAATCCCACATTTGAGAACAAATTTGTTGGTTTTGCTAAATATATTTGATGTGCTGATCACCAAGCGTATCAGCACAAAGTCAAAACCCCAGTTTTGGAGAAATTACGGGGATTCTGAATCACACAAAATACCGTGAAAACCAAGGGTATTGCCTTACCTTATATGCCGAGTTTACTAAATATATTTTTAGCTAAGTAAAATATATGACCTTGTTGAAGATAATTCCCCTAAGTTTATTTTCGATAAAAGTATAATGGAAAACTATTTTTAAATGTCATCAGAATATATACTTATGTAATAACTCAGAGAAAAAGAGGTTATTAAGTAACACACATGTAATAGATTTACCTCGTTTATTACAGAGGTCTATCCGACAAAACCTAAACATACAAGACTTGGAGCAAATTCAGATCTGCATATTTGATGTGTTTTAACTAATCAGTTATCAGCTTCATAACGAGAAACTAGACACCAATTGGCGTCTGGCTTTGCTGCGAGAAAACACGGTTAACATACGCCTAATAACTGATACCCAATTTCTGTATCTGTCATCTCTAAGCAGTGTCAATACCCTTATTACGTGTAAATTTTTGACTCTTTTGGATAAAAACTACATGATTACCTCAAATTTCATGAAAAAGGTATCGCTGGCTTGTGCTGGAACAGTATTGATTGCGCTGGGAACACTAGGAATGAGTCAAGCACAGGCGGTTGTTGTGACGTTTGACGATTTGTCTGGTAATGAAGCACCAATTCCCAACGGCTACCAAGGATTGAATTGGAATAATTTTTATTACTTGAATGGGACGCTCAATATTTATGATTCATCAGGTTATGACAATGGAATCGTCTCCACACCAAACGTCGCGTACAATGGATTTGGAACCCCTGCCAGTGTAAGTGTTGATCATGGTCAATTTGACTTCAACAGTACTTATCTCACAGGCTCTTGGAACAATGGTTTGAATATTTTGGTTAAGGGATCTTTAGGCGGTGTACCTAAGTATTCACAAACTGTAACTGTAAATACTACATCCCCAACAAAGTTCACCTTCAACTACCTTGGCATCGACAATTTAAAATTTACTTCCTCTGGCGGTGTTAGTGCAGGTTATAATGGTGATGGCAAGCATTTTGCTTTAGATAACTTCGAGTACAATGCTGCACCTGTCCCCGAACCATCAACAATATTGGGTTCATTGATAGCGGGTGGTTTTGTGCTTAGTCGCTTCTGCAAACAGAAGAATCTTAAAGCTAGCGCCAAAGTTTAGGTTAAATCTTGTTTATCGTTTAGATGCAACACCAGGGGCACGGCAATGCCGTGCCCCTACTAAAATAGACAGGTATGTTTAATAAGCTAAAGTTTCTAGAGTTTCCCGCAAATAGCGCTGTACCTGGTGTTCTAGGGGAAGCGCGTGTAATTGGGCACTGTGTTCTAGTTGCCAGCGTTGGAAACCAGAACTAGCGGCGATCGCGAATTTGAGACCGTCCCAAATTTCGCTATCATGAGCAAATGGGCGATGGCTACGCCCGCCGAAGGCATCGCTAGAAGCTTGAATTTGAGCCATAGTTTTTCATTCCTCAGTTTTAACTTTAACAGTCAACTGGGGCAAGATTTTATTAACCCGCACCCCTAAAATCGTGAAATTCTGTTGAATCTTCTCTAAAGGTAATGGTTCTAGGGCAGCAAATTCTGTGTCATTCGTCACCAAAACTCGTGCTACACTCACGGGAATTTGCAAAAACAGATTGCTGACCAAAAAAGCTATAGCTGCAAGCAATAATCCGACGCTGCGCCATTGGGGTAAAAAACTGGCCACCTTGGCTACCAATGGTGCAACTTGGTAAATTTGCCACAGCACCCCTATTAAAAACACGGCTGCCAATACAGCCAGCACACGATTAAAATTTGTATTAATTAAACCAAGAATTTTCCGTTGCTGCTCAGTCAGATTTTCTGGTTTGAGCGCTACACCCAAAATAGCAAATATATAAAAAGGGCGACGAAATTGCATCCACAGTAGGGGAACAACGCCAATGGCGGCGACTAAAGATAGCTCCAACCATACAGGTAAAAGCGGCTCACCTACTGATAAAAACAATAAACACAGTAGCAAAGAAATCGGCAGCGTCGCTAATCCAGCGACGTGAATCCATAAGATTGGTTCCAAGCGAAATGAGCGCATATTAAAATTAGGAGTTAGGAGTTAGGAGTTATGAATTGTTAACTCATAACTGATCTTTTTTGTTGGACTTCTTTGTTCGTTCTAACCACCGTTTGACTAAACCTACTCAAACCTACTCAAAGGCTTAAAGCCTAGTCATTCGTAGCGGATCAACCACCACAGGGTTAAACGGCAAACCCTTTATTCCTTGGTCTAAGACATCAGGAATTACTTTTCTGATGATATTAAATGACCCATTCACATCGGCATTTAATAATCTATTATCAACAGTCTTATACAATCCTCTCGCTATCCTATGCCCTTGAAATTGAGGTTTTTTCTCCCCATATT